>NZ_JBNNWD010000001.1:0-880311 GCF_050280885.1 Pseudomonas sp. NPDC086566
AAGTTGGGGGTTTTTTTATCGCGGGGTTGCAATGTGGTTGTTTTGGTCCTTTCGCGCGGGGGGCTCCACCCCCCCCCCCGGCGATATCAAATGCTCAACCGCACTGCCAGCGCCGCCAAGGTCACCAGCAGCACCGGCACCGTCAGCAACACGCCGACCTTGAAGTAGTACCCCCAGCCAATCGTCACCCCCTTGCGCGCCAGCACATGCAGCCAGAGCAAGGTCGCCAGGCTGCCGATCGGGGTAATCTTCGGCCCCAGGTCGCAGCCGATCACGTTGGCGTAGATCATCGCCTCGCGGACCACGCCGTGCGCCTCGCTGGCGTGGATCGACAGTGCGCCGATCAGCACGCTGGGCAGGTTGTTCATCACCGAGGACAGCAGCGCGGCAATCAGCCCGGTTCCCAGTGACGCCGCCCACAGGCCATGCCCGGCCAGGCCATTGAGCACGTGGGTCAGCGAGTCGGTCAGGCCGGCATTGCGCAACCCGTAGACCACCAGGTACATGCCCAGCGAGAACACCACGATGTGCCACGGCGCCTCGCGCAGCACGCGGCGGGTCATGATGACGTGGCCGCGCGCGGCTACCGCGAACAGCACCAGCGCCCCGGCAGCGGACACGGCGCTGACCGGAATGCCGAGCGGCTCCAGCACGAACAACCCGGCCAGCAGGCCTACAAGTACTACCCAGCCGACGCGAAAGGTAGCGCGATCGCGGATGGCCAGGGCTGGTAGCTTGAGGTCTTCGGCAGTGTATCGGGCCGGTATGTCGCGGCGAAAATACAACCAAAGCACCACCAGCGTGGCCGCTACCGCCACCAGGTTCACCGGCACCATCACCGAAGCGTAGGCATTGAAACCGAGGCCGAAGTAGTCCGCTGAAACAATGTTCACCAGGTTAGATACGACCAACGGCAGGCTGGCGGTATCGGCAATGAAACCGGCGCCCATGACGAAGGCGAGGGTCGCTGCGGGGGAAAAACGCAGGGCCAGCAGCATCGACATGACGATCGGGGTGAGGATCAGCGCAGCCCCGTCATTGGCGAACAATGCTGACACCGCAGCCCCCAGCAGCACCATGAAGGCGAACAGCCGACGCCCGTCACCACGCGCCCAGCGCGCCACGTGGAGTGCAGCCCACTCGAAGAACCCCGCTTCGTCCAGCAGCAAGCTGATGACGATCAGGGCAATGAAGGTGGCGGTGGCATTCCAGATGATCGCCCACACGATGGGGATGTCGTGCAGCGAGACTACCCCGAACAGCAGCGCCAGCACGGCGCCGAGGCTGGCGCTCCAGCCGACGCCGAGGCCCTTGGGCTGCCAGATGACGAGGGTCAGGGTGAACAGGAAGATCAGTGCGGCTGGGAGCATGAGTAGGGGATTCAATGATTGGGTGAGCCGACCTGGAACATCCGCGGGTCGTACATGAAATCGTACATTTCAACGACCTGGATCTGACTCACCGCTGGGTGGCTGGGGTTGATCACGATATTGCGCTCCAACGGCAGGATGGCAGACGGGATGATCAGCCCAAGGTGGCTGTTCGACTTCAACCAGGCTGTGCCGAATGCCATGCTTGGGCGGTCGGCAGGCAGGCTGGCCCAGCCCTCGGGGAGGCCCGTTGCATCGACCTGGAGGTACAGCGAGGTATCTGCAGGGAGCTCGAAGCAGGTGATCTTCAAGGGGACGGTGGGTTCGCCCGCCGCATGGACAAAGGTTTCCAGGCAACAGATTGCCGGCGTCATGCCCATGTACACGGCGGGCACGTCCTGATCGTTCCAGCGCCCGCCTTCGATGGCCGCGCCCTTGCCACTCAAGTCAGTGGCGCGTTTTGCCTTTGCGATTCGCCACCCCCGCATCAGGCAACCCCACCCCATTCCAGGGCCTGCAGTACCCGGCGCACCTGCTTGGCTCCGATTTCGGTTTCGCAGAGCAGGATCGGAGCGACATCACCCAGGGCTTTGTTCGGCTTCGATAGCCACTGTGCTGCAGCGTCGCGGCTCTCGAAAACCTCCTCGGCCTGATGGGACACCGAGGCGATGCGGTCCAGGCGTTCGGAGGCGACGGTATCGAGCACCTCGTGCTCCCGAACACGCCGCTCCAGCGTGGAGATCGAGGCATTGAGCAGCAATGCCAGACTGGGTTCTTCGAGGTTGAAGGTGTAGCGCACGGCACGGAAGAGGTGGGCAGAAAAGCCGCGCTTGATCTGCACCAGTCGCTCCGATTCCCTGAGGGCATAGCGGCTGGCGCTGAATGCCCAGAATTCGTCGATGCCAGAACTGCGCACATCTTCCTTGGCTTTTTCGTGGCGCCGTTGGGCGATTGAAATGCTCATCACGCCTCCGTCAATTGACTGGTTTTTTTCGTCAAATGAAGTATAGGCCCGTCGGGCACTCCATTGCATCTACCTTTCAGCCGGTGGTTACCCTGGCAAAGGCGTGCCGAAAGTGCAGCATGTCCTGCTCGTCGCCGACACTGACCCGCACCCAGTTCGGCCAGCTCGGCCACACCCGGCCCACCAGCACGCCGTGCTTGGCCAACCGATCCACCACCGGCTGTGCCGGCCCGCGCATGTCGATCATGAAGCAGTTGGTCTGCGACGCCGTGCAGCGCCAGCCGCGCTCGCCCAGCCAGGCAATGGTGTGGTCGCGCAGGCGGGCGTTCTCGGCCTTGCGCTGGGGCACCAGCTGCGGGTCGTTGAGGCTCGCCAACCCGGCCAGCAAGGTCGATGCAGCGGCCACGTTGTCGCCGTCATACACCTCCAGGCGCTTCAGCAAGGGCGCCTGGCCGATGGCCAGACCCAGGCGCGCCCCGGCCATGCCGTAGAGCTTGGAGAAGGTCTGCAATACCAGCAGCTGCGGGTGCTCCTTGACCAGGCTGATGCAGCTCTGGGCATCGCTGAAATGGATGTAGGCCTCGTCCACCAACACCACGCTCTCGGCCGGGGTGTGCTTGAGCAGGCGTTCGATATCGCGCCGCGGGGTGAGCGTGCCGGTGGGGTTGTTGGGGTTGCACAGGTAGATCAGCCCGGGGGCGCTGTCGGCCGCCAGCATGGCGTCGATATCATGGGCATGGCGCGCATCCAGGGCCACTGCGTGCACGGCGCTGCCATGGCCTTTAGCGGCCTCGGCGGCCGCTTCGTAGGAAGGTTCGGCGAGCACCAGGCTGCGCGGGCCGGTGAAGGCCATCACGGCGTGCTGCAGGGCCAGCTTCGAACCACAGAACACCTGGACTTGTGACGAGGCCAGGCCATGCTCGGCAGCGAAGGTGTCGATCAGGCGGTACTGCGCCTTGTACGGGTAACGCCCGCATTGCTCGATGCCATCACGCATGGCCTGGCGGGCAGCGGGGCTCGGGCCCCACGGGCTTTCGTTGTAGTTGATGCGTACCGGGTCTTGATTGGTGCCCGGCGCAGCGGGGGCTTCGCCAGCCCAGCCCAGTTGGCCGAGCAACGGCAGGGCCATCCCCAGGCCCACCAACGAGCGACGTGTCATATCGGTCATGTAGCGACTTCCTTGTTGTCATTGGATACAGCAAGGAACGAGAACCGACGCTGCAAATTAACGGTGGCAAAACGCCGAATAGCGCCAATGGCAGGCTCTAATTCAAGACATCGCAGTCGCCGAGCCACGCTTCGAAGCGGGTAAAGGTATCGATGGCGGCCTGGACCGTGATGGCCTGTTCTGCAGCCGGTGCCCGGTCAAGCCGCTCCAGAAAGCTTCGCCAGTAGCTGCCGGTCCGTTCGCCGTACACGTCGAGAAAGGCTGCACCGCTGTCGTGGCCGATGCCCAGGCGCTCGGCCATTGCCCGCTTGAGCACCTGGCCACCCAGAGTCGAGCCCTCCAGCACGTACATCACGCCCAGCGCGCTGGCCTCGTCGTGGATGGTCGGCAATGCCTGGCACAGCGGCAGGGCGCCGATATCGGCTTCACTCAGGCCCAGCGCCAGCAAGTCGCGGGTCAAGGTTGCGGCCTTGTGGCGTTCCGGGCCCTGATACTCGCTCAGGTGCTGTTCCAGGGGGGCATGAAAACCGTAATAGGCCTGCAGCAGGCGCCGATAGTCAGTGATATCGAAGCAGGGGCTGAAGAATGGCAGGCGCGCCTCCAGCGTCTTGTGGCAGTCACGGGTACCTTCGCGCAGGGCGAGCAGCAAAGGGCTGGGTGTAGTGGTGGGCATCGATCTGGCTCTGGTGGCATTTCGCCTAGGTAGGAGTGGCGATGCTAACTCGACGTTCCGCCCTGGCGTGACTTTGTTGCGGTAAAAAAGTGGCGGGCATGTTAAACCAGTCGGCCTGACTTTTAGCGAAGAACGCCTTGGTGAAAGCCGTACGCCTGTCCTTGATCTGCCACGCCCTGACCCCGGCCCAGAAAAGCGGGCGCCTGGCGCTGCCCGACGACGGCATTTTGCCTTTGGCCCTCGAGTCCTTGACGACTACCCCCGGCATGCAGCTGCTGGCTGCGCCTGAGCGGCGCACGCAGGAAACGGCGCTGTGCCTCTCATCGCAGGTGCAGAGCGAACCGGCATTGGCCGATTGCGCCCTTGGCCACTGGCAGGGTCTGCCTCTCAAACAGTTGCAGGCCGAGCACCCTCAGGCATTGGCGCTGTGGCTCGACGACCCGCTCAGCGCGCCCCATGGCGGAGAGTCGTTTGCGCAGGTATGCGAGCGTGTAAAGGCATGGTTGATGGCCTTCGACAGGCCGGGTGAGTGGCTGGCGGTGACTCACCCCTGGGTGATCCGCGCTGCACTGGTAGCGGTGCTGGAATGCCCGCTGGCTGCTGCGCAGCGGATCGATGTGCTGCCGTTGGCGAGGGTCGAGTTGAGCTTTACCGGGCAATGGCGCTTGCGTCTGGATTGAGCAAGCGCCGGTTGCCAGGTCAGAACACCAGCTTGTAGCCGATCAGCAGCAACATCGTCGCCAGGCAAGGACGCAGCACGCGATCAGAGATGCGCCCGGTGAGGTGGCTGCCAAGGTAGATGCCTGGTAGCGAGCCCAGCAGCAGGTAACCCAGCAGCGACCAGTCCATGTTGCCCATGCCGGCGTGGCCGATACCGGCAACCAAGGTCAGGGGGACGGCATGGGCGATTTCGGTGCCAACCAGGCGACGGGTGGCCAGGAACGGGTAGAGCAGGAACAGCGCCACGGTACCCAGGGCGCCGGCACCGATCGAGGTCAGGGTCACCATGACGCCCAGCAGTACGCCGGTCAGCACAGTGAGAACGTTCAGGCTGCGGTCGCTGAGGTGATAGTGGTCACCCGCGTGACGGCTGGCGAACGCTTGCAGGCGCGACTTGAACAGGATTGCCAGGGCGGTGAGGATCAGGACCACCGCCAGGCCCTGCTTGATGATGGCGTTCAGCGCCGTGGTGTCGGTGTGCAGGGTGCTGAGGAACCACAGGGTCAGCGCTGCCGCCGGTACGCTACCGAGGCTGAGCAGGCCGGTGATCTTCCAGTCGATGTTCTTTTGCCGGGCATGCACCCAGACGCCACTGCCCTTGGTGATCGCCGCATACAGCAGGTCGGTGCCCACGGCAGTCGCCGGGTTGATGCCGAACCACAGCAGGATCGGGGTCATCAGTGAACCACCGCCGACGCCGGTCATGCCGACGATGAAACCCACAACCAGTCCGGCAATGGTGAAACCGAAAGAACCTACATCCATACGCTACTCGACTGCCCAGCTTTGCCCGTTATCGGATGGGTGCCAGCATATAGGGAGTTTTTATAGCCAAATAGACTTGTTCGTTATTAGGTTATAACCACGTGTTTTTATCACTGCGCGCATCTTTGTGGGAGCGGGCCTGTCGGGGCGCCGAACCGCCGCGAAGCAGGCGACCCGTCGGATGGAACCGGCTTCGCCGGTGTTCGCGCGCCCGCCCGCTCCCACAGGGGTAAGGGCATCAGATGCGGAAGCTGCCCACCAGCTGCTTCAGGCGCCCGGCCTGCTGAGCGAGCGCATCGCAATGCTGCAGGGTCTGGTTGAGGTTTTGCACCCCTTGCTGGTTCAGCGCGTTGATCTGCGTGATGTCCAGGTTCAGGCTCTCGACCACCGCAGTCTGCTCCTCGGTAGCGGTGGCCACCGATTGGTTCATGCCGTCGATTTCACCGATGCGCTCGGTGACGCTGGCCAGGCGTTCACCGGCCTGGTTGGCCACCTGCACGGTCTGTTCGCTCGATACCTGGCTGGTATTCATGGTGTGCACCGCCTCACGCGAGCCCACCTGCAGGCTGGTGATCATGCGGTGGATTTCCTCGGCCGATTCCTGGGTGCGGTGTGCCAGGTTGCGTACCTCGTCGGCGACCACGGCAAAGCCGCGGCCGGCCTCACCAGCGCGGGCGGCTTCGATGGCGGCGTTGAGCGCCAGCAGGTTGGTCTGCTGGGAAATGCCCTTGATCACGTCGAGAATCTTGCCGATCTCATCGGTGCTGGCATTGAGGGTTTCGATCTGCTGGCACGATTCACTGATGCGCTGGGAAAGCGCAGTCATGGCGCTGATCGCCTGCTCGACCACTTCACGGCCGCCGTGGGCCTGCTCGCTGGCACCGCTGGCGTGTTGCGAGGCGTCGGCCGCATTGCGGGCGATTTCCTGGGTGGCGGCGCCCAGCTGGTTGATGGCCGCGGCCACGCTGTTGGTGCGCATGCTCTGTTCTTCTGAGCCGATGATCGAGGCGTTGGAGGCGTCGACGACTTTCTCCGACAGGTCGTGCACCAGGCGGGTGGCCGAAGAGACCTCGCTGATCGAGGTGTGGATACGCTCGACGAAGCGGTTGAACGAGCTGGCCAGTTCACCGAATTCGTCCTTGTGCTGGACCTCGAGACGCCGGGTCAGGTCGCCTTCACCTTCGGCGATGTCCCGCATGGCGCGGCCCATGGTGGTCAGCGGGCGCATCAGTACCGGGATCAGCAGGCCCAGCAGCACGGCGATGGCGACCACGGCGATGAGCATGGCGATGATCGCTGACGTTCGGAACTGGCTGAGCGCTGCGTAGGCTTTGTCCTTGTCGATCGACAGGCCGATGTACCACTGCGCCGATGGCAGGCCGGCCACCGGGGCGAACGAGATCAGCCGTTCCTCACCGTTGAGGGTGACGTCCTGCATGCCAGCGGCCACCCGCAGGCCGCTGCCGGGGTAGATGTCCTTGAGGTTCTTCATCAGCTGGTCTTTGTCCGGGCTGACGATCACCTGGCCACTGCTGTCGGCGAGGAAGGCGTGGCCGATGCCACCGAAGTCGACCGAGTTGATGATCTCGACCAGGGTGTCGAGGGTCAGGTCACCGCCGACCACCCCGATCAGTTCGCCGTTACGCTTGCTTTTTACCGGTACCGCGATGGTTACCATGAGGCCACCGACTGCGCCCTGGTAGGGGGCGGTGAGTACGGTCTGGCCGGCGCTGGCCGCGCTGCTGTACCACGGCCGCTGGCGGGGGTCGTAGCCGGCCGGCATCTGTGTGTCAGGGCGCTGGGTGAATGCGCCGTTGGCCTGGCCCAGATAGGTGAAAAGGAAATTTCGCGTATAGGAAGGCTGCTCGATCAGCCCGCCGAGGGTCGCTCCTGCCCCTTGTTCGGCGATGTCCTGCGCCAGGTTTTCCAGCACCAGGATACGCCCGCTCATCCAGTTCTGCACGCTGCTGGCGGTCAGCGCGCCAGACTGTTGCACGGACGATTCGATGTTCTGGCGAAGGGTGTTGCGTTGCAGGTAATCGTTGTAGAGCGTGAACAGTGCAAAGGCCAGCACCACGACACCGCAGGCGCTGAGAAGGATCTTGTGGCGAAATTTCAGGTTCATGTTTCGAGACCTTGAGCCAAGGATGGGAAGGGCGCCGCGTGCTTGTGGCGAAAAGGCGAGTCCTGTCCTACGTGTTATCGGCGCGCTTGGTAAAAGGTTGAAACAATTAGCTATTTGCCTGGCACGCCGACGACGGACGGTGGGCTAGCCAACGGTCAGCAGCTCGATCAGCAGGCGAGCGCCCTGGCGCAATGGGTGCTGCTTGCGCCAGAAAACATGTATCGGCAGCTGCAGTTCGTTGCGGGTATTGCCAAATTGCAGGCGCACCAGGCGCCCGGCCGCGACCAGCGGCGCGACCCGGGCCAGTGGCAGGTCGCCCCAGCCAAGGCCGGCTTCGACCATCTGCAGGGCCAGGTCGAAACTGTCGGTGGACCAGTGCGTGGCGCCGATCAACGGGCGTGGGTCAAGCAGTGGCAGGTCGCGGCTGCGGACCAGGATCTGGCGCACATTGACCAGGTCTTCGAGGTTGTGGATACGGCCTTCGATCAGGGCCGGGTGGGTGGGCGACAAGGTGGCCACCAGCGTTTCCATGCCGATGTGCTGGAAACTGCGCCGGGCATCGACCTGCAGGCCGGCAAAGGCCAGGCACAGGTCGACGCGCCCGCTGTCGAGCAACTGCAGGGCTTCTTCCTGGGGAGCGCTGAGCAACTGGATATCGAGCAACGGGTAGCGGGCGCCGAGGCTGGCCACGGCGGCCAGCAACGGACGGTGGTCGATATCCGGTACCACGGCGAGGGTGAGGCTGCTTTCCAGGCCCTGGGACAGTTCCAGCGCGTGCACCTGCAGCAAGCCCAGTTGCTCGGCGATCAGCCGTGCATGGGGCTCGAGTGCCAACGCCTGGGCGGTGGCGCGGACCTCGCGTGAGCCGCGCTCGAACAGGGTGTAGCCCAGTTCGGCTTCGAGGTTGCCAATGGCCATGCTCACCGCCGAGGGCACCCGGTGCAGGGCGCGGGCAGCGGCGGAAAACGATCCGCGGTCGAGCACGGCGAGAAACAGCTGGATGTTGTCGCTGGAAAAGTTCATGGCAGCCTCCTGTCAGTCAATCTGAAGGCTGCTGACTTTTCCTGTCAAGCCAGGTGAATCATCCTTGCGCTCTCGCAATTCGACACATGAGGTAACCCGTGCAGGGCGTCAAACGCAAACTGGTCTACGTGACCGCCTATGAACTCATCGGCCTGTGCATGTCGACGCTGGGGCTGGCCTACCTGTCGGACACCCAGGCTTCGCACACCGGGCCGCTGGCGGTGATGATCACCACCATCGCCATGCTCTGGAACCTGATCTACAACAGCCTGTTCGAGTACTGGGAGAGCCGCCAGGCCACCCGTGGGCGCAGCGTGGCGCGGCGGGTGGCGCATGCCATCGGTTTTCAGCTGACCTTGGTGGTGTACCTGATTCCGCTGATTGCCTGGTGGCTGGACATGAGCCTGGTGGAGGCGTTGCTGGTGGACCTGGCGTTCATCATTCTGATCCCTTGCTACACCTTCGCCTACAACTGGGCGTTCGACCGGATCTTTGGTTTGCCGACTTCGGCCATGGCCGCCGCCTGAGGCCGGCGCAGGAGACTAAGGCAGGCGTATCAGCAAGGGTTCCTGTGGTGCCGGCGCTTGTCGCTGTTCCGACTGCTGCTGCATCGACGGCTGTGGCATGGTGGCCAGCAGGCTGTCCTCGACCTGCCCCGACAGGTAGTACACCCCCGCCAGGGCGCCGCTCTGGCGGTTCTCCATCAGCTCCTGCCATTCCTGGTTGAGCGCGACATTGAGGATGACCCGCAGTTGCTCGACCATCTGCGGCTGGTCACGGGTGTGGGACATGATGCCGTAGCCGGTCGCCGCGATCGAGATCATCGCGCCGGCCACCTTGCCCACGGCACTGGCGACGGCACTGGCGATGCCGCGAGGGGCCAGGGTGGCGCCGAGCTTCTCACTGGCATTGGTCGCCACGGAGGACAAGCTCACATCGGTTTTCCCCGGGCCTTTGGCGGCCTGCTTGTGCAAGTGCTCGCGCAACGCCAGCCAGGCCGGTTGCTGCTCGAGCGGCTTGGCCCGCAGCAATTGATAGAGCGAGGCATTGCGCGCGGGTGGCGGCCCCAGGTTGATCGCCGGAATGCGGTTCAGGCGCTGACTGAACTGCTCGGGCGGCGCATGGTAGCGCTGGATGATCGCTGGCAGTTGCTGGCCGAACAGTTGCAAGTACAGCTCGCAGGCACGATCGCGGATGCCCTCTGGGTTGATTTGTTCGGCCACGGGTTCGATCACCCGCTCGTGGTACTGCTCCTGCAGGTACAACGCCAGGCGCTTCTCTGCAGGCTCGCTGCCTTCGCCGCTGTCGAGCTTGTACCAGGCCACCTTCATGGTCAGCCATTGCTGGGTCCAGTAACCGGTGAACCAAGGGATGAAGTCGTTTTCGGTACGTTGCTGAACCTGTTCCTTCCATACCCGCATCGAGCGTCGTGCATAGTCATTGGCCGAGCCGGCCGCGCCGACCGAGGCCTCGATCAGCTCCTGGTCGATGCGCTGCCAGCTGGCGGGGTCGAGTACCGCTGGCGGGGGCGGGGCCGGCGGGTGTTTGCCTGCGCAGCCGGCGATAGCCAGCAAGAGGCACAGCAGTACCAGCAATCGTCGGCTCACTCGGCTGCCTCCCGGGGTAGAGGCGGGGTGGTCATCCGAGTATAGGGCGCTGCTCAGGGGGCTGCCGTGCAGCCTATCGGCCGTGGTCAGCCGAGGTCGAGCTTGTCTTCCAGACGGTCGAGATGATCATGCATCAACGCCAGCGCCGCCTGCGCATCACCGGCTTCCACGGCATCGATGATCGCGGCATGTTCCTCCCAGGCGCAGTGGTCGCAGCAAGGCGATTCATAGCGGGCGATGATCAGCGAAGTCATGGGTACCAGGCCGTTGAGGAAGCGCGCCAGCGGCGCATTGTCCGCCACCTGGGCGAGCTTGAGGTGAAACTCGCCACCCAGGCGGATGGCGGCGCAGCGCTCACCGCTTTCGTGGTGCTGGCGCTCGCGCTCGACCAGTTGGCGCAGCTGGCGAACCTGCCCTGGCCGTGCGCGTTGCGCGGCCAGGCTGATCAGGGTGGTTTCGGCCAGGCGCCGGGCACTGAGCACCTGGCGCGCCTGCTCCGGGTCTGGCGCTGCCAAGTGGGCAGTGTGGCTGGGGCGCTGCACCACCACTTGCTGGTCCGACAGGCGCCCGAGCACCCGGCGGATAACCGTGCGGCTGACGCCAAAGGCATTCCCCAGGGCCTGTTCGGGCAACAGGCTGCCAGGCGGCAGGCGCTGTTCGAGGATCGCGTCGAACAGGCGCGGGTAGATCTGCTCGGCCGACAGGCGAGTTTCGCCAGCGGCGAGCAGGGCAGGCAGGCGGGGGGCGGCGTGGGCGCAGGCGGTCATGGTCGCTCTCCAAGGGTCATTGGCCGGGCTGGTCGTCCGGGATATTGAGTTGAATGCCCATGCGCAGGCCTTCGGCGAGTATGTGCTGGCGCATCTGGGCGCTGGCCTGGGCACTGTTGCGTTCGCGGATGGCGCGTACCACGGCTTCGTTTTCCTTGAGCCGCGCGGCCAGGTGCTCGGGCGAATTGCGCAGCATGCTGGCGCTCTGCTTGAGGGCGTTGCCGGTCTGCTGCACCACGCTCTGGAAGATCGGGTTGGTGGTCAGGGCGAACAGCGCCTCATGGAACGCGATGTAAGCCTTGGCCCCGGCCTCGCTGTCATCGGCTTCCAGGGCTTCGCGCATGTCCATCAGGGTCAGGCGCAGTTGGCCGATGTCCTGGCTGTTGGCCGATTGCGCGACCAGCCCGACGATGAACGGTTCGAGGGTGTAGCGCAGCTCCAGCACATCGGCAAGGCTCGCCGCTGCGGCGCTTTCGCTGGTCGGGTCGTGGGGCGCTGCCTCGGCATCCAGCACCAGCACGCCCTTGCCTGGCAGTGCCCGCACCAGGCCCAGGGTCTCCAGCACAGTCACCGCTTCGCGCAGGCTGGGGCGGCTGATGCCCAGTTGCTCGGCCAGTTCGCGCTGGCCGGGCAGCATGTCGCCGGAGCGCCACTGGCCACGGGCCAGGGCCTGGCGCAGTTTTTCCACCACTGAGTTGACGACGGTCGATGAGCTGATCACGGTTCGCTCCTGGAAGGGCCGGCAACAGCGCCGGCCACGTTCGCTCAGAATTCCTGTTGATGGGGGTTGGCTGGCTTGCGTGGCGCAGGGGCGAAGCCGGGTTTGCCATCGAGCACGTTATGCGCACGTTCCAGGTCGATGTCCTTTTCCCAGCGGGCAATGGCGACGGTGGCCACGCAGTTGCCGATCAGGTTGGTCAGCGCCCGGCCAATACCCATGAACCAGTCCACCGCCAGTACCAGCACCAGGCCCACCACCGGGATCGCCGGCACGGCGGTCAGGGTGGCGGCGAGGATTACCAGCGCCGAGCCTGGGATGCCGTGAGCGCCCTTGGAGGTCACCAGCGACACCAGCAAAATGGTCAGCAGGTCGGTCATCTCCAGCGGTGTACCGGTGGCGTTGGCAATGAACACGATGGCCAGGGTCAGGTAGATGGAAAAACCGTCGAGGTTGAACGAGTAGCCGGTGGGGATGACCAGGCCGACGGTGGAACTGCCGATGCCCAGGTGTTCCAGCTTGCGCATGATCTGCGGCAGCACGGCGTCGGACGAAGCGGTGCCGAGGACGATGGTCAGCTCTTCACGCAGGTACTTGATGAACGGCAACAGCTTAAGGCCCGACACGCGCATCACCGTACCCAGCACAATCAGCACGAAGCCGGCGCAGGTCAGGTAGAACAATGCCACCAGGCCGCCCAGGTGCTGCAGTGATTCCAGGCCGTACTTGCTGGTGGTGAAGGCGATGGCGCCGAACA
This sequence comes from Pseudomonas sp. NPDC086566, assembly GCF_050280885.1. Lineage (NCBI taxonomy): Bacteria > Pseudomonadati > Pseudomonadota > Gammaproteobacteria > Pseudomonadales > Pseudomonadaceae > Pseudomonas > Pseudomonas sp. NPDC086566. Next base: position 12,658 of record NZ_JBNNWD010000001.1, read on the forward strand.
CGCCGATCGGCGCCAGGCGCACGATCATGCCCATGATGCGGAAGATGACGTGGCTCAGTTCGTTGATCAGCCGCGAGATGCCGGCGGCCGAGTCGCCCACCAGGTTCAGGGCACTGCCGAACAGCACCGAGAACAGCAATACCTGGAGGATGTTGTTGTCGGCGAAGGCACCCACCACCGAAGTCGGGATCAGGTCCATGAAGAACGCCGTGGCGCCATGGATGTGCTGGCCGCGCTCGGCCAGGCTGCTGGCGTCGGCGCTGGACAGCTGGTCGAGGTGGATGTTGGCGCCGCTACCGATGCCGCTGGTGAAGGCGAACACCAGGCCAATGACCAGGGCGATGGTGGTCAGCACTTCGAAGTAGATCACCGATTTCAGGCCGATGCGGCCGACCTTCTTCAGGTCACCGGCGCCGGAAATGCCGCTGACCACCACGCAGAACACGATCAGGCCGATGAGCATCTTGATCAGCTTGATGAAGCCGTCGCCGAGGGGTTTGAGCTGCAGGGAAAGGTCGGGGAAGCTGAGGCCGCAGGCAATGCCGAGAGCAAGGCCGAGCACTACTTGCAGGAAGATCGAACGCGAGCACCATTTGAGCATGGGAGGGATCTCAGATCGGTGTCCTTGCTTCGGTGCCGCACGGGGCGAAAGAGCGCAGGACTTAATTATTGTGGTCTTACCGGTATGTTCAGCGCGGGGTCATAAAAGCGCGAAAAATCCGAGTTTGCAAGCGATTTTGGCCTTACCGGTCTGACCAGTTGTGGGGCATTTGCGCTGGCCGGGCTCTAGTTCGGTGCATCGGGGGTTACAGCAGCCGCTTCGAGGAGGCTGAAACAGGGCGCTGGCCAGCGCGAGGGGGATGATTGCAATCTGCTTGCCAGCCATTGCGGCCGGTTACAGGGGCAGTGGCGGGGCCATGTACTTGACGGCCGCCAGCTCCGGGTGCGCCACCAGCTTGTCGATGTGCAGTGCATCGTCGTTCATCCAGCTTTCGCTGAGCACCCGATAGTGCTCCATGTCGCGGCAGCGCAGGCGCAGGCTGTAGTCGAAATGACCGCTGATCAGTTGGCATTCATAAACCTGCGGGCAGGCCAGCATGGTGGCTTCGAAGGCTTTTTGCGCGGCGCGCCCGCTCTGGTTGGACAGCGCTACCAGCACCAGCAGCGACAGGCCAGGGGCGAGCTTCTGCAGGTCGATGATGGCGCCATAGCCGCGGATCACGCCGCGTCGCTCCAGTTTGCGCACCCGCTCCAGGCACGGTCGCGGGGTGAGGTGGACCAGGTTCGAGAGCTTTTCGAAGGTGATGCGGCCGTCGTGTCGCAGCACATCGATGATGGCTTCGTCGATGCGGTCCAGTGGTTGGGCATTGGCGTCCTTGGTGTCCATGCGCAGGGCTTCTTTCGGAAGAGGGCACGAACAGGGTAGGCGTAAACCGGGCCCGCTGCGCGGCGCTTTGGCGACATAGGGCGGCGCAGCAGCCTCAGGGGGGATCAGGCGCAGGCAGTGTCGGACTTGTGCGTCGGGCGTGCGCCAACCACGCGCGGTTGCAACAGTGAGTAGAGGTCCTTCGCGTTGTCCAGTTGCGGGACCAGCGCGATGTCCTGGCCAATACCCAGCATGCGCGCAGTGTCCAGCACATAACGCAGGGCCGAGTAGTCTTCCAGGGCAAATCCGACCGAGTCAAAGAGCGTGACCTGTTCGCCATGTTCGCGACCTTGAGCGCGCCCGGCGAGCACCTGCCAGAACTCGACCACAGGCGAATCCTCGGGCATCTGCTGAATCTCGCCTTCAACACGGCTCTGCGGTTCGTATTCGACGATCACTCGTGCCTGTTCGACGATGTCACGGTGCAACTCGGTCTTGCCAGGGCAGTCGCCGCCCACGGCGTTCAGGTGCATGCCCGGCTCGATCATCTTCGGGGTAAGGATGGTCGCATAGGCCTTGTCTGCCGTGACCGTGGTGACGATATCGGCGCCACGTACCGCTTCGGCGACGGAGTGGGCGATGCTCAGCTTCAGGCCGGGGCGGCAGGCCAGGTTGGCGACCAGCTTGGCCGAGGCCGCCGGGTCGATGTCATACAGGCGGATCTCGTCGATGCCCAGCAGGGTATTGAAGGCGATGGCCTGGAACTCGCTTTGCGAGCCGTTGCCGATCAGGGCCATGCAGCGGCTGTCCTCCCGCGCCAGGTAGCGAGCTGCCAGTGCCGAGGTGGCGGCAGTACGGATCGCCGTGGTCAGGGTCATCTCGCTGAGCAGCAAGGGGGTACCGGTGGCGACATCGGCCAGGGTGCCGAAAGCCATCACCGTGGGCAGGCCCTGGTGCGTGTTCTTCGGGTGGCCGTTGACGTACTTGAAGGCGTACAGGTTGGCATCGGACACCGGCATCAGCTCGATGACCCCGTCGGGCGAATGGTTGGCCACCCGGGCGCACTTCTCGAAGGCCTGCCAGCGCAGGTAGTCCTGGCGAATGTATTCGGCCATCTCTACCAGGCAAGTGGCCAGGCCTTTGCGGTTGACCAGGCGGGCGAGGTCTTGGACATCGATATAGCGGGTCATGACGGGTCTCCTTGCGGCGACGCTTCCAGAGTGGGGGCTGGATTCATTGTGCGGCGAGCAGGGCGGGAAAGCTGGCTGTCCTGGGGCATGGTGACAGCGACTCTGGCTGATTTCGAGGCAGCGGCAGCCGAATCGGCTGTGGGGGCCTGTACCGGCGTTGTCGCCGGCAAGCCAGTACCCACAAGTACGGCAACTCCTTTGTCCAAGGGAGTTGCAGGACCGAGACTGAGTGATGGGTGCAAGCGCAACATCATTGTGTGCATGTATGGCGCTCACGGCTTTGTTTGATGCGGCGTTTGCGGCATCTGTTTTTGTAAAGTACCTGATATTTTTGCTAGTTGTGCTGAGTCTGTGGACTTGGCAGATTGAAAGTGCCCGATGCTCAAGCGGTGGTTGTCCGAATCGGGAAATGCCCACGTTCGCTGAATACGTCCGTCTTCACGTCGCGATTCTTTCTTGCTGTGCCTTTGTTCTCTGCGGCGCTTCAGGGTGGTCAGGTAGACAAGAACAGATCAAAAGGAGCTCTAGGGTGAACGCGATGAATATATATAGACTTGTAATCGGTCGGTGCGAATGGGTCCGGCACCGCTTGCAGAAGCTCATTATGAAGGCAAGCGCTACCCGATATCTGGCGCCAGGGTGGATGGTGCTGGTAATGCTGTGTTCGAGCTGTGCCATGGCGACGCCGCCCAGTAGCAATGAGGTCCAGTCCGGTATCAATGGTGCACAGCCAGGTACGGTAGTGGATAAGTCACGCCCGTTCAGTCAATACCAATGGCTGACTTCGCACAACGCCTTTGTTACCCGTACCTGGACCGGTGCCCCGAGTCAGGATCTTTCAATTGCACAGCAGTTGGCGCGAGGCGTCAGAGGGCTCATGCTGGATACCTATAACGATCCGGTTAAGTTATGCCATCCCGCCAATGACTGTAGGTCAGATTTGAGCGATGTGCTGAGTACCATAACGTCGTTCCTTGACGCGAACCCGGAGGCCGTCATAACCGTTTTCTTTGAAGATTACGCAACGCGGGAGGCTATGCAGAAAGCGTTCAATAGGGTTCCGGCCATGAAAAAATACGTTTTCAATCCCAAGGCACGTTGGTCTGGTCGATCTGAGTGGCCGTCCTTACAAGAGATGATTAGCAGCAATCAGAGGCTCATTCTCATCACGCAAGAGGAAAAGAACGCCGGCGTGTATGCAGATAATGTGTACATGTTCAAGGACTCCTCTGTCACCGTCGAAAACACTTGGTCCCTAGGTAAAACGATTTTTGATCACGACCTAAGTTGCAAGAGTCGTTATGATTACCAGCCATTGAGTATGACAAAGTCCCAAAATGTCGACATCAGGGGTTGGTCGCTGCTTTTCGTGATGAATCACTATCATGATTCGACCTTAAGCACCCACAGTGCTGATGACAATGAAATGGGCGGCAGGGTAGGTCTGGCAGACAGGGTTAATAAGCAATGCAAACCGGCAGCCGGGCGGGATCCCAATTATATTGCGCTCGACTTTGTCGAGCAGGGCGATGCTCTGGAGTATGTCGAGGCGCAAAACAATGGGCGCCTTATTGCCTATGAGGGTAATAATCAGAGTCAGTCAATTGTTTGTACCTTTTCAACCGCATTTGATCGCACGATTAATCTGCAATCAAGTGATGAGGCCCGGCTCGGATGTGAAAATGATGAGATGCGATCCATTTCACTGTCAGGGGTAAAAAAAGGAACTCGTCTCACATTCTATGATAGCCCCAGTGGTGACTTGCAGGATGACTACACGATTATTGATATCAAGCGAGATATTGGTCGCACCAAGGTTATCAACATCAATTCCTTCGAGCAGTTGTTTGAGGAAAATGATGATTATCGGATTGTCTGGGTAAAAAATAACGGCCTGGATGGTTGGGTGAGTCGGATCAAGGTGGAAAACAAGGTTTCGCCCAGTAACCCGGATGCAGCACTTGTCTTATATGAAGCGTCCAATGGTGGTCAGAACAATCTCTGTACCATCAAGCTGGACCGCAGTTACCATTTCAATTTCCCTGGTGATCAAAAGTGTGATAACGACGAAGCGATCTCGGGGCGCTTGCTCAAGGCGAAGAAAGGTACGGTCATCCAGCTCTATGGCAACTGGCATGCAGTCAAGTGTGACCAGGGTTGTTCCACGATATCGGTGCTGCAGGATGTTGATACGCCTATCACGATCCCCAACTTTGAATACAGTTGGACCAGCCCGGACCGCAAGGTGCAGGTCGTGCGTTCGGGCGGATCGCAGCAACTCAATGGCAAGATATCTTCGGCTCGCGTAACCCTTAATGCCTTTGCCGGCCAGAATCTTGTACCCGAAATCCCGACCGCGGCTGCAGACGGGTATTGGGGGACCTGGGGGTCGACTGGCACCTGTCCCGCAGGAAAATCCGTCTGGGGGTTCAAACTGAAAAGTGAGCCCAGTAGAGGTACTGGAGATGACACGGCCTTGAATGCCGTCGAGATGTATTGCTCCAGGGATAGTTCGACGCCCATCAGAAGTAAAGAAGGGCCTTGGGGTAGCGAGGTTAAAGGCCCTGTCTATTGCGGGGTCAGTGACGGGCCTGTGACTGGATTCCAGATTCGCATCGAAGCGCCACTTAGTGGTGGTAATGCTGATGATACTGCAGCCGGTAATGTCCGTCTGATCTGCAAGAACGGCAAGGTACTGAAGCTGGAGCCCTCGGCTCAATGGGGGACATGGAGCCCGATCTACTCTTGCCCGCCTGGTCAGGCTGCGAACGGCTTCAAGACCCGTGTCGAGGATCCTCTCAATGGGGATGACACGGCCCTCAATGGTATGCGCCTGCAGTGCGGGGAGGATAAGACCCAGTAGATGAAGCGGCATGAACGCGTGCCTGTCGGCAGGCCTGCGCGCGTTACCCTTGCGAAGGGGGGGCGGCGGCGCGCAAGTCAAATGAAAACGGCACCTCTTCAGAGGTGCCGTTTTCATGTCACGCGGTATTACTTGTGCAGCTCTTCCGCCGCATACAGCGTGTTTTCCAGCAGGCAGGCGCGGGTCATCGGCCCGACACCACCCGGCACCGGCGTGATCCAGCCGGCGCGGGGCAGGGCGGTCTCGTAGACCACGTCGCCGACCAGCTTGCCATCTTCCTGGCGGTTGATGCCGACGTCGATGACGATCGCGCCTTCCTTGATCCATTCCCCCTTGACCAGGCCTGGCTTGCCTGCGGCCACGACCACCAGGTCGGCACGCCCGACGTGGCCGGCCAGGTCCTTGGTGAAGCGGTGGCAGACGGTCACGGTGCAACCACCCAGCAGCAGCTCCATGGCCATCGGGCGGCCAACGATGTTGGAAGCACCGACGATGACCGCGTTCATGCCGTACAGGTCCTGCCCGGTGCTTTCCAGCAGGGTCATGATGCCTTTTGGCGTGCACGGGCGCAGCAGCGGGATACGCTGGGCCAGGCGGCCGATGTTGTAAGGGTGGAAGCCGTCGACGTCTTTGTCGGGGCGGATGCGCTCGAGCAGCAGCGAGGCGTCCAGGTGGGCCGGCAGCGGCAGCTGCAGCAGGATACCGTCGACGGCCGGGTCGTCGTTGAGGCGGTCGATCAGCTCGGTCAGCGCTTCTTGCGTGGTTTCGCTGGGCAGGTCGAATGCCTGGGAAATGAAGCCGACCTCTTCGCAGTCCTTGCGCTTGTGCGAGACGTAGACTTGGGAGGCGGGGTCGGTGCCGACCAGGATCACTGCCAGGCCCGGCGTGCGCAGGCCTTGCTGGCGACGCTCCTCGACACGTTGAGCGATCTGCTTGCGCAGGTTGGCGGCGATCGCCTTGCCATCGATTAGGTGTGCAGTCATAGACGCGTGATTAACCATCGAGAAAGGAACAATAAAGAGGGCGCATTCTCGCACGAGTCCGCCCAAGGGCAAAGGCGGGTGGTCGGGCAAATCCCCTAACCCCTTAAATAATTTAAATTTTTCCGAGAAAGGTGTTGACGATGCATAAGCTCGCCTATAAGATTCGCCGCACTTGTCGGGCACAGCCTAGCACTGGTTGGCGAGGTCGGGCAGAATGAGTGGTTTGGCAGTTATCTGTTAACGGCTTGTTCGGTTAGGCTTCACGCTTAAGCGCCCGTAGCTCAGCTGGATAGAGCATCCGCCTTCTAAGCGGATGGTCGCAGGTTCGAGTCCTGCCGGGTGCGCCATTTAGGCAGCTTGGGCAAGCAAGTAAAGCTGTAGTGCAATATGGTGGGCGTAGCTCAGTTGGTAGAGCGCCGGATTGTGATTCCGGTTGTCGTGGGTTCGATTCCCATCGTCCACCCCATATTCGACGAAGGCGCCGTTGATTGAATGATCTGGCGCCTTTGTTTTTAAGCGTTACGCGGACGTGGTGAAATTGGTAGACACACTGGATTTAGGTTCCAGCGGCGCAAGCTGTAAGAGTTCGAGTCTCTTCGTCCGCACCATGCTTCTGTAAGGTTGTATCGCAACACCGCAATATGGTGGGCGTAGCTCAGTTGGTAGAGCGCCGGATTGTGATTCCGGTTGTCGTGGGTTCGATTCCCATCGTCCACCCCATATTTTTCGAAGGCGCCTTGATCGTGAGATCAGGCGCCTTTGTTGTTTCTGGGGTTATGCCTTGTGGGATTTGGCGCCTGTCAGGCCGAGCGCCGCCCGCGCGGCGCTCGGCCTGACAGGCACTGCAAGGGTTAAGCCAGGAACTTCGCAGCCATAACTCAATCTCCCCCTTGCAATCCTCTGGTGGCACCCCAATAAAAGCTGTTAGATTTCAGCCGGTTGAAACACCGGCCCGTTTTGGCCGGCAGAGGAATACCCCTGATGATTGCAAAAGAAGCCCGCCAGGCCCTGGCGCTGCAGCGCTTCGCTGAAGCCAATCCGCAATTGCTCGAGGAAATCCGCGAGCTGGATGCGCGTGAGCAGGCTCAGCAGATCGAGTGGGCATTCGAGGATGCTGCCGATGAGCAGGGGCTTCAGCCCTGGGAGCTGGCGTTGCAGCTGATTGCCGAAAGTCCTGAGCAACTGCAGGCCATGCGCCTGGAGACCCATCGCGAAGTGGCCGAGGCGTTGGGCATGGAGTGGGAGGAGTACTGCCAGTTCAACGAGATCGATCCTGAATAAGCAGGTCGCTTTCAAGCTGGCGGTTGTTTGACAAGGTATTTCGGTTGTGTGCGACCCATTGGGTGGTATGCGGCCCTCTATATAAGAGGCTCGGCACTTCACTGTGCGGGCCATGCAAGTTAATCGACCGGCGTGGTTTCCCGTCGTCCCGGGTGGGGTGACTTCTGGTGCGTGACTCACTAGAATGTTGGCCCTTGATTCTGGAGTCGGGCTATCGCCGGCTAACGTCTGTGCAACGAGGAATATCCATGCAAGTTTCTGTTGAAAACACTTCCGCTCTCGAGCGCCGCATGACCATCGCCGTTCCGGCCGAGCGCGTCGAGAACGAAGTCAACAAGCGTCTGCAACAGACTGCCAAGCGCGCCAAGGTCGCGGGCTTCCGCCCAGGCAAAGTGCCGATGAGCGTGATCCGTCAGCGTTTCGAAGCCGATGCCCGTCAAGAGGCCTTCGGTGACCTGGTCCAGGCTTCCTTCTACGAAGCCATCGTCGAGCAGAAGCTGAACCCTGCTGGCGCTCCGGCCGTCGAGCCGAAGTCCTTCGAGAAGGGCAAAGACCTGGAATTCGTTGCCGTCTTCGAAGTGTTCCCGGAGTTCACCGTTGCCGGCTTCGAGTCGATCAACGTCGAGCGCCTGAGCGCCGAGGTGGCTGACGCCGACCTGGACAACATGCTGGAAGTCCTGCGCAAGCAGAACACCCGTTTCGAGGCTGTCGAGCGCGCTGCGCAGAACGACGACCAGGTCAACATCGATTTCGTCGGCAAGGTCGACGGTGAAGCGTTCGCTGGCGGTTCCGCCAAAGGCACTCAGCTGGTACTGGGTTCCGGCCGCATGATCCCTGGCTTCGAAGATGGCCTGGTTGGCGCCAAAGCGGGTGAAGAGCGTGTTGTCAACGTGACCTTCCCTGAGGACTATCAGAACCTGGACCTGGCTGGCAAGGCCGCCGAGTTCACCATCACCGTCAACAGCGTATCGGCCCCTGTGCTGCCAGAGCTGAACGAAGAGTTCTTCGCCCAGTTCGGCATCAAAGAATCGACCCTGGAAGGCTTCCGCAGCGAAGTTCGCAAGAACATGGAACGTGAACTGCGTCAGGCGATCAAGACCAAGGTCAAGAACCAGGTCATGGACGGTCTGCTGGCCGCCAACCCGATCGAAGTGCCGAAGGCCCTGCTGGAAAATGAAGTCAACCGTCTGCGCGTGCAGGCTGTTCAGCAGTTCGGTGGCAACATCAAGCCTGAGCAACTGCCGGCCGAGCTGTTCGAAGAGCAAGCCAAGCGCCGCGTGGTGCTGGGCCTGATCGTCGCTGAAGTGGTCAAGCAGTTCGAGCTGAAGCCGGACGAAGGCAAGGTTCGCGAAATGATCGAAGAAATGGCCTCGGCTTACCAGGAGCCTGAGCAAGTCATTTCCTGGTACTACAAGAACGACCAGCAACTGAACGAAGTCCGTTCGGTTGTGCTGGAAGAACAAGTTGTAGATACTGTTCTGCAGAAAGCGACTGTGACCGACAAGTCGGTCTCGTACGAAGATGCCGTTAAGCCAGCACAGGCTCCTGCCGCCGCTGAGTAACAGGCTTCTCTCGTAGGAAACCCCCACAAGCCAGCCTTCGAGCTGGCTTGTGCGTTATCAAGCCATGACTATTTGGGAGTGAGCGCAGGACATGTCCCGCAATTCTTATATTCAGCAGAGCTCTGACATCCAGGCCGCAGGCGGCCTGGTCCCGATGGTTATCGAGCAGTCCGCCCGTGGCGAACGTGCCTACGACATCTACTCGCGCCTGTTGAAGGAGCGAGTAATCTTCCTGGTTGGCCCGGTAGAGGATTACATGGCCAACCTGGTTGTGGCGCAGCTGCTGTTCCTTGAGGCGGAAAACCCGGACAAGGATATCCATCTGTACATCAACTCCCCTGGTGGTTCGGTGACTGCTGGCATGTCGATCTACGACACCATGCAGTTCATCAAGCCGGACGTCTCGACCATCTGCATCGGCCAGGCCTGCAGCATGGGTGCGTTCCTGCTGGCCGCAGGTGCCAAGGGCAAGCGTCACTGCCTGCCGAACTCGCGCGTGATGATTCACCAGCCACTGGGCGGTTTCCAGGGGCAGGCCACCGATATCGAGATTCACGCCCAGGAAATCCTCAATATCAAGGCGCGCCTGAACGAGCTGCTGGCCTACCACACCGGCCAGGACCTCGAGACCATCAAGCGTGACACCGAACGTGACAATTTCATGAGCGCCTCGCGCGCGGCCGAGTACGGCCTGATCGACTCGGTATACGACAAGCGGCAACTGGCCTCCTGAACCCAGGTGCCAGAGCAGGTAGGTGCGCAAAGCACCTACCTGCGGACTTGAAAAAGCCCGCAATTGCCTTCATCTTGTGTTGCAAGCCTACCGGATTGGATCGATCGAATGACTGACACCCGTAACGGCGAGGACAGCGGCAAATTGCTTTATTGCTCCTTCTGCGGCAAAAGCCAGCACGAAGTGCGCAAACTGATTGCCGGGCCCTCGGTATTTATCTGCGACGAGTGCGTCGACCTGTGCAACGACATCATCCGTGAGGAGGTGCAGGAAGCCCAGGCCGAGAGCAGCGCGCACAAATTACCTTCGCCGAAAGAAATCAGCGGCATCCTGGACCAGTACGTCATCGGTCAGGAGCGCGCGAAGAAGGTGCTCTCGGTAGCGGTGTACAACCACTACAAGCGCCTGAACCAGCGTGACAAGAAGGGCGACGAAGTCGAACTCGGCAAAAGCAACATCCTGCTCATCGGGCCTACCGGCTCGGGCAAGACCCTGCTCGCCGAAACCCTTGCGCGACTGTTGAACGTTCCGTTCACCATCGCTGACGCCACCACCCTGACCGAAGCCGGTTATGTGGGTGAGGACGTCGAGAACATCATTCAGAAACTGCTGCAGAAGTGCGACTACGACGTGGAAAAGGCCCAGATGGGCATCGTCTACATCGACGAGATCGACAAGATCTCGCGCAAGTCGGACAACCCGTCCATTACCCGTGACGTTTCGGGTGAAGGCGTGCAGCAGGCGCTGCTGAAGCTGATCGAGGGCACCGTTGCTTCGGTTCCGCCGCAGGGCGGCCGCAAGCACCCGCAACAGGAATTCCTGCAGGTTGATACCCGCAACATCCTGTTCATCTGCGGTGGCGCCTTCTCCGGCCTGGAAAAGGTCATCCAGAACCGCTCCACCAAGGGTGGCATCGGTTTTGGCGCCGAAGTACGCAGCAAGGAAGAGGGCAAGAAGGTCGGCGAATCGCTGCGCGAAGTCGAGCCGGACGATCTGGTCAAGTTTGGCCTGATCCCCGAGTTCGTGGGGCGCCTGCCGGTTCTGGCGACCCTCGACGAGCTGGACGAGGCTGCACTGATGCAGATCCTCACCGAGCCGAAGAATGCCCTGACCAAGCAGTACGCCAAGCTGTTCGAGATGGAAAGCGTGGACCTCGAGTTCCGCACCGACGCCCTCAAGGCCGTAGCACGCAAGGCCCTGGAGCGTAAGACTGGCGCCCGTGGCCTGCGTTCGATCCTCGAAGGCGTGCTGCTCGACACCATGTACGAGATTCCTTCGCAGAAGGATGTCAGCAAGGTGGTGATCGACGAGAGCGTCATCGAAGGCACCTCGCAGCCGCTGATGATCTACGAAAACAGCGAGCCGCAAGCCAAGGCCGCACCCGACGCCTGATTTCAGGCGAACACCGGGTGATGACCGCAAAGCAAGAAGGGGCCTACGGGCCCCTTTCTGCTTTTCCTATGCAAGCGCTTGTAATTTCCCAAGCGTGCCCCCACATTAGGTCCAAGCATCATTTCCACCGGTTTCCGGCCATAAGGCCGCTGTAGAGGCGAAATCATGAAGACCACCCTCGACTTGCCTCTTTTGCCATTGCGCGATGTCGTCGTCTATCCGCACATGGTCATCCCACTGTTCGTGGGGCGTGAGAAGTCTATCGAAGCCCTTGAGGCCGCGATGACGGGCGAGAAGCAGATCCTGCTGCTGGCCCAGAAAAACCCTGCCGATGACGATCCAGGCGAAGACGCCCTGTATCGGGTCGGTACCGTCGCGACCGTATTGCAACTGCTGAAGCTGCCCGATGGCACTGTCAAGGTGTTGGTTGAGGGCGAGCAGCGCGGTGCGGTCGAGCGCTTCACCGAAGTGGAAGGGCACATCCGTGCCGAAGTTTCCCTGATCGATGAAACCGACGCCGCCGAGCGCGAGTCGGAAGTCTTCGTGCGCACGCTGCTCTCGCAATTCGAGCAGTATGTGCAATTGGGCAAGAAAGTCCCCGCCGAAGTGCTGTCGTCGCTGAACAGCATCGAAGAGCCTGGTCGCCTGGTCGATACCATGGCCGCGCACATGGCGCTGAAGATCGAGCAAAAGCAGGAGATCCTCGAGATTGTCGACCTGGCGGCCCGGGTCGAGCACGTGTTGGCCCTGCTGGATGCCGAAATCGACCTGCTGCAGGTCGAGAAGCGTATCCGCGGCCGGGTCAAGAAACAGATGGAGCGCAGCCAGCGCGAGTACTACCTGAATGAGCAGATGAAGGCCATTCAGAAGGAACTTGGCGACGGTGACGAAGGCCACAACGAAGTCGAAGAGCTGAAAAAGCGCATCGAAGGCGCTGGCCTGCCAAAAGACGCCCTGACCAAGGCCCAGGCCGAGCTGAACAAGCTCAAGCAGATGTCGCCGATGTCCGCCGAGGCCACCGTGGTGCGCTCGTACCTCGACTGGCTCGTGCAGGTGCCTTGGAAGGCCCAGAGCAAGGTGCGCCTGGACCTGGCCAAGGCCGAAGAGATCCTCGACGCCGACCACTATGGCCTGGAAGAGGTCAAAGAGCGGATTCTCGAGTACCTCGCCGTGCAGAAGCGGGTGAAGAAGATCCGCGGCCCGGTGCTGTGCCTGGTCGGCCCGCCTGGCGTGGGCAAGACCTCGCTGGCCGAGTCGATCGCTGCCGCGACCAACCGCAAGTTCGTGCGCATGGCCCTGGGTGGCGTGCGTGACGAGGCCGAGATTCGTGGTCACCGCCGTACCTACATCGGTTCGATGCCTGGCCGCCTGATCCAGAAGATGACCAAGGTAGGGGTGCGCAACCCGCTGTTCCTGCTCGACGAGATCGACAAGATGGGCAGCGACATGCGTGGCGACCCGGCCTCGGCGCTGCTGGAAGTGCTCGACCCCGAGCAGAATCACAATTTCAACGACCACTACCTGGAAGTCGATTACGACCTCTCGGACGTGATGTTCCTGTGCACCTCGAACTCGATGAACATTCCGCCGGCGCTGCTGGACCGGATGGAAGTCATCCGCCTGCCGGGCTACACCGAGGACGAGAAGATCAACATCGCGGTCAAGTACCTGACGCCCAAGCAGGTCAAGGCCAACGGCTTGAAGGTCGAAGAGCTGGAGATCGACGTCTCGGCGATCCGCGACATCATCCGCTACTACACCCGCGAAGCAGGTGTGCGTGGCCTCGAGCGCCAGATCGCCAAGGTCTGCCGCAAGGTGGTCAAGGAACATACCGGGCAGAAGCAGGTCAAGGTCAAGGTCACCAGTGAACAGCTCGAGCACCTGCTCGGCGTACGCAAGTTCCGCTACGGCCTGGCCGAGCAGCAGGACCAGATCGGCCAGGTCACCGGCCTTGCCTGGACCCAGGTGGGCGGCGAATTGCTGACCATCGAGTCGGTGGTGATCCCTGGCAAGGGCCAGCTGATCAAGACCGGCTCGCTGGGCGATGTCATGGTCGAGTCGATCACTGCCGCGCAGACCGTGGTCCGCAGCCGTGCCCGCAGCCTGGGGATTGCCGCCGACTTCCACGAGAAGCACGACGTGCATATCCACATGCCCGAGGGCGCCACGCCGAAGGACGGCCCGAGCGCGGGTATCGGCATGTGTACCGCGCTGGTATCGGCGTTGACGCAGATTCCGGTGCGCGCAGACGTAGCCATGACCGGCGAAATCACCCTGCGTGGCCAGGTCCTGGCCATTGGCGGGTTGAAGGAAAAACTGCTGGCAGCACACCGGGGCGGGATCAAGACGGTGATCATTCCCGAGGAGAATGTTCGCGATTTGAAGGAAATTCCGGAAAATATCAAACAGGATCTGCAGATCAAACCGGTCAAATGGATTGACGAAGTCCTGCAAATTGCGCTGCAATACGCCCCGGAGCCCTTGCCAGATGTGGCTCCGGAGATTGTCGCGAAAGATGACAAACGCGACGGCGATGCTAAGGAAAGAATCAGCACGCATTAGTAGTTTTTGGCTGGGGGGCTTTCCTTGACAGTTTTTTCGACGCCTTGCTATAAAGCGGCACGCTATTGTCAAACGGCCTCCTGGTTCAGGTTTCATCAGCTTTCATTACATACTTAGAAACAAACTCAATAGAGAAATAAGGGGACTTAGAGTGAACAAGTCGGAACTGATTGACGCTATCGCCGCATCTGCAGACATCCCGAAAGCTGTAGCCGGCCGTGCGCTGGATGCAGTCATCGAATCCGTCACCGGCGCCCTGAAGCAAGGTGACGATGTGGTACTGGTTGGCTTCGGTACCTTCTCGGTCAAGGAGCGCGCCGAGCGCACCGGCCGTAACCCTCAGACCGGTAAGGCGATCAAGATCGAAGCCGCCAAGGTTCCAGGCTTCAAGGCTGGCAAAGGCCTGAAAGACGCCGTCAACTAAGTCGTCTTTCAATCGGACCAGGCCTGGCCAGGTCCGAGCGCGCTGATGGCGGGCCGCAAACGTTCCCGCCTGACACGTTTGCTAAGAAAAGGCGCATCCTCGGATGCGCCTTTCTTTTATCAGGATTCTACCCACGCTCCGCGGTTGTCGACGCAGTGGTACAGCCGTTTCTGGGGGACGCATGCTGCAAAATATCAGGGACAATTCACAAGGTTGGATTGCCAAGACCATCATCGGCCTCATCGTCGTGTTGATGGCGTTGACCGGTTTCGAAGCCATTTTCAAGGCCGCCACCCACAGCCAGGACGCGGCCAAGGTAAACGGCCACACCATCAGCCAGAACGAGCTGAGCCAGGCCGCCGACATGCAGCGCCGTCAGTTGATGCAACAGCTGGGCAAGGATTTCGACCCCGCGCTGCTGGATGACAAATTGCTGCGCGAGTCTGCGCTCAAAGGCCTGATCGATCGCAAACTGCTGCTGCAGGGGGCCGAAGACGCCAAGTTCGCCTTCTCCGAAGCCGCGCTGGATCAAGTGATCCTGCAGACGCCGGAATTCCAGGTCGATGGCAAGTTCAGCGCCGATCGTTTCGACCAGGTCATCCGCCAGATGGGCTATGGCCGCATGCAGTTTCGCGACATGCTCGCGGAAGAGATGCTGATCGGCCAGCTGCGTACCGGTATTGCCGGCAGCAGCTTCGTCACCGACCAGCAGGTCGACGCCTTTGCCCGCCTGGAAAACCAGACTCGCGATTTCGCTTCTCTGACCTTCAAGGCCGACCCGGCCGCGGTCAAGGTCAGCGATGACGAGGTCAAGGCGCATTACGACCAGCACGCCAAAGAGTTCATGACCCCGGACCAGGTGGTCATCGACTACATCGAGCTGAAGAAGTCGGCGTTCTTCGACCAGGTCAAGGTCACCGACGACGAACTCAAGGCCCAGTACGAGAAGGAAGTCGCCAACCTCGCCGAGCAGCGCCATGCCGCGCATATCCTCATCGAGGTCAACGACAAGGTCACCGACGCCCAGGCCAAGGCCAAGGCCGAAGAGATCGAGCAGCGCCTGGCCAAGGGCGAAGATTTCGCCAAGCTGGCCAAGGAGTTCTCCCAGGACCCAGGTTCTGCCAGCAATGGCGGTGATCTGGGCTTCGCAGGCCCTGGCGTGTATGACCCGGCCTTCGAAGATGCGCTGTACAAGCTCAACGACGGTCAGGTATCGGCCCCGGTACGTACCGAGTTCGGCTACCACCTGATCAAGCTGCTGGGCAAGCAGGCGCCGGAAGTACCGAGCTTCGCCAGCCTGAAGGACAAGCTGACCCGCGATCTGAAGACCCCTCTGGTCGAGCAGCGTTACGTCGACGCCAGCAAGCAGCTGCAGGATGCTGCCTACGAGGCTTCCGACCTGGCCCAGCCGGCTCAGGACCTGAACCTCAAGGTGCAGACGTCCGCGCCGTTCGGCCGCGAAGGCGGCGAGGGCATCACCGCCAACCGTGGCGTGATTCAGGCTGCGTTCTCCGAAGAGGTGATGGATGAAGGTGCCAACAGCACCGCCATCGAACTCGACCCGGAAACCACCGTTGTGCTGCGCGTCAAGGAACACCGCAAGCCAGAGCAGCTGCCTCTGGAAGCCGTGGCGAAGAACATCCGCGAACACCTGGCCAAGGAGAAGGCGACTGCCGAACTCAAGGCCAAGGCTGACAAGCTGATTGCCGGCCTGCGGGACGGTTCCATCGCTGCCGCTGGTGCTCACGAAGGTCAGCAGTGGAAGGCTCACGAAGCCGTGACCCGTGGTCAGGACGGTATCGATCCGGCAGAGCTGCAGGCGCTGTTCCGCCTGGCCAAGCCGCAAGCCAAGGACAAGCCGGTGTACGGCAGCGTAGTCCTGGCCGACGGCAGCCTGGTCGTGCTGCAGCTCAAGGGCGTCAACGAAGGCGCCGCCGCCAGCGACGACGAGAAGCAGCAGATCCGCCGCTACCTCGCATCGCGTGCCGGGCAGCAGGACTTTGCAGCCTACCGCAAGCAACTGGAAGGCACTGCCGACATCACCCGCTACTGAGTGATGCTCGCATGATGAAACAGGCCGCTTTGTGCGGCCTGTTTCATTTCTGTCGTCCTGTGCGGGCCCTTTCGCGGGCAACACAAGGCCTAGCGCTTGACGCCTTCATAGTTGTCCAACGTATCCCGCGCAATCTCCCGCCCCAGCGCAATGAGTTCCGGCGCCTTGTAGAACTCGAAGAAGCGGCACACCCGCTTTGGCACGTTGATCAGCACATCCGGTGGATACCCGGCGATCTTGTACTGCGCCAGTGACGTCTGCATCACCTCGAAACTCTGGTTGATCAGGTCGAGCAGCGAGGCCGGCCCGACGTTGTCAATGATGAACGAGCCGGTCGCTGACTTGGGTGCGCCTTCACCCTCCGGCGCTGCGGCGGGCTGCTGGGCCTCGGGGTCGGCCGTGTCGGCCAGCCACGGGTTGGGCGGTGCCAGCCCTTCGGCGACGATCTCCTGCTCGATGCGAATCAGCTCTTCGGCAGGCTTGCGCCGAAACGGCAGGCGCGAGCCCAGTGAGCTGAGCAGGGCATCGAAGCGCATCTTGAAAGCGGCGGGCCGCTCGATCACCGGCAGCTGGTACTGCTTCTGGTTGGTCGCGTTGAGGTTGACCGCGATGATCAGGTCACAGTGGCTGGACACCACCGGTACGATCGGCAGAGGGTTGAGGATGCCACCGTCGACCAGCATGCGATTGCCCTGCATCACTGGCGTGAAAAGGCTCGGTATCGCCGCCGAGGCCCGCATGGCCTGATGCAGGCAGCCTTCCTGGAACCAGATTTCCTGCTGGTTGGTCAGGTCGGCCGCCACGGCCGTGTAGGGGATGCGCAGCTGCTCGATGTTGATGTCGCCGACGATCTTGCGAATCTGGCCGAACACCTTGTCGCCGCGGATCGCGCCAAGGCGGAAACTGACATCGACCAAGCGCAGTACGTCGAGGTAGTCCAGGCTTTCGATCCAGTTGCGGTATTCCTCCAGTTTGCCGGCCGCGTAGATACCGCCAATCACTGCGCCCATGGAGCAGCCAGCAATGCAGGCGATGTCGTAGCCGCGCCGTTCAATTTCCTCGATCACGCCGATATGGGCATACCCACGAGCGCCTCCCGATCCCAACACCAATGCCACGCGTTTGCTCATGAGTGATCCCCGGCTTGTGCCACCATGGTCCTACAATGCACTCAACGCTGCCTGTGCTTCAATCCAGACGGCGCTGAACTACGCTAAGCAAAGCATCGAGCCGGGCACTTTTCAGTTGCACAGGCGTCGAACAGCCACTCTTTTCTGACCTTTGAGGTACTACCGATGAAAGCCTGGATCTGCCTGCCACTGATTGCCCTGGCCCTCGCAGGCTGCGCGGGCAAGACGGCCTACCGTGAAAGCTGCGCGACTCAGCTCGATGCCGCCTGGAAGGAGCTGGACCTGGCCAAGGCCGAGGGCTTCGCAGGTACGGTCAGCTATTCCAAGGCGCTGTCGTTGCTGACGGGTGCCAAGACGCAGCAGCAGTTCGAGGGGTACGAAGGGTGCACCCACAAGTCCGAGAAGGCCCGCTTCTACATTCGTGAGTCGCGCGCAGGGCGCTGACAGAGGAGCGTCACATGTCCGCCATGCTCGATCATGTCGTTGCCCAGTTGCTGACCTTGCAGGTGCGCCTGCTGGCCTGCCGTGAGCGCCTGGCTGCCAATACCGACAGCGAGGCGCTGCACGACTTGCGGACCAGCCTGCGGCGCCTGCGCAGCCTGTTGCGGCCGCTGCGGGGGCTGCCAGGGGTGGAGCAACTGGAGGAGGCGGCGCGGTCGTTGGGGACCCTGACCACGCCCCTGCGGGATCGTGAGGTGCTGGCTGCAGAGCTCATCGGGCACGGCTATGCCGAAGCCGGGGAGCGGCGCCTGGCAAGGTGGGACAATACATTCGCCAGTGTTGCCGCCAGCCCGCAGCTGACCCGGCTGCTGGCGATAGTCGATGTGTTCCCGCTGTTTCTGCGAGCAGCGGAGCGCGAGGGGTTGGCCAAGTCGCTGGTCAAGCGGGTCGACAAGCGCCTGGTCAAGCAATGGCACAAGCTGCACGAAGCCCTGCAGGACCCAGGCCATGATCGCCATCGTTTGCGCCTGCTGATCAAACGGGTGCGCTATGGCGACGAGGCTTATCCGCAGCTCGACCATGCCGGCAAGCAGCTGCAACGTCTGTTGAAGAAGGCCCAGGGCGATCTGGGTGATTGGCATGACCGCCTGCAGTGGTTGCTCCAGGCCCAGGATCACCCAGACCTGGCGCCTTGCAAGGAGGGCTGGGAGCGACAACTGCAAGAGGCAGAGCGCAACGCCGACCTCACCCTCGATGCGCTGCAGGCCTCGCTCAAGCGACGTTAGCCCGGCAAATGACCGATATGCGGGCTGATCGGTCGGCGTTTGCTGGCTAGTATTGGCAAACCTTTCGCCGTAGGCAGGAGCCGGCCGATGAATTTCAACCAATTGCTCGACGCGGTGCGGGATAACCCCGATGCGCTCAGCATTCCGCCCAGCTGGGCCCAGGGGCGCGCCGTGTTCGGCGGCCTGATGGCGGCCTTGGTTTATG
Organism: Pseudomonas sp. NPDC086566; assembly: GCF_050280885.1. Lineage (NCBI taxonomy): Bacteria > Pseudomonadati > Pseudomonadota > Gammaproteobacteria > Pseudomonadales > Pseudomonadaceae > Pseudomonas > Pseudomonas sp. NPDC086566. The sequence continues at coordinate 31,628 of NZ_JBNNWD010000001.1, forward strand.
AACGCATGCGCTTGAAGCTCGCCGATGATCGCCCGGTGCGCTCGCTGGCCATCAGCTTCGTCAGCCCGGCGGCAGCGGATGTACCCATTTGTTTCGAGGTCGAGGTGCTGCGTGAGGGCAAGGCAGTCAGCACCTTGCTGGGCCGGGCCATTCAGAATGGCCAGGTGGTGACGCTGGTGCAGGGTAATTTTGGTGCGGGCCGACCATCGGTGGTCGATGTTGCCGCTGCGCCCCCCGTGGCGATGACACCGCTTGAGCAAGCGGCCCCGGAGTTACCGTACATCAAGGGCGTCACCCCAGAGTTCATGCGCCATGTTGCGTTGCGCTGGACGGTCGGAGGCCTGCCGTTCAGTGGCGACCCGTCGCGCCACATGGGCGGTTGGGTGCGCCTGCGCGATGTGGCCGAAGAGCCCCTCAATGAGGCGCACCTGCTGGCGCTGGTGGATGCTTGGCCACCAAGCCTGATGCCGTTTCTCAAGCAGCCTGCCGCGGGCAGTACGCTGACGTGGACCATCGAATTCATCCAGCCGATGACGAAACTGTCGACGCTGGACTGGTGCCATTACCGTGTCGAGACCGAGCATGCGCGCGATGGCTACGGTCACGCGGCGGCAGCGTTGTGGAGTGCCGAAGGTGAGTTGCTGGCGCTGAGTCGGCAGACGGTCACGGTGTTCGCCTGATTATCAGTGCCGGTGCTTGTGCCGCTCGCGCCAGGCTCTCCACCAGGCGCCGCTGAGCACGAAGCGTGGAAAGGTGACGAACTGTTCGGTCAGCAGCCGCTGCACGGCGTCCTTGCGGTTGGCGAACGGTTCAGGCTGTTCGGCTTCCAGACGATGCCCGTGGCGCTGCAGGCCCAGGCCGGCAATCACGGCTATGACGCCGACGGCGATCTGGCCCGGGTCCAGGCCGAACAGGCCTGACAACACCAGCAGCGCACCGAGGATGAACAGCGGCACGGCAATCAGGTGCAACACCAGATTGGTCGGGTGCCGGTGATTGTGGTGGTAGCCACGCCATTGCCAGGCGTGCAGGTTGGGCAGTCGTTTGCTCATGGGCAGCTCCTCGCGCTTTTTCTTGCAGGCATGCCCAAAGCTTAGTGTGGCCCCGGTTACGGGGCCAATCGAGGCTGGCTATGGCGACTATAGCTTGAGCTGGCCAATGGCCTTGCTCAGCTCACCGGCCAGGGTCGCCAGGTGGCTGCTGGTGGTGGCCGAGTCGATGGTCTGCTGCACGGTCTCTTCGGTGACATCGCGGATGCTCACCACCGCGCGGTTCATCTCTTCGGCCACTTGGCTTTGCTGCTCCGCGGCGACGGCAATCTGGGTATTGCTCTCGCGCATCTGGGCAACCGCGCCGGTAATCTCGGCCAACGCCGCGCCAGCCTCCTGCGCCTGGCGGACGCAGTCGTCGGCCTTGTACGAACTCTCCTGCATGAACTCCACGGCGTCACGGGTGCCAGCCTGCAGGTCGGCGACCATGCGGGTGATTTCGTCAGTGGAGGTCTGCACGCGCTTGGCCAGGTTGCGCACCTCGTCGGCAACCACGGCAAAGCCACGGCCCAGGTCGCCAGCGCGGGCGGCCTCGATGGCGGCGTTGAGTGCCAGCAGGTTGGTCTGCTCGGCGATACTGTGAATGACCCCGACAACGCTGTTGATCTTCTGGCTGTCGTCGGCGAGCTGACGAATCATCTCGGCGGTTTGCTGAACGCCACTGGAAAGCCCGGAGATCGAGCCCTGCACACGGCTGACCACGTCCTTGCCACTGCCGGCGAGGGTGTCGGCGGTCTGCGACAAGTCACGGGTGGCGCCTGCATGCTGGGCAATGTGGTGCACAGTGGCCGACATTTCATTGATTGCCGTGGCCGCCTGGTCGGTCTCGCTCTGTTGGCCGAGCATGCCATGGCGCACTTCGCTCATGCTTGCGGCCAGGCGCGCGGCACCGGAATCCAGCTGCGCCGCAGTCTGGGCGACGGTGCTGACCACACGGTGGTAGGTGGCCTGCATCGCATTGAAGGCACCGGCCATCTGGCCGACCTCGTCGCCACAGGCCAGGGGGACCCGTGCCGACAGGTCACCGGTCTTTTCCACGTGCAGCATCACGTCCTTGAGGGTGTTGAGCTGGCTGAGCAGGAAGCGGATCAGCAGCTGCGATGCGCCGAGCATCGCGAGCATCAGGATCAGCACGCAGAGGGCGTAGTTGCTGAAGCGGTCGAAGAACACCTGGCGCAGGCTTGGCGCTACGGCCAGTACGGCCAGTTGCTGCGAACCATGGCGCAGCACCTGAGCGCCGCGCAGCGGGTTGTCACCGAGGACCCAGGCTGCCGGCAAGGCTACCCAGCCTTGTGCGGTGGTCAAGGCTTCGAGGCTTTCACCCGCATAAGACGGGGTCTGGCCGGGCTGCCAGGTAATCAGGTTGGCCTGGCGCGGCAGGGCCTGACCGCTGGGCCAGGCCGCCAGCAGTTCGGCCTGGGCTTGCGCCTGGGCCTGCGCGGCCTCGGCACGGGCGCGTTGCTCAAGGTGCACCGCATAGAGCACCAGCAGCAACGTCGTGACGAAGGCCACCGCGTTGACGGCCCAGAATTTGTACTTCAGGGAAATATTGCTAAGCCAGGCACCCATGTGTAGGTCTTCTCTGAGTTGAGCGGAAACATTATTGGCAAGGTGCCATCATTGTGCCCGCACACTCGAGAAACGTTCATGACATGCGTCAAGGAAGCTGGAAGAAGGCTTTGGCCGTGGCAGTGGTGTGTCGGGCGCAGTGCTCGATGCGCTCGTTGCGATGCAGCGCCACTTCACGCAACACCTCGGTCAGGAATGCCGGCTCGTTGCGGCCGTTTTTCGGCTTCGGCCGCAGGCTGCGTGGCAGCAGGTAGGGCGCGTCGCTCTCCAGCATCAGCCGGCCTTCGGCGATGTTGCCCACCAGCGGATGCAGGTGAGTGCCGCGACGCTCGTCGCAGATCCAGCCGGTGATGCCGATGTGCAGGTCCATGTCCAGGTAGGCGAACAACGCTTCGCGCGCGCCGGTAAAGCAATGCACCACGGCAGCCGGCAGGTGGTCGCGGTAATCCTTGAGGATGGCCAGCAGGCGCTCGCTCGCATCGCGCTCATGCAGGAACACCGGCAGGCGCAGTTCCGCTGCCAGGGCCAGCTGGGCTTCCAGGGCCTTTTCCTGGAGTGGGCGAGGGGAGAAGTCACGGTTGAAATCCAGCCCGCATTCACCCACGGCACGCACCCGGGATTCAGCCAGCAGCTGGCGCAGCTTCCGCTCGCTGTCGCCATCCCATGACTTGGCGTCGTGTGGGTGCACGCCAGCCGTGGCGAACAGGTGCTGGCCGTCGCCATCTAGCTGCTGACACAGCTCCAATGCCTGCTCGCTGACCTCCAGGCTGGTGCCGGTCAGGACCATCTGTAGCACACCGGCTTCGATGGCGCGCTCGACGATGGCGGCCTGCTGGTCGTGGAAACTGCTGTTGGTCAGGTTGACGCCGATATCGATCAGTTGCATGGTGCTACCTCGTGCCGCGGGGCGGCCAGCATAGCAAAAAGCGTCATATTCGGAAAAAACCAAGAACTTCAGGCAGTTGTCGTGGTCTTCTAGCGTCATTTCTTACGACCGCACGTTCCGCCATGGCTGCTGCCCACCGACCACGGACACGATTTCGCATGCTGCGATACCTGCTGACCCTGATGCTGATGCTCGGGCTGACCGCGGTCGGTCCGGCCTACGCACGGCTGCCAGGGCCACAGCAGCACGTGCCGGTGAACAGTGCCCGAGACTTGCAGCAGATCCGCAGTACCAAGGTGCTGCGGGTGCTGGTCAACCAGAGCCGCAACAGCTCCGGTGAGATCAAGGGCGAACCGGTGGGTATCGAGTATTACCGCCTGCGTGGCCTCGAGCATTACCTCAATGCCCGGGCCGGTGATGGCCAGCAGATCAGCCTGAAGATCATTCCACGGGCCAAGGAGCAGCTGCTGGGTGCCCTGCAACGCGGTGAAGGTGACCTGGCCGCACCAGGCGAGCTGCTTGACCCGGCCTTGACAGGCGGGGTCAACAGCACTGCGCCGGTGCTGGACCAGGTGCCGCTGCTGCTGGTGGGGCGCAAGGGCGAGCGCAGCTATACCCGCGCCGAACAGCTATCCGGGCGTACCGTGGCATTGACCAGCGCCAGCGCGGCAGGGGCGGTGATACAGCAGCTCAACCAGCAGCTGGCGCTGCGTAAACGGGCGCCGATCAAGGTCGAATGGGTCGATGCGACGTTGGCGGTGGAAGACGTGCTGGAGATGGTCCAGGCCGGCATCTATCCGTTGACCATGGTGGAGCGCCCTATCGCCCAGCGCTGGGCCAGGGTCATGCCGAACCTGCGCCTGGACACCCGCGTGCAACTGGGGCAGCCGCAGGCCATGCGTTGGTATGTGCGGCGTGATGCGACGATGCTGCTGGCCACGGTTGATCGTTTTCTCCAGGGCTATCATGCGCCGGAAAACCAGGATGCGGCCTTCGAACGCATCTACCGACGCCAGTACCGGGTACATAACCCGTTGGCGCGCAAGGACCGCCAGCGCCTGAACTCACTGCGCCCGGTATTGCAGAAGCATGCCGAGGCGCAGCAGATCGACTGGCTGAACCTGGCGGCCCTGGCCTTCAAGGAATCCACCCTGAACCCTGCGGCACGCGGCAGCGGAGGGGCGCACGGCCTGATGCAGATCACCCCGTCGGCTGCGCAACGGGTGGGGGTCAGCGACACTGGCTCGGTCGATGGCAATGTCCAGGCCAGTGCGCGCTATCTGGCGCTGATCCGCCGCAAGTTCTTCGCCAGCCCGCAGATCAACGAGCGCGAGCGCATGGCGTTTGTGCTGGCGGCCTACAACCTTGGCCCGGAGCGGGTCCAGGCCATGCGTGCCGAGGCCCGCAAGCGCGGCCTCAACGGTAACCAATGGTTCTTCCAGACCGAGCGTATCGCCATGGAGCAGGTCGGCATGGGACCGGTCAATTTCGTCAACAGCGTCAACAAGTACTTCCTGGCGTTCAACCGCGAACGCACGGCGCTGGAGCGCGTGGTCAGTCGCTGACGAACCGCCAGCCGAACGCATTTCAGCCAGGGGCTTGCAGCTTGCGGCTGGTCGCTCTAGCATACCGCCTGCGCCGATTTAAACAGCTACTTGCGGGGCGCGGGACTGGCACGCTCTGCGGGTCGTCCGAAATACCGCTAAAGCGCTGGTTCGGTGACGCCTCCCACCGCTGCCCAGCGGGATTCGCGAGGCGGAGAGAAACTCCATGAGTTGTCCACGTACCAGTGTCTGTTTGAGCCCGTTGCCTGCCGGCCAGGCTTCCCGCACACCGCGCATTCTGCTCGGTGGCCAGCATCAACCAACGCTCTTGCGCCAACTTGAAGGCTTGTCGCGCCGCAAGGGGCAGGCCCGTGCTTTTCTCATCCAGTTCGCCGAAGACGCATGCCGCCTGGAGCAGTTCGGCAACGATCGCTTCGACCTGGCGGTGATCCAGGCGCCAACCCGCGAGGACGCAGCCGAAGTAATTGGCCAGCTGACCCGCATCGCGCGCCAGGGCCTGATTACCCGACGCTGAGGAGCGCGCCGTTGAGCACCAACATCATCACCACGGAAGGTCACGAGGCCCTCAAGCAGGAGCTGGATCATCTGTGGCGGGTGTACCGCCCGGAAATCACCCAGAAAGTGGCCTGGGCCGCTTCGCTGGGCGATCGCAGCGAGAACGCCGACTACCAGTACAACAAGAAGCTGCTGCGCGAAATCGACCGCCGGGTCCGCTATCTGCGCAAGCGCCTCGAGGATGTGAAGGTGGTCGCCTACTCGCCGCAGCAGGAAGGCAAGGTATTCTTCGGTGCCTGGGTCGAAATCGAGAACGATGACGGCGAGACCAAGAAGTTTCGCATTGTCGGGTATGACGAGATCTATGGGCGCAACGACTATATATCGATCGACTCGCCAATGGCCCGGGCCCTGCTCAAGAAGGAGGAGGGTGACGAAGTGCTGGTGAATACACCCACCGGTCAAGCGACCTGGTACGTGAACAGCATCCATTACGGGCATTGAATCAACATTCCTGTGCCGGCCTCTTCGCGGGTAAACCCGCGAAGAGGCCGGCACAGGCGATATCAACTTTCCCGCAGCACCGTTAAAGGGCTGGCATTCAGTGCTCGCCGAGTCCCGAGTATCCCGGCCCCGCCCACCAGCATTGCCCCGATGAGCGGCAACAGCAGTAGCCACGGGTGCGGGCCCCATTGCAAGTCGAACGCATAGCGATACAGCACCAGGGTAATCAGCTCGCACCCCAGCGCCGCCAAGGCACCACTCGCCGCCCCCAGCAAACCGAACTCGATGCGCCGCGCCTTGACCAACAAGGGGCGCGCGGCGCCCAGTGCCCGCAGCAAGGCGCCTTGGCGGATCCGTTCGTCCAGCGTTGCCTGCAACCCGGCGAACAATACGGCAAGCCCTGCCGCCAGCACGAACAGCAACACATACTCGACCGCCAGGGTGACCTGGGCGAGTATGCTGCGCAGCTGCTCAAGCAAGGCATCGACCTGCAGGATGGTCACTGCCGGGAACGCGCGCGACAGTGCCACCACGTCCAGATCATGGCCTGGGGCGAGGTAGAAGCTGGTCAGGTACGTGGTTGGCAGCCCCTGCAGGGTGCCCGGCTGGAAGATCATGTAGAAGTTCGGCTGAAAGCTGTCCCAGTGCACGCTGCGCAGGCTGCTGACCCGCGCCTGGCGCTGCTCGCCACCAATGTCGAACGTCAGCAGGTCGCCCAGTTGCAGCTTCAGGCTGGCAGCCAGTTCGGCCTCGACCGACACGCCAGGGGTTTCGTCGCTGGCAGGCAAGGCTTGCCACCAGTTGCCTGCGCTCAGCACATTGCCCTCGGGCAGGTCGGCAGCCCAGGTCAGGCTGAGGTCGCGTTGTACGGCCCGTTCTCCGGCGGAATCCTTGCTGACGACCTGCTGCACCGGTTGATCGTTGATCTGGATCAGCCGGCCCGGTGTCACCGGATACAGCGGTGCCGAGCTGGCGTTCACCTCGTACAGGCGCTGGGCGAACGGTTCGCGGTCGGTGGGCAGGATGTTCAGGGCAAAGTGGTTGGGTGCGTCCTTGGGCAGTTGTGCCTGCCAGTTGTCGAGCAGTTCTGCGCGCAACAGCGCCACCACCGCCATTGCCAGGAGGATCAGGCCAAATGCCAGGGCTTGCCCGGCCGCGGCCATGGGGTGGCGCAGCAACTGGCCAAGGCCCAGGCGCCAGGCCAGTGGCGCGCCGGCGAGTGCCTTGCGCAGGCTCTGCAAGCCGAGTAACAGCAGCCCACCCAGCAGCAGTGCGGCGACCAGGCCACCGCCCAGCAGGGCGAAGGTCAGCAGCAGGTCGAGGCTCAGGCGCCACATGATCAGGCCCAGCGCGAGCAGGGCGGCGCCATACACCAGCCAGCTGCTCGGTGGCACGGGCAGCAGATCACGGCGCAGCACGCGCAGCGGTGGCACCTGGCCGAGCGCGGCCAGCGGCGGCAAGGCAAAACCGGCCAGGGCGACCAGGCCGGTGGCGATACCGGCCAAAGCCGGAAGCATGCCCCCGGCCGGCACTTCGCTGGGCAGCAGGCCATGCAGCAGGCGGAACAGGCCCAGTTGCGCCAGCCAGCCGAGCAGGGCGCCAGCCAGTGCAGCGACCAGGCCGAGCATCGCCAGCTGCAGGCAATACAACCCCAATGCCTGGTGCCGCGACAGACCCAGGCAGCGCAGCAAGGCGCTGGCATCCAGGCGGCGCGCAGCGTAGCGGCTGGCGGATAGCGCCACGGCGACGCCTGCCAGCAGCACGGCCACGAGGCTTGCCATGTTCAGGTAGCGTTCGGCTTTGCCCAGGGCGCCGCCGATCTGCCGGTTGCCATCGCGGGTGTCGAGCAGGCGCTGGTTGGCAGCAAGGTGTTTTTCCACGCCCTTGTGGTACTGCGCGAGCGCTTCGGCATCGCCGCGCCAGAGATCGCGGTAGCTCACTCGGCTGCCGGGCTGGATGACCCCTGTGGCCTGCAGGTCGGCCAGGTTGATCATCACCCGGGGCGTCAGGCTATAGAAGTTGTTGGCGCGGTCCGGCTCGTACGTCAGCACGCGGCTCATGCGCAAGGTCTTCATGCCGACGTCGATGCTGTCGCCGACGTTGAGCCCCAGCGCTGCGAGCAGGCGAGGTTCGACCCAGGCTTCTCCAGGGGCCGGGCCGCCTCCAGGGGTTTCCTCGCCATACGGGGCCGCCGCACTGCGTACCTGACCGCGCAACGGGTAGGCGCCATCGACCGCCTTGATGCTGGAAAGCTGGATGCCGGCATCGCCGCCCACCACGCTGGTGAATTCGACCACCTGAGCATGCCGCAGGCCCAGTGCCTGGCCCGCGCTGAGCTGTTCTTCACGGGCAGGTGCGCTGCCTTGCAATACCAGGTCGGCGCCAAGGAACTCGCTGGCGCGCAACTGCATCGCGCCATTCAGGCGGGCGCCGAAATAACCGATGGCGGTACTGGCGGCGACGGCTACCAGCAGGGCAAAGAACAGCACCCGCACTTCGCTGGCGCGGATGTCGCGCAGCAGCTGGCGCAGGGCCAGGCCGCACAGGCGAGACAGTGGCATGTGCTTCATCAGGCCTCCACCGGCATCACCAGGCGGCCTGCGTCCAGGCGGATCTGGCGGCGGCAACGCCGGGCCAGGCGCTCTTCATGGGTGACCAGCACCAGGGTGGTGCCGCGCTCCTTGTTCAGCTCGAACAGCAGGTCGCTGATGCGCTCGCCGGTGTGGCTGTCGAGGTTGCCGGTGGGTTCGTCGGCGAACAGCACTGCCGGTTGTGCGGCGAAGGCGCGAGCGATGGCGACGCGCTGCTGCTCGCCACCGGAAAGCTGGCGTGGGGTGTGGGCCAGGCGCTTGCCCAGGCCGACCCGCTCCAGCAGGGTACGGGCATGCTCGCGGGCGTCGCGCCGACCGTCCAGCTCCAGCGGCAACATCACGTTCTCCAGGGCGTTGAGGCTGTCGAGCAGCTGGAACGACTGAAAGACGAAACCGACATGCTCGGCGCGTACCCTGGCGCGTTGGTCCTCGTCCAGCGGGCCGAGGTCGTGCCCGGCGAGGATGACCTGGCCGGCGCTGGGGCGATCGAGGCCGGCGAGCAGCCCGAGCAGGGTCGACTTGCCCGAGCCGGAGGCACCGACGATGGCCAGGCTGTCGCCTTGGGCAAGGTCGAGGGAAAGGGCATGGAGGATGGTCAGGTCACCTTCCGCGCTGGGGACCACTTTGCTAAGGTTCTGCGCAACGAGAATGCTGGGGCTCATGGAGAATCCGATGCGAATGTGGTGGTTGAGTGCCGGTCTGGCCCTGTATTGCCTGGCTCAGAGCGCGGCGGCGGGAACCTTGCTGGTTGTCGGCGATAGTATCAGCGCCGGTTTTGGCCTGGATAGCCGCCAGGGCTGGGTCTCTTTGTTGCAGACCCGGCTCAAGGACGAAGGTTTCGACGATCAGGTGGTCAATGCGTCGATCAGTGGCGACACCAGTGCAGGTGGCCAGGCCCGGCTGCCGGCGCTGCTTGCAGCGCACAAGCCGAGCCTGGTGGTGCTGGAACTGGGGGGTAACGATGGCCTGCGCGGTCAGCCTCCGCAGCAATTGCAACAAAATCTTGCCTCGATGATCGAGAGTGCCCGCCAGGCGGGGGCAAAGGTGCTGCTGCTGGGCATGCGCCTGCCACCCAATTATGGCGTGCGCTATACCACGGCCTTCGCCAACGTCTATGAACAGCTGGCGACGGAAAAGCAGGTGGCGCTGGTGCCATTCTTCCTCGAAGGGGTTGGCGGTGTGCCGGGGATGATGCAGGCCGATGGCATCCATCCGGCACAGGGTGCCCAGCAGCGGTTGCTGGAAAATGCCTGGCCGGCGATAAAACCCTTGCTGTGACGCTTTAAACGGGGCCGGCTTTCGGCTAATGTTGCGCCCCCCGTTTCGAGAGCCCCCGATGCCGCGCCCTGCCTGGTCCTTGTTTGCCTATCAACTGATCGAGCCCGATGAGCAGCTCGACCTGTTCGCTTGCCAGGAAATCCGCGTCCACCTCGTGGCCCGTCAGCTCGAACTCGGCGTGCCGGTCGACCGCACCTTGTGCGGTGGCCTGCTGCCGGCGCAACCGCGTTGGTCCGGTGTGTCGCGCAGCATCTATCGTGACGGGCGCCTGTGCGACCTGTGTCGGGCCATCCTCGATGCCCAGCGCCGCGGCATGCGGCCGGTCTGGCCTGAGCTCCGAGTTGAATGACAGGGGCGTGACCGCGCGCACCTTTCATCATCTGAAACGCATGTAAGACGCCAATGCCTCCCGCTTGCAGTGAGGCGGGTGTACAATCGTGGTTCTTGACTACCTTTCGAAGGATTTACCGGATGTTGCCGCGCTTTCCCGCCGTCACCCGTTGCCTGTCCCTGGCCGCCCTGCTGGTAGCGGGCCCCGCTGCTGCGCTGGAACTGCCACTGCCACCACCCGGTGAAGACGTCGTTGGCCAGGTCCAGACGATCAAGGCCAAGTACGAAGACACCTTTGCCGACATCGGCACTGCCAACGACCTCGGCTACCTGGAAATGATCGCTGCCAACCCGGGTGTCGACCCTTGGCTGCCAGGCGCAGGCACCGAAATCATCCTGCCGACCCGCTATATCCTGCCGCCGGGGCCGCGTGAAGGCATCGTCATCAACCTGGCCGAGTACCGTATGTACTACTACCCGAAAGGGCAGAACGTGGTGCATACCTTCCCGCTGGGCATCGGGCGCGAAGGCTGGGGTTCCCCGGTGGCCATGACCAAGATCACCGCGAAGACGCCGAACCCGACCTGGACCCCTCCCGCCTCGATCCGTGCCGAGCACGCCGCAGACGGTGACATCCTGCCGACCGTGGTGCCGGCCGGCCCGGACAACCCGCTGGGGCCGTTCAAGTTCACCCTGGGTGTTCCGGGCTACCTCATTCATGGTTCGAACAAGAAGTTCGGTATCGGCATGCGCACCAGCCATGGCTGCTTCCGCATGCTCAACAACAACGTGCTGGCATTGTCGAAGATGGTCCCGGTTGGCACGCCGGTGCGCATCATCAACGAGCCTTACAAGTTTGGCATCAGTGGCGGCAAGGTTTATCTCGAGGCCCATACCCCGCTGGACGATCGTGGCAACCCGTCCGTGGTCGACAAGCACACGGCAGTTATCAATGCCTTGCTCAAGCGTGAAGACCTGGCCAACAACCTGCGCATGAACTGGGACATGGTACGTGACGTGGTGGCCGCAGAAGACGGCATGCCGGTGGAAATTGCCGTACCTGTCAATAACCAGGGCGCTGCACCCATGGTGTCGAGCATCCCGCCCGAACTGCAGTAAGGCTTTTGTAACACCTTCAGGCCCGCTCAGGTTAACAGCCTGATGCGGGCCTTTTGGTTTCCGGTGGAGGCCTTTCGTTCAGGCAATAAAAAAGCCGACCCACAAGTGGGTCGGCTCCATAACAATCCGTGAGGATTATTACTTGCGGCTGGCTTTGTCCAGCATACGCAGAGCGCGCTCGTTGGCTTCGTCAGCGGTCTGCTGAGCCTTCTGAGCGGCTGCCAGTGCGTCGTCAGCCTTACGGTAGGCTTCGTCAGCACGGGCTTGAGCGCGAGCTGCTGCGTCTTCAGTCGCAGTCAGACGAGCTTCGGTTTCTTTGGATACGCTGCTGCAACCGGTAGCCAGAACTGCGGCCAGAGCCAGAGCAGAGAATTTCAGAACGTTGTTCATCGTGTTCCCCTTCAAGGACTTTCTATTAAATAGCCATCTCTCGGAAAAGAGAAACTGGCCGGCGTACATAGTACCCATTACTTGTAGTAAGTAAACTGACAGAGCGCAAGAACTGCAAAAAAAATGTTGCTGCGGGTCACGCGGACAAGGGTTGCCGGGGTTTTGTGAAAAAACCGTACAGCCGCTGCAAGCGATTGTGCTGCAGGAACTTTTTTCCTGAACTAGTGGTGACTTTAACTGTCTCTCAGCGTCTTAAGCACAACAACATCCGGTTGCTGTTCAGGGCGTGATTGCTGTTGCAGGGTGTGCGAGCTCCAGGCGTGGCCTGCTGCTACTTTTTAACGCTGACCACCTTGAGCAATCCCGCTTGCGGCGCCTACTATTTGTGAGTGCTCAACCCGGTCGAACAATTGCTGTCGGCGGATGGTCGAAGGGGCATGAGGTGGCGTTGAGGTTCCTCCGCCGGATAAACCACACGGTTAAGGTAAGGGTCTGCCAGAAAGGCCTGCGAGGAGTAGTGATGAGTGAAGCGCTGACCATCCACCATGACCAGGCCGGTCATCAGTTCGAAACCAACGTGGACGGTCATCGTGCCTACCTGACCTACATGGACTTAGGCAAGCAGACACTGGACATCTATCGCACTTTCGTGCCCAACGCCCTGCGTGGCCGCGGGATCGCAGCAGCGCTGACCGAGAAAGCCCTCGAGTATGCAGACCAGATGGGCTACACGGTGATCCCTTCCTGCTCGTACGTGGAGCGCTACATGGAGCGCCAGCAGCGCCATTCGAGCAAGGCCTGAACGGGCAAGCGACCCCTGTTACAAAAACGCCGGGCAATGCCCGGCGTTTTTCATCGCGCCTGACTCAGCTGCGCTTGCGCTGTGGCAGCACGTCCTTGAGCTTGGCGCGCATGCTGCGCAGGGTTTTTTCGGTGGCCGACCAGTCGATGCACGCATCGGTGATCGACACCCCGTACTGCAGTTCGTCGAGGTTTTTCGGGATCGACTGGCAGCCCCAGTTCAGGTGGCTCTCGACCATCAGGCCGATGATCGACTGGTTGCCTTCGAGGATCTGGTTGGCGACGTTCTCCATGACCAGCGGCTGCAGGGCCGGGTCCTTGTTGGAGTTGGCGTGGCTGCAGTCGACCATGATGTTGGCCTTGATCTTTGCCTTGGCCAGGTCCTGTTCGCACAGCGCGACACTGACCGAATCGTAGTTCGGCTTGCCATTGCCGCCACGCAGCACCACGTGGCCATACGGGTTACCCTTGGTGGTGACGATCGATACGCCACCTTCCTGATTGATACCGAGGAAGCGGTGCGGTTTGGACACCGACTGCAGGGCGTTGATGGCCACGGTCAAGCCGCCATCGGTGCCGTTCTTGAAGCCGACCGCCGATGACAGGCCCGAGGCCATCTCGCGGTGGGTTTGCGATTCGGTGGTGCGGGCGCCGATGGCCGACCAGCTGATCAGGTCCTGCAGGTACTGCGGGGAAATCGGGTCGAGTGCTTCGGTAGCGGTCGGCAGGCCCATTTCGGCCAGGTCCAGCAGCAGCTGGCGGCCGATGTGCAGGCCGTCCTGGATCTTGAACGAGTCATCCAGGTACGGGTCGTTGATCAGGCCTTTCCAGCCGACGGTAGTGCGTGGCTTTTCAAAGTACACGCGCATGACCAGGTACAGCGTGTCGGACACTTCCTCGGCCAGCACCTTCAGGCGCTCGGCATATTCGTGGGCGGCCTTGATGTCATGGATGGAGCAGGGGCCGACTACCACGAACAGGCGATGATCCTTGCCGTCGAGGATATTGCGCACCACTTCGCGGCCGGCAGTCACAGTCTGCAGGGCCTTGGCGCTGAGGGGGATCTCCTTTTTGAGCTGATCGGGGGTGATCAAGGTCTCGTTGGAGGCAACGTTAAGGTCGTCGATCGGTAAATCAGCCATCGTGTTACTCGTCAGGTCACGGGTGCCGGCCGCCAGCAATCCCCGTGCGGCCCAGCAGCAATAATGTTCGCAGCGGGGAGCCGAACCTTAGCGCGTTACCGGGGGCGCGACAATGGGATTTGGTACGTGTTGACACACTTGTGTGCCCTCGAAAGGCCCGGATGGGTGTAAAAAAGCGAACCAACCTACTCAGGAGATTTCCATGGCTTCTCGCAAACCACGCATCGGCATCATTGGCAGCGGTGCTATCGGTGGCTTCTATGGGCTGATGCTGGCGCGCGCTGGTTTCGATGTGCATTTTCTGCTGCGCAGCGAATATGACGTGGTCCGCGAACAGGGCTTGACGCTGGAGCATGCCGTGCATGGCGTGTTGCAGATACCGGTCAGTGCCTACGCCAGCGCGGCCGACATGCCGCCCTGCGACTGGCTGCTGGTGGGGGCCAAGTCAACCAGCAATATCGAGCTCGCACCGCTGATCGTCCAGGCCGCCACTGCCGATGCCAAGGTGGTGCTGTTGCAGAATGGCCTTGGCGTGGAAGAGCAGTTGAGGGTAGCTTTGCCGGCCAACCTGCACCTGCTCGGCGGCTTGTGTTTCATCTGCGTCAACCGCCAGGCCCCGGGGGTGATTCGCCACCAGGCGCTGGGTGCGGTCAACATTGGTTATCACAGTGGGCCGGCCGAAGATGGCGGTGCTGCGCTCGTGGAGGCGGGCGCCGGGCTGTTCCGCGCAGCGGGCATCGACTCCCAGCCCATGGCCAACCTGGCTCAGGCGCGCTGGCAAAAACTGGTATGGAACGTGCCGTACAATGGCCTCTCGGTATTGTTGCGGGCCAGTACCGCGCCGCTGATGGCCGCTGCCGACAGTCGCGACCTGATCCAGGCGCTGATGGCTGAAGTGGTGCAAGGCGCTGCCGCGTGCGGGTATGAACTGCCAGCGGGCTATGCTGAGCAACTGTTCCGCATGACCGAGCAGATGCCTGATTACTGGCCGAGCATGTACCACGACCATGCCCGGCAACGCCCGCTGGAACTGCAGGCGATCTATGCCGAGCCGATTGCCCGTGCAGAGGCGGCCGGCTGCAGTCTGCCGCGGATGCAGATGTTGTATCAGGCCCTGGCCTTCATCGACCGCGCCAACCGGGCTGGCTGATGCCCTGCAGGCCGCATCGGCAGTGCGCCGGACGGCAGAGCGTGGCTCCGGTGCGCTGCTAAGCTGAAGCTTGCTCTGTCGCCACGGCAGTCGAGGAGGTCGAATGATCCGCTCCATGCTGTACGCCACCGACCTCGGTGTCTACGCACCTTTTGTCATGCAGCACGCCCTGACCCTGGCTCGGGCCTTCAACGCAGAACTCTATGTGATTCACGCGGTGGAGCCCATGGGCCAGTTCGCCGAGTCCCTGCTGCAGAGTTACCTCGATGAGCAGACGCTGGATGCATTGCACAGCGAAGGCGTCAACACGGTGATGGCCAATATCGAACAGCGGGTGTTGGAGAATTTTCGTGACGAATTGGGCGAGGACGCTGACCTGGCGCTGATCAGGGCGGTGCGGGTGCGTCAGGGTGACCCGGCACAGGTCATCCTCGATCAGGCGCAGCGGCTTAGCGTCGACCTGCTGATCTTCGGCAGCCACAGTGCCGGTGCCGGGGTCGATGTGCCGATTGGGCGCACGGCGGTGCGTCTGCTGCAACTGTCGCCAGTGCCGGTGTACATGGTGCCGCTCTCGCAGCACTTAGGACGTAGGAAATCGTGAAGCTGGTCGTAGTCCGTTTCGGAGGCGCGTGTAACAAAATAGTTCTAGTTTTATTTCGAGAACCACTAATATAGTTATATCTCGTCGCTGCCTGCTGCCGCTGACTTACCGCCGATTCGAGGGAAACCTATGAAGCTTCAACAACTGCGCTACATCTGGGAAGTGGCGCACCACGACCTCAACGTCTCCGCGACGGCGCAGAGCCTGTATACCTCGCAGCCGGGCATCAGCAAGCAGATCCGCCTGCTCGAGGACGAACTGGGTGTTGAAGTCTTTGCCCGCAGCGGCAAGCACCTGACCCGGGTGACCCCGGCTGGTGAGCGCATCATCAACACCGCTGGCGAGATCTTGCGCAAGGTCGAAAGCATCAAGCAGATTGCCCAGGAATTCTCCAACGAGAAGAAGGGCACGCTGTCCATCGCGACCACCCACACCCAGGCCCGCTATGCGTTGCCGCCGGTGATCAGCAGCTTCATCAAGCAGTACCCGGAAGTGGCCCTGCACATGCACCAGGGGTCACCGATGCAGATCGCGGAAATGGCCGCCGACGGCACCGTCGATTTCGCCATTGCCACCGAGGCGCTGGAGTTGTTCGGCGACCTGATCATGATGCCGTGCTACAAGTGGAACCGTTGCGTGGTCGTACCCCAAGGTCACCCGCTGACCAAGCTGCCGAAGCTGACCCTGGAAGCGGTTGCCGAATACCCGATCGTCACCTATGTGTTCGGTTTCACCGGCCGCTCGAAGCTGGACGAAGCCTTCAATCACCGTGGCCTGACACCGAAGGTGGTGTTCACCGCCGCTGACGCCGACGTGATCAAGACTTATGTACGTCTTGGGCTGGGCGTGGGCATCGTGGCCAAAATGGCGGTCGACACCAAGCTCGATAGCGACCTGGTGGCCTTGGATGCCAGCGAGCTGTTCGAGGCCAGCATCACCAAGATCGGTTTCCGTCGTGGCACCTTCCTGCGCGGCTTCATGTGCGACTTCATTGAGAAGTTCGCGCCGCACCTGACCCGTGAAGTGATGGCCAAGGCCATCCAGTGCCACAACAAACAGGAACTCGAAGAGCTGTTCGAAGGCGTCGAACTGCCAGTGCACTGAGTGCACCAGGCATGAAAAAACCGGCCCAATGGCCGGTTTTTATTTACCTGCGTATCAGGCCTTGCTGATCAGGTTGCCGGCGTGCAGCCCGCATTCCTTCTGGGTCGACTCTTCCCACCACCAGCGGCCTTCGCGCTCGTGCTGGTTTGGCAGCACCGGGCGCGTGCAAGGCTCGCAACCGATGCTGATGAAGCCGCGCTCGTGCAGGCTGTTGTACGGCAATTCGAGCATGCGGATGTAACCCCACACTTCTTCGCTGGTCATCTGCGCCAGCGGGTTGAACTTGTAGAGGGTGCGTTCAGGCGTGGAGAAGGCGCTGTCGATTTCCAGTGCTGCCACCTGGCTGCGGGTACCCGGGCTCTGGTCGCGGCGCTGACCGGTGGCCCAGGCGCTGACGGTGGCAAGCTTGCGCCGCAGTGGTTCGATCTTGCGGATGCCACAGCATTCGCCGTGGCCATCCTTGTAGAAGCTGAACAGGCCTTTTTCCTTGACGAACGGGTCGAGCCTGGCGCGATCCGGGCTGAGGATTTCGATCGGCAGGTTGTAATGCTCGCGCACCTGGTCGATGAACCGGTAGGTCTCCGGGTGCAGGCGGCCCGTGTCGAGGCTGAATACCTTGACCTGTTTGTTCAGCTTCCAGGCCATGTCGACCAGCACCACATCCTCGGCGCCGCTGAAGGAGATCCACAGGTTATCGCCAAAGTGCTCGAAGGCGAGCTTGAGGATGTCCTGCGGGGACTTGTTGGCATAGGTCGCGGCCAGGGCGGCGACGTCGAAGGGTTGGCTCATCAGGCGGTTTCCATCTTGGCTGTGGCGCTGTGCGCTCGTAATGGAGTGATGGTAACAAAAAATGGCCGGGCAGACGCCTGGCGATGAGCCTCAAAGGCTCTGCAGCGTTTCCATCAGTACGCGCACCTTGGCAATCGACTCTTCGTATTCGGCCTGCCAGTTCGAGTCGGCCACCACTGCGCCGCCGCCCCAGCAACAGACCTGGCCATCCTTGATCAGCAAGCTGCGTATGGCGATGGAGCTGTCCATCTCGCCGCGCACGTCAACGTACAGCAGCGAGCCGCAGTACAGTGCGCGGCGTGTCGGTTCCAGCTCATCGATGATCTGCATGGCGCGGATTTTCGGTGCGCCGGTGATCGAGCCGCCCGGGAAGCTGTCGCCGATCAGGTCCAGGGCGTCCTTGTCGCTGGCCAGCCGGCCGGTGACGCTACTGACCAGGTGATGAACGTTGGGGTAGCTTTCCAGGCTGAACAGCTCCGGCACCTTCACTGAGCCGATTTCGCACGTGCGCCCCAGGTCGTTGCGCAGCAGGTCGACGATCATCAGGTTTTCCGAGCGGTCCTTGGCGCTGTGGCGCAGCTCCTCGGCATTGCGGGCGTCCTCGGCGGGGTCGGCCGAGCGCGGGCGGGTACCCTTGATCGGGCGGGTTTCCACCTGGCCCTGGCTGACACGGATGAAGCGCTCCGGGGAGAAGCTCAGCAGTGCGCTGCCGTCAGCCAGTTGCTGGTAACCGGAAAATGGCGTCGGGCAGGCTTTGCGCAAGGCCTGGTAGGCCTGCCACGGGTCACCCTGGCAAGGGGCGCGGAAGCGCTGGGTGAGGTTGATCTGGTAGCAGTCGCCAGCCTGGATGTAGCGCTGCACCTGGTCGAAGGCGGCCTTGTACTGTTCCGGCTGCAGGTCACCCCGCATGGGCGCGAGCAGCTGGAAATCACTGCACACCGAAGTGTCGACAGTCTCGAACAGTGCCGCTAGGCGAGCCCGCTCTTCTGGCGCCAGGCTTGGGTGGAACACCAGCTGGCTGGTGCCAAGCTGGTGGTCGGTCAGCAGTGCCCAGGCGTACAGGCCCAGCTGTGCATCGGCCAAGCCCAGGTCGTCGGTCGACAGTTGCGGCAGCTGTTCCAGGCGGCGGCCGAAGTCGTAGCTCAGGTAGCCGATCAGGCCGCCGACGAAGGGTAGCTCGCTGCCGTCGGGCAGCTGTGCTTCACCCAGTTGTGCCAGGCTGGCGCGCAGGCGTTCAAGGAAGGCGCGGCCATCCTCGTCGGGCTGGGCCTGCAGGTGCTGCACGGGCCAGGCGCTGATCAGGTCGAAGCGGCCGCGTTCGGCGCCGGGGCGAGCGCTGTCGAGCAGGATCGCGCCGGGGGCCTGGCGCAGGCGGGCAAAATAGGCAGCGGGGTCGGGTTGGTAGGGCAGCGGGTGGAGCGTACAGGTCGGCATCAGTGTGGACGGCGATGTAAAAGCGAGGAGGGCGATTGTAGACCTGTGTAGGAAATGCGCCTAGGTTTGATACGACATTCCAACATCCTGTTTGGCCCTTCGCGACGGTTCGGCGTCCCGACACGTCGCGAAGGTCTGCAAAGCAACCCCGGCAATGTCAGCGCGGATGCACGTGCCCGAACAGGTTCTGGGTCACGCGCACACGCTGTTCGGCGTCTTCAGTGATCCCGTCCTTGGCCAGCGCTTCGATGTGCGCTTCGATGGCATGGGTGCGCTGAGTCAGCCCGGTATCGTTGGCGATCTGGATGTTCAGGCCAGGGCGGGCGTTGAGTTCGAGAATCAGCGGCCCCTTGTCCTGGTCCAGCACCATGTCCACGCCGATATAGCCCAGCCCGCACAGCTCATAGCAGCCAGCGGCCAGTTTCATGAAGCCGTCCCAGTTCGGCAGCTGTACGCCGTCCACCGCGTTGGTGGTGTCGGGGTGCTTGCTGATGATGTTGTTCAGCCAGGTGCCGCGCAGGGTCACGCCGGTAGCCAGGTCGACGCCCACACCGATGGCGCCCTGGTGCAGGTTGGCCTTGCCGCCGGACTGGCGGGTCGGCAGGCGCAGCATGGCCATCACCGGGTAGCCCATCAGCACAATGATGCGGATGTCCGGCACACCCTCGTAGCTGATGCTTTTGAAGATCTGGTCGGGGGTCACCCGATACTCGATCAGCGCCCGGTCACGGTGGCCGCCAAGCGAGTACAGCCCGGTGAGGATGCTCGACACCTGGTGCTCGATTTCCTCGTGGCTGATGATCTTGCCCGACACCGTGCGGTAGCGGTCCTCGAAGCGGTCGGCGATCACCAGGATGCCGTCACCACCAGCGCCCTGCGCTGGCTTGATGACGAAGTCGTTGCGCCCGCCGATGATCTCGTGAAGCTTATCGATCTGCTTCTCGGTCTCGATGATGCCGTACATTTCCGGCACATGGATGCCGGCTGCGAGGGCACGCTCCTTGGTGATGATCTTGTCGTCGACGATCGGGTACAAGTGCCGCTTGTTGTACTTCAGCACGTAGTCCGCGTTGCGCCGGTTGATCCCCATGATGCCCCTGGCCTCCAGGGCTTTCCAGGTCTTGATCAGGCCAAACATCAGGCGTCAGCCTTCTTCAGGAATGCCTTGAAACGCACCAGCTCGGTCAGGCGGTAGCCGCGGTAGCGACCCATCGCCAGCATGAAGCCCACCAGGATCAACAGCACGGCCGGGAAGGTGAAGACGAAGTACACCAGCTCCGGCACCATCATCAGCAAGTGCGCCAGGGAGGCGGCGAACAGGGTGCCGATCGCCACTTTCATGGCATGGCCACCGCCGCGTTCTTCCCAGGTGATCGACAGGCGCTCGATGGTCATGGTCAGGATCACCATCGGGAACAGCGCCACCGACAGGCCGCGCTCCAGGCCCAGCTTGTGGCTGAACAGGCTGATGGCGGCGATCAATACCACGACGAAGGTCAGCACCACCGACAGGCGCGGCAGCATCTGCAGCTTCAGGTGTTCCAGGTACGAACGTAGCGACAGGCCCAGGGCGGTGATCACCGTGAACAGCATGATGCCGAAGCCCAGCTGGGTCTCGCGGAAGGCCAGGGCTATCAGCACCGGGGTGAAGGTACCGAGCGTCTGGATGCCGATCAGGTTGCGCAGGATCAGGATCACCAGCACGCCGATCGGGATCATGACCATGATCATGAAGGTCTGCTGGGTTTGCAGCGGCAAGCCGTACAGCGAGTACTCGAGGAAGTCGGCGTCGGTGTTCTCGTCAGTCAGCTTGGCCAGGCGGATGGCGTTCATCTCGCTGTTGTTCATGCTGAAGGTGACGTTGGCTTTCTTGCCGCCATCGACGGTGATCAGGTTGTCATCGCCGGTCCACCACAGCAGGCGGTCGGCCGGCAGGCCCTGTTCGCCGGTGTCCGGGTTGAAGTACAGCCAGTCGTTGCCGTTGAAGCTGCGCAGCCACAGCTCCGGAGTCTGGGGCGTATCGGCAACCAGGCGGATGGTGTGGACCTTTTCCATCGGCACATGGGCGATCGACAGCAGCAGGTCGATGACCTGGGCCTTCTTCATTGGCGAGGTGTCACCGGCCAGCAGCAGCTTGACGTTGTCATCGTTGAGGTTGTTGACCCGCTTGATGGTCTCGCTGACAAAGGTCTCGACGTCGGCCGAGTGCTGGCGGATGGGAGCCATCAGGGCTTCGGCGGCGATTTTTTCCGGGCCTTCGATGGCCAGACTGTCACGGAAGGTCGGGCCTTTGATGGCGGACTTTTCGTTGCTGTAGCGCTTGGTCAGCACCAGCCGGTAGTACAGGGTCTGGTTGCCGCTGACACGGCGCGCAGACCAGGTCACCTTGCGGTTGCCGTCGGCGCGGTTGACGCTCACCCCATAGTTGTTGGAGATGAAGCTCTCGTTGAGGCTGACGTAGTCGCGGTTCAGCGGCGGCACGAACATCTGGATCTTGACCGGGTCCTTGGAGCTGGCGACGAACTCGACCTTGGCGTCGATGTTCCACAGGTCGTCGGTCTCGTCTTCGGTCACCGGGATGCCGAGCACGAAGATCTGATAGGCCGTGACCGCTACGCCGAGCAACACCAGCACGGTGATCAGGACTTTCAGATGGAGGGTAAGAGAGCGCATCGGGATTACTCTGCTTTGGTAGCGTCGGTGGCACAGGCAGGTTTGCCGGCCGCATATTTAAGGCTTGGGTCGACCAGCGCGTCGAAGTGCTTGAGCGCCTCGGAGCCGATCAGCAACGGGAACTGGAAGGCGCTGCGGTCGGTGAGGTTGACTTCGATGGTGCGCCGGGCCTGGCCCATGCAGATTTCCAGTTCGATGACCGGGCGGGCGGTATAGGCCTTGCCGGATTCCGCATCATAGTCGCCGGCGCGGCGCTTGATCTTGCTCACGCGGGCCAGAGGGCGCTCGATGGGGTGCGAATGGGCGGCGTCAATGGCCAGGTAGAAGCGCACCCAGCTTTCGCCGTTGCGCTTGAAGCGTTTGATGTCGCGGGCACTGAGCGACGCGGTCTTGGCCCCGGTGTCGAGCTTGGCGGCCACTTCCAGGTCGAGGTCGCCAAGCCGGGCGTATTCGTTCAGACCGTACACGGTCTTGCCCGCCGCCTGGCCAAGGGCCGGCAGCAGGGTGAGGCATAACAGCAATAATACGGGTGTAAGTCTCATAGTCCTGGCGCGGTGCTGAGCTGTGCAGGGTTCGGGGCATAGGTGACTGGCAACGGCTGCACAAGCTTCCTCGTTCATCTGTCAACAACATGATTTGATGACAAATACACTATCGATACCCCCTCGGAGGCGCGGCATTCTATCACGCCGACGTCTTGACGCCAGCGTGAAGCGATCTGACAACGCCATCACTGGGTAAGTTCGTTCTTAGACGATTGTCGACAATGTTGATTTTGTCTTTGACTGTGAGCCTCTGATTCGCTAGTTTCTGCTCAAGCGATTAGCAAGGTGTCGACAATATGCTGGACATCACCACCCCAAGCCCTGCCGAGTCAGACGAAACGGAAACCTTGTCCGAGAATGTCTTCCGGCGTATCCAGGCGGCGATCGTCAAGGGCGACATTGCCCCAGGCAGCAAGATCTCCGAGCCGGAGCTGGCGCGTACCTATGGCATCAGCCGCGGCCCGCTGCGCGAGGCCATCCACCGGCTGGAGGGGCAGCGCCTGCTGGTGCGGGTACCGCATGTCGGCGCGCGGGTGGTTTCGCTCAACCACGCCGAACTGATCGAGCTGTACGAAATCCGCGAGTCGCTGGAAGGCATGGCCTGCCGCCTGGCAGCCGAGCGCATGAGCCAGGCCGACATCGATGAGCTGCGCCGGGTGCTCGATACCCATGAGCGCGATGCCGCGTTCCAGGCCGGGCTTGGCTACTACCAGCAGGAAGGCGACTACGACTTCCACTACCGCATCATCCAGGGCAGCGGCAACCAGACCCTGGTCAAGATGCTGTGCGGCGAGCTGTATCAACTGGTGCGCATGTACCGCATCCAGTTTTCCGCCACGCCCAACCGGCCGCGCCAGGCCTTTGCCGAACACCACCGCATTCTCGATGCCATTGCCGACCGTGACGGCGAACTGGCCGAACTCCTGATGCGCCGCCACATCGGCGCGTCCAAGCGCAACATCGAGCGTCACTATCTGGACGCCAACAACAACAGCCCACGAGGTGAGAAATGACTGTGAACAGCACCCCCGGTCAGCGTTTCCGCGACGCCGTTGCCGCCGAACACCCGCTGCAAGTGGTCGGCGCGATCAACGCCAACCACGCACTGCTGGCCAAGCGTGCCGGTTTCAAAGCCATCTACCTGTCCGGTGGCGGTGTTGCTGCCGGCTCCCTGGGCCTGCCTGACCTGGGCATCAGTGGCCTGGATGATGTGCTGACCGATGTGCGCCGCATCACCGATGTCTGCGACCTGCCCTTGCTGGTGGATGTCGACACCGGTTTCGGCGCTTCGGCTTTCAACGTCGCCCGCACCGTGCGTTCGATGTGCAAGTTCGGTGCTGCGGCCATCCACATCGAGGACCAGGTTGGCGCCAAACGCTGCGGCCACCGCCCGAACAAGGAAATCGTCAGCCAGCAGGAGATGGTCGACCGCATCAAGGCGGCAGTGGATGCCCGCACCGATGACAGCTTCGTGATCATGGCGCGCACCGACGCCCTGGCGGTGGAAGGTCTCAACGCTGCCCTGGACCGGGCCGCCGCCTGCGTCGAGGCCGGCGCCGATATGATCTTCCCCGAAGCCATCACCGAACTGTCGATGTACAAGACCTTCGCTGATCGGGTGAAAGCACCGATCCTGGCCAACATCACCGAATTCGGCGCCACGCCGCTGTTTACCACCGAAGAGCTGGCCTCGGTCGATGTTTCGCTGGTGCTGTACCCGCTGTCGGCATTCCGCGCCATGAACAAGGCGGCGGAGAACGTGTATGCCGCATTGCGCCGCGACGGCACGCAGAAGAACGTAATCGACACCATGCAGACCCGCATGGAGCTCTACGATGCCATTGGCTACCACGCCTTCGAGCAGAGCCTCGACGCGCTGTTTGCCCAGAAGAAGGGTTGAGCGCAGCGTTCCTGAATCCGCCAGATCGCTTCCTATAACAAGTTCAAGAAAGGAGAAACACCATGGCCGAAGCAAAAGTACTCAGTGGCGCTGGCCTGCGCGGCCAGGTGGCCGGCCAGACTGCGCTGTCGACCGTGGGCCAGGCCGGGGCCGGCCTGACCTACCGTGGCTACGACGTCCGTGACCTGGCCGCCGGTGCCGAATTCGAAGAAGTCGCCTATCTGCTGTTGTACGGCGAGCTGCCGAGCAAGGCGGAGCTGGCCGACTACAAACACAAGCTCAAGGGCCTGCGTGACCTGCCGCAGGCGCTCAAAGAAGTGCTGGAACGCATCCCCCGCGACGCCCATCCGATGGATGTGATGCGCACCGGTTGCTCGGTGCTCGGCACCCTGGAGCCCGAGCTGACCTTTGACGCCCAGCGCGAGAAGACCGACCGCCTGCTGGCGCTGTTCCCTGCGGTGATGTGCTACTGGTACCGCTTCACCCACCATGGCGTGCGCATCGACTGCACCAGCGACGAAGACACCCTCGGCGGCCACTTCCTGCACCTGCTGCACGGCAAGAAGCCGAGCGAGCTGCACGTCAAGGTGATGAACGTGTCGCTGATCCTCTACGCCGAGCATGAGTTCAACGCCTCGACTTTCACTGCGCGGGTTTGCGCATCGACCCTGTCCGACCTGTACTCCTGCGTCACCGCCGCCATCGGCTCGCTGCGCGGCCCGCTGCACGGCGGTGCCAACGAAGCGGCGATGGAGCTGATCGAGCGCTTCCAGAGCCCGCAGGAGGCCACCGCCGAGCTGCTGCGCATGCTCGAGCGCAAGGACAAGATCATGGGCTTCGGCCACGCGATCTACAAAGAGTCCGACCCGCGCAACGAGGTGATCAAAGGCTGGTCGAAGAAGCTTGCCGACCAGGTCGGTGACACGGTCCTGTACCCTGTCTCCGAAGCCATCGACAAGACCATGTGGGAGCAGAAACGCCTGTTCCCCAACGCCGACTTCTACCATGCCTCAGCGTATCACTTCATGGGCATCCCGACCAAGCTGTTCACCCCGATCTTCGTCTGCTCGCGCCTGACCGGCTGGGCCGCGCACGTGTTCGAACAGCGCGCCAACAACCGCATCATCCGTCCGAGCGCCGAGTATGTCGGCGTCGAACAGCGCCAGTTCGTACCGATCGAGCAGCGCTGAATAGATAAAGAGAGGCAACCCGCTTCCCCTGTGGAAGCGGGGGCAACCTTCCGAATCCTGTGACCGAGCCTGATCCCAAGATGAATATTGCATTCCGCAAGAACCTGCCAGGCACAGCCCTGGACTACTTCGATGCCCGCGCCGCCGTCGAGGCCATCAAGCCCGGTGCCTATGACAGCCTGCCCTACACCTCCCGGGTGCTGGCCGAGAACCTGGTGCGCCGCTGCGACCCGGCCACCCTCGACGCCTCGCTGGGCCAGCTGATCGAGCGCAAGCGCGACCTCGACTTCCCTTGGTTCCCGGCGCGCGTGGTGTGCCATGACATCCTTGGCCAGACCGCCCTGGTCGACCTCGCCGGCCTGCGTGATGCCATCGCCGACAAAGGCGGCGACCCGGCTCAGGTCAATCCGGTGGTGCCGGTGCAGTTGATCGTCGACCACTCCCTGGCCGTGGAGTGCGGTGGCTTCGACCCGCAGGCGTTCGAGAAGAACCGCGCCATCGAAGACCGCCGTAACGAAGACCGTTTCCATTTCATCAACTGGACCAAGAAGGCGTTCAAGAACGTCGACGTGATCCAGCCTGGCAACGGCATCATGCACCAGATCAACCTGGAGAAGATGTCGCCGGTGATCCATAACGACCGTGGCGTGGCCTACCCGGACACCTGCGTCGGCACCGACAGCCATACCCCGCATGTCGATGCCTTGGGCGTGATCGCCATCGGTGTCGGTGGCCTTGAAGCCGAAAACGTCATGCTTGGCCGTGCCTCGTGGATGCGCCTGCCGGAAATCATCGGCGTCGAGCTGACCGGCAAGCTGGCGCCGAATATCACCGCCACCGACCTGGTATTGGCCCTTACCGAGTTCCTGCGCAAGCAGAAAGTCGTTGGCGCCTACCTCGAGTTCCATGGCGAAGGCGCACGCGCCCTGACCCTGGGTGACCGTGCGACCATTTCCAACATGGCCCCGGAATACGGTGCCACCGCTGCGATGTTCGCCATCGACCAGCAGACCATCGACTACCTCAAGCTGACTGGCCGTGATGACCAGCAGGTGCAGTTGGTGGAGACCTATGCCAAGGTCGCCGGCCTGTGGGCCGACAGCCTGGCCAGGGCCGAATACGAACGCACCCTGAGCTTCGACCTGTCGAGCGTGGTGCGCAACATGGCCGGCCCGTCCAACCCGCATGCCCGCGTCGCGACCAGCGACCTGGCGGCCAAGGGCATCGCTGGCGCCTGGCAAGAAGTGCCGGGGCAGATGCCTGACGGTGCGGTGATCATCGCCGCCATCACCAGCTGCACCAATACCAGCAACCCGCGCAACGTGATTGCCGCAGGCTTGCTGGCGCGCAACGCGAACAAACTTGGCCTCAACCGCAAGCCGTGGGTCAAGTCGTCGCTGGCACCCGGCTCCAAGGCCGTACAGCTGTACCTGGAAGAAGCGGGGCTGGAAAAGGAACTGGAGCAACTGGGCTTTGGCATCGTCGCCTTCGCCTGCACCACCTGCAACGGCATGTCCGGTGCACTGGACCCGGTGATCCAGCAGGAAATCATCGACCGGGACCTGTACGCCACCGCCGTCCTGTCGGGCAACCGCAACTTCGATGGGCGTATCCATCCGTATGCCAAGCAGGCGTTCCTTGCTTCGCCGCCGCTGGTGGTGGCCTACGCGATTGCCGGCACCATCCGTTTCGACATCGAGAAGGACGTGCTGGGCGTGGTCGACGGCAAGGAAGTCCGACTCAAGGACATCTGGCCGAGCGACGAGGAAATCGACGCGGTGGTGCGTGCGGCGGTCAAGCCGGAGCAGTTCCGCAAGGTCTATATCCCGATGTTCGCCATCGAAGAAGACCGCGGGCCTAAAGTCGCGCCGCTCTACGACTGGCGCCCGATGAGCACCTATATCCGCCGCCCGCCATACTGGGAAGGCGCCCTGGCTGGCGAACGCACCCTGCGCGGCATGCGCCCGCTGGCGGTACTGCCGGACAACATCACCACCGACCACCTGTCGCCGTCCAACGCCATCCT
Organism: Pseudomonas sp. NPDC086566; assembly: GCF_050280885.1. Lineage (NCBI taxonomy): Bacteria > Pseudomonadati > Pseudomonadota > Gammaproteobacteria > Pseudomonadales > Pseudomonadaceae > Pseudomonas > Pseudomonas sp. NPDC086566. The sequence continues at coordinate 58,759 of NZ_JBNNWD010000001.1, forward strand.
GCGCGACAGTGCCGCCGGTGAGTACCTGGCGAAGATGGGCTTGCCGGAAGAGGACTTCAACTCCTACGCCACCCACCGCGGCGACCACCTGACCGCCCAGCGCGCCACCTTCGCCAACCCCAAGCTGTTCAACGAAATGGTGCGCAACGAAGACGGCAGCGTGAAGCAGGGCTCGCTGGCGCGCATCGAGCCGGAAGGCAAGGTGACCCGCATGTGGGAAGCCATCGAGACCTACATGGCGCGCAAGCAGCCGCTGATCATCGTAGCCGGAGGCGACTATGGCCAGGGCTCGTCCCGCGACTGGGCGGCCAAGGGCGTGCGCCTGGCCGGTGTCGAGGCGATCGTCGCCGAGGGCTTCGAGCGCATTCACCGCACCAACCTGGTGGGCATGGGGGTTTTGCCGCTGGAGTTCAAGCCGGGCACCGACCGCAAGACCCTGGGCCTGGATGGCAGCGAGACCTATGACGTGCTTGGCGAGCGCACGCCACGGGCGACGCTGACCCTGGTCGTGACGCGACGCAATGGCGAGCGTGTCGAAGTGCCGGTGACCTGCCGCCTGGACACTGCCGAGGAAGTGTCGATCTATGAGGCGGGCGGGGTGCTGCAGCGCTTTGCCCAGGACTTCCTCGAAGCCACCGTTTGAACAGGACATGAACATGGCACATGTACCACAAGTGAAAATCCCCGCCACCTACATCCGTGGCGGCACCAGCAAGGGCGTGTTCTTCCGCCTGCAGGACCTGCCTGAGCCGGCTCAGGTCCCAGGCCCGGCGCGCGACGCCTTGCTGTTGCGGGTAATCGGCAGTCCCGACCCTTACGCCAAGCAGATCGACGGCATGGGCGGCGCCACTTCGAGCACCAGCAAGACGGTGATCCTGTCGAAGAGCATCAAGCCCGGGCACGATGTCGACTACCTGTTCGGCCAGGTCGCCATCGACAAGGCTTTCGTCGACTGGAGCGGCAATTGCGGCAACCTGTCTGCGGCGGTCGGCTCGTTCGCCATCAGCAATGGCCTGGTCGACCCGGCGCGCATTCCGCGCAATGGCATTGCCACTGTACGTATCTGGCAGGCCAACATCGGCAAGACCATCATCGCCCATGTGCCGATCACCGAAGGTGAAGTGCAGGAAACCGGCGACTTCGAGCTCGACGGCGTGACCTTCCCGGCCGCCGAAGTGCAGTTGGAGTTCCTCGATCCCGCCGCCGACGAGGATGGCGACGGTGGGGCAATGTTCCCCACGGGCAACCTGGTGGACGACCTGGAAGTGCCGGGTGTCGGCACCTTCAAGGCGACTTTGATCAACGCTGGCATCCCGACCGTGTTCGTCAATGCCGCCGACATCGGTTACACCGGTACCGAGTTGCAGGATGCGATCAACGGCGACCCGCAGGCGCTGCAGCGCTTCGAGACCATTCGTGCCTACGGCGCCGTGCGCATGGGCCTGATCGAGCATGTCGACCAAGCTGCCGGGCGTCAGCATACGCCGAAGGTGGCTTTCGTTGCGCCGCCGAGCACCTACACTGCGTCCAGTGGCAAGGCGGTTGCGGCCGGTGACATCGACCTGCTGGTGCGTGCGCTGTCGATGGGCAAGCTGCACCACGCGATGATGGGGACTGCAGCCGTGGCCATCGGCACCGCTGCGGCCATTCCGGGCACGCTGGTCAACCTCGCTGCGGGCGGGGGCGAGCGCAGTGCCGTGCGGTTCGGCCATCCGTCCGGCACCTTGCGGGTTGGAGCCGAGGCGCGCAAGGTGGATGGCGAGTGGACCGTGACCAAGGCAATCATGAGCCGCAGTGCTCGCGTGCTGATGGAGGGCTGGGTTCGCGTGCCTGGCGACAGCTTCTAACGCACCACTGGCGCTCGGCTTTCGTTGATGGGGCCGCTTTGCGGCCCTTCGCGGGGCAAGCCCGCTCCCACAGGATCACCACAGTTCTTGAGTGCTGTGGAGTACCTGTGGGAGCGGGCTTGCCCCGCGAAGGGCTGCAAAGCAGCCCCGACTTCACAGGAGCTGGCTATGAGCGCCAACGTGGACCTGAATGACCGCCCAGACTACGACCGGGTGCTGCAAACCCTCGCCGACTACGCCCTCGGCTACCGAGTCGAATCCCCTGAAGCCCTGGACACCGCACGCAACTGCCTGATGGATACCCTCGGCTGCGGCCTGCTGGCCCTGCGCTTCCCCGAGTGCACCAAGCTGCTCGGCCCGCTGGTAGAAGGCACCGTGGTGCCCAATGGCGCCCGCGTCCCCGGCACCGCCTACCGCCTCGACCCGGTCAAGGCGGCCTGGGACATCGGCTGCACCGTGCGCTGGCTGGACTACAACGACACCTGGCTGGCTGCCGAGTGGGCGCATCCTTCGGACAACCTTGGCGGCATCCTGGCCGTTGCCGATCACCTGTCACAGAAGCGCGTGGCTGCTGGTGAGGCGCCGCTGCTGATGCGTGAGGTGCTGCAAGCGATGGTCATGGCCCACGAGATCCAGGGCGTGCTGGCGCTGGAGAACTCATTCAACCGCGTCGGCCTGGATCACGTGATTCTGGTCAAGGTAGCCTCCACTGCCGTGTGTGCCCGGCTGATGGGCGCCAACCGCGAGCAGATGCTATCGGCCTTGTCCCATGCCTTCGTCGATGGCCAGGCGCTGCGCACCTATCGCCATGCGCCCAATGCCGGCTCGCGCAAGTCCTGGGCGGCCGGGGACGCTTCCAGCCGCGGCGTGCGCCTGGCCGATATCGCGCTGCGCGGCGAGATGGGCGTGCCGGGCGTGCTGACTGCGCCGCAATGGGGGTTCCATGACGTCTCGTTCAGCCACACCAACAAGGACCTGGCGGTGAAGCCTTCTGGCCAGTACGAGCTGCGCCTGCCGCAACCGCTGGCCAGTTACGTGATGGAAAACGTACTGTTCAAAGTCAGCTTTCCCGCAGAGTTCCATGCCCAGACCGCCTGCGAAGCGGCCGTTACCCTGCACCCTCTGGTGCGTAACCGCCTGCATGAAATCGACCGCATCGTCATCACCACCCAGGAATCGGCGATCCGTATCATTTCCAAAAGCGGCCCGTTGGCCAATGCCGCTGACCGTGACCATTGCCTGCAATACATGGTGGCGGTGCCGCTGATCTTCGGTCACCTGGTGGCCGAGCATTATGAAGATGCCTTTCATGCCAACCACCCGAGCATCGATCGCCTGCGCGAAAAGATGGAAGTGGTTGAGGACCCGCGCTTCAGTCGCGAGTACCTGGAGGCGGACAAGCGCTCGATCGCCAATGCCGTGCAGGTGTTTTTCAAAGATGGCAGCAGTACCGAGCAGGTGCTGGTGGAGTACCCGATCGGGCATCGGCGGCGGCGTGAGGAGGGGATACCGTTGCTGGAGGCCAAGTTCAGGAGCAACCTGGCAACGCGCTTTGTGCGGCAGCGGTGCGAAGCGATTTTTCAACTGTGCAAGGGCCAGCAACAGCTGGAGCAGATGGCGGTGCACAGGTTTGTGGATCTGTTCGTGATCTGAAGGTTGCCTGTACCGGCCTCTTCGCGGCTTTAGCCGCGAAGAGGCCGGTACAGGAGGCACAAAAAAGCCCCGGCATCGCTGCCGGGGCTTTCTTTTACTGCTTACAACTCAGCTTACGCCTGAACAACCGGGATCTTGGCGTTGGCAGCCGCTTCACGGAACTCGGCGATCTGGTCGAAGCTCAGGTAGCGGTAGACGTCGGCAGCCATGCTGTCGATGTCTTTGGCGTACTGCATGTACTCTTCGACGGTCGGCAGCTTGCCGAGGATCGACGCGACTGCAGCCAGCTCGGCAGAGGCCAGGTACACGTTGGTGGCGTCGCCCAGACGGTTCGGGAAGTTACGGGTCGAGGTGGAAACCACGGTCGAGCCGGTCTGCACACGTGCCTGGTTACCCATGCACAGCGAGCAGCCTGGCATTTCCATGCGTGCGCCGGCCTTGCCGTAGATGCCGTAGTAGCCTTCCTCGGTCAGCTGGTGGGCGTCCATCTTGGTTGGCGGGGCCAGCCACAGACGGGTCGGGATGCCGCCCTTGACCTTGTCCAGCAGCTTGCCGGCAGCGCGGAAGTGACCGATGTTGGTCATGCACGAACCGATGAACACTTCGTCGATCTTCTCGCCCTGTACCGAGGACAGCAGGCGGGCATCGTCCGGGTCGTTCGGCGCGCAGAGCACAGGCTCCTTGACGTCGGCCAGGTCGATTTCGATGATTTCGGCGTATTCGGCATCGGCATCGGCCGACAGCAGTTCGGGCTTGGCCAGCCAGGCTTCCATGGCCTGGGCGCGACGCTCCAGGGTGCGGGCATCGCCGTAGCCTTCGCCGATCATCCAGCGCAGCAGGGTGATGTTGGACTGCAGGTACTCGGCGATGGCCTTTTCCGGCAGCTTGATGGTGCAGCCCGCAGCGGAACGCTCGGCCGAGGCGTCGGACAGCTCGAAGGCTTGCTCGACCGTCAGGTCGTCCAGGCCTTCGATTTCCAGGATGCGGCCGGAGAAGGCGTTCTTCTTGCCTTTCTTCTCGACGGTCAGCAGGCCCTTCTGGATCGCGTAGTAAGGGATGGCATGAACCAGGTCACGCAGGGTGATGCCAGGTTGCAGTTTGCCCTTGAAGCGCACCAGGATCGATTCCGGCATGTCCAGCGGCATGACGCCGGTGGCGGCGGCGAAGGCCACCAGGCCGGAACCGGCCGGGAACGAAATGCCGATCGGGAAGCGGGTGTGCGAGTCACCACCGGTACCGACGGTGTCAGGCATCAGCATGCGGTTCAGCCAGCTGTGGATGATACCGTCGCCTGGGCGCAGCGACACGCCGCCACGGGTGCGGATGAAGTCTGGCAGGGTGTGGTGGGTGTTGACGTCGATCGGCTTCGGATAGGCTGCGGTGTGGCAGAACGACTGCATCACCAGGTCAGCGGAGAAGCCCAGGCACGCCAGGTCTTTCAGTTCGTCGCGAGTCATCGGGCCAGTGGTGTCCTGGGAGCCGACGGTGGTCATCTTCGGCTCGCAGTAGGCACCTGGGCGCACGCCCTGGCCTTCTGGCAGGCCACAGGCGCGGCCAACCATCTTCTGCGCCAGGGTGAAGCCTTTGCCGGTATCGGCAGGCTGCTCTGGCTTCTTGAACAGGTCGGAAGCCCCCAGGCCCAGTTCGGCACGGGCTTTTTCGGTCAGGCCACGGCCAACGATCAGCGGGATACGGCCGCCAGCACGGACTTCGTCCAGCAGGACTTCGGTCTTCAGTGCGAAGGTAGTGACCAGCTCGTCGCTGCCGTGACGGCGCACTTCACCCTTGAACGGGTAGACGTCGATGACGTCGCCCATGGCCAGGTTGGTGCAGTCGAATTCGATCGGCAGGGCGCCGGCGTCTTCCATGGTGTTGTAGAAGATCGGGGCGATCTTGGTGCCGAAGCAGAAGCCACCGGCGCGCTTGTTCGGCACGTACGGGATGTCGTCGCCGAAGAACCACAGCACCGAGTTGGTGGCGGATTTACGCGAAGAACCGGTACCGACCACGTCACCGACGTAGGCCACCGGGAAGCCCTTGGCCTTGACCGCTTCGATCTGAGCCAGCGGGCCGACCGAACCAGGCTGCTGCGGTTCGATGCCATCACGGGCCATTTTCAGCATGGCCAGGGCGTGCAGCGGGATGTCGGGGCGCGACCAGGCGTCCGGGGCAGGGGACAGGTCGTCGGTGTTGGTTTCGCCAGGCACCTTGAACACGGTCAGGGTGTACTTGTCGGCGATGGCCGGGCGCGAGGTGAACCACTCGCCGGCAGCCCAGGATTCCAGCACGGCCTTGGCGTGAACGTTGCCGGCCTTGGCTTTTTCGGCCACGTCGTGGAAGGCGTCGAACATCAGCAGGGTGTGCTTGAGCTGTTCGGCCGCGACGGCGCCCAGTTCGGCGTCGTCGAGCAGCGCGACCAGCGTCTCGATGTTGTAGCCGCCCTGCATGGTGCCCAGCAGTTCAGCAGCGTGCTTGCGGTCGATCAGAGGCGACTTGGCTTCGCCCTTGGCCACGGCGGAGAGGAAAGCGGCCTTGACGTAGGCAGCTTCGTCGACCCCTGGCGGAACGCGGTTGGTGATCAGGTCTACGAGGAAGGCTTCTTCGCCGGCCGGCGGGTTTTTCAGCAGCTCGACCAGGCCTGCAGTTTGTTCGGCGTTCAGCGGCTGGGGCACGATACCCAGGGCGGCACGCTCTTCGATGTGTTTGCGGTAGGCTTCAAGCACAGTTATTACCCTCATCAGTGGTCCCTAAAGGGAGTCCGGGACGCTCATCCAGCATTCAATGCACCCATGCGCTGCCACGGCTTTGTGGGCCGCCCAGCCAGAGTCGCAGAGAATCCTTACAGAAGCTGCTTTCAAAGTTTTACGCCTGCAGAACGGGAGCTGATGAGGGCTGGCGCGGGCATGCGAGGGGTGCATGGCCCGGGCCAACGCCGTTCTACCGGATGAACTGTGCTCGTGACGCTTTGAAAACAGCTTCCAACGGACATTGTTGCCTTGAAAAGGCGGGGTGATTCTACGGCAAAAAAAGCCCGAAGGTAAGGCAGCGATCATGACTTTAACGGGTGACCCTGGTTAGACAAAGGGCTAACATGGCCCCGTATTCCACCGCCAAGCTGTTGTTTCCCAATGTCCAACCAGTCCATCAAGACCCCTTGCGTCGGCCTCTGTTCCACCGTTTACGGGGACACCGTGTGCCGTGGCTGCAAGCGTTTCCATCATGAAGTGATCCATTGGAACGGTTACGACGACGAGCAGAAGCGCGCCGTCTGGTTGCGCCTGGAACAGCTGCTGGTACAGGTGATGATGGCCAAGCTCGAAGTGTTCGACAAAGGCCTGCTGCGCCAGCAACTGCAGCAACGCTCGATCCGCTTCGTCGAGCAACAGTCGGAGTATTGCTGGGCGTACCAGCTGATCGCCCGTGGCGCCCGCATGATCCGCGATCTGGAAGCCTACGGCATGGTGTTGTTGCCGGAGTTTCGCGACTGGGAGCTGCCGCAACTGCGCGACGCCATCGATCGCGAGTTTTTCCTGTTGTCAGAAGCGCATTACCAGCGTTACATCGCGCCGGCTTTTCTCAGGCAAAGCCTGGAGTGAGGCGCTTCCTCCTGCGCTATGAAGGCAGATTTGCCTAGCCTGCGAGCTCAATGATCTGACGAGGAGAGTCAGCATGAGCACGTACATCTACAGCTCTCGAGAAACGTTTCTGGCCCGCTGCTGGTGGCAAAGCATCGGCGACGATACCACCCCGGTGGTTGAGGGCAATGCCGTGGCAAAAGAGCGTTTGGCGGCCATCTGGCTGGAGACGGGTGCCCGCAATCACCGAGACCACTGGAACCGCTACCTGCAATCGACGAAGGACGGCGAGCTGAAAAAGCGCCTGGCGCCCTCGGACTACGTGACACCGGAGCACCAGTACTACGAGCTGTTCTGGTTCGGCGCCTACACCCAGGGCAGCCCCAGGGCGGACTCGCAGCGCTTCTATGAAATCAGGCCGGCGGACAGGGTATGGACCGTGTTCCCATGGGTGCTGGACTACAGCATGCCGCGGTTCTCGGGCTACGTGGGCATCTGGCCCGCCGCGCAGCCACAAGGCGCCTTGCGCAAGGAGTCTGGCGCCGGGCTGTGGACCGTGGAGGGCCTGCCCGCCGAGCCGGCGCGGGGCGAACGCTTCTACAACCTGCGCCTGATCGCCCCTGGCGGAGAGCGGGTCAAACGTTACCCGAGCGAGGGGAGCTGGTTCTTCAATTCACGCAAGGGTGAGGCGGGTTTCATCGCGATGGAAATCCTCAGCATCCCTCACCAGTTCGGCGAGATCTGACCGCTGCGGCCAGGCTGCAACCGGGCTGGTCGAAGTCAGTCGCCGGTGTATTCGCAACCACTGGTGCAGGTTTCGTGGATGCGCACCTTCGACAGTTCCGGCATCAGCGGCTTGACCTGGTCCCAGATCCACTTGGCGATCACTTCGCTGGTGGGGTTTTCAAGGCCCGGGATGTCATTCAGGTAGTTGTGGTCGAGCTGGTCATAGATCGGCTTGAAGATTGCCTTGACCTCGGCGAAGTCGCGGATCCAGCCGGTGTGCGGGTCGAGCGGGCCGGTCAGGTGCAGGCCGACCTTGAACGAGTGGCCGTGCAGGCGGCCGCATTTGTGGCCTTCCGGGACGTGGGGCAGGCGGTGGGCCGATTCGAATGTGAATTCCTTGAAGATTTCCACGCTGTCATAACTCTGTGTGAATCAATGATGCGCGCAGTCTACCAGCATGGCCGCTACAAGGCTTGCAGGCGTTCGTGCAACCGCCCGGTGGCGATCAGTTCGAGCAACTCGTCGCCCAGACGCTGGCTTTCGGCGATCGCCTTGTACCAGTAACGCTTGCGGCTCGGCGCATCGCCCATGAAACGCTTGAAGTCGTTGCGGTCCGGCAGTTTGCCGAAAGGCAGGGCAGCCAGGTATTGCGGCGAAGGCGTCATCAGCAGCACGTTCTGCAGCCGCCTGGCGTCGCCCCGGCGCCAGGGCAGCGCCTTGTCGAACCAGCCGGGCACTACCTTGTCGGTGAAGTGCGGGTACAGCACCAGGTCGTCACCGCGGTAGGGCAGGTCGAGGTGATAGTCGAGCAGGCCGCCGTCGCGGTAGGTGCCAGCACCAGCACCGGGGATGTCGCGTACACCTTCCATCACCATCGGGATCGAACCTGAAGCGAGCAGGGCCTGGCGCAGGTTGGAAAGGTCCAGCGGCAGGCAGCGCGAGGGGAAGTCGGTGAGCGCATCGAGCGGCGGCGCGCTGCGCTGGTCATGCAGGATGACCCGTTCAAAGTGCCGGCCCAGGCGCGAGCGCCCCAGCAGGTTGCTGGCGACCACCGAGCCCAGGCCCATGCCCAGGCGGCCTCGATGGTCGTGGGCGAGTTGGCCGTGGCTCTTCACTACCAGAATGTTGAGCCGATAGTGCGGGTTGGCGAGGATCTGCCCGTCGCAGCCCTGCAGCAGGTCGTCGAGCATGCGCTGGCAACTGCGGCTGATGTCGGCGGGGGTAACGCCTTTGGCGAAGTCCTGTTCGGTGTACAGCTCGCCCAGGCGGCGGATGCCGGCGACCGGGTCGTCAAGGCAGGCGCTGGCGAAGCGCCAGGAGCCGATCGAGGCGCCGATCAGCGCGCGCTGGCGGGGTGCCGATGGCAGCCATTCACCGAACAGGGCAAGGTCCAGGCCCTGGATGCCCAGGGGCTTGGGGCCACCTGCCGCACCTGGCAGCACGCCGACATCGCCTGCCTGCAGTCCCCTTTCACGAATCTGGCGTATTGCGCGCTGGCCAGCCTTGAAGGTAAGGGCCGGGAATTTGATGTGAATGGCGCTCATGACGGATCTCGACGGTAACCAGCCGGTCATTATAGGGGCTTGATGGCGCTACAGCTGCGCTATCATGGCGCCAGCTGTTTTCAGGTTGAATTAAGGACCGCTGGTTAGTCTTAACCCCGTAGACAACTTGAACGTCGCTCAGGAGAGCCATCATGAAAACCTTGACTGCCCTGTTCACCGCCGCCGCCCTTGCCCTGGGCGCCAATGCCGCTTTCGCCAAGGACGTCCAGCCTGACGAAGTGGTCAAGCTGGTCAATGCCAAGACCATCAAGTCGCTGGACGAGCTGAAGGCCGCAGCCGTGGCCAAGCACCCCGGCGCCACCGTCACCGACTCGGAGCTGGAGGACGAATACGGCCGTTACGTGTACAAGGTCGAACTGCGCGACTCGCAGAACGTCGAGTGGGATGTCGACCTGGATGCCAAGACCGGTGAAGTGCTGAAGGACGAGCGGGACAACTGATGATCCGCTTACCCCGGCCGGCGCGATACCTGGCGTTGTCGTTGCTGGCCGTGTGCTCCTTGGCCGTTGCCCGCGACCTGGACCAGGACGAAGCCCTGAAGCTACGGCAGAAGGGCATCATCCTGCCGCTCGAGCAATTGCTGGATACCGCCCTGGGGCGTTACCCCGGGGCGCGCCTGCTGGAGGCAGAGCTGGAAGAGGACGACGGCCGCTACGAATATGAAGTCGAGCTGCTGACCAAGGACGGCGTGGTGCGCGAGGTCAAGCTCGATGCCAGCAGCGGCGCCCTGCTCAAAGACGAGGAAGACGACTGACATGCGCTTGCTGCTTGTCGAAGACAATGTGCCCCTGGCCGACGAACTGACCACCAGCCTGCAACGCCAGGGCTACGCCGTGGACTGGCTGGCCGATGGCCGCGATGCGGTGTACCAGGGCCAGAGCGAACCCTATGACCTGATCATCCTCGACCTCGGCTTGCCGGGCTTGCCGGGCCTGGAGGTGCTTGCGCAATGGCGTGCCGGCGGCCTGGCCACGCCGGTGCTGATCCTCACGGCGCGCGGGTCGTGGGCGGAACGTATCGAAGGCTTGAAGACCGGGGCGGACGACTACCTGAGCAAGCCCTTCCACCCCGAGGAGTTGCAGCTGCGCATCCAGGCCCTGCTGCGCCGCGCTCGCGGCCTGGCCAACCAGCCAACGCTGGAAGCTGCAGGCCTGCAACTGGATGAAAGCCGCCAGTGCGTGAGCCGCGATGGCGTCGACATCCAGCTCACCGCTGCGGAGTTTCGCCTGTTGCGCTACTTCATGCTGCACCCCCAGCAGATCCTGTCCAAGAGCCACCTGGCCGAGCACCTTTACGACGGCGAGACCGAGCGCGATTCCAATGTGCTGGAAGTGCACGTCAACCACCTGCGGCGCAAGCTGGGTCGCAGCGTCATCGAGACCCGTCGCGGGCAAGGCTATATCTATGCCGGGAGCGCCGGGTGAAGTCCATCCAGGCGCGCCTGAGCCTGGGCCTGGTCGCCGTGCTGGTGGTGGTCGGGGTGGTACTGGCGCAATTGACCCTGTGGCTGTTCGAGGCAGGCCTGCAGCGCTACCTGGAAAACGGCCTGCGCAAGGAAAGCGAGAACCTGCTGGTGGCACTGGTGCGCGGGCCGAATGGCCTGCAACTGGATGAGCGGCGCATTTCCGCTGCCTATCAGCGGCCTTTTTCGGGTTATTACTTCCGCATCGATCTGGACCAGGGCACCTGGCGTTCGCGCTCGCTGTGGGACCTGGACATGCCCAAGCCGGCCACGCCGGGGTTGTCCGATAGTCACGAGCTGGGCCCGGAAGGGCAGCAGCTTTTGGCCTTGCGCGCCGATTACCGGCGCCTGGGCCAGGACATCTCGATCAGCGTGGCACAGGACTATTCGCCGGTTCGCGACGGTTTCCGTCGCTTGCAGCAGATCGGCCTGGGGATGGGGCTGGTGGCATTGCTGATCGTACTGGTGCTGCAGCGCATCACCGTCACCCGCTCGTTGCGCCCGCTGGAGCGTGCGCGCCAGCAGATTGCCCAGCTGCAGCAAGGCCAACGCTCGCAGCTCGATGCCGAGGTGCCCAGCGAGCTGGCGCCGCTGGTGGACCAGATCAACCACTTGCTCAACCACACCGAAGACAGCCTGCGCCGCTCGCGCAATGCCCTGGGCAACCTCGGCCATGCACTGAAGACGCCGCTGGCGGTGCTGCTCAGTCTGGCGTCCAGTGAGCGCTTGCAGGGCCTGCCCGAGGTGCAGGCGCAGTTGCGTGAGCAGCTGGAGCAGATCCAGCAGCGCCTGGCCCGGGAGCTGAACCGGGCACGCCTGGCCGGCGATGCCTTGCCTGGGGCGCAGTTCGACTGTGATGCCGAACTGCCTGGCTTGCTCGCGACCTTGGGCATGATCCATGGCGAGGGCTTGCGGCTCGGGCACGATGTCCCACCGGGCCTGCTGCTGCCGTGGGATCGCGAAGATGTGCTGGAGCTCCTCGGCAATCTGCTGGACAACGCCTGCAAATGGGCCGACAGCGAAGTGCGGCTGGGGATTGCGCCGACAGCCGGGGGCTATCGGTTACGGGTCGATGATGATGGTCCCGGGATTCCGCAAAACCGGCGCCTGCAGGTGCTGGAGCGCGGCTCGCGGCTGGATGAACAGGTCGACGGGCACGGGCTGGGGCTCGGCATCGTGCGCGACATCGTCGAGGCGTGGGGCGGGCACCTGGCGTTGCAGGATAGCCCCTTGGGCGGGCTGCGAGTGAGCATCGAGCTGCCACGCAAGGCGCGGTAGTGCCAGGGCACGGTTCAGCAGTGCAAAAAAATTGCAGTACAGCCGCATTTTTTTGAATTAGCCCTGTCTGCCTCCAGCCGGCACAATCCCCTTGTTTTCAATCAGAAAAACTACAGATCCCGATTGCTTGAATGTCTGCCATGCGTTCTGAAAGTCGTCTTCAGCGGCTGTTGCCCGCCCCCCTGAACATCTCTCCCAGACAAGGCTTGCGTGCCGCTATCGGCGCGTTGCTCGGCCTGTTCCTCGCTGGCTGGCTGACCAGCCTGGCCTATGGGCCGGGCATTGCCCTGCACCTGCTCGGCCCGTTGGCGGCCTCGGCAGTGCTGGTGTTCGCCGTGCATTCCGGGCCCTTGGCGCAGCCGTGGCCAGTGCTCGGCAGCTATGCCTTGGCCGGTGCGGTCGGCCTGGCCATGCGCCAGGGGTTTGGCCCGGAACTGTGGGTGGCGGCCGTTGCCTTGGGGCTTTCGATCCTGGTGATGTGCCTGCTGCGTTGCCTGCACCCGCCGGGTGGCGGGGTGGCGGTGAGCGCGGTACTGGCCGACCCGGGTTTGACGGCCATGGGCGATCACCTGCTCGAGCCGGTACTGCTCAACGCGCTGATCCTGGTGGCCGTGGCCGTGATCTACAACCGGCTCACCGGCGTGCAGTACCCGAAAGGCGCGGCGCCGCGCAAGGACGTGCACCATACCCACGACCCGCTGCCCAGCGAGCGCGTGGGCATCAGTGGCGCTGACCTCGACCTGGCCCTGGAAGAGTTGGGTGAGTTTGTCGATGTCACCCGCGACGAACTGGAGCGCATCATTGTTGCCACCGAACAACACGCGCTGCAGCGTAGCCTGGGCGGCATCACTGCCGGCGCAGTCATGTCCCGCGACGTACAGTTCGCTACGCCGGACACCCCCTTGGAGCAGGCCTGGAAAATGCTCGCTGACCACCACCTGAAAACCTTGCCGGTGCTGCAGCAGGGCAAGCTGGTGGGTATCGTCAGCCTCACTGACCTGGCGGGCGCGGCCATGCAGCGTGGCCGATTCAGCTGGCGGAGCCTGTTCGGTCGCAAGGCCGTGCGCATGGAGCAGGTGATGAGCCGGCGGGTGGTCAGCGTCAGCAGCCAGCACCCGCTGGAGCGCCTGTTGCCGCTGCTGTGCGAGCAGGGTTTGCACTGCCTGCCGGTGCTCGACGACGAGCAGTTGGTCGGGGTAGTCACCCAGACCGACCTGATCGCCGGCCTCAAGCGCCAGTTGCTCAGTGCGGCCGGCGATACCTCAGATAGCCGGGTCCCAGCGTTGTGACCAATCGCTGGCGCCGGCTGCCACCTGCCGGCGCAGCACCGCGAAGGCCTGCTGCAGGGCCTCGCTGTCGCGCTTGCGCGAGTAGACCAGGTAGGTCGGGTAGGTAAATTCCGGCGCCTGCGGCACCCGCTCGAACACGCCACTTTCCAGGTAGGCCTGTACCACGCGGGTACGGAAGTAACCGCTGCCACCGTGCTCGAGGATGAACTGCAGCGCCAACGGCCCGAGGTTGAAACTCAGCGCCGGGCGTGCGCAATCGGGCAGGGCGGCGTCATGTTGGCGACGGAAGGCTTCGCCCCAGTCAATATAGATATAGGGTTCGGGTTGCTCGACCCGGCGCACGCGGATCAGCTTTTCTTCCATCAGTTGTTCCACCTGCAGCCCCGGGCCGTAACTCGGCTGGTAGACCAGTGCGGCGTCGAGCAGGCCCATCTCTGCCTTGTGCAGCAATGACTCGCCATCGCTCACCTCGCTGCGGATGGCATGGCTTGGCAGCTCCCGGTACAGGGCACCGACCCAGTCGAGCAGCATCGGATTGCCCAGGCTCACTTCCGCGCCCACATGCAGCACCTGCCGGCAGCCTTCGGGCAGCGGCAGGTCGCGGCGTGCCGCTTCCCAGGTCTGCACCAGCTGGTTGGCATAGCTGACGAAGGCTTCGCCGTCACTGGTCAGGCTGGCGCCGTTGCGGCTGCGCACGAAGAGCTGGCAGCCCAGTTGCTGCTCCAGGCGCTGCACCCGGGCGGTGATCGCGGTCTGCGAAACGAAGAGGCGTTCGGCAGCTGCGACCAGGCTGCCGCAACGCACGATTTCCAGGAAGGTCCGGGCCTGATCGATGTCCATGAGCTGCTCTGTGGCGGGGAGGGCGGCCTATTCTAGAGGGTTGGCACCGTTGTGGGGCATTTCTGTCGGGTCTGCAAATTTGCAGGTCCGTTGTGACTTTAGTCCCATGGCGGCCCCGGTGTGGCAGGCCATACTCACTATCCGCCCTTCAATAACAACAAGTACCGGGTTTTCATCGACATGACCTACCAGCACAGCTACGCCCAATCCATTGCCGACCCTGCGGCCTTCTGGGCCGAGCAGGCCAAAGCCCTGGCCTGGTATCGCCAACCCGCGCTGACCCTGCAGAACAACCCCGACGGTACCCACCGCTGGTTCGCCGACGGTCGCCTGAACAGCAGTTACCTGGCCCTGGACCGGCAGATCGAGCTGGGCCGGGGTGAGCAGCTGGCGTTGATCTACGACTCCCCCGTGACCGGTGTGCAACAGACCTTCACCTACCACCAGTTGCGCGACGAAGTGGCGCGCCTGGCCGGCCTGCTGCGGCAGTTGGGCGTGGGCCAGGGCGACGGGGTGATCATCTACATGCCGATGGTGCCGCAGGCCGCCATGGCCATGCTCGCCTGCGCGCGCATCGGCGCGGTGCATTCGGTGGTGTTCGGAGGCTTTGCCGCCAACGAGCTGGCGCTGCGCATCGATGATGCCCGGCCCACGCTGGTGCTCACCGCGTCCTGTGGCCTGGAGTTCGACCGGGTAATCGAATACAAGCCGCTGGTCGACCGCGCCCTGCAGCTGGCTTGCCATCAGCCGCGTAATGTCCTGGTGCTGCAGCGGCCCCAGGCCCGTGCGCAGTTGCAGGCAGGCCGTGACCTGGACTGGCAGCAGGCGTTGGCCAGTGCCGAGCCGGTGGCGCCCGTCGAGCTGGAGTCCGGCGCCCCGCTCTACATCATGTACACCTCCGGCACCACCGGCAAACCCAAGGGCATCGTCCGCGAAAATGGTGGCAACGCGGTCGCGCTTTGCTACGCGATGCGTCATATCTACGGCATGCAGGCCGGGGATGTATGGTGGGGCATTTCCGATGTCGGCTGGGTGGTCGGCCATTCGCTGATCGTCTACGGACCACTGATGAGCGGCTGCACCACGGTGTTCTACGAGGGCAAGCCGATCCGCACGCCGGACGCTTCGGCGTATTGGCGGGTGGTCGAGCAGTACCAGGTCAATGCCTTGTTCTGCGCGCCGACAGCCATGCGGGCGATCCGCAAGGAAGACCCGCAAGGCGAGCTGATCCGCAAGCATGACCTGAGCTCGCTGCGCCAGCTGTTCCTGGCCGGGGAAAAGCTCGATTCCAGTACCCATCAGTGGCTGGAGCAGGTCACCGGCAAACCGGTGCACGACCACTGGTGGCAAACCGAGACTGGCTGGCCGGTCACCGCGCCTTGCGTGGGGCTGGAAGGCAGTGCGGCGCGGCCGGGTTCGAGCAACCGTGCGGTGCCCGGCTATCACGTGCGCGTGCTGGATGACGACGGGCACCTGCTGGGGCCCGACCAACAGGGCTCCATCGTCATTGCCCTGCCACTGCCGCCCGGGTGCAGCCAGACCTTGTGGGGCGACCATGAACGTTACCTGCAAGCCTACCTGCAGACCTACCCTGGCTATTACCACACGGGTGACGGCGGTTACCTCGACGAAGAGGGCTTCGTCTACATCATGGGCCGCACCGACGACGTGATAAACGTCTCCGGGCATCGGCTGTCCACGGGGGAGATGGAAGACCTGGTCGCCCGTCACCCGGCGGTGGCCGAGTGTGCGGTGATCGGTGTGCATGACGAGATCAAGGGCCAGGTGCCGCTGGCGCTGGTGGTGCTCAAGGATGGCGAGGGCATAGCCGAGGCGCAGTTGCTGTTGGAGCTGGTGGGCAGTGTGCGTGAAGAGATTGGTGCGCTGGCGTGTTTCAACCGGGTGCGCCTGGTGAAGCGTTTGCCCAAGACCCGTTCGGGGAAAATCCTCCGGGCGGTACTGCGCAAGATTGCCGATGGGCAGGCTTATGTACCGCCTTCGACCCTGGATGACCCGGCGGTGCTGGGGGAGATCGAGGCGGTGCTGGCGGATCTGCCCAGGGCTGGCTGATGCGGTGACACCTCAGGCCCTTTCGCGGCTAAAGCCGCTCCTACAGGGGCGGCGGGCTTCTGTAGGAGCGGCTTTAGCCGCGAAGAGGCCAGATCAGGACATAGAGCTTTCGGGCCCGATCTGGCGCAACTGCCCCAACCGGCTGCGGGTACGCATCAGGTCGGCCAGCGGCCCGCCGAGGCTTTGTTCCAGTGGCCGGCGCCCGATCACGGTCACCTGCCGATCCTGGTCATAAAGCACGTCCACCAGGTTGACGAAGCGCTGCTGCGCCGCCAGCGAGCACTCCGACAGATCATCCAGCCCATCGATGATCCACTCGTCGTACTGCCCGGCCAGCACCAGGTAGTCGATCACCGCTGTGGCCTTCTCGCACAAGTCCTCGAAGGCCAGCACCACGCGTCGGCCATCGATGGCCAAGGCGCGCAGCGGGCGGTTGTTCACTTGCAGAACCACGGGTTGCTCATCGGGTACGTCAAGCGCCTGGCGCTGCGCCGCGTCCCCCGGCCACACATAGTGCCCTTGGGTGAAGCGTTGCTGCTCGCGGTTGGCTGGCAGGCTGCGAAAGTCCGTGTCGCCGCCCACTTCGAGCACCTCCATCGAACCGTTGATCAGGCGGATCACCGGCAGGAAGCGTTCGTGGTACAGCGGGTTGGGCAGCAGCCCTTCAGGCGCGTAGTTGGAGGTCACCAACAGGAAGATACCGCGGGCGAACAGGGCGTTGAACAGCCGTGTGAGCAGCATGGCATCGCCGATGTCATGCACGTGAAACTCATCGAAGCACAGCACCTGGCAGCCGCCCAGCAGCTCGTCCAGGGTGGCGCCCAACGCATCGTCCAGCAGGCGGTGCTGGTGCATGCCTTGGTGCAGGCGGGCAAAAAAGTCGTGGAAGTGCAGGCGCCGCTTGGCCGCTACCGGTACCGCCTGGAAGAAGCCATCGAGCAGCCAGCTCTTGCCACGGCCGACCGAGCCGTACAGATAGAGGCTGCGAGGCTGGCCTCCGTCCAGCAGACGCGCAATCTGCGTGGCCATACTGTCGATGACCCGGCGCTGACCATCGCTGAGCTGATAGCCGCGGCTGGCGGCCTTGTCTTCGAACCAGCTGAGCAATTCGCTCTGTTGAGGCGCGGCAGTGCGCAGGCGATGGCTGAACTGGCGCAGCGGTGCAGGGATCCAGGCGGGCAAGGTGAGGCCTCCTTGGGCAAATGCGGGGCTGCGCGCAGCTTGCCCGAGGCGAGCGGTTTTGACCAATACAAAAAGTGCCAGGCATTTATCGCCTGGCACGATGGGTTCAGGCCTTGCGCTCCAGCTGGCGCTCGATCATGTACTTCACGGTCAACCGGCGCTCCTTCAGATGTCGCAAGTCTTCGTCGACGAAATTGCCGGCCGAGATCGATTCGGCAGCCAGTACCTGGTTGTCGATATCCACATACTCGTCGAGCAGACGGTCCAGGGTCTTGTCCTGCTGGCGCCGCTGCTGGACGATTTCGCGGGGGTAGTGCAGGTCCTGGTAAAGGTCGTGGGAAACGGGCATGGGGTCCTCCTTGGTCAATACAATTCGCTTATCTGATTGGAAGGGAGGAATGCGATTGCGTTGAAGCGCAGCGGTATAAATACGACGAATGGTTGTCCGGCCGGCCCGCAGAATCGGCTCGTGGACACTAACTTGCTGTTTTAAAGCATTTTTTTTGCGATGGGGGGTTTACAGGCTGAATCTATGTGTTAAAGTGCCGCGCATTCCAAGACAACAACCGGTTGTCACTCAGTTGGAATTGTCAGGTCAGCGTCAGCTGCATCCGATACAGGGGCGTCGCCAAGCGGTAAGGCAGCAGGTTTTGATCCTGCCATGCGTTGGTTCGAATCCAGCCGCCCCTGCCATTTTTCTCTTCAGTCTGAAAATTTCTCAATCAGTGCAGACGATCGTCAGCGCTGGTTTTGTCGTTTCTGTTCCTGTACCGGCCTATTCGCGGGCACGCCCGCTCCCACAGGGCGGTGATATCCCTGTGGGAGCGGGCGTGCCCGCGAATAGGCCGGTGCAGGCAAAGCGAATCTAACCGGTTGCACGCAGCAGTTCATTCAGCATCCTGGCCAGTTCATCGGCCTGCACCGGCTTCTGCATCACCAGGCTCCCCGGCAATTCCAGCCCTTGCAGTTCCGCATACCCGGTCAGGAACACCACCGGCAATTGCGGATAGCGGTCGCGCGCCGCCATGGCCAGTTGCCCGCCGTTGAATTCGGGCATGGCAAAGTCGGTCAGCAGCAGGTCGATGTCATCGTCGAGCAAGGCCAGCGCCTGCTCCCCGCTGTGCGCCTGGCGCACCTGGTAGCCGTACTGGCGCAGCACGTCACCGAGCAGGTCGCGCACCAGGTGATCGTCATCCACCAGCAGCACCGTGCGGTCCCTGCCACTGTCATCGAGGGTCAGTGCGGCGATCGGCGCGACGGGATCGATGGCCACCTCCTGCTTCACTGCCGGCAAGTACACCGCCACCTGGGTGCCATGCCCGGGCTCGGTATCGATGCGCACACCGCCACCGGACTGCTTGGCAAAGCCGAACACCTGGGCCAGGCCCAGGCCAGAGCCCTTGCCAATGTCCTTGGTGGTGAAGAACGGCTCGAACACCTTGGCCAGCACCTCTTCACTCATGCCGCAGCCGGTGTCGCGAATACTCAGCATCACGTACTCGCCGGGCTCCGGGTCTTCCGGGCGCTGCGGCCGGGCATTGATGCGCGTGTTGCGGGTCGACAGGGTCAACTGGCCGCCTTCAGGCATGGCGTCGCGGGCGTTGATCGCCAGGTTGAGGATGATCATCTCGGTCTGGGTCGGGTCGGTCAGCGCCTGCCACAGGCTATGGTCCAGGTCCAGGCGCACGCGGATATTGCCGCCGAGGGTGCGGCGCAGCAGTTCTTCCAGGCCAGTGAGGGTGCGGTTCAGGTTCAGCGGCACCGGCTCCAGGCGCTGGCGACGGGAGAACGCAAGCAGTTGCGAGGTCAGCTTGGCGCCACGGTCACCGGCTTCGCGGATATGCGTGAGGCGGCTGCGGGCCTTGGCCACGTCACCCTTGGCCAGGTCGCGCTCCAGGAAGCTGGCGCCGGTGAGGATGACCGTGAGCAGGTTGTTGAAGTCGTGGGCGACCCCGGCGGTGAGCTGGCCGACGGCCTCCAGCCGCTGCATCTGCTGCAGCGCCGCCTCGATGCGTTCGCGCTCGGCGATCTGTTCGCGCAGGCGGTTGTTGGCTTCGGCCAGGCCCAGGGCGGTTTCCCGCTCGCTGGTGATGTCCCGCGCCACCACGTAGAGCAGGGTATCTTCCGGTACCACGACCCAGGACAGCCAGCGCAACTGGCCGCCTGCGTGCTGGATGCGGCCGACGAAGCGCGCACTGGTGCGGCCATGGGCGAGGGCGGCCAGTTCGGTCAGCAGCGCTTCCTGATCCGCCTCAGGCAGCAGCTGCAGCAGCGAAGCCTGGCTCAGACGCTCGCGGGAAAAGCCCAGGCTGGCCTCCCAGGCCGGATTGAGGGCCACCGGGGTCAGGTCCTTGTTTAGCACCGCGAGCAAGTCCTGGGACAGCTCCCAGGCGCGGTCGCGTTCACGGGTACGGCGCTCTACCCGTTCGCCGAGCATCTCGTTGAGCTGCTTGAGCGCCAGGGTCGCCTGGCGTTGGGTATGGATGTCCTGCAGTACGCCGGTAAACCGCGTGCACTGGCCATCGACGAACTGGGATTGGCCGCTGCTGAGCAGCCAGCGCGGTTCCAGGCCGTTGGGTTGGGCAATGCGGAACTCGACCCGGTACAGGCCGTCGCTGTCCGGGCGCATGGCCTGCTCGACGGCCTCGCGCACCTTGGCGCAGTCGTCGGGGTAGATGCCGGCGTAGAACACCTCAAGGCTCATCTCGGTCTCGGCCGGCAGGCCGAAGAGGGTCTTGCAGCGCACGTCCCAGACCAGTTGGCCCTGTTGCGGCCGGAAGTCCCAGGTGCCCATGCCGGCGGCATCGATGGCAATGCGCGCGCGAGCCTCGACATCAGCCAGGGCTTCTTCGGCACGGCGCCGGCGCTGGCGTTCCTGCACTTCGGACAAGGCCCGGCGCACGGCCTTGGGCAACAACGGCAGGTTCTTCTTCAGCACATAATCGGTGGCGCCCAGGCGAATCATCTCGACCGCATGCTCTTCGCCATAGATGCCCGAGAGGAAGATGAACGGCGTGTCTGGGGCCAGGCGCTGGGCGATGGCCAGCACTTCGGTACCGGACGATCCCGGCAGCACGCAGTCGCACAGGATCAGGTCGAAACTGCCTTGAAGCAGGGCGTGCTCGACCCCGACATGGTCGAAAACCAGCTGCGAATGCACCTGTAATCCGCTGCGCTCCAGGCGCATCAGGGTCAGCTCGGCGTCCAACGAGCTGTCTTCGACCATCAGCAACTTGAGTGGTGTGGGCAACATCTCTGCGGGGGCCTCAGTGGCTGCCACGGCGGTTCAGGCGCAGCGAACCGGGTGGCGGTTCGTTGAGCACCGCCCAGAACACGCCAAGGTCGGAAATCGCCGCGACGAACTCCTTGAACTCTACGGGTTTGACCACATAGGCGTTGACCCCAAGCTCGTAGGCGCGCAGCAGGTCGGGCTCTTCCCGCGAGGAGGTCAGCATCACCGTGGGTATGCTGCGCAGCTCGGGCGTGGCACGCACCACCTTGAGCACTTCCAGGCCGTCGACTTTCGGCAGCTTGAGGTCCAGCAGCAGGACGGCCGGGTTGCCATCGGCACGGTCATAGTACGTGTTGCGGCGCAACAGGTAGTCGAGGGCATCGGCACCGTCGCGTAGAACGATCACTTCGTTGGCCAGCTGGCTGCGTTCCAGGGCCAGGAGCGTCAGCTCCAGGTCCCGGGGGTTGTCTTCGACCAGCAAGATTGGTTTGAGCATGGTGATACGGGTACCTCAGGTGGTTGCGGGGTGACGGGGCAGGGTGAAGTAGAAGCAGGCACCCTGGTCTACGCGGCCTTCGGCCCAGACTCGCCCGTCATGACGCTCGATGATCCGCCGCACGCTGGCGAGGCCGATCCCGGTGCCTTCGAAGTCTTCCATGCGGTGCAGGCGCTGGAACACACCGAACAGCTTGTTGGCGTAGGCCATGTCGAAGCCTACACCATTGTCGCGGATGTATATCTGTGTCTCGTCGTGGTTTTGCTCGGACCCGATGGTGATGCGGGCCGGTTCACGGCCACGGGTGTACTTGATGGCGTTGGCGATCAGGTTGTGCAAGGCCAGGTTGATGAACGCCGGGTCGGCGATGACCTTGGGCAGCGGCGCGACGTCCCAGACGATTTCGCGGCCGGCATAATCCGGGGCCAGGTCCTGGCGGATCGCGTCGACCAGCGCATTGAGGTCGACATCCGACAGGCGCAGGGCCGAGCGGCCCATCTGCGAGAAGTTGAGCAGGTTGTCGACCAGGCTGCCGGCAAAGCGCGCGGCTTCCTCGATGTGCTGCAGGAAGCGTCTGCCGCGTTCGCTCAGGCCCTGGCCCTCGATCTCGCCAAGCAGCTCGGTGTAGCCGGCGATGTGGCGCAACGGGGCGCGAAGGTCATGTGACACACTGTAGGAGAAGGCTTCGAGCTCCTTGTTCGAGCGGCGCAACTCGTTGGTCAGTTGCGCCAGCTCCTCGGCTTTGCGCAGCACGATACCCAGCACTGCGGTGCGCAATTCGAGCACGCCTTCGATGACCAGCGGGTCCCAGGGGGCGCTGTAGTCGCTGATCTGTTCCCGCCAGCGGTCGAAGCTGTGCCGCGGGTTGAGCATCCCCTGGTCGCCAATCTGCTTCTCGGGGCGCCCGGCCCAGTCGACAGTGCGCACCTGCTCGGGGCGGAACCATAGCAGGTAGTGCGAGTGAATCTGCGAGATGGCCACGGCCAGCACGCCGCCGGCATAGGCGGCCAGTTCTGGCAGCTCATCGATGTCACGGCGCAGGTTGTCGCTGTGGAATACCGTTTCGTCGCCGCGTTGCTCCAGCCAGTGCACCAAAGCCGTGACCTGCGCCGCGGGCGGGGTCTGGCCGATCAGCTCGCAGCGTTCGGCGGAGATGATCGCCGCGCCGCTGGCGCCAGCGAACGCCAGCAGCACCTCGGGCAAATCGCACAGGCCATCGCTGACGCTGTCGTGGTCGGCCATCGACGAGATCATCCGCACGATGTGCTGGCGCAGCTCGAGCAACTGGCGGGTCTTGGCGTGCGATTCGCGGCTCTCGATCTGCAGAGACAGCACGCTGGCCAGCAGTTCGCAGGCCGTGCGGGTACGGAACTCGACCGCGCGCGGCTGGGCGTGGTGGCAGGAGATCAGGCCCCAGAGCTGGCCATCGACCACGATCGACAATGACATCGAAGCCAGGGTGCCCATGTTGCGCATGTATTGCAGGTGCACCGGCGACACGCTGCGCAGGGCGGCGAAGCTCATGTCCAGAGGCTTGCCAGTGCGCGGGTTGTTCGCCGGCAGCAGGGGGGCGGCGTGGTAGTTGGCATCTTCGATCACGCGGATGCGGTTGACCCGGTACAGTTCGCGGGCCTGGCGCGGAATGTCGGTCGCGGGAAAGCGCAGGCCAAGGTAACTCGGGTAACCGGCGTCGGCCAGCTCGGCGAGCACCTGGCCATTGCCGTCGGCGTCGAAGCGGTAGGCCAGGACCCGGCCGAAGCCGGTGATGCGCTTGACTTGCACCACGCACTGCTGGAGCAGCTCTTCGAGGCTGTCGGCGTTGTGCAGGCTGCTGACGAACCCGCGCACCAGTGGGTAGTAGTCGCCCTGGTCGGTCACGTCCGCAGGCAGGCGGAAGGGTTCGAACTCGGCGATCAGTACCTGGTCGTGGCGGTGGGCCAGCAGGCGCAGTGTGTCGCTGCACGGTGCGCCCTGGCGCAAGCGCACATCGCCGATGTGGAACGGGAACGCTTCGTCGTCAGGCAGGCGTTCGAGATGAGCGCGAAGGTCGAAGTGCTCGCTGACCAGGTCGGCGAAGGTACAGCCGATCAGCTCCCTGGCCGGCACACCCAACCAGCGTTCGATGTTCTCGCTGGCCTGGAGGATACGCAGGTCGTGTTCATCCAGCACCAGCAAAAAGCCGTGCGGCTGGATACTGCCAGGCACTTGGATCGGCTCTTCGGCGCAGCGCTCCACGGCGGCGTCGAGCGCTTTGTCTGCAGTCATTGGTGGAAACGCTCCTGTGAAGTTCTTCCATGCATGCCGCCGGCAACGGACGCTGGCGGTTGGCTACCGGCCACCCTAGCAGAATGCCGATCGCTTTGTCGGCCCATGGCCATTGGAGGCACGGGATGGCCCGGGGTTCGCCGGGATTGGGAAATTTCTTGCTGGCCTGCTACCGCTTTGGCGTTAGCACAAAAGAATGGCACCCGGCCATCACGGTTTTGTCACCTGCTGCTACGCTCAGAATCACACGAGAGAAACAAGGAACATCCAGTGACGGAACGCTTTCTGGCCGCGCTGTTTGGCCTGTTGTTGAGCGGCAGTGCCGTAGCGGCGGACTTTCTGGTCGAGGTGCGGGTACTGGTGCAGCGTGGCTGCATGCTGATTACCCAGCAGCGTGACGCGGGCGCCCAGGCCCTGGGTCGGATCGACCTGGGTGCTGCAGCACGCCTGGACGGCCCGGATGCGCCATTGAGCGGGGTATTGCTCAGCCAGCGCCCGCCACGGCTCGAATGCAACCCTGACACAGCTTACCAAGTGCGCGTCGACGGTGGCCAGCACGGCGGCGTCGGCGAGCTGCGCTTTCTCGCCAGCGACGACACCAAGGCCAGGCCGATCCCCTATCGGCTGTTCCGTGATGCCGCCTGGCGCGAGCCGGTGGTTGTCGGTGAAGCACATGCCGCGCGTGTGCCGGATACCGGGTCGGTAGAGCTGCCGCTCTATGCCCGCATCGACAAGCTGGCCTGGGTCCCGCGCGCCGGCCAGTACGCCGACCGGCTCAAAGTCACGGTCACCTGGTAGTGAGGCGCCCTGCACATGTTGAACCGTACTTCGATCCTGCTGCTCAGCCTTGGCCCGTTGCTGTTGCCCGGTGGCGCGGCGCATGGCACCACCACGGGGTTCATCCAGGCGCGGTTGGTGATCAGCGCTGCCTGCCAGATCAACAGCGGTGACCAGCCGCCAGCCACGCTGGGCAATCCAGGCCTGATGGATTTCGGCGAGCGCGGCCCGAACTGGGACACGCCGCTGCGCAGTCGGGTCGACGAGGCGGGTGGGGAGGGCAGTTTGCGCATCAGTTGCACGCCAGAGGTGCGGGCGTTCAATGTGCGCATCAATGGCGGCCTGAATGGCGACGATGGCGTCCGCCGTCTCAGCAATGGCCGAGAAATGATCCCCTATCAACTGGCAGTCGACCCGGGTGGCAACAGCCGCTACGGCATCGGCCAGGCCCGTGCCTTTACCGTCAGCAGTGCCGAGCAGATCCCTATTCCCATCTACGGTGTGGTAGTGGCGCAGCCGCGCGCGCTGCCGGCTGGGCTGTACCGCGACACCCTGAGAGTGACCCTGGACTGGTAAACGACGCAAGGAGACTCCGATGCGCACGACATTTTCCCGTTGCATGCTCGCCGGCCTCGGCCTGGCGATGGCAGCTCACACCCAGGCCGCTACGGTGACCGGGACCATCTCCTCGACCCTGACCCTGACCTCGGCGTGCCAGGTCAACGGCGCCGGCGGTACCTCGGGGCTGAACTTCGGTACCCTGAACTTCGGCACCCAGGAAGCCCTGTTCACCACCGCCAATGCCCAGGTGCTGGGCGGTGGCGGTGGTGCCATGAGCATCCTTTGCTCGGCCGGCACGGTGCCGGCGATCCGGGTGCGCGCCGGGTCACATGATGGCCAGTCGACCGGCGGCACGCGTGCGCTGGCTGACGGCGCCGGCAATTTCGTGCCCTACGACTTCTACACCGATGCCGGGCGCACCACGCTGTTGGCCATCGACGGCACCATCACCCTGCCGACCAGCACTGGCGTGGCGCAGACCGTCAACCTGTATGGCCAGGCGCGGGGCAAGGCGGGCCTTCCGGCCGGGACGTACACCGACACCGTGGCCGTCGAGTTGTCGTTCTGAACCATGCTCAGCGCCCTGCGTTGCTGGCTCACGTGTTGCCTGATGGGGCTCGGCTTGTGGCTGCCCGTGCCCCTCGATGCCGCGACCAGCAGTACCTTCCAGGTCTCCGCGCAGGTCGTTGCCGGCTGCTTGGTGGTGGGCGGGGTGACCAATTACGGCGCGCTCGATTACGGCACCCAGTCGGCACTGTCCACCGGCCTTCTCAGCACCTCGCTGGGCGGCGCCACGGTGACCTTCCAGTGCACCCCGGGGGTGACCATGAGCATGAGCCTGGACGGCGGCCAGAACAGCGCCAGTGGTACGCGCAACCTCAAGCGTTCGGGCGGCACCCAGGTGCTGGCCTACCAGTTGTACCGGGACGCGGCCTATAGCCAGGTCCTGGGCATCGGCCAGAGCGTGACGGTGAGTTACACCGACGCCACGGCCATCAAGTTGCCGGTGTATGGCCGTACCCAGTTGCCCGGCACTTTGCCGGCCGGGACCTACACCGATGTGGTGCAAGTATCGGTGACCTGGTGAACACACCAGCACCCAAGAATAAAGACCAAGGAGAGTGGCATGGGGGGAGGCGCGAAGTGGGCGCAAGGTGTGGTCGGTCTGTTGCTGTTGGCGAGCCTGCCGGCAGCGGCGGCCACCTCGGTGCTGATCTGGCCGATCGACCCGGTGCTGGAGGCTGACCAGAAGGCCGGCGCCCTGTGGCTGGAAAATCGCGGCACGGCGCCGGCCAGCCTGCAGGTACGGGTGTTCGCCTGGCGCCAGGGTGACTATCAGGAGCAGTTCCAGGCCCAGCGCGAGATCATCGGCAGCCCGCCGGTGGCCACTATCCCGCCCGGGCAAAAGCAGCTGATCCGCCTGACCCGCACGGGCAGTTCGCCGGCCGGGCAGGAGCAGGCCTATCGCATCATCATCGACGAGATCCCCTCGCCGATGCCCACCGAGACGGCCAGCCAGGGCACCACCGCAGCGATCCGCCTGCAGATGCGCTATTCGGTGCCGTTGTTCGTCTATGGCGAAGGCTTGTGGGGCAAGCCCGACCCGCAAGGCAAGCGCAACGCCGACAGCGTCGGCAAGCCGCAGCTCAGCTGGCGCGCGGTGACGGTGCAGGGCAAACCCTATGTGGAAATGCGCAATACCGGCCCGGTGCATGCGCGCCTGACCGATGTAGTGGTGCAGCAGGGTGGCCAGGGCAAACCCTTGGCCGAGGGCCTGCTTGGCTATGTACTGCCCGGTGCCAGCATGCGCTGGCCGGCGCCGGTGGTGCCGAACGCAGGCAGTGTGATCAAGGGCAGGGTGAACGGCCAGGAAGTGGCCGAAGCGATCCGGCAAGGGCAATGAGCCCGCGGCTGGATGAAAGGCATGGCCCATGGAGCATCTGGCAATGGTCGGAATCCGTGTGTGAGGCGGCTGTCGCGGGCTTCGCGCCGCTGGTGCCTGGGGCTGACCTTGTTCGGCCCCTGGCTGGCGCTGGCCGACGACCTGCCACCCCCGCCCAGCGAAACCATGGCCGTTGCCGACGCTACGCTGTACCTCGACTTGCTGGTGAACCAGATGCCCAGGGCTGAGCTGGTGGCGGTGCAGCAACGTGCCGGGCGCCTGTACCTGGACAGCGATGTGCTGCGCAACCTGGGCATCCAGCTGCCGGGCGACCCGCAGGGTGAAATTTCGTTGGACGATGTGCCGGGCCTGCACAGCGATTACGACAGCCAGAACCAGCGCCTGCTGCTGCAGGTGCCGCCGGCCTGGCTGCCGGACCAGCAGGTCGGTGATCGCGGGCTGTACCCGGCCACCGAGGCGCGCAGCAGCTTCGGCGCCTTGTTCAACTACGACCTGTACCTCAATGACACCGACGATGGTGGTTCCTACCTGGCAGCCTGGAACGAGCTGCGCGTGTTCGACAGCTGGGGCACGTTCTCGACCACCGGCCAGTGGCGCCAGTCGTTCAATGGTGCGCAGAGCGATGCCAATCGCCAGGGCTTTCTGCGTTATGACACCACCTGGCGGTTCACCGATGAACAGCGCCTGCTCACGTACGAAGCCGGTGACTTCGTGACTGGGGCCTTGCCCTGGACCAGTTCGGTGCGGGTGGGTGGCGTGCAGCTGTCGCGTGACTTTGGCGCCCGCCCGGATCTGGTGACCTATCCGTTGCCGGCCTTTGCTGGTGAAGCCGCGGTGCCGACCTCGCTGGACCTTTTCATCAATGGCTACAAGTCCAGCACCACCGAATTGCAGCCAGGCCCCTACACCCTGACCAACGTGCCGTTCATCAACGGTGCCGGCGAGGCCGTGGTGGTGACCACCGATGCCTTGGGCCGGCAGGTGTCCACGACCTTGCCGTTCTACGTCACCAGCAGCCTGCTGCAGAAAGGCCTGTCGGACTTCTCCGTGGCCGCCGGCAGCCTGCGCCGCGACTACGCCGTTGAAGATTTCAGCTACGGCACCGGCGTTGCCTCGGCCAGCCTGCGCCATGGCCTCAGCGACAGCTTCACCCTGGAAACCCATGTTGAAACCGCGCAATCCCTGCTGCTCGGCGGCCTGGGTGGCAACATGCGCCTGGGGACCTTCGGTGTGCTCAATGCGGCCCTGGCGCAGAGCCAGTTCGAAGGCGAAAAGGGCCATCAGGTCGCCCTTGGCTACCAGTACAACAGCCAGCGCTTTGGCTTCAACTACCAGCGCCTGCAGCGCCATGGCGAGTATTCGGACCTGACCCGGGTCGACATCCCGGACATGCAACTGAGCCAGCGCAGCGAACAGGTGACCCTGAGCGTCAATCTCGACCAGTACGGCAGCCTCGGCGCCGGTTATTTCGATGTACGCGCCGGCGACGACACGCGCACCCGGCTGATCAACCTGAGCTGGAGCAAGCCGCTGTGGGGCAACAGCAGCCTGTACCTGTCGGCCAACCGCGAGGTCGGCGACAGCAACTGGGCGGTGCAGGCGCAGGTGGTGATGCCGTTCGACTTCGCCGGCACCCTGGCGGTGAGTACTGAACGCAGCAAGGATGGCGAGCACCTGCAACGGGTCAATTACAGCCGCGCCGTGCCGGTGGGCGGCGGCGTCGGCTACAACCTCGGCTATGCCAGCGGCAGCGACCGCGATGCCTATCGCCAGGCTGACGTCACCTGGCGCCTGCAATCGGTGCAATTGCAGGCCGGCTTGTACGGCAGCAGCGGCGAGATGACCCGCTGGGCCGACGCCAGTGGTTCGCTGGTATGGATGGATTCCGGCATATACGCCGCCAACCGCATCGACGATGCCTTCGTGGTGGTCAGCACTGCTGGCTACGCCGATGTGCCGGTGCGTTACGAGAACCAGGAAATCGGCCGCACCGACCGTAGCGGCCACCTGCTGGTGCCGTACAGCAGCGGCTACTACCGCGGCAAGTACGAAATCGACCCGATGAACCTGCCGCCCGACGTGCTGGCCGCCGAGGTGGAGCAGCGGGTGGCGGTGCGCCGTGGCAGCGGCTACCTGCTGGAATTTGCGCTCAAGCGTGTGCTGGCGGCGAGCATCGAGCTGGTCGACGCCGATCGGCAACCGCTGAAGCTCGGCAGCAAGGTCAGCCACCAGGAAAGCGGCAGCCAGGCTGTGGTGGGCTGGGACGGGCTGGTGTACCTGGAGAACCTGGCGCCGCACAACCGCCTACAGGTGACAGTGGAAGGAGGAGGGCAGTGCCAGGTGGAATTCGATTTGCCCGAATCGCCAGGCAGCGTTCCGCTGATCGGCCCACTGGTGTGCCGATGAAGCGGCTGTTGTGTGCCTTGATGCTGTTGCCGGCAGGATCGGCCTGGGCGCTGTGCTCGTCGGTGGCCACCACGCCGGCGGCGTTCGGCACGATCAACTCGACCCTGGTACGTACCACGATACAGAGCGCATCGAGCACCAACTCCGGGCTGCAATGCACCGGCTCGCTGTTGAGCCTGCTCAGTGCCAGCGACCATTTCTACGCGACCATCACATCGGCCACCAGCGGGCTGGTCGGCCCAACGGGGGACGTCATTGCGTACACCCTGTACGCAGACAACAGCACCAGCTATCCGATCACCCGCGGTGTTGCCTTTGATTTCGCCCGTAATGGCATCCTCGATCTACTGGGGTTGTTGAATGGCACCACGCCCAAGGCGGTGCCGCTGTACATGAGGACCGTGGTCGGCAGCAATGTCGCGGCGGGTTTGTACCAGGAAACCCTGACCATCGCCTGGAGCTGGAACTATTGCTCCGGGATCGGTGCCGGCAGCATCTGCCTGGGCCGGGATATCGGCTCCGGCAGCCAGACGATGACCGTCAGCCTGACGGTGAGCAACGACTGCCAGATCACCACCCCCAACATCAGCTTCGGCAGCGCGCCGGTGGTGGCGGGGTTTGGCACGGTGAGCCAGAGCGTGAGCCTGTCGTGCACCAAGGGCAGTGCCTATACGGTGGGCTTGAATGACGGGGAGAATGTGTCGGGCGGGCGGCGGCGGATGAAGTCCTCGGCGGGCAACTACCTGGCTTATGACATCTTCAAGAGTGCCGGTAGCGTGCGCTGGGGTTCGCTGACCACCGCCCGGCGGGCGAGCAGCGATGCCGATGTGAACCCCGGAAACGGAACCGGGACGGGCAGCCAGGTGTTCAACTACAACGCCAAGGTCTACACCGACCAGGCCACACCGCCAGCGGCCAGTTACATCGACAATGTGATTCTGGATGTGCAGTTCTGACAGGGTAAGCCTGGGCCGGCCTCTTCGCGGGTGAACCCGCTCCCACAAGTACTATGCGTGCCTCAAGGCCTGCGCCTGACCTGTGGGAGCGGGTTTACCCGCGAAGAGGCCGGTCCTGCTCAGCGCAAGTCGTCGATCATCGTCAGCAACGTCTCCAGCACCGCCCCGGCCAACGCCTTGGACCGCGCCCCCGACCACTCGGCCAGCGGCTCCGGCGCATCGTCATGGTCCTTGAACGGCATCTCCAGCGTCAGAGACAGGCAGTCATACGCCATGCCCACTGCATTGCATGCCAGCGTGGTATTCGCCTGCCCCGGCTCGTCCCGCGTGTAGCCATGCACCGTCTGGAAGTCCCTGGTCACGCTGCACAAGGTCGTGCGGAACTGCTCCTCCAGCTTGGCCAGCCGTGGCGTATACCCCGGGTTGCCCTCGCAGGCCGCGGTGAATACATGGGGGATTTCCTCGTCACCGTGCACATCGATGAACGCATCCACCCCGTACTGCTTCATCTGCGCCTGGGCAAAGAACACCTCCGGGCTGAGCTCGACACTGGCATCCTGCCAGGCGCGGTTCAGGTCCTTGCCCTTGAAGTTGGTCCGCAAGTGGCCGAGGAACGCACCGTCCGGGTTCATGTTCGGGATCAGGTACAGGTCGGCCTTTGCCAGCAGTTTCTGAACGGTCGGGTCATTGGCTTGCAGCCGGTCGATCACCCCCTCCATGAACCACTCGGCCATGTGCTCGCCCGGGTGTTGCTGGGCAATCATCCAGAGCTTGCGCTTGCCTGCCGCGCCGTCACCTGCACGCAGCAGCGGAATATCCCGCCCTTGCACGCTACGGCCGTGGGCCAGCAGCTCGACGCCAGGGATCTGCTGGGCACGTTCGATCAGCTGGTTGTGGCGGGCACGGGGGTAGGGCTCGAAATAGGCGAACCAGACCTGCGCCTGTTCGGCCTTGAGCTCGAACGACAGCGCCTTGCCATCGAACTGGCTCGGCACGCGGAACCAGCGCTGCTGGTCGTAGGAGGCCACGGCGTTGTAGCCGCTCCAGGCGTTCTTGTAGGAAGACTCGCCAGCGTTGTCCAGGCTGAAGCGGTGGATCTGGCCCACGGAGAGGCCGCTGACCTTGAAGTGAAACCACTGGAAGTGGCCGCTGTTCGTGTCCGGGCGGATGGCCAGGTGCACCTGGGCCGGGTTGCTGGCATCCAGGACCTGGATGTTGCCGGAGTCGAAATCGCAGTCGATTTGCAGGGGGGACAGCGTCACGGTCATGGGCGGGCTCCTTGGGATTTGTTGTGGGGGTACTGTACACCGCTTGAGGGTGGGCGTGTGGGTGGACTATCGGGTACGCGAGTTTGAGGTGCAGGAAGTTTCCTACAAGCTCTATTGGCTTTTCCTTCAAAGTTGCATCTTGTGCATCTTGCTTTAACCGCTAATTATCGGGCGTTGCAATGACTCGCTGCTCAAAGAAGTAGTCGATTTAGATCGCATCCTATTTAAATATGTTGAGAAACAAGGTTGGTTCGATGAATAGACGATACGCTTCGCGGTCCACCCGTTGTTATGTTTTATTGCTCCTCCTCATCAGCCTCCTCGGGGTGTTTCCGCTCGATGTGATTTTGCCCTCTGTGCCGTTGCTGGCCCGGGACTTTGATGTTGATGCGCACTACATTGCGTATTCGATCAGCCTGTTCGCTATCGGCGTAGCCATATCGCAATCCATCATCGGCCCGCTCTCAGATCGGATGGGGCGAAAACGATTGCTGATTGCTGGCCTGATCGTTTCCGTTGCAGGTGCGGTGGGGTGCATCCTCGCAACGAGTTACAAAAGCTTTATGGTTTTTCGTGAAATACAGGCGGTGGGATGCGGGTGCTTCGTGCTTAGCCAAGCGCTGGTGCAGGACAAATTCAGCGGCCATGAGCGCAATGCGATGCGTATTCTCATGACCAGTGCCAGCGGCTTGTTTATTTCTTTGTCGCCGCTTGCCGGCAGCGTGCTTCAGCAGTATTTCGGGTGGGCAGGCAGCTTTCAGGTCTTTGTGCTGCTAGCCGTTGTTGTATTGCTGCTTTCCTTGAAGTTGCTGCAAGAGCAACCGACAGCAACTCGCACTGCAGGTGTATTAAGTAGCTATCCGGTTTTGCTCAAGGATCGCGCTTTTCTCGTCAGCTCGCTATGTTCATGCTTGGCGTTCGCCTGCCATTTTTCATTTGTGGTTGTATCTCCCTTGTTGCTCATCGAACAGCTGGGCCTTACGGAGTTTGGCTTCTCTATGGTCTTTCTCGGCTACGGGCTGGCATACATGATCGGTGGATTCATTGCCAGCTGGCTGAATGGCCGCGTGGGTATGCAGGCGCAGGTGGGTTGGGGATTCGCGCTCATCGGTCTGGCTGGGGTTACTCTATGCCTGGTTGTAATCGTGCATGAGCTTGGAGTTTTCAGCCTTCTGTTTCCATTGGTGCTCTGTACCATCGGTACAACCATCGTTCGGCCAGCTGCAACAACCCATGCGCTGGGCCGACACCCTGAGCGGGCAGGTGCAGCGGCTTCGCTCAACAATACGATGCTGTTTGCATTCGGTGGGTGCGCCAGCATGCTGGTGGCTTCGATCAGCGGCAGCTTGCCGATGAGCCTGGCGCTGGGTTTTGTCGCCTGCAGCCTTACGGGCTGGTACTTGCTTATCTATCTGAAAGGTTTGGAGCGGCGCCAGTTGGTTTGTGACTCAGGCCCAGTAGCCAAACAACAACAGCGCCGCCACACCCAAGCCAACCGCCACTGAACATCCACCCACCGAAATGGCCGCACGGCCTTGCCGATACCAGCCATCCTGCCCCAGCTCCCGCGCCGGGGCGAGCAGGCTGCGCCAGCGCAGCTCAGTATCGTGAAACGCCTGCAGGTGGGCGGGTGCCGCATCCAGCCAACGGCGAAAGTCGATGCGCTCGCACGACGTCACGTCAGGGCTCTGCAACCGCACGTACCATTGGCCGGCCACACTGGCCAACCCATCTGCGCGCGGTTGCGCCACCTGCAGCGCCTGGTTCATGTTGCGTTCGATGCTGAGCAGCGGGAGGTCGAGGCGCTTGGCGATGCTGGCGAAGTCCAGTTGATCGAGGCGGTTGAGCAGGAACACTTGCTGCACGCGCCGGGGCAGGCGCTTGAGTGCGAACAGCAGCTCATGTTCGGCAGCATGGTCGCTGGAGGGCGTAGGGTGCTCGAGGGGCAGCAGCAGACGGCTCATGGACAGCTCCTTGCTCGGGGTAGGGTGGGGGCATCGTCCTTGATGCAGAACCAGCCTAGTTAAAACGAGATTGATTCTCAAGTGCTGATTCCGCAAAGATTTGTAATGAGCGTTCACGCTCTGAAACACTTTTGCTATCATGCGCGCCATCAACGATCTTCATTAGCCTGAAGAGCCAAAAAAAATGACCCGGCAAAAAGCCGGGTCAAAAACCGTGATTAGCCTGATGAGGAGATAATCTGGAGCGACCTAAGCTCCGGGTTATCCAGCAGATCTTGCGATCAGCTGAGTGCAATAATAATCGTTATCATTTGCCAGTCAAATGAATTTTCAGTTATCCGGTAAAAAATTTTACCGGCGCGCTTCCTGATCCCGGCAAATGGGGCCTTTTACCGGTACCCGGCCATCACCTTTCTCCCTTCTTTTTTGCCTATAAGCCGTTCTGCAGTGCGCGTCTGTGCTCCAGCAGGGCTCTGGCCATGTCGATCATGTGCATCAGTGCGAACGTCAACTCGCGGGTACTGCCTTCCTGATGGGTGGCGGTTTCGTGGGCTGTGGCGGCGGCGCAGCGCAGGAGCTCGATGGCGTGATCCTGGGCCTGCTCGGCGGTAACGCCTTCGTGCAGGGTCCAGATCCGGTTGTGCGCGCTAGGGCGCGTGGGGTTCGGATTGAGGTAGTAATCGAGCGCACGGCGGGCCGCTTCGCTGTCGAGATCTGTTACGTCGTCTTTCGGTGGTTTCATCCTGATACCTGCGCAGGCCAATGGGAAAGGGTTCTGCCTCAGTTTAATACCTCGGGTATTTATGTGCTTTTCTAGAAATAATACTGAATGTTTATTGAGCGCCAGAAGGCAGTCCGTATCGTGCCAGCGATGAATATGGATAAATGGATTGCCCTCGTCCGTGACCGGATGGAGGAGCTGAAGCTCACTCAGGAGCAGCTTGCCGAGCGCGTTGGCGTGTCTCAAGGCAGCGTGGGGCATTGGGTGAACAAGCGGCGCCAGCCGAAGATCGAGTCGATGAACCGCACGTTCGTCGAGATTGGCATGCCTCACTACAGCGTCAGCCTGCAGTTGCGCATTCAGGGGCAAGTGGGTGAGGAGCGCGGCATCTACGAGGTGGATGACGACGATGACGAACTTGACCTCATGCAATACATCGTGTGCTTTCGCTACCCGGTGCTGGCTTGGGATGAGCTTGGAACTGCAGAGATGGCCGAGCCCGGCGTGTTCGAGCAGACGGATTACCTGGCACAGGGCAAGGCGTTCTGGTTGACCGTTGAAAACGACACGATGAGTTCAGCCAGTGGCCGCAGCGTGCCCCAGGGCATGCGGATACTGGTGGATCCGGGGCTGGAGGTGGAGCCGGGGCGGTTGGTCATTGCCCGGCAGCCCGGTAAGACGGCGATTCTGCGTGAGCTGACAGAGGAAGGTGGGCAGCGGTATCTGAAGGCGCTGAACCGCAGTTACCCGACGCTGGTGTGTGAAGAGGGCTGCGAGTTTCTCGGCGTGGTCGTGCGGGTCCACGGCGTCTTCTAGCGTGTTGGGGCTGCCCAGCAGCCCCTGTATGCGTCACTCAGCCAGTTCGACCAGCACCGTCCCTTCGCTGACCATATCCCCTTCCTGGCAGAACAGCGCCTTCACCGTCCCGCCATGGGGCGCACGAATGCTGTGCTCCATCTTCATGGCTTCGAGCACCACCAGCGCAGTCCCAGCCTCGACCACCTGCCCAGGCTGCACCAGGACCCGCACGATGCTGCCGTTCATGGGCGCCCCGAGCCCGCCCTGATGGCTGTGGCTGGCCGCGGCCTCGGCGACCGGGTCGAAGGCTTCGACGGCATGCATCTCGCCCTCCCAGCGCAGGAACAGCATGCCACCGCGACGTACCGCCAGATAGCGACGACGGATGCCGTCTGCGTCATGGCCCAGCTGTTCGCCCTCCAGCTGCCAGGTCGACGCGGCACTGCACTCCAGGGCAACCGCCTGGTTTTCACCGCCACTGACCAGATGCAGGCTGCTGCGCGCCGGCAGCCCCAGGCGCAGGCCATTGCGTTCGGCCCACGGAGAACGCGCATCGTCGGCCCGCTGATGCGGTGGCTGGCCTTGCAGCCAGGCTTGTGCCGCGGCCTCCCAGAAGCCCGCAGGCAGTGCCTGTGGTGCCGGCAACAGAGCCTCCTGATGGCGTGGAA
Organism: Pseudomonas sp. NPDC086566; assembly: GCF_050280885.1. NCBI lineage: Bacteria > Pseudomonadati > Pseudomonadota > Gammaproteobacteria > Pseudomonadales > Pseudomonadaceae > Pseudomonas > Pseudomonas sp. NPDC086566. The sequence continues at coordinate 94,261 of NZ_JBNNWD010000001.1, forward strand.
TGAACCCCGTATCCAGTTCTGCTGCAGCAAACGCCGGGTGAGCAAGGATGCGGCGCAGGAAGGAGATATTGGTCTTCAGCCCGCCGATGGCGAACTCGTCAAGCATGGCCAGCAAGCGCAGGCGCGCCTGCTCGCGGTCCTGGCCCCAGGCGATCAGCTTGCCCAGCATCGGGTCGTAGAAAGGTGACACCACGTCGCCTTCGCTGACCCCGCTGTCCACCCGGCGGCCTTCGCCCGGTGCCGATTCGCGGTACAGCGTGAGCGTGCCGGTGGCTGGCAAAAATTCATTGGCCGGGTCCTCGGCATATAACCGCACCTCGATGGCATGGCCAATCAGCGGCACCTGTGCCTGGGTGATCGGCAGCGGCTCGCCGCAGGCCACGCGAATCTGCCAGGCCACCAGGTCGAGGCCAGTGATGGCTTCGGTGACCGGGTGCTCGACCTGCAGTCGGGTGTTCATCTCCATGAAGAAGAACTCGCCACGTGCGTCCAGCAGAAATTCGACGGTGCCAGCACCGACATAACCGATGGCCTGCGCCGCGCGTACCGCCGCTTCACCCATGGCCTGGCGCAGTTCGGCGGACAGGCCCGGCGCCGGGGCTTCCTCAACCACCTTTTGATGCCGACGCTGGATCGAGCAGTCACGCTCGTTGAGGTACAGGCAGTTGCCGTGCTGGTCGGCGAACACCTGGATTTCCACATGGCGTGGCTTGAGCACGTACTTCTCCACCAGCATGCGCGCATCGCCAAAGGACGACTGTGCCTCGCGCTGGGCCGAGGCCAGGGCGTCGGCCAGCTGGCTTTCGTCCTCGACCACTTTCATGCCCTTGCCACCACCACCGGCACTGGCCTTGAGCAGCACCGGGTAGCCAATGCGCTCGGCGGCGGCGCGGAAGGTGTCCAGGTCCTGGGCTTCGCCGTGGTAACCGGGCACCAGTGGCACCCCGGCCTCTTCCATCAAGGCCTTGGCCGCCGACTTGCTGCCCATGGCATCGATGGCGCTGGCCGGTGGCCCGAGGAAGATCAGCCCGGCCTGTTCGATGGCGCGGGCAAAGCCGGCATTTTCGGACAGGAAGCCATAGCCCGGGTGGATGGCCTGGGCGCCGCTGGCCTTTGCCGCAGCGAGAATCTTGTCGATCACCAGGTAGCTGTCGGCGGCCTTGCTGCCGCCCAGGTCGACGCGAATATCCGCTTCGCGGCTGTGGCGGGCGTCACGGTCGGTGGCGCTGTGCACGGCGACCGTGGTCAGGCCCATGGCCTTGGCGGTGCGCATGACCCGGCAGGCGATCTCGCCACGGTTGGCGACCAGCAGGGTGGTCAAAGCGGGGCGGCTCATGGGCGCGGCTCCTTCTTGTCGTCGGTTTGCCAGGCGGGGCGGCGTTTTTCCAGGAAGGCGCGCAGGCCCTCCTGGCCTTCGGCGCTGACGCGGATGCGGGCGATGGTGTTTTCGCAGTAGCGGCGCAGGGCCGGGCTGAGTTCGCCGTCGTCCACCTCGCGCAGCAGGTCCTTGGTGGCGCGCAGCGCTTGCGGGCTGTTCTGCAGCATATTGTTCACCCAGGCTTCGACCTGGGCGTCCAGCTCACTGGCCGGGTACACCTCGGCCAGCAGGCCCAGCTCGCGGGCGCGCACGCCGCTGAAACGCTCGGCGGTGAGGGCATAGCGGCGTGCGGCGCGTTCGCCGATGGCCTTGACCACGAACGGGCTGATCACCGCCGGGGCCAGGCCGATGCGCACTTCCGACAGGCACAGCTGGGCATCTTCGGCGCCAATGGCCATGTCGCAGCAGCTGATCAGGCCCAGCGCGCCGCCGAAGGCCGCGCCTTGCACCACGGCCAGGGTCGGTGCCTTGAGGCGGTGCAGGGCGTACATCAGCTCACCGAGCTCGCGGGCGTCATCGAGGTTGGTGTTGAAGTCCAGCTGCGCCGATTGCTGCATCCAGGCCAGGTCGGCGCCGGCGCTGAAGTGCCGGCCGCGGCCGCGCAGCAGCAGGAAGCGCAGGCTGGCGTCCTCGGCCAGCTGGTCGAGGGCCACGATCAGCTCGCGGATCATCAGCGCGTTGAAGGCGTTGTTCTTGTCCTCGCGGCTCAGCCACAGGGTGGCGAAGCCGCGAGGGTCGCGGATCACTTCGAGGGTGCTGAAATCGCTCATGGGTCACATCCGGAAAATGCCGAAGCGGCTCTGTTCGATCGGGGCGTTCAGCGCGGCTGACAACGCCAGGCCCAGCACGTCGCGGGTTTGCGCGGGGTCGATGACACCGTCGTCCCACAGGCGGGCGCTGGAGTAGTAGGGATGACCCTGATGCTCGTACTGGTCGAGGATCGGCTGCTTGAGCCTGGCCTCGTCCTCGGCGCTGAAGGCCTGGCCGCTGCGTTCGCTCTGCTCGCGCTTGACCTGGGCCAATACCCCTGCAGCCTGCTCGGCACCCATCACGCCGATGCGCGCGTTGGGCCACATCCACAGGAAGCGCGGGTCGTAGGCGCGGCCGCACATGCCGTAGTTGCCAGCACCGAAGCTGCCGCCGATGATCACCGTGAACTTCGGCACCTGGGCGCAGGCCACGGCGGTGACTAGCTTGGCGCCGTGCTTGGCGATGCCACCTTCCTCGTATTTCTTGCCGACCATGAAGCCGGTGATGTTCTGCAGGAACAGTAGCGGGATGCCGCGCTGGCAGGCCAGTTCGATGAAGTGCGCGCCTTTTTGCGCGGCTTCGGCGAAGAGAATGCCGTTGTTGGCCAGGATCGCCACAGGGTAGCCATGCAGGTGGGCGAAACCGCACACCAGGGTGGTGCCGAACAGGGCCTTGAACTCATCGAACACCGAACCATCGACCAGCCGTGCGATCACTTCGCGCACGTCGAACGGCTGCTTGGCATCGGCCGGGACCACCCCATACAGCTCGTCGGCGGCATACAGGGGGGCCACCGGCGCTTGGCATTGCAGCTTGCCGAGCTTGTGCCAGTTGAGGTTGGCCACGCTGCGCCGGGCGATGGCCAGGGCGTGTTCGTCGTTGTCGGCGTAGTGGTCGGCAACGCCGCTGGTGCGGCAATGCACATCGGCGCCACCGAGGTCTTCGGCGCTGACCACTTCACCGGTGGCGGCTTTCACCAAGGGCGGCCCGGCGAGGAAAATGGTCGCCTGCTGGCGCACCATGATCGCTTCGTCGGCCATGGCCGGCACATAGGCGCCGCCTGCCGTGCACGAGCCCATCACCACGGCGATCTGTGGGATGCCCAAGGCGCTCATGTTGGCCTGGTTGAAGAAGATCCGCCCGAAATGTTCACGGTCGGGGAACACCTCGTCCTGGCGCGGCAGGTTGGCGCCACCGGAGTCCACCAGGTAGATGCACGGCAGGCGGTTCTGCAGGGCAATGGTCTGCGCGCGCAAATGCTTCTTCACCGTCAGCGGGTAGTAGGAACCGCCTTTGACTGTGGCGTCATTGGCCACGATCATGCATTCCACGCCTTCGACGCGGCCGATGCCGGCGATCACGCCTGCGGCCGGCACGTCTTCGCCGTATACCTCATGGGCTGCCAGCTGGCCGATCTCGAGAAACGGCGAGCCCGGGTCGAGCAGCCGGTCGATGCGCTCGCGCGGCAGCAGCTTGCCGCGCGAGGTATGCCGCTCCTGGGCCTTGGGCCCGCCGCCCTGTGCCACCTGGGCGAGCAGGCCGCGCAGGGCCTGGACCTGTTCGAGCATGGCCGCGCGATTGCCGGCGAACTCCGCCGAACGCGGGTTGATCTGGGTGTGCAAGGTAGCCATGTGCGCCCGTCCCTTGTGCTCAGCGGGTTTCGTTGAACAGTTCGCGGCCGATCAGCATCCGGCGGATTTCGCTGGTGCCGGCACCGATTTCGTACAGCTTGGCGTCGCGCAGCAGGCGGCCAGCCGGGAATTCGTTGATGTAGCCGTTGCCGCCGAGAATCTGGATCGCTTCCAGGGCCATCTGCGTGGCGCGTTCGGCGGTGTAGAGGATCACCCCGGCGGCGTCCTTGCGGGTGGTCTCGCCACGGTCGCAGGCTTGGGCAACGGCATACAGGTAGGCGCGGCTGGCGTTTAGCTGGGTGTACATGTCGGCGATCTTGCCCTGGATCAGCTGGAACTCGCCGATGCTCTGGCCGAACTGCTTGCGGTCGTGGATGTACGGTACCACCAGGTCCATGCAGCTTTGCATGATGCCGGTCGGGCCACCGGACAGCACCACGCGCTCGTAGTCCAGGCCGCTCATCAGCACGCGCACGCCGCCGTTGAGCTGGCCGAGGATGTTTTCTTCCGGCACTTCGACGCCGTCGAAGAACAGCTCGCAGGTGTTGGAACCACGCATGCCCAGCTTGTCGAACTTGTTGCTGCGGCTGAAGCCTTTCCAGTCACGTTCGACGATGAACGCGGTGATGCCGTGGGGGCCCTTGTCCAGGTCGGTCTTGGCATAGATCACGTAGGTGTTGGCGTCAGGGCCGTTGGTGATCCAGGTCTTGCTGCCGTTGAGCACATAGTGGTCGCCGCGCTTTTCGGCGCGCAGTTTCATCGATACCACGTCGGAACCGGCGTTGGGTTCGCTCATGGCCAGGGCGCCGATGTGCTCGCCGCTGATCAGCTTGGGCAGGTATTTGAGCTTCTGCTCGTGGGTGCCGTTGCGGTTGATCTGGTTGACGCAGAGGTTGGAGTGGGCACCGTAGGAAAGGGCGACCGAAGCCGAACCGCGGCTGATCTCTTCCATCGACACCACGTGGGCCAGGTAGCCCAGGCCGGCGCCGCCGTATTCTTCCGGCACGGTGATGCCCAGCAGGCCCATGTCGCCGAACTTGCGCCACATGTCGGCAGGGAACAGGTTGTCGTGGTCTATCTGCGCAGCGCGCGGGGCCAGTTCGGCGGCAACGAAGGTGCGCACCTGGTCGCGGAGCATGTCGATGGTTTCGCCCAGGGCGAAGTTCAGGGAGGGGTAATGCATGCTGGGGCACCTTGTTGTTCTTGAAATTGGGTTACACCGTAGCCGAGGATCTGGCGCCGCTCCCACAGGGTTCGGTGTCAAGCCGGGGCAGGTGTCGTTCATCACCTTTACGTTAACGTAAACCTCCCATTCGGTCACTGTCAATCCGCTCGTCACCTTTACGTAAACGTAAATCTGCGCCAGAGTATGCCCAGCTCGTTTCAGTCGTGCCCAGAACAACCACAAGAAGGGACACCCATGAGTCAACCAAGCTACACCCGCGGCCGCCAGGACCAGCCCCTGCTGACCCTGACCATCGGCCAGGCGTTCGATGCCACCGTGGCCCGTTGCGCCGACAGCGAAGCGCTGGTGGTGCGCCACCAGGGCCTGCGCTACAGCTGGCGGCAGCTGGCCGAACAGGTCGACACCCATGCCCGCGCGCTGATGGCCCTGGGCTTGAACACTGGCGACCGGGTCGGCATCTGGTCGCCCAACTGCGCCCAGTGGTGCATCTTGCAACTGGCCAGCGCCAAGGTCGGCGCGATTCTGGTCAACATCAACCCGGCCTATCGCGTGGGGGAACTGGAGTACGTCCTACGCCAGTCTGGCTGCCGTTGGCTGGTGTGTGCCGATGCGTTCAAGACGTCTGATTACCATGCCATGGTCGAAGAACTGGTACCGGAGCTGGCGACCGCGCGCCTTGGCGAACTGGCCAGTGAACGCTTGCCCGAACTGCGCGGGGTGATCAGCCTGGCGGCCAACCCGCCCAGCGGCTTCCTGCCCTGGCAAGCGCTGGCCGAGCGGGCAGCGCAAACGCTGGTGGAAGCCTACGTGGCTCGCCAGCACAGCCTGCAGTTCGACCAGCCAGTGAATATCCAGTACACCTCCGGCACCACCGGTGCGCCCAAAGGTGCCACGCTCAGCCACTACAACATCCTCAACAACGGCTTCATGGTCGGTGAAAGCCTCGGCCTGACCGAGCGTGACCGCATGGTGATCCCGGTGCCGCTGTACCACTGCTTCGGCATGGTCATGGCCAACCTCGGCTGCATCACCCACGGCAGTACCATGGTCTACCCCAACGACGCCTTCGACGCCGAACTTACCTTGCGCGCCGTCGCCGAAGAACGTGCCAGCATCCTGTATGGCGTGCCAACCATGTTCATCGCCATGCTCGATCACCCGCTGCGCACGCAACTGGACCTGTCGACCCTGCGCAGCGGCATCATGGCCGGCGCCACCTGCCCGATCGAGGTGATGCGCCGGGTCATCGAGCATCTGCACATGGCCGAAGTGCAGATCGCCTACGGCATGACCGAAACCAGCCCGGTGTCCTTGCAAACCGGCCCGGACGATGAGCTGGAACTGCGCGTGACCACGGTTGGCCGCACGCAGCCGCAGCTGGAGACCAAGCTGGTGGACGCCGATGGCTGCATCGTCGCCCGGGGTGAGATCGGTGAGCTTTGCACCCGCGGCTACAGTGTGATGCTTGGCTACTGGGGCAACCCCGAGGCCACGACGGAGGCCATCGACCCTGCTGGCTGGATGCATTCGGGTGACCTGGCGGTGATGGATGAGCACGGGTATGTGCGCATTGTCGGGCGCAACAAGGACATGATCATTCGCGGTGGCGAGAACATCTACCCGCGCGAGCTGGAGGAGTTTTTCTACACCCACCCGGCAGTGGCCGACGCGCAGGTGGTGGGCATTCCGTGCAACCGCTATGGCGAAGAGATCGTGGCCTGGATCAAGCTGCATCCAGGGCACAGCGCCACGGCCGAGGAACTGCAGGACTGGTGCAAGGCACGCATTGCGCACTTCAAGGTGCCACGGTATTTCCGCTTCGTTGACGAGTTTCCGATGACGGTGACGGGGAAGGTGCAGAAATTCCGCATGCGGGAAATCAGCATGGCGGAAATTGCAGCTGTATCTGCAGGCTGATGTATTGACTCAACTGGCCCTTTCGCGGGCTTGCCCGGGAAAGGGCCGGAAGAGTCAGCTCAGATCCATTGCCTTGCATAGCCCGGCAGCAAGCTCGGCAACGGTCCGGTAATCACGGCGCAGGTGCACGCCGTAACGTGCCTCCAGCCCCATCAGCGCGAACTCGCATTTATCGCTGTCCTGATGCGCGAGCCAAGTCCCCAGCCACGGGTCGACCACCCCGGCATCCTGCAAGTAGTCGATCACTTGCCGCTCGAATTCCATACGCAGCCAACGGGTCGCGATATGCACGATAGGGGGCTCCTTGGCATGAACAGGGAGCCCTAATTTGCGCCACCGCCGGTAAACCGCGCTACTGGCAAAAATATCAGTGCCTGTCGTCTACCCTTAAGCCTTCACCGGTGGTTCATCGCTCGGCGGGTCTCCCACCGTCGGCGGCATGGTCGGCTTGATCGGCAGCTCGTCCGGGTCTTTCTCCGGCACGGGCGGCGGCAGGCTCGGGTCGTCGATATTGGGGTCGGGTGTTTCCGGTGGAATGGGGATGTTCATGGCCTGGCTCGTGTAGATGCGCGTGGGTGGAATTGAAGTGGTCCTGCAGGCTCTGACCGCTGGCAGCTGCCATTCGCTCCAATTTTTTTGAACCCCAGGACGTGCGCCCGGCTCTGAACCCTTACCGCCACCAGCCTGAGGGAGCAAGGTCGATGTCACGCAACGAGCCCTTTGAAAGTGCGCCCACGGCGAATGATCACCCGGACCAGGCCATCAGCCTGTCCCAGGCGCTACTGGCGCCACGCATCGTCATCGAAGACACCCAGCCTGTGCTCGACGCCGGCAGCTTCGCGGCCAAGGCTATCAGCGGCCAGCCCGTGGCGGTCAGCAGCAAGGTCTATACCGATGGCCATGACCGCATGGCTGTGGTGCTGACCTGGCGCCAGGTGCAGAGCCGTCGGGTGCACTGCGTGCCGATGCAGTCGCCGGGCAACGACCTGTGGCTGGCCGAGTTCACGCCCACGGAGATCGGCCCGCACGTGTTCAGCATCGAGGCCTGGATCGACCCGTTCGCCACCTATTGCCATGATCTGGAGAAGAAGTACCACGCCGGCGTCGACGTCAAGCTGGAGCTCGAAGAAGGCCGGCTGATGCTTGGCAAAGGCATCGAACTCAGTGAAGGCGTGCTTCGCGACGAACTGCAACGCTTGCAGCGGCAATTGGCCGAGCTGCACACCGATGATCAGGTCGCACTGCTGCTGGGCGCCGAAGCGTCGCGGCTGATGGCCGAAGCCGAGCACCGTAGCTACCTGACCCGCAGCATCGAATACCCACTGGACGTCGACCGGCCTGCGGCGCAGTTCGCCAGTTGGTACGAACTGTTCCCGCGTTCGATCACCGACAGCCCGGAGCGCCACGGTACCTTCAACGACGTGCACCAGCGCCTGCCGATGATTCGCGACATGGGCTTTGATGTGCTGTATTTTCCACCGATCCACCCCATCGGCAGCAAGCACCGCAAAGGCCGCAACAATGCCCTGCAGGCCGAGCCCGGTGACCCGGGCAGCCCCTATGCCATCGGCAGCCCGGACGGCGGCCACGACGCGATCCATCCGCAGCTGGGCAGCCGTGACGACTTCCGCCGCCTGGTGTCTGCCGCCGCCCAGCATGGCCTGGAGATCGCCCTCGACTTTGCCATCCAGTGCTCCCAGGACCACCCGTGGCTCACCGAGCACCCAGGCTGGTTCAGCTGGCGGCCGGACGGCACCATTCGCTACGCGGAAAACCCGCCAAAGAAATACCAGGACATCGTCAACGTCGATTTCTATGCGCCCGACGCGGTACCCAGCTTGTGGCTGGCCCTGCGTGACGTGATCATTGGCTGGGTCGAGGAGGGGGTGAAGACCTTCCGTGTCGATAACCCGCACACCAAACCGTTGCCCTTCTGGCAATGGCTGATCGCCAATGTGCGTGCTCAGTACCCCGACGTGATCTTCCTCGCCGAAGCCTTTACCAAGCCCGCGATGATGGCGCGCCTGGGCAAGGTCGGGTACGCCCAGAGCTATACCTACTTCACCTGGCGCAACACCAAGCAAGAGTTGCGCGAGTATTTCGAACAGCTTAACCAGCCGCCGTGGAGCCAATGCTACCGGCCGAATTTCTTCGTCAACACGCCGGACATAAACCCGTACTTCCTGCAGCATAACGGCCGCGCCGGTTTCCTCATCCGGGCGGCGCTGGCGACCATGGGCTCGGGGCTGTGGGGCATGTACAGCGGCTTCGAGCTGTGCGAAAGCGCGGCGCTGCCGGGCAAGGAGGAATACCTGGATTCGGAGAAATACGAAATCCGCCCCCGGGACTTCACCCAGCCTGGCAACATCATTGCCGAGATCGCCCAGCTCAATCGCATCCGTCGCCAGAACCCTGCACTGCAGACACACCTTGGGGTGGCGTTCTTCAACTGCTGGAACGACAACATCCTGTACTTCGCCAAACGCACGCCAGCGCGCGACAACTTCATCCTGGTCGCGGTGAGCCTCGATCCGCACAACGCCCAGGAGGCACATTTCGAATTGCCGCTGTGGGAACTGGGCCTGGATGACAATGCCGAAACCCATGGCGAAGACCTGATGACCGGCCATCGCTGGTCCTGGTACGGCAAGACCCAGTGGATGCGCATCGAACCCTGGAACCTGCCGTTCGGCATCTGGCGCATCAGCAAGGCCCGATAGGGCAAGGAGTCGCACATGGCCAAGCGGTCCCGCCCGGCAGCCTTCATCGATGACCCGCTGTGGTACAAGGATGCCGTGATCTACCAGCTGCACATCAAGTCGTTCTTCGATTCGAACAACGATGGCATAGGCGATTTCGCTGGCCTGATCAGCAAGCTCGACTACATTGCCGAGCTCGGCGTCAACACCCTCTGGCTGCTGCCGTTCTACCCCTCGCCGCGGCGCGACGACGGTTACGACATTGCCGAATACAAGGCGGTGCACCCTGACTACGGCAGCATGGCCGACGCCCGCCGCTTCATCGCCGAGGCGCACAAGCGCGGCCTGCGGGTGATCACCGAACTGGTCATCAACCACACCAGTGACCAGCACCCGTGGTTCCAGCGCGCCCGCCATGCCAAGCGCGGCAGCAAGGCGCGGGACTTCTACGTGTGGTCGGACGACGACCAGAAGTACGACGGCACGCGGATCATCTTCCTCGACACCGAAAAGTCCAACTGGACCTGGGACCCGGTCGCCGGGCAGTACTTCTGGCACCGCTTCTATTCGCACCAGCCGGACCTCAATTTCGATAATCCGCAGGTACTCAAGTCGGTGATCGGGGTGATGCGCTTCTGGCTCGATCTGGGCGTCGATGGCCTGCGCCTGGACGCCATTCCGTACCTGATCGAGCGCGACGGCACCAACAACGAGAACCTCGCCGAGACCCACACGGTGCTCAAGGCGATCCGCGCCGAGATCGACGCCAACTACCCTGACCGCATGCTGCTGGCCGAGGCCAACCAGTGGCCCGAAGACACTCGCCCGTATTTCGGCGAGGGGGATGGCGACGAATGCCACATGGCCTTTCACTTCCCGCTGATGCCGCGCATGTACATGGCGCTGGCCATGGAAGACCGCTTCCCGATAACCGATATCCTGCGCCAGACCCCGGACATCCCGGCCAACTGCCAGTGGGCGATCTTCCTGCGCAACCACGATGAGCTGACCTTGGAAATGGTCACCGACCGCGAGCGCGATTACCTGTGGAACTACTACGCCGAGGACCGTCGCGCCCGCATCAACCTCGGTATACGTCGGCGCCTGGCGCCGTTGTTGCAACGTGACCGGCGGCGCATCGAGCTGCTGACCAGCCTGTTGCTGTCGATGCCAGGCACGCCAACGCTGTACTACGGCGATGAACTGGGCATGGGCGACAATATCTACCTCGGCGACCGCGACGGCGTGCGTACGCCGATGCAATGGTCACCGGACCGCAACGGCGGCTTTTCCAGAGCCGACCCGCAACGCCTGGTATTGCCGCCGATCATGGACCCGTTGTACGGCTACCAGACCGTCAACGTCGAAGCCCAGGCCCACGACCCGCACTCGCTGTTGAACTGGAACCGCCGGCTGCTGGCAGTGCGCAAGCAGCAGAAGGCCTTTGGCCGCGGCAGCCTGCGTACGCTGACGCCGAGCAACCGGCGCATCCTGGCCTACATTCGCGAGTACACCGACGCTGACGGCAACACCGAAGTGATCCTCTGCGTCGCCAACGTGTCCCGCGCCGCCCAGGCGGCGGAGCTCGAACTGTCGCAGTACGCGGGCAAGGTGCCGGTGGAGATGCTCGGTGGCAGCGCCTTCCCGCCGATTGGCCAGCTGCCGTTCCTGCTGACGTTGCCGCCATACGCCTTCTACTGGTTCCTGCTGGCTGCCCATGACCGCATGCCCAGCTGGCACATCCAAGCCACCGAGGGGTTGCCGGAATTGACCACTTTAGTACTGCGCAAACGCATGGAAGAACTGCTGGAATCGCCCTCCAGCGACACCCTCAACGACACCATCCTGCCGCAATACCTGCCCAAGCGCCGCTGGTTTGCCGGCAAGGAAGGCCCGATCGACCAGGTGCGCCTGCGCTACGGCGTGCGTTTCGGCACCGCGACTACCCCGGTGCTGCTCAGCGAGATCGAGGTGCTCAGTGATGGCGTAGCCACCCGCTACCAGCTGCCGTTCGGCCTGCTTCCGGAAGAGCAGATCAACTCGGCGCTGCCACAGCAGTTGGCGCTGTCGCGGGTGCGCCGTGGCCGCCAGGTCGGCCTGATTACCGATGCCTTCGTCCTCGAACCGTTCATCCGCGCGGTGCTGCGGGCCTGCCAGGACGGCACGCAGCTGCCCTGCGGCAATGGCCAAGGCGAGTTGCGCTTCGCCTGCACCGCTCAGCTGGCCGGGCTTGAACTGAACGAGGAAAGCCAGGTGCGCTACCTCAGCGCCGAGCAGTCCAACAGCTCGGTGGTGGTTGGCGACCGCGTGGTGCTCAAGCTGATTCGCCGGGTCAACCCAGGCATTCACCCCGAGCTGGAAATGAGCGCTTATCTCACCGCCGCCGGCTTCGCCAACATCTCGCCGCTGCTGGCCTGGGTCAGCCGCGTCGATGAGCAGGGCGAGCCGCACCTGTTGATGATCGCCCAAGGCTACCTCAGCAACCAGGGCGACGCCTGGGCCTGGACCCAGAACACCCTGGAGCGGGCCATCCGCGACGAGATGGAGCCCGGCACTGCCGACCCGGAAGTGCATACCGACGCGTTGGCCGAACTCACCGGCTTCGCCGCCTTGCTCGGCCAGCGCCTGGGCGAGATGCACCAACTGCTGGCGGCGCCGGGCAACGACGAGGCTTTCCAGCCACGCGCCAGCGACGCCGATGACAGCCAACGCTGGAGCGCGCAGATCAGCGCCGAGCTGGACCACGCCCTCGACCTGCTGGCGCAGCACCGCGACCACCTCGACAGCGACAGCCAGGCCCTGGTCGACGACCTCCAACAGCAGCGTGACGGCCTCGCCCAGCACATCGCCAGGCTCGCCGAACAGGCCCAGGGTGGCCTGCTGATGCGCGTGCACGGCGACCTGCACCTGGGCCAGGTGCTGGTGGTGCAGGGCGATGCCTACCTGATCGATTTCGAGGGCGAACCTGCCCGTCCGCTGGACGAACGCCGGGCCAAACACAGCCCGTACAAGGATGTCAGCGGCGTGTTGCGATCCTTCGACTATGCTGCTGCGATGATCTTGCGCAGCGCGTCTGCCGTAGACCTTTCCGACCCGGCCCGGCAAGCCCGGCACCGGGTTGCCCGGCAGTACCTGCACCAGTCGCGGCATGCCTTTGTCGAAGCCTACGGCCTGGCCACCGCCGCCATGCCCCACGCCTGGCAACATGCCGAGGGCGAGCGCGCCGCACTGGAGTTGTTCTGCCTGGAAAAAGCCGCCTACGAAATCACATACGAAGCCGAAAACCGTCCAAGTTGGCTGGCCGTGCCTTTGCATGGCCTGCATGGACTGATCAGTACCTGGGGAGAGTCATAGATGAACGCAACCACGCGTGAAAACGGCGGCCTTCGGCAACGGGACCTGGATGCCCTGGCCCGCGCCGAGCACGCCGATCCATTTGCAGTGCTGGGCCCCCACGGCGACGGGCAGGGCGGCGTGACCGTCCGCGCCTTCCTGCCCAATGCCCTGAGCGCGCGGGTGCTGGCGCGCCATGACGGGCGCATCCTTGCCGACATGGTGCAGGGCAGCCTGCCTGGCCTGTTCACTGCGCACCTCGATGAGGCACACCCGTATCTGCTGCAAATCGGCTGGGCCGGTGGCGAGCAGGTGACCGAAGACCCCTACAGCTTCGGCCCGCAACTTGGCGACATGGACCTGTACCTGTTTGCCGAAGGCAACCACCGCGACCTGTCCGGGCGCTTTGGCGCTCAGCCGACTCAGGTGGAGGGTGTCGATGGCGTGTGCTTCTCGGTGTGGGCACCGAATGCGCGGCGAGTGTCGGTGGTCGGCGACTTCAACAACTGGGACGGCCGCCGCCACCCCATGCGCCTGCGCCACAGTGCTGGCGTGTGGGAGCTGTTCGTGCCGCGCCTGGGTGTGGGCGAAACCTACAAGTTCGAAGTGCTCGGCAAGGACGGCATACTGCCGCTGAAAGCTGACCCGCTGGCCCGCGCCACCGAGCTGCCGCCGAGCACCGCGTCCAAGGTCGCCGCCGAGCTGAGCCACACCTGGCATGACCACGACTGGATGCAGCACCGCGCCCAGCGCCACGCCTACAGCGCCCCGTTGTCGATCTACGAGCTGCACCCCGGCTCCTGGCAATGCGAGCTTGACGAGCTGGGTGAGGTGTCGCGCTACTACAACTGGCGTGAGCTGGCCGAACGCCTGGTGCCTTACGTGCAGCAACTGGGGTTCACTCATATCGAGCTGTTGCCGATCATGGAGCACCCGTTCGGGGGGTCGTGGGGTTACCAGCCGCTGTCGATGTTTGCGCCGACCTCGCGCTACGGCAGCCCTGAGGACTTCGCGGCCTTCATCGATGCCTGCCATCAGGGTGGCATTGGCGTGATCCTCGACTGGGTACCGGCGCATTTTCCCACCGACGAACACGGCCTGGCCCGCTTCGACGGCACGGCACTGTACGAGTACGACAACCCGCTCGAAGGCTACCACCAGGACTGGAACACGTTGATCTACAACCTCGGCCGCAACGAGGTGCGTGGTTTCATGATGGCGTCGGCCCTGCACTGGCTCAAACACTTCCACATCGACGGTTTGCGCGTCGATGCGGTGGCCTCGATGCTCTACCGCGACTACTCGCGCAAGCCCGGCGAATGGGTGCCCAACCGTCACGGTGGGCGCGAAAACCTCGAAGCCATCGATTTCATCCGCCACCTCAACGGTATTGCCGCCCACGAGGCACCGGGCGCACTGATCATCGCCGAGGAGTCCACCGCCTGGCCGGGCGTGAGCCAACCGACCGAACAGGGCGGCCTGGGCTTCGCCTACAAGTGGAACATGGGCTGGATGCACGACACCCTGCACTACATCCAGAACGATCCGGTGCACCGCACCTATCACCACAATGAGATGAGCTTCGGTCTGATCTATGCCTATTCCGAGCACTTCATCCTGCCGATCTCGCACGACGAGGTAGTGCATGGCAAGCACTCGTTGATCGACAAGATGCCCGGCGACCGCTGGCAGAAGTTCGCCAACCTGCGCGCCTACCTGACCTTCATGTGGACCCACCCGGGCAAGAAGCTGCTGTTCATGGGCTGCGAGTTTGGCCAGTGGCGCGAGTGGAACCATGACCACCAGCTGGACTGGTACCTGCTGCAGTATCCCGAGCACCAGGGCGTACAGCGCCTGGTGGGCGACCTCAACCGCCTGTATCGCGAGCTGCCGGCGCTGCACGAACAGGACTGCCAGCCCCAGGGGTTCCAATGGCTGATCGGCGATGACGCGCACAACAGCGTGTACGCCTGGCTGCGCTGGAGCAGCCAGGGAGAGCCATTGCTGGTGGTGGCCAACTTCACCCCGGTGCCGCGCGAGGGCTACCGGATCGGTGTGCCGTTTGGCGAGCGTTGGCAGGAGTTGCTGAACAGCGATGCCGAGCTGTATGCCGGGTCGAACGTGGGCAACCTGGGGGCGGTGGCGAGTGATCAGGTGGCCAGCCATGGGCAGCCATTGTCATTGGCGCTGAACCTGCCGCCGCTTGGCGTTCTGGTGATGAAACCGGCCTGATTTATTGCCTATGCTGGCCTCTTCGCGGGTTCACCCGCGAAGAGGCCAGACCTGCCTACCACCGCATCCGCACCCCAAGGCTGCCTATCAGCCCATTGAGGTCGTTGCCATCCACATCACTGCTGTAGTCGGCACTGACGAACAGCGCTACCTTGGGTGTCACCCGTGCCACCAGGCCCAAGCCCAGTTCCACCGTCGTCGAGTATCGCGAGCTGGAGATCTTGTCGACCTGGTCGAGCTTCACCTCGCTGGCGTCGTTGAAGTCGTACCAGACGTTGGTCCGCACATAGGGCTCGATCGGCATGCCTTTCACTTCGTAGCGCCCGGACAGCTTGGCACCGACCCGGCCACTCCAGCTCGGCTGGCTATCGAAGGCCTGCAAGGTCTCCGCCTGCACCTGGTTACCCGGGAAGAACTGCTGGTTGATCAATTGCGCCTGGGGCTCGATCACCCAGCCGCCACCCAGGCCGATCGGGTAACCGCCTTCGACCGAAAACGTCATTGCATGGCCGCTGTCATTCAGGCGTTGGCCACTGTCGCCGCGGCCCATCACCTCGATGCGCGAGCCCATGGCCACGGCATCCAGGTGCCAGCCTCGCTCATGGGTCATGCTCCAGAACACCCCCAGGCTTTCGCCACTGAGGTTGACGGCGTTGCGCTGTTTGTCGCCCAGCAGCGGCCGTACGCCGTTGAAGCTGCTTTGCAGGTTGTTATGGCCGACGAAAATCCCCGCACGGTGGACATTGCCATCGGCGGTTTCACGCACGAACAGGTCCGGGCCGATCATCAGTTGCTGGCTGGGCGCTTCCAGCTGCTCTGGCGCCCGCGCCCCAGGCTGGGGCATGGTGCCAGGGAAGAACTGTGCCCATTGGCCGCCTGCCCGTTCGGGGGCAGGCAGATTGTGGCGTTCGCTCATTTTCTCGCTGAAGGCGTTCAGCGTCCCCATGTTAAGGCCGCTGGCAGTGACCGGGTCTAGCGACAACGTCGGCACTGTCGCGTGCTGCAGGTAGCTGGGCGAGATTGGATCTTCCTGCAGTTCGAACGCGAAAGTTTCCACTGGGGTTGCCAGAAGCATCGACGTGGAAACCGCATAGAAAATAGGTTCGAAGCGCAAGGGGTTCGAGGTTCTTTTCATGGCGGATCTCCTCTGTTTTTTTGGTTAAAGCCCAAGGACCTGGCCTGTTGTCACGAGCTGTACGACAAAAACAGAGGGCGACCCAAACCAGCACGCCAGCGTTCACGAGCGCGCACAAAGGCGCGAGCTAGAAGCCCGGCGCGAGTTCTTACATCTAGTGATAGTGTTCAGCTAAGGAGAGACAGGCGCTTGCGTCAAGAAAGCGTGAAAGGTCTGTCGAAGTCCTGTAATCGTGAGTAACTCATTGATTCTTATGATGAAATTACCTTGTATAGCGATGATCGCTATTTCTGCGGCATTGGCTATGCCGAATCATTGTTACAGCCTGACCTCCACGGCCAGTGGCAGATGATCGGAAAGGTGCGTCCAAGGTTTGTGCCCCAGTATCTGCGGCGCATGGCTGTCGGCGTTGCGCAGGTAGATGCGGTCCAGGCGCAGCAGGGGCAGGCGCGCCGGGTAGGTGCGGGCGAGGTGGCCATGATGGCGTTCGAAGGCCTCGTGCAGATCGCGCTGCAGGCCAAGGGTGCGGTTGCCATGGGACTTCCAGTCGTTGAAATCGCCGGCAATGATCACCGGCTCCTCGGCAGGCAAGGAATCAAGCAACTGACGCAGCAGCTTGAGCTGCTTCTGTCGATGGTTTTCCAGCAATGACAGGTGCACGCAAATGGCGTGCACGTTGTGCTGGCCGGGGACGTCGAGGATGCAGTGCAGCAGGCCGCGCCGTTCGGGGCCGGTGATCGACACGTCGAGGTTGCGGTGTTCGATGATCGGGTACTTGGACAGCAGCGCATTGCCATGGTGGCCATCGGGGTAGACCGCGTTGCGGCCGTAAGCGAAGTCGCTCCACATACTGTCGGCAAGGAATTCGTACTGCGAGGTCTGCGGCCAGCCAGGGTAGCGCGCGGCATGGCGGTCGTGGCTGCCGAGTACCTCCTGGAGGAACACGATGTCGGCCTGAGTGCTGCGCACCGCCTCGCGCAGCTCAGGCAGGATGAAACGCCGGTTGAAGGCGGTGAAGCCCTTGTGGGTGTTCACCGTCAGCACCCGCAGGCGATGCACGGCGGGGGCCTGACGGGTGCTGGCGAAACCTGGGCTGCCGGCTTCGAGGTTCACGGTGGCTCCTCAATGCTACAGATACAGATAAAACAGGGTGAGCCTCTTGCGGCTCACTCTTCCTCGCGCTGCAATGCCAACAGCAACAACGACCGCCCCTTGACCTCAAAGGTACTGTCGAACTGCAGATGCTGCGGCTTGCGCATCTCCGGCCGGTCGGTATCGATCAGGCAGCTCCAGTAATCACCTTCCGGCACGCTTGGCAGCTGGAACGGCACCACGTCATGGTGTGCGTTGAAGATCAGCAGCATGGTCGCCTCCGACCCCGGCCGGGCGATACCACTGACCTGGGCGCGGCCATCGATCAGCATGCCCAGGCAACGCCCGTGCGGGTCTTCCCACTGCTCCACGCTCATCTCGTTGCCGTCGGGCGCCAGCCAGGTCACGTCCTTGACCCCGATCGCCTCGTTGTAATCACCGACCAGGAAGCGCGAGCGGCGCAGCACCGGGTAGGCCAGGCGCAGGCGGGTCAGGCGCTTGACGAAGGCCAGCAGTTCCTTGCCTTCGTCATCCAGGTCCCAGTTGACCCAGCCGATCTCGCTGTCCTGGCAATAGGCGTTGTTGTTGCCATGCTGGGTGCGGCTGAATTCATCGCCGGCGACGATCATCGGCGTACCCTGTGCCAGCAGCAGCGTGGCAAAGAAGTTGCGCATCTGGCGCATGCGCAGGGCGTTGATTCCAGGGTCGTCGGTCGGGCCTTCGGCACCACAGTTCCACGACAGGTTGTTGTCGGTGCCGTCCTGGTTGTTCTCGTCGTTGTCTTCGTTGTGTTTGCCGTTGTACGACACCAGGTCGCGCAGGGTGAAGCCATCGTGGGCGGTGATGAAGTTGACCGAGGAATATGGCCGGCGCCCGCGGTTGTTGAACAGGTCCCCCGAAGCGGTGATACGTGCGGCGAAATCGGCCAGCTGGCCTTCGTCGCCCTTCCAGAAGGCCCGTGCCGTGTCACGGAAGCGGTCGTTCCACTCGGCCCAGCCCGGCGCGAAATTGCCGACCTGATAGCCACCTGGGCCGCAGTCCCAGGGTTCGGCGATCAGCTTGACCTGGCTGAGCATCGGGTCCTGGCGGCAGGCGACCAGGAAGCCGTGGCGCTCGCTGTAGCCGTCGTGATAACGGCCCAGGATGGTCGCCAGGTCGAAGCGGAAGCCGTCGACATGCATTTCGCCCGCCCAGTAGCGCAGCGAGTCGGTGACCAGCTGCAGTACGCACGGGTGGCTGAGGTCGAGGGTGTTGCCGGTACCGGAATCGTTGATGTAGTAGCGCTTGTCGTCGGGCATCAGGCGGTAGTAAGAGGCGTTGTCGATGCCACGCATCGACAGGGTCGGGCCGCGTTCGTTGCCCTCGGCGGTGTGGTTGTAGACCACGTCGAGGATCACCTCCAGGCCTGCGTCATGCAGGTGCGCGACCATCTCCTTGAATTCGGCAATCTTGCCGCTGGCCAGGTAGCGCGGGTGGGGTGCGAAGAAGGCGATGCTGTTGTAGCCCCAATAGTTGTTCAGCCCCTTGTCGAGCAGATGCTGGTCGTTGACGAAGGCATGGATCGGCAGCAGCTCGATGCTCGACACGCCCAGGTCCTTGATGTGCTTGAGCAGTTCGTCGTTGGCAAGGCCGGCGAAGGTGCCACGCAGTTCTTCCGGCACGGCAGGGTGACGCATGCTGATGCCGCGGGTGTGGGCTTCATAGATGATCGTGCGCTCCCAAGGGACCTGCACACGCTGGTCGCGGCCCCAGGTGAAGGCCGGGTCGATGACTTTGCACTTGGGCACGAACGGCGCGCTGTCGCGTTCGTCGAACGACAGGTCGCCATCAGGGTGGCCAATGGTGTAGCCGAACAGCGCCTCGGACCATTTCAGGCTGCCGACCAATTGCTTGGCATAGGGGTCGATCAACAATTTGTTCGGGTTGAAGCGGTGGCCGTTTTCCGGCTCGTAGGGGCCGTAAACGCGATAACCGTAGACCAGTCCGGGATGCGCATCAGGCAAGTAGCCATGGTAGATCTCGTCGGTGTACTCGGGCAGCTCGATGCGCTCGAGTTCCTGCTCGCCGGTGGAGTCGAACAGGCACAGCTCGACCTTGGTGGCATTGGCCGAAAACAGGGCGAAATTGACCCCCAGGCCGTCCCAGGTCGCGCCGAGGGGGAAAGGCTGGCCTTCGCGGATGCGGGTTGGGGCGACGGAGCGGGTTTTCTTTGGGGTGCGCGGGCTCATGGCAATCCTCGATTGGCCGTAATGGAGGGAGTAATGCGGGGATCAGCGGCCTCTTCGCGGCTAAAGCCGCTCCCACAGCAATTGCATTGCCCTCAAAGGCAGTGGAGAACCTGTGGGAGCGGCTTTAGCCGCGAAAGGGCCGGCACAGGCTTAACCAGCAGTCGGCTTTTTCGCCGCCCGAGGCTTCTTGGCAGCCACCGGTTTGCTGGCCCCAGGCAACGCCGCCGCCTTCGGCTCAGCCGCTAACTTGGGCTTGGCCGGCGCCCGCTTGCGCGGTGCCGCCTTGGGGGCCAGCGCTTCGGCCTCGGCAAGCTTGCGTGCCATGTCCCAGTGGCGTTCCTCCTGACCCTCCGGCTTACCCTCCGATTCCCAGATCTGGTAAGCGAATTCGCGTACTCGTTTTTCTTCGACACTCATCACGACACTCCTGAATGCTATGCATGTTCAATCAACAGGTTGACTGGGAATTCCGCCAAGACCGCGCTCAACATCAGCTCCCTTGTAGGGCTGACAGCGGCGCCGCCGAAAAGTCCAGTCCAAGTGGCAGGCGACAAGGCAAACGGCAGGATCACCCGGGTATCGTCCCAGTTCTGTGCCGGGATCAACGGTGTAGCGGCGCCACCGAGCAGGCCACAGGCCAGGCGCGGGGCGACGACGATGGCGCGTTGGCCTTCACCCAGGCGGGCAAAGGCAATGACCTGATCGGCATGCCGGCCCTGCACCTGCAGCGGCAGGTAGGCCCCGCGTCGGAACAGCTCGGCGTGGGCCTGGCGGCAGTCCAGCACGCGGGCGATCAGGGCCTGCTTGATGCGGCCGTCACGCCAGTGCGCCAGCAGCTCACCGGGCCCGCTGTCATCGTCCAGGGTGCGACGCCTGCAAGCGTAGTCCACGGCGCGGCGGTTATCCGGGTCGACTAGGCTGAAATCCCAGTATTCATTGCCCTGGTACAAGTCGGGCACGCCCGGCACGGTCATGCGCAGCAGGCTCTGCACCAGACTGTTGAGCGCGCCGGGGCAGGCGATCAGGTGTGCGGCATCGGCCAGCGACTGGCGCAACTGCTGGTTTTCCCGACCCAGCAGCAAGCCGTCGACATAAGCGGCGCAGGCCGCCTCATAGGCCTCGTTGGGCGCGCTCCAGCTGCTGCGCAGCTTGGCTTCGCGCAGGGCCTTCTGCTGCCATTGGCGGATACGTTCGGCGTACTGGCGCAGTGCGTTGTCGTCGTGCAGGTCGAGCGCGAGTGGCCAACTGCCCAGCAGCGTCTGCCACAGCAACAGCTCGTCGCCGGGGCTGGGGGCCACGCCGTCATCCAGTTGCTCACGCAGCGGCGCGGCCAGCTCGCGCCAGTGTTCCACGCGGCTGGCGAACCAGGGCCCACGCTCGCTCAGCACGGCCAGGCGAGCACGGCTGTCCTCGCCGCGCTTGTGGTCGTGGGTGGCGGTGGCCAGCAAGTTGTCGGGGAAGTCACGCAGGCGCCGCTGAGCCTCGTTGTGGAAATGCTCGGCGACCGCGCTAAAGCGCTCGGCCTCGAAGCCGACATCGTTGCGCGACAGCAGCCGTGCCGAGCGGTAGAAGGCGGTGTCTTCCACAGCCTTGGCGGCACTGGGTGCGGTGAGCTGCTGGAAGCGCACGCAGGCATGGCGCAGGTGCTTGCGTGGCCGGCCCGGTGGCAGCTGGCGCCAGGGCTGGCCACCGAGCCACTGCTCGAGCTGGTCGAGCAACGGCCAGTCGGCCTCGCCAAGGTCCTGGCGGGCATTGGCCAGGGCCTGCTGGAAGAAGCGTTCATCCTCGGCCGGGCGCCCGCAGGCATTGAAGTAGGTGCGATACACCGGGTAATGCGCAACCAGCGCTTGCAGTGCGCGGCGAATCGCGCCAAGGGTCAGGTCGCGGGTCATCAGGTCGTCACGGGCGACCTGCAACAACGCCTGGGCGACGGATTCGCAATCGCCGGCGAGGCTGGCATTGAGCACCAGATGACGCGCCAGGCGTACCTCCTCGGGGAACGCGGGGCGCTCGCTGACCGCCGCCCACAATTCGGTCAGCGGCGCTTCACCGGCCGGGTCGTGTTGCAACAGCGAGACCTGGTTCATGAACTCGTAGCCGGTGGTGCCGTCGGTCAGCCAGTCGCGGTGCAGGTGTTCGTCGGTGCCGAGAATCTTTTCCACGTAGATCGGGAAGTGCTCCAGCGCAGCCTGCAGGGGGCGCCTGGCGAGCAGGCTGTCGACCCGACGGCGCAGCTTGCGGCAATAGCCGCGCGGGTCGGCCAGGCCGTCGATATGGTCGATGCGCAGGCCGTCCACCAAGCCGCGCTCGATCAGTTCGAACAGCTTGGCGTGGGTGGCTTCGAACACCGCGCTACGCTCCACCCGCAGGCCGCCCAGTTCGTTGATGTCGAAGAAGCGCCGCCAGTTGATGTCATCGGCGGCGGTGCGCCAGCTGGCGAGGCGGTAGGTCTGGCGTTCGAGCAGCAGGTGCAGGCGCTTGAAGCCGCTTTCGCTGCGGCTGTCGAAGGCAATCAATGCCGACTCCAGGTCCGCGCCTTCACCCACCAGGCGCGCCAGTTCGGCGTGCAGTGGCAATGCGTTCGCCAGTGGATCGGGGGATTCGCGCAAGGCCGTGAAATGCTCCGCCAGGGCCTTGAGTGCCGGCTCGGGGCTCTGTGCGAGGATCCAGCCATAGTCCAGCGGGCAGATCGGGAAGCGATGCTGATAGTGGGCGATCTGCAGTACGCCCGATTGCTCGTCGAATTGCAGCGGGATGTCGCCGTTCTTCAGCGCCACGCCGTAGTCGCTGCCGAGGAACGGCAGCAGCAGCTGCCC
The DNA here is from genome assembly GCF_050280885.1 of Pseudomonas sp. NPDC086566. Classification (NCBI taxonomy): domain Bacteria; kingdom Pseudomonadati; phylum Pseudomonadota; class Gammaproteobacteria; order Pseudomonadales; family Pseudomonadaceae; genus Pseudomonas; species Pseudomonas sp. NPDC086566. Next base: position 116,658 of record NZ_JBNNWD010000001.1, read on the forward strand.
GGCCAGCAGCGGGTCGCTGGAGTGCCACTGGATGTCGAAGAACTCCGCGTAGGGGCTGCGCCGGCCCCAGGCCAGCAGGCTCTGCCACCACGGGTTGTCGGCGCCGCCCACGGCCATGTGGTTGGACACGGTATCGAGGATCAGCCCCATGCCATGCTGGCGCAGCGCAGCCACCAGCCGTTGCAACGCAGCCTCGCCGCCCAGCTCGGGGTTGACGCAGGTCGGGTCGACCACGTCGTAACCGTGGCGCGAGCCAGCGCGGGCTTTGAGGATCGGCGAGGCGTACAGGTGGCTGATGCCCAGCCGGGCGAAGTACGGCACCAGTGGCACCGCGTCATCGAGGCTGAAGTCGCTGTGAAATTGCAGGCGTAGCGTCGCGGTCAGTGGTTTCATCGGTCACGCTCCCAGGCTTGTTCGCGGGCCTGGGCCAGCAGTTCAAGGCGCCGTGCGGCGTCTTCGTCATCGAGTAGTTCGTGCACCGGTGCGGCGAAGCGCCGGCGCCAGTTGGGGTGGCCGCTGGTGGTGCCAGGCAGGTTGGGCTGCTCGTCGCTGCCCAGCAGGTCTTCCAGTGGGACCAGCACCAACGGGGCGCGGGTGTGGCCGACGTAGCGGATGGCGGCATCGATCAGCGCGTCGTTGTCCGCTAGCGGGCCGTAGTTGGCTTCCAGCGTGCGGCGCAGGCCTTCGCGTTCCTTTTGCCGATCGTGGCGCCAGTGCAGCTCGGTAGCGGCGTCGATCAGGTCCAGGCGCTGGCTCCAGTCGATGTCGCGGCTTTGCAGCCAGCCGGCCAATGGCGCCAGGTCATGGGTGCCGGTGGTGGCCAGGGCATCGTCCGGCCAGTCGAGGATCGGTTTGAATTGGCCGGGCTGGGTCTGTTCGAACGGCAGCACGCGCATGCCCAGTATGGCCTTGGCCGCCAGCTGCTCGCGCAGGCCCTCGGGCACGGTGCCGAGGTCTTCACCCAGGATGATCGCCTGGTGGCGTACCGACTCCAGAGCCAGCAGGCGCAGCAGGTCCTGCACCGGGTAGTCGAGGTAGGCGCCCTGGTCGGGCTTGCAGCCACGCGGGATCAGCCACAGCCGGCGCAGCCCCATCACATGGTCGATGCGCAGGCCGCCGGCATGGGCCAGGTTGGCGCGCAGCATCTCGATGAAGGCACGGTAGCCATTACGCTTGAGGCCTTCGGGAGAAAAGGCGCAAATGCCCCAGTCCTGGCCCGAGCGGTTGAGAATATCGGGCGGCGCGCCGACCTTGAGGTTGGCCAGCAGCTCGTCCTGGCGGCTCCAGGCCTGGCTGCCGGCGCCATCGGCACCGACGGCCAGGTCGGCGATCAGGCCGATGGCCATGCCATTGCTGCGTGCGGCGTGCTGGGCGCGTTGCAGGCTGCGTTCGGTCAACCACTGACAGAACGCGTGGAATTCGATCCTGGCCGGATACGCGTTGGCAAAGGCTTCGACTTCCGGGTGGTACGGGTCGTGCCAGGCGCTGGGCCAGTTGCGCCAGTCGGCGCCCAGGCCATGCTCGACGGCATGCGCCTGCAGCACTTCGAAGCGGCAGTGGTGCTCCAGGGCCTGACCACGGGCCTCACGGAAGCTGTCGAAGTCTTTGCGCAGCGGGTGGTCGGCCTGGCTGAAATCCAGGTAAAGCGCTTCGAGTAGCCGCAGGCGGGCGTCGGCGGCGCGGGGCCAGTCCACCAGCGGGCGTTGTTCCAGGTCTTCGAGCACCTGTTCCAGGCCGCAGGCTTCGATCGCCATGCGCACGGCGCGTTCGCCCAGCAGCGCGGCGGGGCTGGCGTACAAGGTATTGAGCAGCAGGCGGCTGGACGGCGAGTAGGGGCTGTAGTGTTGCTGGTCGATGGCTGACAGGGCATGGATGGGGCTGATCGCCAGGGCGTCGGCGCCGCGTTCGGCGGCACTGCGTGCCAGCTGCTCCAGGGCCAGGCAATCGCCATATCCGCCGTCGCCTGGGCGGCGCAGGCTGTAAAGCTGCACGGCCAGGCCCCAGCAGCGCGGCGGTGGTTCGTCGACGGCGTCAACCAGGCTCCAGCAACGCGGCGGTGCCACGGCAATGGTGAAGCTGCGGTCGTTGATCTGCAGCAGGTGATAACCGACTGGCAGGCCGCCGGGCAGGTTGCCCTGGGCATCGAGGGTCAGGTACTGCAGGCGGTTGCTTTCCAGAGTACAGCGCACGGCGCTGCCTGGCGGGAAGTAGCGCCCCAGTGGCAGCGGTTGGTCAAGCTCGGCGGTGATCAGGGGGGGCAAGTGCTCGGCATCTTCGGCGGCTTCCACGGCGCGCAGGCTGGCCTGGATGGCAGCCTCATCGCCAGCGGGGTGGCCCAGGCCGTCGAGGACCTTGCGCAGGACCTCGTCGCTGACCTGTTGTGGCCGGTTGTTGGCGTCGATCCAGTCGCGGGCCAGCCCTACGCGGGCGGCCAGTCGGTGCAGGGCGGTTTCGCTCATGGGTGCTCCTGGCCAGGTGGAAGCAGGCTGACCACGCAGCTGTAGGCGGAAAGCGCGGTATCGGGGTGGCGGGTGTCGCTGCTGTCGAACAGGCGCCATTGTGCGGTAGGCAGTTCAACGACCTGCGGCGTCGCGGCCAGGTTCAGGTCGATGCGCAGGATACGGCCATCGCCCAGGCGCCAGCGTGCGGTCAGGGCCTGGTCGCCCAGCACCACGGCGCCCAGTGCACGGGTGCCGGGCAGGTGCGGGATGACATGGCGCTGGCGCACATCGAGCAGTTGCTGATACAGGCCGTGCCAGCCAGCGATCACCTGCTTGTTTTGCGGCCGCGATGCCTCGAAGGTCTGCTCGGCGTTGGGGTCGGGTATGTGTTCGCGTTGCTCGGGGTCGGCGAACGCCTTGAAGTGGGCGAACTCGCCGCGCCGGCCCTCGCGCACGGCATCGGCCAGTTCGTCGTGGAAGTCGGTAAAGAACAGGAACGGTCGGCAGCTGCCCTCTTCATCGCCCATGAACAGCAGCGGGATCATCGGCGCCAGCAGCAGCAGGCCAGTGGCCGCACGCAACGCCGCTGGCGAGCACAGGCGAGTCAGGCGTTCGCCAAGGGCGCGATTGCCGATCTGATCGTGGTTTTGCAGGAACAACACGAACGAAGTGGGTTCAAGGTGCCCGCTGGGTTCGCCGCGGGGCGTGCCGTGGCGGTTGGCCTGGCCCTGGAACACGAAGCCTTCGGACAGGCAGCGGGCCAGTTTTTCGATGGGTTTTTCCTGGTAATCGGCGTAGTAGCCTTCGGTTTCCCCGGTCAACAGGACGTGCAAGGCATTATGGCCATCGTCGTTCCACTGGGCATCGAAACCCTGTTGCAGCAGCGAGGCCTGGTTGTGCTCGTTCTCCAGCACCAGCCACACATGCCGGCCCGGTTCCACCGCCGCGCGCACCCGTTGCGCCAGTTCGACCAGGAAGTCGGGCTGGTCGATGGCGTGCACCGCATCCAGGCGCAGGCCATCGCAGCGGTAGTCGCACAGCCACATCAGGGCGTTCTGGATGAAGTACTCGCGCACCTCTGGGCGGCGGAAATCGATGGCGGCGCCCCAGGGTGTCTGGCGGTCTTCCCTGAAGAACGGGCTGGCGTACTGGTGCAGGTAGTTGCCGTCCGGGCCGAAGTGGTTGTAGACCACGTCGATCATCACCATCAGCCCGTGGCCATGGGCCTGATCTACCAGCGCGCACAGTTGTTCCGGGCTGCCATAGCTGTGCTGCGGTGCATAGGGCAGTACACCGTCGTAGCCCCAGTTACGTTCACCGGGGAACTGGCCCAGCGGCATCAGCTCGATGGCGCTGATGCCCAGCTCGGCCAGCCTCGGCAGCTGCCGGGCGACCCCCTGGTAGCCCTCGAGCACGCCGACGTGCAGTTCCTGGATCACCGCCTCGTGCCAGGGCCGGCCCTGCCACGGGTGCTGCCAGTCGAAGGCGCCGACATCCACGACCTGGCTCGGCCCGTGCACCCCTTCGGGTTGGTAGCGCGACGCCGGGTCAGGCACTTGCAGTTCGCCGTCGATGCGATAGTGATAACGGTCACCGGCCCGGCACGGGGCGACCCCGGTGTACCAGCCGCCGTCTTCGGGCAGCAGCTCGATCGCGGGCTGCTGTTCCAGTTCCAAGCTCACGTTGCGCGCATCGGGCGCCCACAGGGCGAAGCGCGCCGACGTGGCGTCCATGAGGTGTGCGCCATGCCTGTGCATCTTCTAACCCCGCTCAGTAGTGGCTCAGGTGGGCCTGCTTGACCAGGTCCTCATAGAGGCGCGCGTAGGGTTCCACCGCCTGGCACCAGTTGAACGGCTGGGTCATCGACAGGCAGCGCATGGCATTGAGCAGGTCCTTCTTGCCGTAGGTGTAGAAGGCACGGCTCAGCGCTTCGCGGTAGCTCTCGACGGTCGATTCATCGAACAGGAAGCCGGTAACGCCGTTCTCGATGGTGTCGGCCAGGCCGCCGGTGTTGCGTGCCACCGGCAGCGAACCGAAGCGCTGGGCGTACATCTGGCTCAGGCCGCAAGGCTCGTATCGCGAAGGCATCAGCAGGAAGTCGCTGCCGGCGAACATACGCCGGGCGTCGGTTTCGTTGAAACCGATGCGTACCCCGATACGGCCAGGGTGACGCAGGGCCAGCTCGCGCATGGCCTGTTCCTCTTCCGGCTCACCGCGGCCGATGATCGCGATCTGCCCGCCTTGCTCGACGATGTAGTCCGCAACGCCCAAGGTCAGGTCCAGGCCTTTCTGGTAGACCAGCCGCGAAACCACGGCAAACAGCGGCCCTTCGGATGGTTGCAGCCCGAACAGCTTGCGCACGGCGTCGGCGTTACGTGCCTTGCCTTCCCAGTCGTTGATGCTGAAGTTGTGCTCCAGATGCTTGTCGGTAGCCGAATCCCAGCTTTCGTCGATGCCATTGGGGATGCCGCCGAGCAGGCCTTGCTGGGCCTTGCTGGCCAGGAAGCCATCGAGCCCACAGCCGAATTCCGGGGTGGTGATCTCTTGGGCGTAGGTAGCGCTGACCGTGGTGATGTGGCTGGAGTAGGCAAGGCCGGCCTTGAGGAACGACAGCTTGCCGTAAAACTCCATGCCTTCCTGCTGCATGGCATGGTCGGGTATCGCCAGCTCCGGGCTGCAGCCGCGGCTGTAGACACCCTGGTAGGCCAGGTTGTGAATGGTGAACAGGGTCGGTGTGCTCAGCCCGCGCCAGTGCATGTAGGCCGGCGCCAGGCCAGCGGGCCAGTCATGGGCATGCACCACTTCGGGCTTCCAGTGAATCATGCCTTCGCCGGCGGCGATCTCCGCTGCGGCCAGGCCCAGACGGGCGAAACGGATGTGGTTGTCCGGCCAGTCGCGACCATTGTTGGCGCCGTAAGGGGTGCCGTCGCGCTGGTACAGCTCGGGGCAGATCAGCACATAGATGACCAAGCCGTCGGCCATGTCCATGCGGCCGATCTTGCAAGGGGGCAGGGCAGCGTGGCCGCCGAGCTCACCGACGATGTGGATCGGATTGTCGCTTTCCACCACCTGCGGGTAACCCGGGATCAACACCCGGACATCATGCAGGTGCGCCAGGGCGCGTGGCAGTGCCGCAGAAACGTCGCCGAGGCCGCCGGTCTTGACCAGGTCGGCGATTTCCGAGGTGACGAACAGGATCTTGCGCTTGTTGGGGTTGTGCTGGCGCTGGGCGCCGGGTGCCGTGCCTGTCTTGGCGAAATCCGGGGTAAGCGGCTCGCGGTTGTCCGGTTTGAATGACTCTACGTGAGGCTCGACAGCGGCACTGATCATACTTCTCTCCGTCCCTAAGTGTTGGCAGGGTGCTGGCACCCTTGGTGTTATCTCGTGCGGGTTCTCTCTGATTCGGCAATTGCGTGATGCTATCCATGCCCCGAAGTCGTGCGTGCAGGCACAACGCGATCAGCATTCCGGCCGAAAGCGCTTGGACTGGTTGGGGTAGGCGGGCCGTGCGAAGGAAGTCCTTTGCGTCTGGCCTACTTAGTTGCTGACCCGCCACCATTTCCAAAAGTTCGACTTTTTTACGTCGCTCTTCCTCTGAGCAAATGGCGGGCCGAAACCTGAGTGTAGGAGAGCGGGAGATAAAAAGGTGACCCACTGGTCACTTCCGTTATGAGCGCAATAGACGCAAACGTTGGCGTGTGTGACCGGATATGGACAGGGCTGTTCGAGGGTGGGGCAGGGCTGACTCACGCGTGCGCCATCAGGTGACTGATCGACGTGTCGTGCACCAGAATGGGGCGGGGCTACAGCACTGTGGGAGCGCGAAGCTCCCACCAGGGGAGGGGATGAGTCAGAAGCCGACGGTTTTGCTGTCGTCGCTACGCGCCTGTTCCAGCAGCATGTGCAATTGAGCGACCTGCTGGCGCAGCTGGTCACGTTCGTCCTTCAACTTGCGCAGCTCATCGCGGCGCATGGAGACATAGAGGGTCTGGGTTGGAGTAGCAGGCATCAAGGTACCCATGGCACACCTCGCGGTTTTGGCTGGTGACAGTTAAAGCGTAGTCGCTTCACGCGGCGCGCATTCTGAATTCTTTCTCTGCCTAAGGGAACTTTTTTGTTTAACGTTGTCACGCCGTTCGTCGCTGAACCCTCAGGCGCCGTGCTGGACTAATCTGAAAAGTTGAACTGTGGTTGTCATTTATTTCGTAAGGGGAGCATCGGCTCATGCAATTGGGAATCGTCGGGCTGGGCCGCATGGGCGGCAATATCGCAAGGCGGCTGATGCGCGCCGGCCACCGCACCGTGGTGCATGACCGTAACCGTGAAGCCGTGGTCGGGCTGGAAGGCGAAGGCGCCCAAGGTGCCCACGACCTTGGCGCCCTGGTGCAGAAGCTCAAGGCGCCACGGGCGGTATGGGTGATGCTGCCAGCCGGCGAACCTACCGAGCAGACCATCGCCCAGCTGGCCGAGCTGCTGGAACCGGGCGATGCCATCATCGACGGTGGCAACACGTTCTATAAGGACGACATGCGCCGAGCGGCCGAACTGGGCAAGCGCGGGCTGCATTACCTGGATGTCGGCACCTCCGGCGGCGTGTGGGGCCTGGACCGCGGTTACTGCATGATGATCGGTGGCGAGAAGGCGGTGTTCGAGCGCCTTGAACCGCTGTTCAAGGCACTGGCACCGGGCGTCGGCGACATTCCACGTACTCACGGCCGCAGCGGTGAGCACCAACGTGCCGAGCACGGCTATATCCATGCCGGCCCGCCTGGCGCAGGGCACTATGTGAAGATGGTGCACAACGGTATCGAGTACGGCCTGATGCAGGCCTATGCCGAAGGCTTCGACCTGTTGCGCAGCAAAGGCGGCACCGAGCTGCCGGAAGACCAGCGCTTTGACCTGAACGTGGCCGAGATCGCCGAAGTCTGGCGCCGTGGCAGCGTGGTCACCTCCTGGTTGCTCGACCTCACTGCCGATGCGCTGGTGGCCGACCCGCAGCTGGCGCAGTTCAGTGGCTCGGTGTCCGACAGTGGCGAAGGCCGCTGGACCATCGACGCCGCCGTCGAACAGGCGGTGCCGGTGCCGGTGCTGTCCAGTGCGCTGTTCGCCCGCTTCCGCTCGCGCCAGCAGCAGGGCACCTATGGCGACAAGATCCTGTCGGCCATGCGCCTGGGCTTCGGTGGCCACGTCGAGAAAAAAGACTGATGACTCAACAGACCATTCCTGCTGCTCCGCCCTGCACGCTGTTTTTGTTTGGCGCCAACGGTGACCTGGTCAAGCGCCTGCTGATGCCGGCGCTTTACAACCTCAGCCGTGACGGGTTGCTGGACCGCAACCTGCGCATCGTCGGCGTCGACCACAACCCGGCCACGGCCGCTGAATTCGCCGAGCGCCTGCATGGCTTCATGCAGGCCCGCGACAAAGGCGGCGAGGGGGCTGCCAAGTGCCTCGACGAAAAACTTTGGGCGCGGCTGGCCAAGCGCCTGGACTACCAGACCGGCGATTTCCTTGACCCGGCGACCTATGCGGCGCTGGCCAGGCGCATCGAAAAAACCAGCCATGGCAATGCCATTTTCTATCTGGCCACTTCGCCACGTTTCTTCCCCGAGGTGGCTCAGCGCCTGGGCGAAGCCGGGCTGCTCGACGAGTCGGCCGGTGGTTTTCGGCGCGTGGTGGTGGAGAAGCCTTTCGGCACCGACCTGGCCAGTGCCGAGGCGCTCAATGCCTGCCTGTTGAACGTGATGAGCGAGCGGCAGATCTACCGTATCGACCATTATCTGGGCAAGGAAACGGTGCAGAACATTCTGGTCAGCCGCTTCTCCAATGGCCTGTTCGAGTCGTTCTGGAACAACCACTACATCGACCATGTGCAGATCACTGCCGCCGAGACAGTCGGAGTGGAGACCCGCGGTGCGTTCTATGACAACACCGGCGCGCTGCGCGACATGGTGCCCAACCACCTGTTCCAGCTGCTGGCGATGGTGGCCATGGAGCCACCGGCGGCGTTTGCCGCCGATGCCGTGCGGGGCGAGAAGGCCAAGGTGATCGGCGCCATCCGCCCGTGGTCGGCAAAAATGGCCCTGAAGAACTCGGTGCGTGGCCAGTACACGGCGGGCAAGCAGGGCCGCAAGCAGCTGCCGGGCTATCGGCAGGAAAACAACGTCGCCGCCGACAGTCAGACCGAAACCTACGTGGCGCTCAAGGTGATGATCGACAACTGGCGCTGGGCCGGGGTGCCGTTCTACCTGCGCACTGGCAAGCGCATGAGCGTGCGCGACACCGAGATCGCCATCTGTTTCAAGCCGGCGCCTTACGCGCAGTTTCGCGAGTCGGAGCTGGAACGGCCCAAGCCCAACTACCTGAAAATCCAGATCCAGCCCAACGAAGGCATGTGGTTCGACCTGCAGGCCAAGCGGCCGGGGCCGGAACTGGTGATGGAGAACATCGAGCTGGGCTTTGCCTACAAAGACTTCTTCAAGATGACCCCGGCCACCGGCTATGAAACGCTGATCTACGACTGCCTGACCGGCGACCAGACCTTGTTCCAGCGGGCCGACAACATCGAGAACGGCTGGCGCGCGGTGCAGCCATTCCTCGATGCCTGGGCCCAGGGCGGCGAGGTGCATGAGTACCCGGCGGGTGAGGATGGCCCCGAGGCAGGCACCGAGTTGCTGGCGCGCGACAAGCGGGAGTGGCACAAGCTGGGATGATCGCTGTGTGCTGCCTGTGCCGGCCTCTTCGCGAGTTTACCCGCGAAGAGGCCGGCACAGGCAACCCATAAAGGAGGTGCAATGCCCGCCCTTATCGAAGATTACGCGCTGCTCGGCAACTGTCGCAGCGCCGCCCTGGTCAGCCGCGACGGCTCGATCGACTGGTTATGCCTGCCGCGCTTCGACGCCCCTGCGGTGTTCGCTGCATTGCTGGGCAACGAAGAGAATGGCCGCTGGCGCCTGGCCCCCAGTGACCCCGTCGAACACAGCAGTCGCCGGTACCTGGGCGACACCCTGGTACTGGAAACCACCTGGGTCACTGCCAGCGGCCGCGCGCGAGTGCTCGACTTCATGCCGCTGGGCGAAGTCGATTCGGTGGTGCGCATCGTCGAGGGCCTGTCCGGCGAAACCCACTTCGAAATGGACCTGGTGCTGCGCTTCGACTACGGCCGCAGTGTGCCTTGGGTAGAGAAACTCGACCCGCTGACCCTCAGTGCGGTGGCCGGCCCCGACCGCGTGATCCTGAGCAGCAGCGTGGAGCCCCATGGCCTTGATCATCACACCGCCGCCCGTTTTCGCGTGGGTGCCGGCGAGCGGCAGGTCTTCAGCCTGCGTCACCAGTCCTCGCATTTGCCGGTGCAGCCGGACTGCGACATCGACCAGGCGCTGCAATACGCCCTCTCGCACTGGCAGGCCTTCGCTGACCGTTGCCCTGAGGTCGGCCCCTACACCGGCCTGGTGCGGCGCTCGCTGCTCACCCTCAAGGCCATGACCTACGCGCCCACCGGCGGTATCGTCGCAGCGGTCACCACGTCGCTGCCCGAACGCATCGGCCACGAACGCAACTGGGACTACCGCTTCTGCTGGCTGCGCGACGCCACCATGACTTTGCTGGCGTTCATGAACCTTGGCTACTTCGATGAAGCCCAGGCCTGGCGTGAATGGTTGCTGCGTTCGGTGGCTGGCAACCCCGAACAGATGCAGATCATGTACGGCCTTGCTGGCGAGCGTGACCTGCAGGAATACACCTTGCCCTGGCTGGCCGGCTACGAGCACTCGCAGCCGGTCAGGGTTGGCAATGCGGCTGCTGAGCAGAGGCAGTTGGACATCTATGGCGAACTGGCCGATGCCATGGCCCAGGCGATCAAGGGCGGCTTGCCGCGTCACCCGCGCAGCGCAGCGATCTCCCGGCTGATCCTGCCCTATGTCGAGCGTATCTGGCGTGACCCGGACGAAGGCATCTGGGAAGTGCGCGGTGGCCGCCAGCATTTCGTCCATTCCAAGGTCATGGCCTGGGTTGCCTTCGACCGTGCCGCGGGGCTGGCCGACACCACCGAAGAAGGCCGCGAGCAGGGCCGTCACTATCGGCAAGTGGCTGATCAGATTCATCAGGAGGTCTGCGCCCGTGGGCTCGATGCCAGCGGCCAGCACTTCGTCCAGGCCTATGGCTCGGCCGAGATCGATGCCAGCCTGTTGCAGATCGCCCTGACCGGCTTCCTGCCGGCCGAGGATCCGCGCTTTCAGCGGACCCTGGTGCAGATCGAGCAACGCCTGCTGAAGAACGGCCTGCTGATGCGCTACGACAGCGACAGCTGCAGCGACGGGCTGACGCCAGGGGAGGGCACGTTCCTGGTGTGCTCGTTCTGGCTGGCCGATGTGTACGTGCTGCTGGGGCGCAAGGCCGAGGCCCAGGCACTGTACGAAACGCTCACCGGGTTGTGCAACGACGTCGGCCTGCTGGCCGAGCAGTACGACCCTGCCGGCAAGCGCATGCTCGGCAACTTCCCCCAGGCGTTCAGCCACATCGGCATCATCAACACCGCGCTGAACCTGCACCGGGCACAAAGCCCGGCGCGGGATCGGGCACGATGTGACTAGGGGCGTCGTCAAGTCCCGGAGTAGACTAGGGCAAACCCATTCGGCAAGGAGTATGCATGAACGTTAGCGGCCATGATCGGGAGGCCCAAGCCTGATGGCCAACCACAAGATCGAAATCCGCCGTCGCAATATCGAGAAGATCCTCGTCGCCGCAGAAAAGGTGTTCGCCGAAAAGGGTTATGGCGCCACCTCGATGGGTGACATCGCCGAGCAGGCCGAGCTGCCGCGTTCCAACCTGCATTATTACTTCAGCACCAAGGATGAGTTGTTCCGCGCAGTGCTGCAGGACCTGCTGGATGTGTGGAAGCAGGACGCGCTGTGCTTCGAGAACTTCGACGACCCGCGGGTGGTGCTGACCAGCTACATCCGCGCCAAGATGGGCCATTCGCGTTCACGGCCGCTGGGTTCGAAGATCTGGGCTGAGGAGATGCTGCATGGGGCGCCGGTGCTGGGGGTGAACCTGGCGGAAAGCCTGGTGCCGTGGGCAAAGCTCAAGGAAGACAAGATCCGCCGCTGGGTGGCGGAGGGGCGCATCCTGCCGGTGGAGCCTTCGGCGCTGCTCTACATGATCTGGGCGTCGACGCAGCACTATGCCGACTTCGGCTACCAGGTGGCGTTGCTGAACGAAGGTGAGCCGTTGTCCGATGGGGCGTTCGAACGTGCGGTGCAGACGGTGACTTGTGTGATCTTGCGCGGGATAGGTCTGGAACCTTGAACAACGGGGCCGCCGTGCGGCCCATCGCGGATGAATCCGCTCCTACAGGTAACGCGCAGCCGTGAATGCGGCGCGGTACCTGTAGGAGCGGATTCATCCGCGATGGGCCACGCAGTGGCCCCGATGGCTTCAACTGGCCTCGCGGTAGGGGTTGCGCGGGTCCTGGGTCCAGTTGAGGTAAGGCTTGCCGGTGTCCTGCGCGACCATTTCGATGCAGTCCTCCACCGGGCAGGTGATCTGGCACAGGTTGCAGCCCACGCATTCGTCCTCGATCACGCTGTAGGCATGGGTCCCGTCAGCTTTCAGGGTGCTGGCAATCGCCTGGTGCGATGTGTCCTCGCAAGCGATGTGGCAGCGGCCACAGCCAATGCAGGCATCCTGGTCGATATGCGCCACCGACTTGTAGTTGATGTCCAGGTACTTCCAGTCGGTGGTATGCCCCACGGCCTGCCCGCGGAAAGCTTGCAGGTTGCGGTGGCCGTGCTGGTCCATCCAGCGCGCAAGGCCATCTTTCATGTCTTCGACAATGCGGAAGCCATGCAGCATCGCCGCCGTGCACACTTGCACCGCACCGCTGCCCAGGGCGATGAACTCGGCGGCATCGCGCCAGTTGCCGATCCCGCCAATGCCGCAGATCGGCAAGCCATGGGTTTGCGGGTCGCGGGCGATCTCGGCGACCATGTTCAGGGCGATCGGCTTGACCGCCGAGCCGCAGTAACCACCGTGGGTGCTCTGATCGCCGACGATGGGGTGGGCGACCATGCGGTCCAGGTCGACGCTGGTGATCGAGTTGATGGTGTTGATCAGCGACACGGCATCGGCGCCGCCGCGGTGGGCGGCCCTGGCCGACTGGCGGATGTCGGTGATGTTCGGCGTGAGCTTGACGATCACCGGCAGCGAGCAGTGCATCTTGCACCAGCGGGTGACCATCTCCACATATTCCGGCACCTGGCCGACCGCCGCGCCCATGCCGCGCTCAGGCATGCCGTGCGGGCAGCCGAAGTTCAGCTCGATGCCATCGGCGCCGGTGGCTTCCACCAGCGGCAGGATGAATTTCCACGACTCTTCCACGCACGGCACCATCAGCGACACGATCAGTGCGCGGTCGGGCCAGTCCTTCTTCACCTGGGTGATTTCCCGCAGGTTGATCTCCAGCGATCGGTCGGTGATCAGTTCGATGTTGTTGATGCCCTGCACCTGGCGGTTGGGGCCGTAGTGCGCAGAATAACGTGACGACACGTTGACCGCCGCCGGGTCCTCGCCCAGGGTCTTCCAGACCACGCCGCCCCAGCCGGCCTCGAAAGCGCGGACCACGTTGTAGGCCTTGTCGGTCGGTGGCGCGGAAGCCAGCCAGAAGGGGTTGGGCGCCTTGATGCCGGCGAATTCGATGGACAGGTCGGCCATTTACGCTGCCTCCACGTTGAGCATGAGTTGGGCATGGATGGCTTCGGCGGCCAGCTTGCCGTGTTGCACGGCCTGGACGGTGAGGTCCTGGCCCAGGGCGGTACAGTCGCCACCGGCGTACACGCCCGGGAGGCTGGTGCGCAGGTTGTCGTCGACGCGGATGCGTTCGCCGTCTCGCGCCAGTTGCGCGGCAACCGGGTCGCCGAGGCTGGCGTCGTCGAAGCGCTGGCCGATGGCTTTGAAAATGGCGTCGGCAGCCAGTTCATAGGTCTCGCCGGTGTCGCGCAGGCGGCCGTCGGCCTGTTCGGTGCGCATGAAGCGCATGCCACGCACGCGGCCGTGGTCATCGAGCAGTACGGCGTCGGGGCGAGCCCAGGTGTGCAGGCGCACCTGGTTGGCCTTGGCGATGTCCTGCTCATGGCCGGTAGCGCCCATGTCAGGGTAACCGCGGCGGTACACCAGGTTGACATCGCGCGCACCCAGCCGGCTCATCTGCACGGCCATGTCGATGGCGGTATTGCCGGCACCGATCACCAGGCAGCGGTCGGCCAGTGGCAGTTGCGACAGGTCGTCGGCCTGGCGCAGTTCGCGGATGTAGGCCGTGGCGGCGAGCAGGCCGGGGGCGTGTTCGTCGTCCAGGCCAAGCTCGCGCACGGCGTTCAGGCCCAGGCCGAGGAACACCGCGTCGAACTGTTCGCGCAACTCGCCCAGGCCAAGGTTGGCGCCCAGGCGCTGGCCGTGGCGGATCTCGATACCACCGATGCCGAGCAAAAATTCCACTTCGCGCTGGGCATAGTCGTCCACCAGTTTGTAGCGGGCGATGCCGTATTCATTGAGGCCACCGGCCTTTTCGCTGGCTTCGAACACCACCACCTCATGGCCGTGCATGGCCAGGCGGTGGGCGCACGACAGCCCGGCAGGGCCGGCACCCACCACGGCAATGCGCTTGCCGGTAGCCGGCGAACGTTGGAACGGGTGCTCGCTGAAATGGGCATTGTCCACGGCGTAGCGCTGCAACTGGCCGATCAGCACCGGGGCGCATTCTTGGGCATTGTTGCGCACGCAGGCTTGTTGGCAGAGGATCTCGGTGGGGCACACGCGGGCGCAGCTGCCGCCGAGGATATTGGCCGACAGGATGCGCTCGGCGGCGCCCTGCAGGTTCTCGTCGCTGATGCGGTGGATGAACGACGGGATGTCGATTTCGCTCGGGCACGCGTTCACGCAGGGGGCGTCGTAGCAGTACAGGCAGCGGGCGCTCTCGACGGCAGCCTGGCGGGCGGTGAGCGGCGGGGCCAGGTCGGTGAAACGCTCGGCCAGTTGGTCGCTGCCGGCACGCGGGCGCGGCAAGTGGTTCAGGGCATCGATCACGGTTGTAGCCTCTCTTTTCTTTTTTGGTCGTGGCAGTCAACGGCAATACGGCGCCGCCCGGCCTCTGAGGGCCGGTACGGCAATGCGGCTCAGGTCAGCGCTGAACGGGGGTCGGGCGCTGTTGCTCGGCGCGTCGGCCCAGCACCTCGTATACCGAGGGATAGGCCGGACGCTCCACGTAACGCCCGGCGCCAGGCTCGGCGCGCAGGTCGCCATCGGCCCAGAGCACCTTGCCCTGGCTGATGGTGTGGCTGGGGATGCCGCGCACGGTGCGGCCTTCGAAGATGTTGAAGTCGACCCGCTGGTGGTGGGTCTGGGCGGAAATGGTGCGCGTGCCCTGCGGGTCCCATAGCACCAGGTCGGCGTCGGCGCCGACGCGGATGGCCCCCTTGCGCGGGAACAGGTTGAAGATCTTCGCGGTGTTGGTCGAAGTCAGGGCGACGAACTCGTGCATCGACAGGCGCCCGCTGTTGACCCCGGCATCCCACAGCACTGCCATGCGGTCCTCGATGCCGGCCGTGCCGTTGGGGATGCGGCTGAAGTCGTTGCGGCCCATGGCCTTCTGCTCGGCGCAGAAGCAGCAGTGGTCGGTGGCGGTGGTGTGCAGGTTGCCCGATTGCAGGCCGCGCCACAGCGCCTCCTGATGCTCGCGCGGGCGGAACGGCGGGCTCATCACGTAACCGGCGGCGGTGGCCCAGTCCGGGTTGCGGTAGACGCTGTCGTCGATCAGCAGGTGCCCCGGCAGCACCTCGCCGTACACCGGCTGGCCCTTGGCCCGGGCGTAGGTGATTTCATCCAGCGCCTCACGGCTGGAGATATGCACCACGTACAACGGTGTGCCGATGGTCTCGGCAATGCGGATGGCGCGGCTGGCGGCTTCGCCTTCGACTTGCGAAGGGCGCGACAGCGGGTGCGCTTCCGGCCCGGTCAGGCCCTGGGCCAGCAGTTTTTGTTGCAGGTGGTAGACCAGCTCGCCGTTCTCGGCATGCACCGTGGGCACGGCGCCCAGTTGCAGGCAGCGCTCGAAGCTGGCCACCAGGGTGTCGTCGGCCGCCATGATGGCGTTCTTGTAGGCCATGAAGTGCTTGAAGCTGTTGACCCCATGTTTGCTCACCAGCTCGCCCATTTCTTCGGCGACCTGTTCGCTCCACCAGGTGATGGCAACGTGGAAACCGTAGTCGGACGCACTCTTCTGCGCCCAGCCGCGCCAGGTGTGGAAGGCCTCGAGCAGTGACTGCTGCGGGTTGGGGATGACGAAATCGATGATCGAGGTGGTGCCACCGGCCAGCCCTGCGGCGGTGCCGCTGAAGAAGTCCTCGCTGGCGACCGTGCCCATGAAGGGCAGCTGCATGTGAGTGTGCGGGTCGATGCCGCCGGGCATCAGGTACTGGCCGCTGCCGTCGAGGATCTCGCAGTCGGTAGGGGCTTCGAGGCCTTTGCCGATGGCGCGGATCTGGCCGTCGACACACAGGACATCGGCGGGATAGCTCTCTTCATGGGTAACCACGGTGGCGCCACGGATCAACAGGGACATGCCGTCTTCCTCGCAGGCTGACCGGTCTGAGCCGGCTTTTGGAATTGTTATGCGCCAGTGGCTGAAGGAGGGGGTTTAATCCTGTCAGGCCTGACAAGATTGGAATCTAGATGCAGTTTCAGGATTGTTCAAGAAAAAATTTTATATGCTTATATCTGTCATAACTTATTGATAATTAAGGATAAATTTATCAAATCCCCAAAATGGTGAGGCCTTTCACCATTTTGACGCACTTGACAAGAAGCCAAATTGGTCAAGATTTTCCATGCAAAATCAGCTGCTTGATTCCTGGCTTCGAGGCGCACGCCGCGCCGTTGCAAAAACAGGCTGCACCAGTTTGAAACCTGTTGCAGGGGCCAGGGCCGGCCCAGGGTGGCGCAAGCGGCAGGCGAGGGAACGACCGTGCCCCCGCCTGCCGCGCAACAATGCTTTGCAGATCAGTTGATTACCTCCGGTCGGCGGCGGCCGGCCGAGTAGGCGCAAGCCAACCCGGCACGCAATTTGAGTACGGCCACAACCGCCAGGCCGGACCGGAGGAGCAGTACTGGTGGTGTGTGTACTCCGGCCATCGCGTTAGCCCGATGAGCAAACAACTAGAAGAAATCTGGAGAAGGCCCCATGCAACAGAGCAGATCGGAAGTGATCGAGCAGGCAGGCCTGTTCGAGCTGTCCGCAGGCAGTGACGTCCTCGACAGCCCGCGCTATAACCACGACATCGCGCCGACCAAGGTGCACCAGCGCACCTGGAACAAATGGCACATCACCGCGCTGTGGGTGGGCATGTCCATCTGCGTGCCGACCTACACCCTCGGCGGCGTGCTCACGGCCTACTTCGGCCTGAGCGTGGGTGAGGCGCTGCTGGCGATTCTGCTGGCCAACCTCATCGTGCTGATCCCGCTGACCCTCAATGCCTTCCCCGGCACCAAGTACGGCATCCCGTTCCCGGTGCTGCTGCGCTCGTCGTTCGGCATCCTCGGCTCCAACGTACCGTGCCTGATCCGCGCGGTGGTGGCCTGTGGCTGGTTCGGCATCCAGACGATGTTCGGTGGTTTGGCCATCCACCTGTTCCTTGGCTCGATCTTCGACGGCTGGAAGGCGCTGGGCGGCACTGGCGAGGTCATCGGGTTCATGATCTTCTGGGCGCTGAACCTGTGGGTGGTGCTGCGCGGTGCCGAGTCGATCAAGTGGCTGGAAACACTGTCGGCACCGCTGTTGGTGGCGGTGGGTTTCGGCCTGCTGTTCTGGGCCTTGCCGCACATGTCGATGACTGAATTGCTGGCGCAGCCACCCAAGCGCCCGGAAGGGGCCAGCGTGGTCGGCTACTTCTGCGCCGGGCTTACCGCCATGGTCGGTTTCTGGGCCACGCTGTCACTGAACATTCCCGACTTCAGCCGCTACGCCAAGAGCCAGAAGGACCAGATCCTCGGGCAGATCTTCGGCCTGCCACTGACCATGTTCCTGTTCGCCTCGCTGGGGGTGGTCATGACGGCAGCATCCGCCTCGCTGGTGGGTGAGACGGTGTCCGACCCGGTCAGCCTGATCGGCAAGATCCAGAGCCCTGGCTGGGTAGCGCTGGCCATGGCGTTGATCGTGATCGCCACGCTGTCGACCAACACCGCCGCCAACATTGTCTCGCCGACCAACGACTTCCAGAACATCGCGCCGCGCCTGATCGGGCGTAGCCGCGCGGTGTGGCTGACAGGCTTCATCGGCCTGGCGCTGATGGGCCACGAGTTGCTGAAGAAGCTCGGCTGGATCGTTTCCGACCTGAGCCTGGAGAGCGTGTATTCCAACTGGTTGCTGGGCTACTCCAGCCTGCTCGGGCCGATCGCCGGGATCATGGTGGTGGACTACTTCCTGATCCGCCGCCAGCACCTGGACCTGGCCGGGCTGTACCGCGACGACGTGTACCCGGCGTGGAACCGGGCGGGCTTCGCCGCCTTCGCCTTGCCGGTGGCGCTGACCGTGCTGGCCATCGGCAACAGCCGTTTCAGCTGGTTCTACGACTATGGCTGGTTCACCGGGTCGCTGCTGGGTGGGGCACTGTACTACGCCCTGGGCGGCGTGGCGGTGCGCGGGCCGGCGATCACACCCGTGCAAACCAATAAAAATGCCTGAGGAGAAACACCATGAGCCAATCCCAGCATGTTCTCAAATCCACCGAGCGCCACGTCAACAGCGCACGGCTGTGGCAATCGCTGATGGACCTCGCCCGCCTGGGCGCCACGGCCAAGGGCGGCGTGTGCCGGCTGGCACTCACCGACCTCGACCGCCAGGCTCGCGACCTGTTCGTACAATGGACCGAGGCTGCCGGTTGCAGCGTCAGTGTCGATGCGGTGGGCAACATCTTCGCCCGCCGCCCCGGGCGTAACCCCAAGCTGCCGCCGGTGATGACCGGCAGCCACATCGACACCCAGCCAACCGGCGGCAAGTTCGATGGCTGTTTCGGTGTGATGGCCGGGCTGGAGGTGCTGCGCACCCTCAACGACCTGGGCATCGAGACCGAGGCACCGCTGGAAGTGGTGGTGTGGACCAACGAAGAAGGCTCGCGCTTCGCGCCCTGCATGATGGGCTCGGGTGTGTTCGCCGGCAAATTCACCTTGGAAGAAACCCTGGCCAAGCGCGACGCCCAAGGCGTTTCCGTCGGCGAGGCGCTGGACGCCATCGGCTACGCCGGCCAGCGTGCAGTGCTTGGCCACCCGGTGGGTGCCTACTTCGAAGCCCATATCGAACAGGGGCCGATCCTCGAGGACCAGGCCAAGACCATCGGTGTGGTGCTCGGCGCCCTGGGCCAGAAGTGGTTCGACCTGACCCTGCGCGGTGTCGAAGCCCATGCCGGGCCGACGCCGATGCACCTGCGCAAGGACGCGCTGGTGGGCGCCGCGGCCGTGGTCGAAGCGGTCAACCGCACCGCCCACGCACATCAGCCCCACGCCTGCGGCACGGTCGGTTGCCTGCAGGCCTACCCCGGTTCGCGCAACGTGATCCCCGGTGAGGTACGCATGACCCTGGACTTCCGTCACCTGGAGGGCGACCAGCTGGAGGCAATGATCGCCGATGTGCGCACGGTGATCGAGGCGACCTGTGCCAAGCATGGCTTGAGCCATGAACTGGTCCCCACGGCGGACTTCCCTGCGCTGTACTTCGACCGCGGTTGCGTCGATGCCGTACGCCAGTCGGCGCAGGCCCTGGGGTTGCCGCACATGGACATCGTCAGCGGGGCAGGGCATGACGCGATCTTCCTGGCCGAGCTGGGGCCGGCGGGGATGATCTTCGTGCCTTGCGAGAATGGCATCAGCCACAACGAGATCGAGAACGCCACGCCAGAGGACCTGGCGGCGGGATGTGCCGTGCTGCTGCGGGCCATGCTGGCGGCCTCGGAGGCGATCGCCAGCGGGCGGCTGGCGGCATAACGACGCGCTGAGCGGGGCTGCAAGGCAGCCCCGGCTATCTCAAGCCGAGACGGCGACCAGCAGTCCATCTCGCCCGATATGGTAACGCTGCAGGTCCCGCGCCAGGGTCAGGTGCCCGGTGTAATGAGCCAACGCCTCTTCACGCACATCATCAATGCACGGGCTGCGTTGCGGATCCCCCTGATACCGTGCACTGAAATGCGTCAACACCAGATTTTTTACCCCCGCCGCTTCAGCGAACTGTGCCACCGCCGCCGCCGTACTATGACCGAAGGTATTGCCACTGCGCTCGACGATTGGCCGGGTATAGGTCGCCTCATGCACCAGCACATCCACGTCCCTGGCGACTTCGGCGAGCAATGCCGGGTTATCGTTGTCACCACAGACGATCACCCGCCGAGGCGGCCGCGAGGCTTTCAGGTAGTCCTGCGGTTCAAGCCGCTTGCCGTCCAGTTCGGTCACCCGCCCCTTGGCCAAGTCTCCCCACAGTGGCCCACGGGGGATCCCTTCGGCCTCCAACCGCTGAATATCCAGGCGTGGTTCAGGGTTCAGTTCGGTAAACACGAAGCCAACGCTCGGCACGCGGTGCGACAGCTGCACGGTACTGACCTGGATGTGCTCGCTTTGCCACTGCCCCAGGTGCTCGATCGGCAACAGGCGCAGTTCGAACGGCAGGTGGGTTTCGCTGGCCGCCAGGCTCAGGCGTACCCAGTCCTGCAGGGCGGCGGGCAGGATCAGGTCGAGGGGTTCGCTGCGCCCGTTCATCCCCGCACTGGCCAGCAGCCCCGGCAGGCCGAAACAATGGTCGCCATGCACATGGGTGATGAAGATGCCGCGCAGGTCACGTACCGAGAGCGAACTGTGCAGCAGCTGGTGCTGCGTGCCTTCGCCGCAATCGACCAGGTACCAGTGTCTGCCGCTGGCTTCGATGACGGCGGTGGCGCTGACGTTGCGGGCTTTGGTGGGCACCCCGGAGGAGGTGCCCAGAAACTGCAGGTCCAATGCTTTGCTCCATGCGTGGGGGAGCCACACCTTAGACGGATTGCTGCAGGGCGTCGATGCTCAAGGCTCGGCGGGGGTATCCTGCCGCCAGATCAGCTTGCTGGTGTCGTAACCCTGCTTTTGGGCAAGCGCCAACAGCTGGTCACGCGTCTGGTCGGTGATGGCCGGCGTGCGCGACAGCAGCCAGAGGTATTCGCGGTTGGGGTGGCCGACCAGCGCCACGCGGTAGTCCTTGTCGTGGTACAGCACCCAGTACTCGCCCTTGGTCAGCCCCGGCGCCAGCCGGCTGAACCAGTTGTCGAAGCGCACCCAGAGCTTGTCGGTCCGGCCCGGCACCTGGGCTTCGGCAATACCACGGGCTTCGTTCAAGGTGCCGTCCTTCTCCTTGCAGCGGTTGGTCACGTCGATGCGGCCGTCTTCGCGCAAGCCGTAATGGGCTTCGGACTGCACGCAGTTGCGCTGGAAGAACATCGGCAGGCGTGCAAGCTCGTACCAGGTGCCCTGGTAGCGTTGCAGGTCGACCTGTTCGGTGGACGGCGGGGTGTGGTGATCGTCGTTGGAACCGACGCAGCCCATCAGGGCCACGGTCATGCAGGAAAGCATCAGGGCCGTGCGCATCGCCATGGCGAACCTCCTGTCAGCGGGTGTGGGTCATGCTTATGGTTGGATGCGGGCGAGGTGTAAAAGTTGTATCGGTTCGCCTTGGCATTTTTAGCGCCTGTGAAATCGAGCGCCGCCCGCGCGGCGCATCGCGGATGAATCCGCTCCTACATTTGTTGCAACGTGGCCATGCCTGCGGGGCCATGGTTGTCAGCCCTGTTGGCATGACGGGATTTTGGAGTGGGCGTTGATGCCGCCTCACATGACTTGAGACATGCGCCAAGGCGGGCAACCATGGCCTGTCAGGTTCGGCACGTTGCAACAAATGTAGGAGCGGATTCATCCGCGATGCGCCGCGCGGGCGGCGCTCGATCTCATAGGCGCTGCAAATCTGTCGGCAGGTACTTGTCAGCCCTCACCCATCCTCCGGCGGCAAATCAAACGATCCCGTCTCGACTCCGCCCTTACGCACATAACGGACGATGATCACGCCCTTCGGCGTCACCTGCGAATGCTTCAGGGTAAACGCCCCAGGCGCGGTATCGTCACCGAACAAGCGTTTGCCATGCCCCAGCAACACGGGGTGAACAAGCAACTGAAGCTCATCGACCAGCCCGGCGGCAAGCAGTTGTTGCACCAGATCGGCACTGCCCTGGGTCAGCAGATTAGCGCCGTCCTGCTGCTTCAGGGCTCGCACCGCCGAAACAACATCCGCGCCCAGCGCATGGCTGTTATGCCAATCGAGACTGTCGGGATCATGGGTAGCGACATGCTTGGCCACGCTGTTGAACAGCTTGGCGATGGAAAAATCCTCGGTATCGTCTCTCACCTTCGGCCAGTAGCCGGCAAAGATGTCGTAGGTGCGCCGGCCCAGCAGCAATTCGAACGGCTGGCTGAACAACGCCTGCATGGCCTGGCCGAACACTTCTTCGGCGTGGGGCACGAGCCAGCCGCCAAAGGCGAAACCGCCGCTGGTGTCTTCCTGTGGCCCGCCGGGGGCCTGCATGACGCCGTCGAGGCTGACGAAGGCGGCTACGATGAGTTTGCGCATGGGGCTCTCCTGAAAGGCCTGCCGGGGAAGATGATTCACCTATGGTCGAACGGCGCGCGGCGATTTCGACAGGGCATGCAGTCCCGTTTTTGGCACAAGTACGGTCACCTGCCTGGGTTACCATCCACGCCGTGAACCCTATCCCCACAGGAGTGCCGCCCGTGACCGAGTACACCGCGCTCAAGGTCGAACTGACCGACAACATCGCCCATGTGCAGATCAACCGCCCGGAAAAGATCAACGCCATGAACGCGGCCTTCTGGACGGAAATCGTCGAGGCCTTCCAGTGGATCGACGACACCGAGGCCGTGCGCGCAGTGGTGATCAGCGGTGCCGGCAAGCATTTTTCCGCCGGTATCGACCTGATGATGCTGGCGTCGCTGGCCGGGCAGATGGGCAAGGATGTGGGCCGCAATGCCCGCTTCCTGCGCAAGACCATCCAGCGCCTGCAAGGGTCGTTCAATGCCGTGGACAACTGCCGCAAGCCGGTGCTGGCGGCGGTGCAGGGGTATTGCATTGGCGGCGCCATCGACCTGATCTCGGCCTGCGACATGCGCTATTGCAGCCGCGATGCGCAATTCTCGATCAAGGAAATCGACATGGGCATGGCCGCCGATGTCGGCACCTTGCAACGTTTGCCACGTATCATCGGCGACGGCATCATGCGTGAGCTGGCTTTCACCGGCCGCAATGTGGAGGCCGAGGAGGCGCTGCGCATCGGCCTGGTCAACCGGGTCTATGATGATCAGGCCGCATTGCTCGACGGGGTTTTTGCCATTGCCCGCGAGATTGCTGCAAAATCGCCGATCGCCGTGGCCGGCACCAAGGAGATGCTCAGCTACATGCGTGACCATCGCATCGACGATGGCCTGGATTACATCGCCACCTGGAACGCCGCGATGCTGCAGTCCGAAGACCTGCGCGTGGCCGTGGCGGCGCACATGAGCAAACAGAAACCGACGTTCGCCGACTGACCGGGCCGGGGGACGCGCAGTAAAGGAACCCCCGACATGTCAGCTCGCTGGACTACCGCAGTACTCGACCCACAGCTCACCGGGGGGCTGGCCGTGGCCCGCAGCCCGGAAGGGTTCCTGGTGGACGGCAACGGCGCGCTGTTCCCCCGCGAATGGCTCAAGCGTCAGGACCTGGACGTGCTGTGCGAGCACGGTATCGGCCATTTCGATGGCGAGCCGGTATTCCTGCTGGAGCTGCGCAGCGCAACCGAGGTGCCGGGTTGCAGTTGGCGTGGCCTGCGGGCGTTCATGCTGGAGGGCGACTTCGACACCTATAAAGTGCTCGGCTATGCCGCGCAGATCGGCACATGGGCGCGCGAACACCGCTTCTGCGGCAGCTGTGGCCAGGCGATGACGCAGATCCGCTGGGAGCGGGCGATGTATTGCCAGCCCTGCGACCTGCGCAGCTACCCGCGCATTTCGCCGAGCATGATCGTGCTGGTGACCCGTGGCGACGAGATCCTGCTGGCCCGCTCGCCGCGCTTCGTCACGGGCGTTTACAGCACCCTGGCGGGCTTTGCCGAACCGGGCGAGTCCGCCGAGGACTGCCTGGTGCGCGAAGTGCGTGAAGAGGTGGCGGTGGAGGTGCGGAACATCCAGTACGTCGGCAGCCAGTGCTGGCCGTTCCCGCACTCGATGATGCTGGGCTTCCATGCCGAATACGCCGGTGGCGAGATTGTCATGCAGCCGGACGAGATCGAGGACGCCAAGTGGTTCAGCGTCCATGACCTGCCGCCATTACCGGCCGGGCGGTCCATCGCTCGGTATTTGATCGACCTGTATGTTGCCAGGCGCTTAGGCTTGCCCGAACCAGTGCTGCCACGCTAGGCGCACGGTCAACGCCAGCACCACGGTGATGAACACGGGGCGGATGAACTTGCTGCCGCCGCTGATCGCCGTGCGTGCGCCGAAGAAGGCGCCGACCATCACCGACAGGCCCATGCACAGGCCGACGATGTAATCCACCTGCCCGGAAATGATGAACACCGTCAGCGCCGCGATGTTGCTGACGAAGTTCATGCTGCGCGCCACGCCGCTGGCGCGCACCAGGTCGATGGGGTAGAGCAGCAGCGTGCTCACGGTCCAGAACGCACCGGTACCGGGGCCGGCCACGCCATCGTAGAAGCCCAGGGTGAAGCCTTGGGGAAACTGCCATTTCTTCCTGATTGGCGCATCGACATCCAGCGGTGCCTTGGGCGTGCCGCCGAACAGCAGGTAGACACCGCAGGCGAAGACGATCACCGGCAGCATCTTGTTCAGCCACTCGGCCGGCATGTAGTGGGCCACCACTGCACCGATCGAGGCGCCGACCAGGGTCGCCAGCAGGGCGGGGCGCCATTGCGCCGGGTGGAACAGCTTGCGCCTGTAGTAGGTGAAGCCGGCGGTGGCCGAGCCGAACGTCGAGCTGAGCTTGTTGGTGCCCAGTACCAGGTGCGGGGGCATGCCGGCGGTGAGCAGCGCTGGGGTGGTCAGCAGGCCGCCGCCGCCAGCGATGGCATCGATGAAGCCCGCGACGAAGGCGACCAGGGCGAGGATCAGCAGGGTGAGCGGTTCTACGGTGAGTTCGAAAGGCATGGGTGTCTGGCAGGCAGGGGGCAGGGCATGCGGCAAAAGGCCGCGCTAGAAGGGGGACATGGTAGTCCCGGGCGCAAACGGTTGCCAGTGCCGGCCTCTTCGCGGGCTTGTCGAGGCGTCGAACCGCCGCGAAGAGGCCGGTACGGCAAACCCCATCAGCCTTGGATGAACGCCAGCAGATCCGCGTTGATCACATCGGCATGGGTGGTCGGCATGCCATGCGGGTATCCCTTGTAGGTCTTCAAGGTGCCATTGGGCAGCAACTTGGCCGACAGCAGGCCGGCGTTTTCATAAGGCACGATCTGGTCATCATCGCCATGCATGACCAGCACCGGCTGTTTGATGCCATTCAGATCCTCGGTGAAATCGGTCTGCGAGAACGCCACGATGCCGTCGTAATGCGCCTTGGCACTGCCGATCATGCCCTGGCGCCACCAGTTGCCGATGACGCCTTCCGACGCTTGCACCCCCGGTCGGTTGTAGCCATAGAACGGACCCGTCGGAACATCCCGGTAGAACTGTGCACGGTTGCTGGCGACCTGGGCCTGGAAGTTGTCGAACACCGACTTGGGCAGGCCGCCAGGATTGGCCGGCGTCTGCACCATCAACGGTGGCACGGCGGCGATCAGCACGGCCTTGGCCACCGGGTCACCAGGATACCGGGCCATGTAGCGCACCACTTCGCCACCACCGGTGGAATGGCCCACATGCACTGCGCCCTGGATGCCCAGGTGGTCGACCACGGCTGCGACATCGTCGGCATAGTGGTCCATGTCGTGGCCGTCCCACACCTGGCTGGAGCGCCCATGGCCGCGGCGGTCATGGGCGACCACGCGAAAGCCCTTGGCGAGGAAGAACAGCATCTGCGCGTCCCAGTCGTCGGCGCTGAGCGGCCAGCCGTGGTGGAAGTGGATGACCTGGGCATCGCGTGGCCCCCAGTCCTTGTAGAAGATCTGAACGCCATCCTTCGTGGTTACGTAGCTCATGGTCGTGTCTCCTCAGTGCACGAACCGAAGTGAGCTATTGAGAATAGGAGGGATTGCGCACGGCGTCGGATTTTGTAGTGGCAGTACCGGCATCTTCGCGGGTAAACCCGCGAAGAAGCCAAAATCTATGTCACAGGAACCAGCGGTATTCCCGCGCACTGACTTCCTGCATGAACGCCAGGTGGTCCTGGCGCTTGTTCTCGCAGTACACCATCACGAACTCTTCCCCCAGCCCTTCGTTCACTGCCGGGTGGCTGCGCATGGCTGCGACTGCGCCGAGCATGTCCTTGGGGAAATCGATGCCGCTGCTGCGATCTTCGTTCAGCGGCGCAATCGGCTCCTGCGCGGCATCCAGCCCATGCTCCATGCCACACAGGATCGCCGCCAGCACCAGGTACGGGTTGGCATCCGCCCCCGCCAGCCGGTGCTCGATACGCAGATTGCGCGCATCCGATTCGGGAATGCGAATGCACGCATCGCGGTCCTCGAAGCCCCAGCTCGCACGGCTGGCGGCATTGACCATGGCGCCATAGCGGCGAAAGGCATTGTGGTTGGCAGCGAAGACCGGCATGCAATGCGGCAGCAACGCCAGGCAGCCGGCCACCGCGTGGCGCAGCGGGCGCTGCTGGTCGGCGGCCAGCAGGTTGTTGCCAGCTTGGTCGTACAGGCTCACATGCACGTGCATGCCGCTGCCAGGCGCCTGCAGGTAGGGTTTGCTCATGAACGAGGCGCGCAGCCCGTGCTTGAGCGCGACACCCCGGGTGCTGCGGCAGAACAGGGCGGCCCAGTCGGCCGCCTGCAGGCCGTCGTCGCAGTGGCCGAAGTTGATCTCGAACTGGCCGGGGCCCAGTTCGGCGGTGATCACGTTGGCGTCCACGCCTTGCGCCTTGGCAGTGTCGACCATGTCATGCAGCACGTCGCTGAAGCGCGACAGCCGTTCGATGTGCATGTTGGGTTGGTCGTCCGGGTCATCGCTGAGCGGGTCGCGGGGGAACTGCGGCAGCCCTTGCTTGAGCGCCCGGTCGAACAGGTAGAACTCCAGTTCGAATGCCACCACCGGGCGGATGCCACGTCGCTCGAGGCGCTGCAGCACGCGGGCGAGGACCTCGCGGGGTTCGAACTCGATGGGCGCGGCAGTGCCGTCGGAACTGATCAGCATCTGCCCCAGTGGCTCGCGCTCCCAGATCACCGGCTTGAGCGTGCCGGGGATCAGGCGGCGGATGGCATCCGGGTCGCCGTCGTTGAAGCAGTAGTCGCCGATCGGGAACAGCCCGCCTTGTACGCCCAGCAGCACGCAATTCTGTGGCAGTTTCAGCGGGCTGCCGGCGGCAACCTTTTCCAGCATGTCGATCGGATAGCGCTTGCCGTAGAAGTGCCCAGGGATGTCCAGGCTGAGCAGGTCGACATGGCTGACGTCGGGGTGGCGGGCACGGAACGCGCGGACTTCACTGAGCAGATCGGGAAAGCCTGTTGTTAGGGGCATGCTGTGCTCTCATCGGAATACCCAGAGGACGCGGGTCGTCTGGTCGGTCAGGTTGGCGTAGCGGAAGTGGCGGTTGGGCGGCAGCTGGAAGCTGTCGTTGGGCGCGAGGGTCACGGCCTGTTGGTCATCGGCTAGCCAGAGGGTCAGTTCGCCTTCGAGGACGAAACCCCCTTGCTCGGAGCTGTCGTCCAGGTGCCCCTCGCCACTGCTGGCGCCGGGCGCCAGGTGGCTTTCGAGCATGGCGAAACGGCCGTTGAGGGTCGGTGAGACCAGCACGTCGCTGATGCCTTCGGCGTAGTAGATGGTGCGCCGCTCGCCGGGGCGGGTGACCCAGTCCAGCGCGGGTGGCTGGCTGGCCTGGTAGAAGTAGGTGGTCGGCACCTGCAGGGCTTCGCTGATCGCCGTGAGGTCGGCCACGGTCGGCTGCGACAGGCCGCGTTCGACCTGGGACAAGAAACCCAGTGAGCGTTTGACCTTGCCCGCCAGCTCATCGAGGGTCAGCCCGCGGTGCTTGCGTAGGTCGCGGATCAGCAGGGCCAGGCCCTGGGCGTCTTCAGACATGATCACGCATCCTGTACCAGGCCTTGGCCGCTGCCTCCAGGGGTGCGGCCAGCAGGTCACCGCCCGGGAAGCGGCCGTTGTCGATGCCCTGGTACAACGCCAGCAGGTCGTCGTCGCCGAGGATGGCATCGCTGACCGCCCGCGCGGCGGCCAGGGTCGGCAGCACGCCGTGGCCGGAGAAACCTTGCAGCCAATAGCGCTGGCCCTCGCGGCCGACGTCCGGGGTGCGCTGGATGCTGCAGTCGATGTGGCCGCCCCAGGCATAGTCGATGGCCACCCCGGCCAGTTGCGGGAACACCCGTTCCAGGTAGGGGCGCGTGGCGCTGGCGACGTCCTTTGGAATGCCGCCCAGGTAGGTGCAGCCACCGCCGAACAGCAGGCGGTGATCGGGGGTGAGGCGGAAGTAGTCGGGCACGAACTGGTTGTCGATCACGCAGCTGTTGCGCGGCAGCAGCGAGCGGGCGAACTCGGCATCCAGCGGTGCGGTGGCCACCTGGTAAGACCCGACCGGCAGCAGCCGGCGCGACAGGCTGCGGTCGAGGCGGTCGATGTAGGCATTGCAAGCCAGTACCAGCACCCCACAGCGTACCTCGCCATGTTCGGTGCGGGCCACGTAGCCGTTGGCGCCGGGCTGATAGCCAAGCACCTGGCTCTGCTCGAAGATGCGCCCGCCATGGGCTTCGATCGTGGCGGCCAGGCCCTGGGCCAGTTTCAGTGGGTTGAGGTGCGCACCCTTGGCGTCATACAGTGCGGCCTGGTAACGCGGGCTGTCGATCCATTGCGCCAGTTCGTCGCGGCCGATCAGGCGCAGGGCGTCGTAGCCCCATTTGTGCTCGGCGTCGTGCAGGGCTTCTTCGAGCAACTTTATCCGCCGGGGCAACACGGCGGTCCACAGGCTGCCGAGCCGGTAATCGATGTCGAAGCCATGGCGCTGGGGCAGTTCGCGCATCTCGTCGGCGGCCCAGCACATGCTGTCCCACAGGCGCCGGGTGCGTTCCACGCCCAGCGCTTTCTCCAAGGGCGGCATATCGCACGACCAGCCCAGCAGCGCCTGGCCACCGTTGCGACCGGAAGCGGCCCAGGCCACCCGGCTGGCTTCCAGCATGATCACGCGCTTGCCGGCCAGGGTCAGGCGCAGCGCGGTGTGCAGGCCGCTGAAACCGGCGCCGATGATCAGCACATCGGTGTCGTGCGAGCCTTGCAGGGTAGGGCGTAAGGGAATGCTGGCAGGGTAGGTCCGGGCGTAGTAACTGGCGACGTGTTGGGCGGATTGCTTGAACATGCCTTGGCCTCGTGAAATTTCTTGTGATTATTTTCATGAAAATCTAGCAGCGAATTTTCATGGCGCCAGGGCCGTTCGTCTTTTTTCAGGGGTTGTATATGATCCGCAGGCCACCCCTGACAGGAAACCGCGATGCGCCGCCTGCCTTCCCTGACCGCCCTGCGCACCTTCGAATGCGCTGCACGCCATGGCCATTTCGGCCGCGCCGCTGCCGAGCTGTGCGTGACCGACAGCGCCGTCAGCCATCAGATTCGTCAGCTCGATGAGCAGCTTGGCGTGGCCCTGTTCGAGCGCGTCGGCCGCCAGGTGCGCCCCAGCGCCGAAGCCGAACGCTTGCTGCATCACCTGCAACAGGCCTTCGAACTGATCGGCAAGGCCTGTGACGAACTGCGCGACCCGGCATCGCAAGCGGTACTGAGGGTGGCGGTCACAGCGGAGCTGGCGCAGAAATGGCTGGTCGCGCGCCTGGCCGATTTCAGCGGTCGCTACCCTCACATCACCCTGCACCTGCACGATCAACCGATCGATGCCGGTGCCCCGGCGCTGGACGTCGACCTGGCCATCACCTACGGCACCGGTGCGCTGGACGCCAGCACCCATTTCGTCCGGCCCCTGCCGCTGCTGCAGTTTTTCCCGGTATGCAGCCCCGGCCTGTTCAACCAGGGCGGGCTCAAGCGTCCGCGCGACCTGGTGCGCCATTGCCTGCTGCATGATGACCAGGACGGCCGCACCTGGACCACCTGGCTGGCCACTCACGCCGAGGACGCCTTGCCCACCCGTCAGCTGTATTTTCCCCATGCCGCGCTGGCGCTGGAGGCTGCGCTGCTGGGGCAGGGCGTGGCGATGGGCGACAACCTGACGTGCCAGGCCGACCTGCAGAGCGGCCGGCTGGTGCGCCCGTTCAATGCCAGCGTGACGGCGCAGGGGCAATATGCGCTGGTGAGCGAACGGCTGCGCCTCGAACGGGCACCGGTGGCCGACTTCATCGAATGGTTCATCGAACAGCTGAGCGATAGCTGAATTGAATTCAGCTATCGCTGAGTTTTCATCGTTGGATGCCGCAAGCGCGGCGGCGTAGCGTGCAGCCATCACTCACCGATACGAGGTTGACCCATGGCACGTTCGCTCACCACCACCCCCAAGGCCGATGGTTTCCGCCTGCCCGGCGAATTCGAGCGCAAGGCGGGCTGCTGGCTCGGCTGGCCAGAGCGCCCGGATGTCTGGCGCAACGGCGCCAAGCCTGCGCAGAAGGTCTGGGTCGAGATCGTCACGGCAATCGCCTCCAGCGAGCCGGTCACGGTCTGCGCCTCCGCTGGCCAGTACGCCAACGCCCGGCGCCTGCTGCCAGCGCAGGTCCGGGTAGTGGAAATGACCTGCAACGACACCTGGTTCCGTGACAGCGGTGCCTGCTTCGTGGTCAATGACGACAGTGGTGAAGTGCGTGGCGTCGATTTCGAGTTCAATGCCTACGGTGGGCTCGACGGTGGCCTCTACTACCCCTGGGACAAGGACGACCAGATCGCTCAGAAAATCCTCGAGATCGAAGGCCTGGACCGCTACCGCGCGCCGCTGATCGCCGAGCTTGGCGGCATCCAGAGTGACGGCCAGGGCAGCCTGCTGACCACCGAGCAATGCCTGCTCAACCGCAACCGCAACGCCCACCTGGGCAAGGCCGAGGTGACCCGTCGCCTTGAAGATTACCTCGGTGCGGACCAGGTGATCTGGCTGCCGCGTGGCTGCAAGTTCGACGAGACCGATGGTCACGTCGATGACCTGGCCTGCTTCGTGCGCCCCGGCGAAGTGGTGCTGCAATGGACCGACAACCGTGACGACCCGCAGTGGGAAATCTACCAGGAGGCCTACGACATCCTGCGCAGCAGCCGCGATGCCCGTGGCCGCGAACTCAAGGTGCACAAGCTGCCGCAACCCGACGTGCTGCAATGGACGGCGGAAGAGGCGGCCGGGCTGGATCAGGTCGAAGGCACTCACCTGCGCGAGGCCGGTACCCGCAT
This sequence comes from Pseudomonas sp. NPDC086566, assembly GCF_050280885.1. Taxonomy (NCBI): domain Bacteria; kingdom Pseudomonadati; phylum Pseudomonadota; class Gammaproteobacteria; order Pseudomonadales; family Pseudomonadaceae; genus Pseudomonas; species Pseudomonas sp. NPDC086566. The sequence continues at coordinate 147,686 of NZ_JBNNWD010000001.1, forward strand.
CTGTGCCTCGTACATCAACTACTACGCAGGCAATTCGGCCATCGTCGTGCCGCTGTTTGGCGACCGCAATGATGCCATTGCCCAGGCAACCCTGGCCGAGCTGTTCCCCGATCACCGCATCATCGGTATCGAAAATTCCCGCGAGATCCTGCTGGGTGGCGGTAATGTCGCCTGCATCACCATGCCGCAATATGCTGGAGGCCGCCGCTGATGAAGCCGAGCGCACTCACCCTTGCGCTCGCCCTGGGCTGCGCCGCCTCGGTGGCCCAGGCTGCCGACGCACAACAGCCAACCGTCAACCTGTACATCTGGGGCGAGTACCTTGCCCCCGATACCTTGACCCGGTTCGAAAAGGAAACCGGCATTCGTGTGGTGGCCGATCACTTCGACTCGCTGGAAACCGCCGAGACCAAGCTGCTGACCGGTGGCAGTGGCTACGACGTGGTGCTCACCGCTGGCCAGCACCTGAGCCGGGCCATTGCCAGTGGCGCCCTGCAGCCGCTGGACAAGTCCCAGCTGCCGCACCTGGCCGGGGTGGGTGAAGAGTTCCGCGAGCACATGGCCATGTTCGACCCAGGCAACCGCTATGCCGGGACCTATGCCTGGGGCACCACAGGGGTGGGTTACCAGCAGCAGGCGGTGACTGCGCGCATGGGCGATGCGCCGCTGGACAGCTGGGCGATGCTGTTCGACCCGCAGGTGGTGGCGAAATTTGCCGATTGCGGGGTGAGCCTGCTCAACGACCCCAATGAAGTGTTCGCCGCCGTGATGCGCTATATGGGCCTGGATATCAACCAGCAGCGTCTTGAGGACCTGAAGGCGGCGGAGGTGCAACTGCGCAAGGTGCGCCCGTACATTCGCTACTTCGACAACGACCGCAACATCAACGACCTGGCCAATGGCGAGACCTGCGTGGCGATGTCGTGGAACGGCAACGTGGCCATCGCCCAAGGGCAGGCGCAGCAGGCGGGCAAGGCGTTTGAGCTGGACTACAGCATCCCGAAGGAGGGCACGTTGATCTGGCTGGATGCGCTGGTGGTGCCCAAGGATGCGCCACACCCGGACGCTGCTTGGAAACTGGTGGATTACCTGATGCGGCCGGATGTGATCGCGCCGATTACCGATACCATCCACTACGCCAATGCGATCACGGCGGCCGATCATCTAGTGGCTGCGCAGATCCGCAATGCGCCGGGGACGTACCCGCCAGCTGAGGTGAGGGCGCGGTTGTATGGCAAGAATGACAATGGCAAGGCATTCAACCGCGAGCTGACCCGGGCGTTCAGCCGGTTGAAAAGTGGGACCTAGGTTTTGTGGTGGCTGTGCTGGCCTCTTCGCGGCTAAAGCCGCTCCCACAGGGATAGCGCTGCATTCGGCATCTGTGCAGTACCTGTAGGAGCGGCTTTAGCCGCGAAGAGGCCGGCACAAGCGCTGCATCAGCCAGAGGTCTTGCGCCGTGGTTGCTTCGGCTTGCTGGCAAATGTTTTACCTTCGCTAGCTTTGCCTTTCCCACTAGTGCGGCGCTTCTTCTTCCAAGGCGCCGCCTTGCCCACCGCTGGCCCGGTAATGGTCATGCGCATCCCGCGGCAACGCTCCACCAGCTTGCCCATCCACGCCGACTGCCGGGTGACGAACTCTTCCAGGCTCATCTCGCCGCTCTGCACCATGTCCAGCGCCTGTTCCCAGATGGCCGTGGTACCTGGGTCGGCAATGGCGCGGGGCACGGCGTCGATCAGGCTGAACGCGGCCGGGGTGGCGGACAGGGCCTTGCCGTTCTTCACCAGGTAACCGCGGTCGAGCAAGCCCTGGATGATGCTGGCGCGGGTGGCTTCGGTGCCGATGCCGGTGGTTTCCTTGAGCTTCTGTTTCAGCCGTGGGTCGTCCACCAGCTTGGCGACGTTCTTCATCGCCTTGATCAGGTCGCCTTCGGTAAATGGTTTCGGTGGCTGGGTCCACAGGTCCTTCAGTTGCACATCGTGCGCGTCGCAGTCCTGGCCTTCGCGCAGGGCCGGCAGCACCTGGGCTGGCTGGGCCTCGCGGCCCTTGGCCGGGGTCAGCGCTTCGGGCAGGGCGCGGCGCCAGCCGGGTTCGACGATCTGCTTGCCGACGGCGCGCAGGGCATGGCCTGCGCAGTCCAACTCGGCCTGGGTGCGATCGTACTCGTGGTTGGGCAGGAATTGCGCCAGGTAGCGCGCACGGATCAGGGTGTAGACCGCCTTGTGCCTGGCCGGCAGGCGGGCCGGGTCGCTGGCGGCTGCCGTGGGGATGATGCCGTGGTGGGCGCTGACCTTGGCGTCGTTCCAGGCGCGTGAGCGGCGCTGTGGCTCAAGGTGGGCTTGCAACGGCGCCAGGCTGGCGTCTGCCCGCTGCAGCGCCGCGAGGATGGCGGGCGCCTCGCTGTGCTGGCTGACGGGCAGGTAGCCGCAGTCGCTGCGTGGGTAGGTGATCAGCTTGTGGGTTTCGTACAGCGCCTGGGCGATGTCGAGGGTTTCCTGGGCGCCGAGGCCGAACTTTTTCGAGCACAGCTCCTGCAGGGTGCCCAGGTCGAAGGGTAGCGGTGCGGCCTCGCGCACGCGCTCGGTGGCGACTTTGAGTACCCGCGCCGTACCGGCATTGTTCATGTCGGCAGCGGCCTGCTGGGCCAGCGCCTGATTGAGGCAGCGGCCCTGGTCGTCGCAGGTGTCTTCCGGTGCGCGCCACTGGGCGTTGAAAGACTGGCCAGCACTTTCCAGCTGGACATCGATGGCCCAGAACGGCACGGGCACGAAATCAGCGATGCTGCGGTCGCGGTCGACCACCAGGCGCAGGGTAGGGGTTTGCACCCGCCCCACTGGCAGCACGCCCTGGTAGCCGGATTGGCGGCCAAGCAGGGTGAACAGCCGGCTCATGTTCATGCCGATCAGCCAGTCGGCGCGGGAGCGGCCCAGGGCCGAGTGGTACAGGTTGAAGGTTTGCTGGCCGGGCAGCAGGCGCGCCAAAGCCTTGCGGATCGAGGCGTCGTCCAGGGCCGACAGCCACAGGCGCTGGACCGGGCCGCGGTAGCGGCAATGCTCGACCAGCTCGCGGGCAATCATCTCGCCCTCGCGATCGGCGTCGGTGGCGATTACCAGCTCGCGGGCTTCGCCAAGCAGGCGTTTGACCGCCTTGTACTGGCTGGCGGTCTTGGGCTTGACCTGCATCTTCCACTTTGCCGGGATGATCGGCAGGTCATCGAGGTTCCAGCGCTTGTAGCGGTCGTCGTAGCTGTCGGGCGGGGCGGTCTCCAGCAGGTGGCCGATGCACCAGGTCACGCAGACGTCGGTACCCTGCCAGCAGCCGTCGGCCTTGCGGTTGGCGCCGAGCACCTTGGCGATGTCTTTCGCCTGTGAGGGTTTTTCGCAGAGGAACAGGCGCATGGCCGGGAACGCTTCATCGGGGAATGATGGGCACTAGGATGCGCAAGCGGGGGCGCGGAGGCAAGTTTTATCTGGATGGATGTACAGGTTTTTGTGAGGGAGAGTGTCTTGAACCTGTGCCGACCCCTTCGCGGGCATGCCCGCGAAGAGGCCAGTGGAGGTTGAGGATCAGGCGCGCGAGTCGCGCACCATGTCCACGTGTGGAATGCCGGCCTCGAGGAACTCCTCGCTGACTACGCGAAAGCCCAGGCGCTCGTAGAACGGCGTGGCATGCACCTGTGCACTGAGCATCTGCTGCTTCAGGTCACGGTTCTGCGCTTCGACGATCACCGCATTCATCAGTGCATCGCCGACCTTCAGCCCACGCCAGTCCTTGAGCACCGAGACCCGGCCAATGGTGCCGTCAGGCAGCAGGCGAGCCGTGCCGATCGGATAGTCGCCTTCCAGCGCCAGGAAGTGTGCGGCGCCCGGATCGTCCGAATCCCACTCCAGCTCTGGCGGTACATGCTGCTCGGCAATGAACACGGCTTCGCGGATACGGCGGATATCAGCGTTGTCCTTGTGCCAGTCGGCAAGGCGCACACGAATCTTATTCATTGGCGAATCCCAGGCTTCCTTGTTTGATCAGCTGCTGGACCAGCATAAGGCCATCTTCATCCTGCAACCACTGCTCAAGGTTGTCGATGTGTAAGGCATCGGCCGAGCACACCAGCTTCAGCAGTTCGCGCAGCTTGGCCGGCAGTGGGCAGCTACGGCCGCTGGCGAACAGCATCAGATCGTCGCCGAGTTCGGACCAGGCCAGCCGCGCGCTCGGGTTGCGGATCAGGATGGCGCCGTCTTCCAGGGCTTCGATCAGCTCGTCCTCGTCCATTTCTTCACCGACTACCTGCTCCGGATAACGCGGCTCGGTCATGAACTGGCCGAACCAGGTCAGCAGCAGGTCCTTGTCGTTGGTGTGCTTGTCGATCAGCGCCTTGAGGCGGTCGAGGGCATCGTGCTGGATCTGGTGCGGGTCGCTGGCAGGCTGGGCATCGGCGTCGCTGTAGCGCTCTTCGTCCGGCAGGAACTGGCCGAGGAAATCGGTGAAATGGGTCAGCACTTCGGCGGCGCTTGGGGCGCGGAAGCCGACCGAGTAGGTCAGGCAGTTGTCCACGGCGACGCCGTAGTGGGCCAGGCGCGGCGGCAGGTAGAGCATGTCGCCCGGCTCCAGGGTCCATTCGCCGCTCTGTTCGAATTCGGCCAGGATGCGCAGGTCGGCGTGCTCCAGCAGCGGGCTGTCGCTGTTGCACATCTGGCCGATTTTCCAGTTGCGCTCGCCATGGCCCTGGAGCAGGAACACGTCGTAATTGTCGAAGTGCGGGCCGACGCTGCCACCTGGGGTGGCGAAGCTGATCATGACGTCATCGATACGCCAGCTCGGCAGGAAGCGGAAGTGCTCCAGCAGTTCGGCGACTTCCGGGACGAACTGGTCGACGGCCTGCACCAGCAAGGTCCAGTCCTTCTCCGGCAGCTCGGCGAAGGTGTCTTCGCTGAACGGGCCGCGGCGCAGCTCCCACGGGTGGGCGCCGTGTTCGAGGACGATGCGCGATTCGACTTCCTCTTCCAGGGCCAGGCCGGCCAGCTCGTCGGGGTCGATCGGGCTTTCGAAGTCCGGGAAGGCCTGGCGCACCAGCAGCGGCTTCTTCTGCCAGTAGTCGCGCATGAATTCGCGGGCCGAGATGCCGCCGAGCAGCTGCAGTGGAGTATCAGGATTCATGTTCAACCTATTGATAAAACGTAATTTTCGTCCGCGAATAAAAACGCCCGGCCAGGCCGGGCGTTGAACGCGACGGTCAGCTTAGATGCGTTTGGCCTGGGCTGCCGCGTTACCGATGTAGGTAGCGGGGGTCAGCAGCTTCAGTTCGGCCTTGGCGTCGGCCGGCATGTCGAGGCCGTCGATGAAGGTCAGCAGCGCGTCTGGCGTGATGCCCTTGCCACGGGTCAGCTCCTTGAGCTTCTCGTAGGGGTTCTCGATGTTGAAGCGGCGCATCACGGTCTGGATCGGCTCGGCGAGCACTTCCCAGCAGGCGTCCAGGTCGGCGGCGATGCGGGCTTCGTTGACTTCCAGCTTGCCGATGCCTTTCAGGCTGGCTTCGTAGGCGATGACGCTGTGGGCGAAGCCCACGCCCAGGTTGCGCAGCACGGTGGAGTCGGTCAGGTCACGCTGCCAGCGCGAGATCGGCAGCTTGCTGGCCAGGTGCTGGAACAGCGCGTTGGCGATGCCCAGGTTACCCTCGGAGTTTTCGAAGTCGATCGGGTTGACCTTGTGCGGCATGGTCGACGAGCCGATTTCGCCGGCAACGGTCTTCTGCTTGAAGTAGCCCAGCGAGATGTACCCCCAGACGTCGCGGTCGAAGTCGATGAGGATGGTGTTGAAACGGGCGATCGCGTCGAACAGCTCGGCGATGTAGTCGTGCGGCTCGATCTGGGTGGTGTACGGGTTGAACTGCAGGCCCAGCTCATCTTCGATGAAGGCGCGGGCGTTCTGTTCCCAGTCGATTTGCGAGTAAGCCGACAGGTGGGCGTTGTAGTTGCCCACGGCGCCGTTGATCTTGCCCAGCAGCGGCACGGCGGCAACCTGGGCGATCTGGCGCTCCAGGCGGTACACGACGTTTGCCAGCTCTTTGCCCAGGGTGGTCGGCGAAGCCGGCTGGCCGTGGGTGCGCGAGAGCATCGGCACATCGGCATGGGCGTGGGCCAGGGCGCGGATGGCGTCGGCGATCTGGCGCATCAGCGGCAGCAGCACATCGTCACGGCCGGCGCGCAGCATCAGGGCGTGGGACAGGTTGTTGATGTCCTCGCTGGTGCAGGCGAAGTGGATGAACTCGCTGACCTTGGCCAGCTCAGGCAGCTGGGCGGCCTGCTCCTTGAGGAGGTACTCGATCGCCTTGACGTCGTGGTTGGTGGTGCGCTCGATTTCCTTGACGCGTTCGGCGTGCTCGAGCTTGAAGTCGGTGGCCAGGCTGTCCAGCAGGGCATTGGCTTCGGCGGAGAACGCCGGCACTTCGCCGATCTGCGGGTGGGCGGCCAGGCGCTGCAGCCAGCGCACTTCGACCAGGGCGCGGAAACGGATCAGGCCGAATTCGCTGAAAATGGGGCGCAAGGCCTGGGTTTTGCCGGCGTAACGGCCGTCTACAGGGGAAACCGCAGTGAGCGAAGAAAGCTGCATGGGGTGTTCTCGGACAGTCAGGCTTTTGGAGGGGCGCATATCATACATGAAAATTGCGCCCGAGTCGGGTGGCTGACCAAAGGTCGGCCTACAAAAGTGTTTGATGCGATCCCTGTGGGAGCGGGTTTACCCGCGAATGCGTCAGTGAGGCCAACATTGCATTCGCGGCGGTTCGACGCTTCGATGAACCCGCTCCCACAGGGTTTGGTGCTGTCTCTCAGGACGGCGAACGCATCATGTCGTACAGTTCGTTGAGCAGCTTGCGCCGGCTGAACACCAACTGCCAGCGATGCCCGCCCAGCTGCCGCCACAGGCGTGCCGCACGGATGCCGGCGAGCAGCAGGGCGCGGATCTTCGAGGCATTGCTGGCCTGCTGCAGGAAGCGCATGTCGCCGTGCACCTGGATGCGCTGGCGCAAGGTGCTCAGGGTGTCCTGGTACAACGCGCCGCTGGAGGCGATGACATTCTCATGCACCAGGCCGAAATGGTCGGCCTGGGACTGGATTTGCGGCAGGCGGTTGCCGATGGTGTCGAGCAGGTCGCCGCGCTTGTTCAGCTGACGCTCAAGACCCAGCATCGACAGTGCGTAGCGCAGCGGTTCGCGTTGCAGGCTGCTGGGGTCGCGCTCGAGGGCGCCGACCAGGGCGCGGTAACCGTCGCGAAGGTTGAGGTCGTCGCCGCCGAACACTTCCAGGGTGTCCTTGGGGTCGCGCACCAGCAGGCTGCCCAGCATGCAGCCAATGTTGGCTTCGCTGGCCTGGCCGGTGCGGGCGATGCGGTCGACCAGCACGGCGGCCTGGAACACGCCGCCCAGGGCAATCAGCTGCTCCTGCAGATTGCTCATGCGCGCGGGCTCCACGGCTCGGCGGTCTCGATCACGCCGCCGCCCAGGCACACATCGCCGTCATAGAACACCACCGACTGACCCGGGGTCACGGCGCGCTGCGGCTCGTCGAACACGGCGCGGTAGCCGGTTTCGGTCAGCTCCAAGGTGCATTGCTGATCGCTCTGGCGGTAGCGCACCTTGGCGGTCAGCCGGCGCGGGCTGCTCAGGTCGACCGGGTTGACCCAGAAAATTTCCGAGGCGAGCAGGGCGCGGGAGAACAGCCATGGGTGTTCGTTGCCCTGGCCGACCACCAGCACGTTGCGGGCCAGGTCCTTGTGCAACACGTACCACGGCTCGTCACCGGCGTCCTTCAGGCCACCGATCCCTAAGCCCTGGCGCTGGCCGATGGTGTGGTACATCAGGCCGTGGTGGCGGCCGATCACCTCACCTTCGGTGGTTTCGATGTTGCCGGGCTGGGCGGGCAGGTACTGCTTGAGGAAGTCGCTGAAGCGGCGCTCGCCGATGAAGCAGATACCGGTGGAATCCTTCTTCTTGGCGGTGGCCAGGCCGTGTTTTTCGGCGATGGCGCGCACCTCGGGCTTTTCCAGCTCGCCGACCGGGAACAGGGTACGGGCGATTTCCTTGCCGCCGACGGCATGCAGGAAGTAGCTCTGGTCCTTGTTCGGGTCCAGGCCCTTGAGCAGCTCGGTCAGACCACCTGTGTCCCGGCGGCGCACGTAGTGGCCGGTGGCGATCAGGTCGGCACCCAGCGACAGGGCGTAGTCGAGGAACGCCTTGAACTTGATTTCGCGGTTGCAGAGGATGTCCGGGTTCGGCGTGCGGCCAGCCTTGTATTCCTCGAGGAAGTGCTCGAACACGTTGTCCCAGTACTCGGCGGCGAAGTTGGCCGTGTGCAGCTTGATGCCGATGCGGTCGCACACGGCCTGGGCGTCGGCCAGGTCTTCACGGGCGGTGCAGTATTCGGTGCCGTCGTCTTCTTCCCAGTTCTTCATGAACAGCCCTTCCACCTGGTAGCCCTGCTCCAGGAGCAGAAGGGCGGAGACGGAAGAGTCCACGCCGCCGGACATGCCGACGATGACGCGGGTCTTGGCGGGGTCTTTGAGTGCTGGGCTGGTCATGGGTACCGGTGTGTATCAAGGGGGAAAAACGCCGATTCTAGCAAAACCGGCGCGGCGCGTCAGTCACGCAGCAAGTCGAGGCTGTGCAGCGGGCCTTTCAGGTAGTCATCGAGGCAGCGCGGCACCAGCTCGCTGCGCCAGCGGCTGGGGTCGGCCAGCAGTTCGTCGCGGGTCAGCCACACGGCGCGGACGATGTCGCTGTCCAGGGCCAGGTCGGCATGGTGGCGCACCGGGCGGGCCGCGAAGCAGATGCGCTGGTAGGTCACGCCATTGCTCGGGGCGGTGTAGAGGTAGATGCCGACCACGCCGGTGAGCTCGACTTCCCAGGCGGTTTCTTCCAGGGTTTCGCGCAGGGCGGCCTGGGGCAGGGTCTCGTTGGGCTCGAGGTGGCCGGCGGGTTGGTTGAAGACGTGCTGGCCTGCCTTGAATTCTTCGACGAAGAGGAACTTGCCTTCTCGTTCGACGATGGTGGCGACGGTGATGTGGGGTTGCCAGGTCATGAACAGCTCCTTAGAGGCCTGCACAGCCCTTGTGGGAGCGCTGGTGGCCAGAAATGGTTTACCCAGAAAGCACAAACCCCGGTGCGTGGCCGGGGTTTGTGCTGTTACTTCAAGCGAACCTTACAGGGCAGCAATGGCGCTGTTCAGGGTCTGGCTTGGGCGCATCACCTTGGCGGTCAGCTCGGCATCCGGGGCGTAGTAGCCACCGATGTCGGCCGGCTTGCCCTGAACGGCGTTGAGCTCGGCGACGATGGTCTCCTCGTTCTCGGTCAGGGTCTTGGCCAGTGGGGCGAAGCGCGCCTGCAGGGCGGCGTCATCGTTCTGTGCAGCCAGCGCCTGGGCCCAGTACAGGGTCAGGTAGAAGTGGCTGCCGCGGTTGTCGATACCACCGACTTTGCGCGAAGGCGACTTGTTGGTGTCGAGGAACTTGCCGGTTGCCTGGTCCAGGGTGTTGGCCAGGACCTTGGCGCGCGGGTTGTCGTAGGTGTTGCCCAGGTGCTCCAGGGAAGCGGCCAGGGCCAGGAATTCACCCAGCGAGTCCCAACGCAGGAAGTTCTCTTCCACCAGCTGCTGCACGTGCTTCGGAGCCGAACCGCCGGCGCCGGTTTCGAACAGGCCACCGCCGTTCATCAGCGGCACGATCGACAGCATCTTGGCGCTGGTGCCCAGTTCCATGATCGGGAACAGGTCGGTCAGGTAGTCGCGCAGCACGTTGCCGGTCACCGAGATGGTGTCCTTGCCTTCGCGGATGCGGGCCAGGGAGAACTTGATCGCATCGACCGGCGCCAGGACACGGATGTCCAGGCCAGTGGTGTCGTGGTCCTTCAGGTACTTCTGCACCTTCTCGATCATCACGCCGTCGTGGGCGCGGGCCGGGTCCAGCCAGAACACCGCCGGGGTATTGCTCAGGCGGGCACGGTTGACGGCCAGCTTGACCCAGTCCTGGATCGGCGCGTCTTTGGTCTGGCACATGCGGAAGATGTCACCGGCTTCGACGTTCTGCTCCAGAACGACGTTGCCTTTGCCATCGACCACGCGGACTACGCCATCGGCCTGGATCTGGAAGGTCTTGTCGTGGGAGCCGTACTCTTCGGCCTTCTGCGCCATCAGGCCGACGTTCGGCACGCTGCCCATGGTGGTAGGGTCGAAGGCGCCATTGGCCTTGCAGTCTTCGATGGTGGCCTGGTAGATGCCGGCGTAGCAACGATCCGGGATGATCGCCTTGGCATCCTGCAGTTCACCGGCGCTGTTCCACATCTTGCCCGAGTCGCGGATCATCGCTGGCATCGAGGCGTCGACGATGACGTCGCTCGGCACGTGCAGGTTGGTGATGCCCTTGTCGGAGTTGACCATGGCCAGGGCTGGACGCTCGGCGTACAGGGCCTGGATGTCGGCTTCGATCTCGGCCTGCTTGTCAGCTGGCAGGTCCTTGATGCGGGCGTACAGGTCGCCGATGCCGTTGTTGGCGTTGAAGCCTACTTCAGCCAGGGCTGCTGCGTGCTTGGCCAGAACCTCGCCGTAGAACGCTTCGACGATGACGCCGAACATGATCGGGTCGGAGACCTTCATCATGGTGGCTTTCAGGTGCACCGACAGCAGTACGCCGGAGGCCTTGGCATCGGCGATCTGTTCGGTGATGAAGGCTTTCAGGGCCTTGCGGCTCATGGTGGCGCAGTCGACGATTTCGCCGGCTTTGACGGCAGTCTTGGCTTTCAGCACGGTGGTGCTGCCATCTTTGCCGGCCAGCTCGATGCGCAGGCTGTCGTCAGCCTCGATCAGTGCGGCTTTTTCGCTGCCGTAGAAGTCGCCGTTGTTCATGTGGGCAACGTGCGACTTGGAGTCGGCGGCCCAGGCGCCCATCTTGTGTGGATGCTTGCGGGCGTAGTTCTTGACCGAAAGCGGGGCGCGGCGGTCGGAGTTGCCTTCGCGCAGCACCGGGTTCACGGCCGAACCCTTGATGCGGTCGTAGCGGGCGCGGGATTCTTTCTCGGCCTCGGTGGACGGCTCGTCGGCGTAGTCAGGGATGTTGAAGCCCTTGCCCTGCAGTTCCTTGATCGCGGCCTTGAGCTGCGGTACCGAGGCGCTGATGTTCGGCAGCTTGATGATGTTGGCTTCAGGGGTGGTAGCCAGCTGGCCCAGTTCCGCCAGGTGATCGCCTACTTGCTTCTCTGCGCCCAGTTGCTCCGGGAAGGCGGCAAGGATACGGCCGGCCAGGGAGATGTCGCGAGTTTCGACGGCGATGTCAGCGGAAGCGGTGAAGGCTTCGACGATCGGCAGCAGCGAGTAGGTGGCGAGGGCGGGGGCTTCGTCGGTGAAGGTATAGATGATCTTGGAACGGGTGGGCATGCGGGTTAACTCTCTGTGTGCTGAGCGTGCTCGAGTCTCGTGGTGCGCAGGGTAGGCGCATCGCCCTGGCTACGCCATGAGCGGAAAGTCGAGAGGCTGCGAGCGGTGATGGTGGATGCATCAGTCGAGCGTCAATGCTGAGCTGCGGTAACAGTCCAGACTTTTCTGGCCAGGCTTGGTGGCCATTCCTGGCCAAGGGCGGTCCGCATTTTCCTGGGATTCGCCCCGATGACCCTTCGGTCGCGGCGGAGTATACCAAACCATTCGGGCTAATCAGCAAGGCGAAGTGACATCGGCGCCATTTATAAGACCAAAGACGTAGGGGCAATGTGGCGTAATGACGCACCATCTGCGTGGCATTCTTCGCGGGCATGCCTGCTCCCACAGCTTGCAGGTCGACGGATGTGGTTTAGGCTCATTGGATCGCATGATGTCCAATCACACCCGACAGCGGAGTAGTGCAAGCATGGGATACCAGAAAATCAAGGTTCCGACCGACGGCGCCAAGATCACCGTCAATGCCGACCATTCGCTCAACGTGCCCGACAACCCGATCATTCCTTATATTGAAGGTGACGGGATTGGCGTCGACGTCTCGCCAGTGATGATCAAGGTGGTCGATGCCGCCGTGCAGAAGGCTTACGGCGGCAAGCGCAAGATCGCCTGGATGGAGGTATATGCCGGCGAGAAGGCCACCCAGGTTTATGACCAGGACACCTGGCTGCCCCAGGAAACCCTGGATGCGGTGAAAGACTACGTCGTCTCGATCAAGGGGCCGCTGACTACGCCGGTCGGCGGCGGTATCCGGTCGCTCAATGTGGCTTTGCGCCAGCAGCTCGACCTTTACGTTTGCCTGCGCCCGGTGCTGTGGTTCCAGGGCGTGCCGAGCCCGGTGAAAAAGCCCGGCGATGTCGACATGGTGATCTTCCGCGAGAACTCCGAGGACATCTATGCCGGCATCGAGTGGAAGGCCGGCTCGCCTGAAGCGAACAAGGTAATCAAGTTCCTCAAGGAAGAAATGGGTGTCACCAAGATCCGTTTCGACCAGGATTGCGGCATCGGCGTCAAGCCGGTCTCGCGCGAGGGCACCAAGCGCCTGGTGCGCAAGGCCCTGCAATATGTGGTGGACAATGATCGCAAATCGCTGACCCTGGTGCACAAGGGCAACATCATGAAGTTCACCGAGGGGGCCTTCAAGGATTGGGGCTACGAAGTGGCCCGCGACGAGTTTGGTGCCGAACTGCTCGACGGCGGCCCATGGATGAAGTTCAAGAACCCCAAGAGCGGCCGTGAAGTGATCGTCAAGGACGCCATCGCCGACGCCATGCTCCAGCAGATCCTGCTGCGCCCTGCCGAGTACGACGTGATTGCTACCCTCAACCTGAACGGTGACTACCTGTCCGATGCCCTGGCAGCGGAAGTGGGTGGCATCGGCATCGCGCCGGGCGCCAACTTGTCCGACACCGTGGCCATGTTCGAGGCTACCCATGGTACCGCACCGAAATATGCCGGGCAGGACAAGGTCAATCCGGGCTCGGTCATCCTGTCGGCGGAGATGATGCTGCGGCACATGGGCTGGACTGAAGCGGCTGACCTGATCATCAAGGGCACCAACGGTGCGATTGCCGCCAAGACCGTGACCTACGACTTCGAGCGGTTGATGGAAGGTGCCACGCTGGTAGGTAGCTCAGGTTTTGGCGATGAAATGATCAAGCATATGTGAGGCAATAAAAACCGGCCGCTCTTGAAGGGGCGGCCGGTTCCTTCGTTTACCGGCAGAGCGGGATGGCTCAGGCGTTGGCGACGACGATCTCCGGAACGGGCTCTGGGCTGATGCTGGCGTTGCCCGAAATGTTCACCGCGTGCTTGCCCTTGGGGCCCTGCACGATATCGAACACCACGACCTGTCCGGCCTTCAGCGTCTTGTAGCCGTCCATCTGGATGGCGGAGTAATGGGCGAAAAGGTCTTCGCTATCGCCGTCAGCATTGATGAATCCGTAGCCCTTGGCATTGTTGAACCACTTGACTTTACCGCTTGCCATCCCTATGTCCCTCTGCAAAGGACTCCATCACTGGAGTATCATCCACTTCATCCGCATACGAACCTGCGAAAAATCTGGTTGACTGCGCGGATCTTTATCGACCACGGTGGGTTCTTATTGGTTGTAACACCGTTTTGCCGTTAGTCAAGGTCAGGTGGCGCGTGCGCCAGCGGCCGCCAATGCAGTCAACCCACAACCTTAACCTGACGCTCATGATGAAATTCTTTCCATGCATGCACCCAGTGAGATTCGACTAACATTCAATCAGGATCGCCCGCAAACGAATGAGGACGACGGCTCAGGGCTTGCGGTACAGGAAGCCAAGCCGATCCTGCAGGCGCCACCTATGTACAAGGTGGTTTTGTTCAACGATGACTACACGCCGATGGATTTCGTCGTCGAAGTGCTCGAAACGTTCTTCAGTCTGAACCGCGAGCTGGCGACCAAGATCATGCTGACCGTCCACACCGAAGGGCGGGCAGTGTGCGGATTGTTTACCCGTGACATCGCCGAAACTAAGGCCATGCAGGTCAACCAATACGCCAGGGAAAGCCAGCATCCGCTACTCTGTGAAATCGAGAAGGACGGTTAATCGCCGACCACTTGGGTATGAGGTGAAGCTATGTTAAACCGCGAGCTCGAAGTCACCCTCAATCTTGCCTTCAAGGAGGCTCGTTCGAAGCGTCATGAGTTCATGACCGTCGAACATCTGCTGCTGGCACTCCTTGACAATGAGGCTGCCGCGACCGTTCTGCGCGCCTGTGGCGCGAATCTCGACAAACTCAAGCACGACCTGCAAGAGTTCATCGACTCCACTACCCCCTTGATCCCGGTCAACGACGAAGACCGCGAAACCCAGCCGACCCTGGGCTTCCAGCGTGTGCTGCAGCGTGCCGTGTTCCACGTGCAGAGCTCCGGCAAGCGCGAAGTGACCGGCGCCAATGTGCTGGTGGCGATCTTCAGCGAACAGGAAAGCCAGGCCGTGTTCCTGCTGAAACAGCAGAGCGTGGCCCGTATCGATGTGGTCAACTACATCGCCCATGGCATCTCCAAAGTGCCGGGCCATGGTTCGCATTCCGAAAGCGACCAGGACATGCAGGACGAAGAGGGCGGCGAAACCTCCTCTTCGAGCAACCCGCTGGACGCCTACGCCAGCAACTTGAACGAACTCGCCCGTGCTGGCCGTATCGACCCGCTGGTGGGTCGCGAGCAGGAAGTCGAGCGTGTGGCGCAGATTCTGGCCCGTCGTCGCAAGAACAACCCGCTGCTGGTCGGTGAGGCCGGCGTCGGCAAGACCGCCATCGCCGAAGGCCTGGCCAAGCGGATCGTCGACGGCCAGGTGCCGGACCTGCTGGCGCAGAGCGTGGTGTACTCGCTGGACCTCGGTGCGCTGCTGGCCGGTACCAAATACCGCGGCGATTTCGAAAAGCGCTTCAAGGCGCTGCTCGGTGAGCTGAAGAAGCGCCCGCAAGCGATTCTGTTCATTGATGAAATCCACACCATCATCGGTGCCGGTGCGGCGTCGGGCGGGGTGATGGATGCCTCCAACCTGCTCAAGCCGCTGCTGTCGTCTGGTGAGATTCGTTGCATCGGTTCGACCACCTTCCAGGAATTTCGCGGCATCTTCGAGAAGGACCGTGCCCTGGCGCGGCGCTTCCAGAAGGTCGATGTCAGCGAGCCGTCGGTGGAAGACACCGTCGGCATCCTGCGTGGCCTGAAAGGCCGTTTCGAGAGCCACCACAACATCGAGTACAGCGACGAAGCCCTGCGCGCCGCCGCCGAGCTTGCCTCGCGCTATATCAACGATCGCCACATGCCGGACAAGGCCATCGACGTGATCGATGAAGCGGGCGCCTATCAGCGGCTGCAGCCTGAAGCCAGCCGGGTCAACCGCATCGATGTGCCGCAGGTCGAGGACATTGTTGCCAAGATCGCGCGGATTCCGCCGAAGCACGTCACCAGTTCCGACAAGGAGCTGCTGCGTAACCTCGAGCGCGACCTGAAGCTGACCGTGTTCGGTCAGGACCAGGCCATCGACTCGCTGGCCACCGCCATCAAGCTGTCCCGGGCCGGCCTCAAGTCGCCGGACAAGCCGGTCGGTTCGTTCCTGTTCGCCGGCCCGACCGGTGTGGGCAAGACCGAAGCGGCGCGGCAGCTGGCCAAGGCGCTGGGCGTCGAGCTGGTGCGCTTCGACATGTCCGAGTACATGGAGCGTCACACCGTGTCGCGGCTGATCGGTGCGCCGCCTGGCTACGTTGGTTTCGACCAGGGCGGCCTGCTGACCGAAGCGATCACCAAGCAACCGCACTGCGTGCTGCTGCTCGACGAGATCGAGAAGGCCCACCCGGAAGTCTTCAACCTGCTGCTGCAGGTGATGGACCACGGTACCCTGACCGACAACAACGGGCGCAAGGCCGACTTCCGCAATGTGATCCTGATCATGACCACCAACGCCGGCGCCGAAACTGCCGCGCGGGCCTCGATCGGTTTCACCCATCAGGACCACGCGTCCGATGCCATGGAAGTCATCCGCAAGAGCTTCACGCCGGAGTTCCGCAACCGCCTGGACACCATCATCCAGTTTGGCCGCCTCAGCACCGAGACGATCAAGAGCATCGTCGACAAGTTCCTCATCGAGTTGCAGGCGCAACTGGAAGACAAGCGTGTGTTGCTGGAGGTCAGCGATGCCGCGCGCGGCTGGCTGGCGGTTTCCGGCTACGACGTGCAGATGGGGGCACGGCCGATGGCGCGGCTCATCCAGGACAAGATCAAGCGGCCGCTGGCCGAGGAGATCCTGTTTGGCGAGCTGGCCGAGCACGGTGGTGTGGTGCACGTCGACCTGCGCGATGGCGAACTGGTGTTCGACTTCGAGACCACGGCTGAGGTTGCGTGACATATGGGGCCGCTTTGCGGCCCCAGGTTGTTCCAGGCAGGCACAAAAAAGCCCGGCACATGGCCGGGCTTTTTCATGGCTGGAGCTTAGCGCGCACGGTAGGTGATGCGGCCCTTGCTCAGGTCGTACGGCGTCAGTTCGACGCGGACCTTGTCGCCAGTGAGAATGCGGATGTAGTTCTTGCGCATCTTTCCGGAGATGTGCGCGGTTACGACGTGCCCGTTTTCCAACTCCACGCGGAACATGGTGTTGGGCAGGGTGTCGACGACAGTACCTTCCATTTCGAAGCTGTCTTCTTTCGACATGCAGTAGAGCCCTCGGATCCAGTGTTGGCCCGACGCATACCGCACCGGGCAAAAAAGTGGCGTGGATTATGCCCGAAAACTGTGTGTCAAGCCAATGCTTTCAGTTGAGGGTGACCCAGCGCTGGTTTATCAACAACTCGATAGGCCGATATTGCGTCTTATAGTTCATTTTCTTGCAGTTCTTGATCCAGTAACCCAGGTAAACCGCTTCCAGATCCTGACGCAAGGCTTCGGTGATCTGCCAGAGGATGGCAAAGCGCCCGAGGCTGCGGCGTTCTTCTTCCGGCTCATAGAAGGTGTATACCGCTGACAGGCCGTTGGGCAGCAGGTCGCAGACGGCCACTGCCAGCAGGCGGCTGTCCAGGCGGAACTCGTAGAACCAGCAGAACGGCAGGTCGCGGACCAGGAAGGTGGAAAACTGGTCGCGGCTCGGCGGGTACATGTCGCCATCGGCGTGACGGGTCTCGATGTAGCGCCGGTACAGGTCGAAATATTCTTCCTTGAACGCTGGGCGCGCCGCCGTCACGGTCAGGTCGGCATTGCGCTTGAGGATGCGCCGCTGCTGGCGGTTGGGGATGAAGCGCGCGGCAGGGATGCGCGCAGGCACGCAGGCATTGCAGTTCTGGCAATGCGGGCGGTACAGGTGGTCACCGCTGCGGCGAAAGCCCATTTCCGAGAGGTCGGCATACACGTGCACGTCCATCGGCTGGCTGGGGTCGAGGAACAGCGTGGTGGCCTGTTCGTCCGGCAGGTAGCTGCAGGAGTGGGGTTGAGTGGCATAGAACTTCAACCGCGCCAACTCTGTCATGATCAACCCCCTCGGTGAGACGTTGCTTTAAGTGTAAGCCAGCTGGCAAAACTCGCCTAGCAAACCCAGGTAGCGCTGTTGGGCTGGTCGAGGTGGCGCGCCAGGTAGTCGGCGAAGCGGCTGCGGCTGATGGCCCGGGCACCCAGGCTGTGCAGGTGGTTGGTGGGCATCTGGCAGTCGATCAGCACGAAGCCGGCCTGGCGCAGATGTTCGACCAGCGTCACGAAGCCGACCTTGGAGGCATTGTCGGCGCGGCTGAACATCGACTCGCCGAAGAACAGCTGGCCGATGGCCAGGCCATACAGGCCGCCGACCAGTGCGCCGTCTGCGCGCACTTCTACCGAGTGGGCGATACCGCGCCGGTGCAGTTCGCAGTAGGCATTGCGCATGGTGTCGGTGATCCAGGTGCCGTCGGCGTAGTCGCGCGGGGCAGCGCAGGCGGCGATCACTGCCGGGAAGTCGGTGTCGAAGCTGACCTGGTAGCGGCCCTGGCGCATCAGTTTGGCCAGCGAGCGCGAGACGTGCAGCTCGTCAGGGAACAGCACGGTGCGCGGGTCAGGTGACCACCAGAGAATCGGCTGGCCGTCCTGGTACCAAGGGAAGCAGCCATGCCGGTATGCCTGCTCCAAACGCTCGGGGCTCAGGTCGCCGCCAGCGGCGAGCAATCCGTTGGGGTCGTGCAGGGCCTTTTCCAGGGGCGGGAAGGTCAGCGAGTCGCGGGTTAGCCAGGTGAGCATGGTCTATCGTGCGGTGGGGGAGGGGAGAGGGCAGCATGGCTTGCAGGGCTTGCGGGGTCAATGCTGGCAGGCTCAAGAGTTAATGGCTGGCAGCAGAATAGGCAATTTCCTACGTATTCATGAACGCATAGGCACCATCCGCTACATTTGCTGTCACACCTGTGCAAAAACACAGCATAAGCCTTTGTCACAGAAGGCAATGCATGCTCAAATTGCACCTATACGAAAGTCGCCCCCACTCGAGCTCCATACGGCGCGCCGTCATGGCGGCTGGCGGGCAGTAATGTTAAAAGTAGTGGTTCATTGGCCAGACACCGGCCGATCACTACTGGACGCGCAGCACGCGCAGGAATAGACGCGTTTTGAAGAAATCCACCGCAACTCCAGCCCCCTTGCCTGTGCCCCTGTGGCGGCAGCAGCTGCATTACCGCCTCAAGGAAGGTGCGTTGATCGCTGTCGGCGCCCTGTGCCTGTACCTGTGGATGGCACTGCTGACCTACGATACATCGGACCCAGGCTTCAGCCACACCAGCAACGTCGATCAGGTGCAGAATGCGGCCGGGCGTGCCGGTGCGTACTTTGCCGACATCCTGTTCATGGTGCTCGGCTACTTCGCCTATATCTTCCCGCTGCTGCTGGCGATCAAGACCTGGCAGATCTTCCGCGAACGGCACCAGCCGTGGCAGTGGAGCGGCTGGTTGTTCTCCTGGCGGCTGATCGGCCTGGTGTTCCTGGTGCTGTCGGGCGCGGCGCTGGCGCATATCCATTTCCACCCGCCGGCGAGCCTGCCGTTTTCCGCGGGCGGTGCGCTGGGCGAAAGCCTTGGCGACCTGGCGCGCAACCTGCTGAACGTGCAGGGCAGCACCCTGATGTTCATCGCCCTGTTCCTGTTCGGCCTGACTGTGTTCACCGACCTGTCATGGTTCAAGGTGATGGACATGACCGGCAAGATCACCCTCGACCTGTTCGAACTGGTACAGGGCGCGGCCAGCCGCTGGTGGGAGGCACGCAACGAGCGCAAGCGCCTGGAGGCGCAACTGCGTGAAGTTGACGACCCGGTGTTCGATCTGGGGCCAAAGGCCAGCGACAAGCGTGAGCCAGCCAAACCGGCGCTGCGCGAGCGCATCTTCAAGCGGGAGGACGCACCGGCCCAGCCCGTTGAACCGCGTGAACCGACCCTTTCCCGTGAGCCGACACTCGCCCGCGAGCCTGTAGTGCCTCGCGAACCAACCCTCGCCCGCGAACCTGTCGTGCCGCGTGAGCCCGTGGTCTCCCGCGAGCAGCCAGCAGCTCCGACCATCGTACCCCCGGCTGTGGCCAGGGCGCCGGAACTGAGCAAGCGGGTCATGAAGGAAAAACAGGCGCCGCTGTTCGTCGACAGCGCCGTAGAGGGCACCTTGCCGTCGATTTCCATCCTCGACCCGGCCGAACAGAAGAAGATCGAGTACTCGCCAGAGTCCCTGGCCGGTGTCGGCCAGTTGCTGGAAATCAAACTCAAGGAGTTCGGCGTGGAGGTCTCGGTGGACTCCATCCACCCGGGCCCGGTGATTACCCGTTACGAAATCCAGCCGGCCGCTGGCGTGAAAGTCAGCCGCATTGCCAACCTGGCCAAGGACCTGGCGCGTTCCCTGGCGGTGACCAGCGTGCGGGTGGTCGAGGTCATCCCCGGCAAGACCACCGTGGGTATCGAGATCCCCAACGAAAACCGGCAGATGGTGCGCTTCTCGGAAGTGCTCGCGACGCCGCAGTACGAAGAGCAGAAATCGCCGGTCACCCTGGCCCTGGGCCACGACATCGGCGGCAAGCCGGTGATCACCGACCTGGCCAAGATGCCCCACCTGCTGGTGGCCGGTACTACCGGTTCCGGTAAGTCGGTGGGTGTCAACGCGATGATCCTGTCGATCCTGTTCAAGTCCAGCCCGGAAGACGCGCGGCTGATCATGATCGACCCGAAAATGCTCGAACTGTCGATCTACGAGGGCATCCCGCACCTGCTGTGCCCGGTGGTCACCGACATGAAGGACGCCGCCAACGCCCTGCGCTGGAGCGTGGCCGAGATGGAGCGGCGCTACAAGCTGATGGCGGCCATGGGCGTGCGTAACCTGGCCGGCTTCAACCGCAAGATCAAGGACGCCCAGGAGGCCGGCGAGATCATCCACGACCCGCTGTACCGCCGCGAGAGCATGGACGACGAGCCGCCCGCGCTGAAGACCCTGCCGACCATCGTCGTGGTGGTCGACGAATTCGCCGACATGATGATGATCGTCGGCAAGAAGGTCGAAGAGCTGATCGCCCGTATCGCCCAGAAGGCACGGGCCGCCGGTATCCACCTGATCCTCGCCACCCAGCGTCCGTCGGTGGACGTGATCACCGGCCTGATCAAGGCCAACATCCCGACCCGCATGGCGTTCCAGGTGTCGAGCAAGATCGACTCGCGGACCATCATCGACCAGGGCGGCGCCGAACAGTTGCTCGGCCACGGTGACATGCTGTACATGCCGCCGGGCACCAGCCTGCCAATCCGTGTGCACGGTGCGTTCGTCTCCGACGATGAAGTGCACCGCACGGTCGAGGCGTGGAAGCTGCGTGGCGCGCCGGACTACAACGATGACATCCTCAATGGCGTCGAAGAGGCCGGCAGCGGCTTCGATGGCGGCGGCGGCGGTGGTGATGGTGACGATGCCGAAACCGATGCCCTGTATGATGAGGCCGTGCAGTTCGTGCTGGAAAGCCGCCGCGCTTCCATCTCGGCCGTACAGCGCAAGCTCAAGATCGGCTACAACCGCGCCGCGCGGATGATCGAGTCGATGGAAATGGCCGGCGTGGTCACCCCGATGAACAGCAACGGCTCGCGGGAAGTGATTGCCCCGGGCGGCCCGCGCGACTGATGAACACCTTGCCGTGCGCCAACGGTGGCGCCCGGCCTTTTCAATGCTCAATGAGGATTCCCATGCGCGCGATTCGCATGCTGTTGGTTTCTGCCCTGACCCTGGGCTCGGTTACTGCTTATGCCGGTGAGCAAGATGTACAACGCCTGACCCAGTTGCTGGAAAAATCCCAGACCATCGAGGCCAACTTCTCCCAGCTGACCCTGGATGCAGGCGGTACCAGCCTGCAGGAGACGTCCGGCAAGATGACCGTGAAGCGCCCGGGCCTGTTCTACTGGCACACCAATGCGCCGCAGGAGCAGGTAGTGGTGTCCGACGGCAAGAACGTCACCCTGTGGGATCCGGACCTGGAACAGGCGACCATCAAGAAGCTCGACCAGCGCCTGAATCAGACGCCGGCATTGCTGCTGTCCGGTGACGTGTCGAAGATCAGCCAGAGTTTCGACATCACCTCCAGGCAGCAGGGCGATGTGATGGACTTCACCCTCAAGCCAAAGACCAAGGACACCCTGTTCGACTCGCTGCGCGTGTCGTTCCGCAAAGGCTTGATCAATGACATGCAGCTGATCGACAGCGTCGGCCAGCGTACCAACATCCTGTTCAATGGCGTCAAGGCCAACCAGGCGGTGCCGGACAACCAGTTCAAGTTCGACATCCCCAAAGGCGCCGACGTCATCAAGGAGTAAGCAGAGCTCGCCATGGACCTGTTTCGAAGCGAACCCGTCGCCCAGCCTCTGGCGGCCCGCCTGCGCCCGTCCAACCTGGACGAATACGTCGGCCAGGAGCACCTGCTGGCGCGCGGCAAACCGTTGCGCGAGGCGCTGGAGCAGGGTGCGCTGCACTCGATGATCTTCTGGGGGCCGCCGGGCGTGGGCAAGACCACCCTGGCGCGGCTGCTGGCGCACTTCTGCGATGCGCACTTCGAGACGGTCTCGGCGGTATTGGCGGGGGTCAAGGAGATCCGCCAGGCCGTCGAAGTGGCCAAGCAGCAGGCCGGCCAGTATGGCCGACGCACCATTCTGTTCGTCGACGAAGTGCACCGTTTCAACAAGTCCCAGCAGGACGCCTTTCTGCCCTATGTCGAAGACGGCACGCTGCTGTTCATCGGTGCCACCACCGAGAACCCGTCGTTCGAACTGAACAACGCCTTGCTGTCGCGGGCGCGGGTCTATGTGCTCAAGAGCCTGGACGAAGCGGCGCTGCGCAAACTGGTCAACCGTGCGCTGACGGAAGAGCGCGGGCTGGGCAAGCGCAACCTGCGCGTCGGTGACGACGCCTTCAAGATGCTCATGGCGGCCGCCGATGGCGATGGCCGGCGCATGCTCAACTTCCTCGAGAATGCCTCTGACCTTGCCGAAGATGGCAGCGAGATCGACGTCGAGATGCTGCAGAGCCTGCTCGGCGACAGCAGGCGGCGTTTCGACAAGGGCGGCGAGGCGTTCTACGACCAGATTTCCGCGCTGCACAAGTCGGTGCGCGGCTCCAACCCCGATGGCGCCCTGTACTGGTTCGCACGCATGCTCGACGGCGGCTGCGACCCGCTGTACATCGCCCGTCGCGTGGTGCGCATGGCCAGCGAGGACATCGGCAACGCCGACCCGCGGGCCCTGAGCCTGTGCCTGGCCGCCTGGGACGTGCAGGAACGCCTGGGCAGCCCCGAAGGCGAGCTGGCAGTGGCCCAGGCCATCACCTACATCGCCTGCGCACCGAAGAGCAATGCGGTGTACGTGGGCTTCAAGACCGCGCTGCGCGAGGCGGCCGAACATGGCTCGCTGGAAGTGCCGCTGCACCTGCGCAACGCACCGACCAAGCTGATGAAGCAACTGGGCTACGGCGAAGAATACCGCTACGCCCACGACGAGCCCGATGCCTATGCCGCCGGTGAGGATTACTTCCCTGAAGAGCTTGAGCCGCGCCAGTATTACCAGCCCGTGCCGCGAGGCCTGGAGTTGAAGATCGGCGAGAAACTGCGCCACCTGGCCGAGCTCGACCGCAACAGCCCCCGCCAGCGGAGAAAACCATGATTGCCCTGATCGCAGCAGTCAGCGCCGGTGGTATTGCCGGGACTCTGCTACGCTTTGCCACCGCCAATTGGGTCGCGGCCAACTGGCCACGGCACTTCTATCTCGGTACGCTGGCGGTCAACCTGGTGGGTTGCCTGCTGATCGGCCTGCTTTACGGCCTGTTCCTGCACAAGCCGCTGGCGCCGGTCGAACTGCGCGCTGGCCTGATCGTCGGCTTCCTCGGTGGCCTGACGACCTTTTCCTCCTTCTCGCTCGATACCGTACGCCTGATCGAAAGTGGGCAAGTGCCCCTCGCCTTGGGCTATACCAGTATCAGCGTGGTGGGCGGGCTCCTGGCCACCTGGGCCGGCCTGTCCCTGACCCGATTCTGAACCAACACTTATCCATAACGAGAGAACGATATGCTCGATTCCAAACTGTTACGCGGCCAACTTCAGGAAGTGGCGGATCGCCTGGCCTCCCGTGGCTTCAGCCTGGATGTCGCGCGCATCGAATCACTGGAAGAGCGCCGCAAGGCGGTGCAGACCCGCACCGAGCAGCTGCAAGCCGAGCGTAACGCCCGTTCCAAGTCGATCGGCCAGGCCAAGGCCAAGGGCGAGGACATTGCCCCGCTGATGGCGGACGTCGAGCGCATGGCCAATGAACTGGCCGCTGGCAAGGTTGAACTGGATGCTATCCAGGCCGAACTGGACAGCATTTTGCTGACCATCCCCAACCTGCCGGACGCCAGCGTACCGGTCGGTGCCAGCGAAGACGACAACGTCGAAGTTCGCCGCTGGGGCACGCCAACCGCCTTCGATTTCGAGATCAAGGACCACGTCGCCCTAGGCGAAATCAGCGGTGGCCTGGACTTCGAAGCCGCGGCCAAGCTGTCTGGCGCACGCTTTGCCGTGCTGCGCGGGCCGATTGCCCGCCTGCACCGCGCCCTGGCGCAGTTCATGATCAACCTGCACACCGGCGAGCACGGCTACGAGGAGCACTACACCCCGTACCTGGTGCAGGCGCCGGCCCTGCAGGGCACTGGCCAGCTGCCGAAGTTCGAGGAAGACCTGTTCAAGATCACCCGCGAAGGCGAAGCTGACTTCTACCTGATCCCGACAGCCGAAGTGTCGCTGACCAACCTGGTTGCCGGCCAGATCCTCGACGCCAAGCAGCTGCCGTTGAAACTGGTTGCCCACACCCCGTGCTTCCGCAGTGAAGCCGGTGCTTCGGGCCGTGACACCCGTGGCATGATCCGCCAACACCAGTTCGACAAGGTCGAGATGGTTCAGGTAGTCGAGCCGTCCAGGTCGATGGAAGCCCTGGAAAGCCTGACCGCCAACGCCGAGCGCGTCCTGCAGCTGCTGCAGCTGCCCTACCGCGTCCTGGCCCTGTGCACCGGCGACATGGGCTTCGGCGCTGTGAAGACCTACGACCTCGAAGTGTGGGTGCCGAGCCAGGACAAGTACCGCGAAATCAGCTCCTGCTCCAACTGCGGTGACTTCCAGGCACGCCGCATGCAGGCCCGCTGGCGCAACCCGGAAACCGGCAAGCCAGAGCTGGTGCACACCCTCAACGGTTCCGGCCTGGCCGTAGGCCGTACCCTGGTCGCGGTGCTGGAAAACTACCAGCAGGCCGACGGTTCGATTCGCGTACCGGACGTGCTGAAGCCGTACATGGGCGGCGTCGAGGTCATCCGCTAAATGGATTACCTGCCGCTGTTCCACAAGCTGCAGGGCGCCCGGGTGCTGGTCGTCGGCGGCGGTGAGATCGCGTTGCGCAAAGCGCGCCTGCTGGCTGATGCCGGCGCCGCGCTGCGCGTGGTGGCCCCGGACATCGACGGTCAGCTGGCCGCGCTGGCCCGGGAAGGTGGCGGTGAGGTGCTGGTGCGTGGCTATCAGGCAGCCGACCTGGTCGGTTGCCGACTGGTGATCGCGGCCACCGACGACCCTGGGCTCAACGCCCAGGTGTCGGCGGACGCACAGGCGCTGAGCCTGCCGGTCAACGTGGTGGATGCGCCGGCCTTGTGCACGGTGATCTTCCCGGCCATCGTCGACCGTTCCCCGTTGGTGATCGCGGTGTCCAGTGGCGGTGACGCCCCGGTGTTGGCGCGGTTGATTCGCGCCAAGCTGGAGGCCTGGATTCCGTCGGCTTATGGTGAGCTGGCCGGGCTGGCAGCGCGGTTCCGGCACAAGGTCAAATCCCTGTACCCGGATGTCAATCAGCGCCGAGGCTTCTGGGAAACCGTGTTCCAGGGGCCGATTGCCGAACGCCAGCTGGCCGGGCAGGGCGCCGAGGCCGAGCGCCTGTTGCAGGCGATGGTCGAAGGTGCCCCGGTGCAGCAAGGGGGGGAGGTGTATCTGGTAGGGGCGGGCCCGGGTGATCCGGACTTGCTGACTTTCCGTGCCTTGCGTCTGATGCAGCAGGCCGACGTGGTGCTGTACGACCGCCTGGTGGCGCCGGCCATCATCGAGATGTGCCGACGTGATGCGGAGCGCATCTATGTTGGCAAGCGTCGCGCCGACCACTCCGTGCCCCAGGATCAGATCAACCGCCTGTTGGTCGATCTCGCCCAGCAGGGCAAGCGTGTGTTGCGCCTCAAAGGCGGCGACCCGTTCATCTTCGGCCGGGGTGGCGAAGAGATCGAGGAGCTGGCCGAGCACGGTATCCCGTTCCAGGTGGTACCGGGGATTACCGCAGCGAGCGGTTGTTCGGCGTATGGCGGCATTCCGCTGACTCACCGTGACTATGCCCAATCGGTGCGCTTCGTCACCGGTCATCTCAAGGATGGCACCAGCAACCTGCCTTGGCACGATCTGGTGGCGCCGGCCCAGACGCTGGTGTTCTACATGGGGCTGGTGGGGTTGCCAACCATCTGTGCCGAGCTGATTCGCCATGGTCGGGCGGCCAGTACGCCGGCAGCCCTGGTGCAGCAGGGCACTACGCGCAATCAGCGCGTGTTTACCGGCACCCTGGCAGATTTGCCGGAGCTGGTGGCACGGCATGAAGTGCATGCGCCGACCTTGGTGATTGTCGGGGAAGTGGTGCAACTGCGCGACAAGCTAGCCTGGTTCGAAGGCTCGCAAAACCGCTGAAATCGCTGGGGCTGCAAAGCAGCCCCGGCTATCTCAAGCCTGGTAGATCCCTTTGCCCGGCAACCGCTCCCGATCATGGGGCTGGTTGAAATCCTGCAGCGGCCCCTTGGGCACGATGCCGTTCGGGTTGATGGTCTTGTGGCTCATGTAGTAGTGCTTCTGGATATGCTCCATATCCACAGTGCTTGCGACGCCCGGCCACTGGTACAACTCGCGCAGCCAGTTGGACAGGTTGTGATAGTCGCTCAGGCGGCGCAGGTTGCACTTGAAGTGCCCGTGGTACACCGCATCGAAGCGCACCAAGGTCGTGAACAGGCGTACATCGGCCTCGGTCAGGTACTCGCCGGCCAGGTAGCGATTACGGCCCAGCAGCTGTTCCAGATGGTCCAGCTCGTTGAATACGTCATCGAAGGCAGCCTCGTAGGCATCCTGGGTCGTGGCGAAGCCTGCGCGGTACACGCCGTTGTTCACTGCCGGGTAGATGCGCTCGTTCAGCGCTTCGATGGTCGGGCGCAGCGGCTCGGGGTACAGGTCCAAGGTGTTGCCGGTCAGCTCGTTGAACGCGCTGTTGAAGATGCGGATGATCTCCGACGACTCGTTGTTGACGATGCGCTTTTCTTTCTTGTCCCACAGCACGGGCACGGTTACGCGGCCAGTGTAGTGCGGGTCGTCCTGGGTGTAGCGCTGGTGCAGGTACTGCAGGGCGTCGAGGTGGTCGCCAGTGGAGCCTTGCTGCTGGTCGAAGGTCCAGCCGTGATCCTGCATCAGCCAGCTCACTACCGACACGTCGATCAGTGGCTCCAGGCCCTTGAGGGCGCGGACTATCAGGGTGCGGTGGGCCCATGGGCAGGCCAGCGAAACGTACAGGTGGTAGCGGCCGGCTTCCGGGGCGGGCAGCTGATTGCGGCGCTGGGCGTTTTCGCGTTTGAAGGTGCCGTCCTTGCCGTTTTCATACCACTGGTCGTGCCAGCGGCCGTCGATCAAAAGGCCCATGGTGAGCTCCTCGGAAACAAAGTTGTTAAGCGTTGGAGCCCAGTCTAGGGGAAATCGTTCGAATAACTAGCGCAAAGACCGCACCTTCATTATCTAGTTATTCGATGGGTTGCGCGCGGCCCAGTAACCCTGTGCCGTTGCGAAGGCCTCATCACGATTCTGGCCCAGACCACGTAGCGCCAGGGCCATGGTTGCCACTATGGCCATTTCGCCGTAGCTGTCCTCGGCCTTTCCATGCCATACCGCCAGTAGCTGCTCGGGTTGCAAGCTTGGTGGTTTCACATGGCGGCGTTCGCTCAGCGCCGGCCATTCCTCGTCCCAGGCTTCGCCTGCACTGGTGCCGTACAGGTGGTTGATGACATCCGGGTTGACCTCGATCTCGCCGCCATCACCCTTGATCACTACGGCATGGTCACCAAGCAGGCGGCTGGCTTCACGGTGCACCGCCTGGTAGCCAGGGTGGAAGATGCTCTGCAGGCCGCAACGCGCACCCAGTGGATTCAGCACCCGCGCCAGAGAATGGATGGGCGAGCGCAGGCCCAGCGTGTTGCGCAGGTCGATCATCCGCTGCAGCTGTGGTGCCCAGTCATGCAGGGGGGCGAAGGCCAGGCGATGCTGGTCGAGGGCCTGGCTGACCGTTGCCCAGTCGCGGCACAGCGGGATGTCCAGCAGCGCCAGCAGCTGTTCGGTGTACAGGCGCCCGGCGGTATGGGCGCCGCCGCCGTGCATGAGGATACGCACGCCGTTGGCGGCCAGGCACTTGGCGCTCAGCAGGTACCAGGGCAGGTGGCGCTTCTTGCCGGCGTAGGTCGGCCAGTCGATATCCACGGCGATACTCGGCACCTGCAGGTGCGCGCGCAGGGCTTCGGTGAAGCCGGCGAGTTCTTCTGCGCTCTCTTCCTTGTGCCGCAGCAACATCAGGAAGGCACCGAGCTGCGTGTCTTCGACCTTGCCTTCGAGCAGCAGGGTCATGGCGGCGCGGGCTTCTTCGCGGGTAAGGCCGCGGGCGCCGCGTTTGCCTTTGCCAAGGATGCGCACGAATTCGGCGAACGGGTGTTCGGCCGGTGTTTCCAGGGTCAGCGGGCGGGCGTCGGTCATATGCAATTGGTCGGCTTGGGCAGGCCCGCCAGCTTGGCGGCGAGTTTGGCGGGGGTGCCATTGAACAGGCGGTTGAGGTGCGGGCTGTTGCCTTTTTCCGTACCCAGCTTGAGCGCGGCGTACTTGATCAGCGGGCGGGTGGCCGGCGATAGCTGGTATTCGTCGTAGAACTGGCGCAGCAGTTCGAGGATTTCCCAGTGGTCGGCGGTCAGGGCGATGCTTTCGCGCTCGGCCAGGGCTTCGGCGACGGGGCGCGACCAGTCTAGCAGGTCGATCAGGAAGCCGTCCTTGTCCAGGGCGATGGCGCGATCGCCAACATTCAGCGTACTCATAGCCAGCTGTTGACCTTGTCGTAGTGCAGTGACAGCTCGACGAAGGCCTGGTAGTTCACGGCCGTGGCCAGCGTGCTGCTGATGCCACGGGCCAGCAGGTCTTCGTCGAGGGCGAACAGGCGCTGTGCCAGGTTGGCAGCCTGCAGCTGGCGCTGGCTGTCACTGCCGTCGCGCAGGGCATAGACCGCATCGCCGCACAGCAGCACGCCATCGTCAGCGCCCAGCAGGCGCAGGCAGCTGTCCAGGCGCTCGTCGCCGAACGGGGAGTGGGATAACACGTGCAGGGTAGGCATCAGAGCGTCACCACTTGGTCGAAACGGGCAATGAGGGCTTGCAGAGCTGCGTTGTCCAGCACCTCCACCGGCAGCTCCAGGCCGTCGGCGGCCAGGCCACGGCGCGCCAGGCTGTGCTGGCAGGCAAACAGCTCTTCGACGCCAAACATCGGCAGCGCCTGCAGGTTGGCGGCGAGGTTCTTCTGCTCCACGGCGGCAGGTTGCTGACCGGGGGCCAACTGGAACACGCCGTCATCGAGGAACAGCATGGCCAGCGGCAGATCGAAGGCGCCGCCGGCCAGGGCGATGTCCAGTGCTTCGCGAGCAGCCGGGCCGTTCCAGGGCGCCTGGCGGCTGATGATCAACATGGATTTGGCCATTTCAGTCGCCTCCGAAACAGACCAGGCGGTCGGCAGTTTGTGCGGCTTCGTGCAGCTGGCCGAGGCCAGACAACTCCCACGGTTTGGGCAGGTTCACCGCCGGGCGTTGGTAGCGGCTGGCTTCGGCTTCATCGAGCACGCCACGGCGCAGCGCGGCGGCGATGCACACCACGGCGTCGAGGCGTTTTACTTCGATGAAGGTCCGCCATTGGGCGGCGACGTCCTGTTCATCCTGGGGCGCGACCACGTTGGCCGAGGCACTGTGCACCCCGTCCTGATAGAAGAACAGCCGGGCAATCTCATGCCCGCCAGCCAGCACTGCCTCGGCGAAGCGCAAGGCGCGGCGCGAGGAGGGCGCATGGGCCGGGGAAAAAACCGCGATAGCGAATTTCATGGATAACTCGTGCAAAGGAATGCCGCCATGATAAAGCAAAAAGCCCGCGCAGGTGGGCGCGGGCTTTGTCGTAGGGGCAGGCGCGGATCAGGCGTTTTCTTTGCTTTCCGGCAGGAACCAGTTGAGCACCAGTGCGCAGATGCCCCCGGTGGCCACGCCCGACTCCAGCACATTGCGAATCGCTGCCGGCATGTGCGCGAGGAACTCCGGCACCTGCGCCACGCCCAGGCCCAGTGCCAGCGACACGGCGATAATCAGCAAGGCGCGGCGGTCCAGGCGAGTACTGGCCAGAATATTGATACCCGACGCGGCAACCGCGCCGAACATGACCATCGCCGCGCCACCCAGCACCGGCTCAGGCACCGCCTGGATCACGCCGGCCACGCTCGGGAACAGCCCCAGCAGTACCAGCATCACGGCAATCCAGATACCGATATGGCGGCTGGCAATACCGGTCAGCTGAATCACGCCGTTGTTCTGGGCAAAGATCGAGCTGGGAAAGGTGTTGAACAGGCCAGCCAGCAGCGAGTTGGCGCCGTTGACCAGCACCCCGCCCTTTATGCGCGACATCCACAGCGGGCCTTCGACCGGTTGGCGCGAAACCTTGCTGGTGGCGGTGACATCGCCGATGGCTTCCAGCGAAGTCACCAGGTAGATCACCAGCATCGGGATGAACAGCGCCCAGGAGAAGCCCAGGCCGAAATGCAGCGGCATCGGCACCTGGAACAGCGCGGCTTCGTGCATGCCGGTGAAGTCCAGGCGGCCGAGGTAACCGGCCAGGGCATAGCCGACTGCCAGGGCAATGACGATCGCGCAGCTGCGCATCCATACCACCGGGATGCGGTTGAGGATCACGATCACCGCCAGCACAGCACCAGACAGCATCAGGTTTTCGCCGTTGGCGAAGGTGCCATTGGCCATGGCGCCGAAACCGCCGCCCATGCTGATCAGGCCGACCTTGATCAGGGTCAGGCCGATCATCAGCACCACGATGCCGGTCACCAGTGGGGTGATCAGGCGTTTGACGAACGGCAGGATCCGCGACACGCCCATTTCGACGAACGAGCCGGCAATCACTACGCCGAAGATCGCCGCCATCACGCTTTCCACCGGCGTACCTTGCTTGACCATCAACGCGCCGCCGGCAATCAGTGGACCAACGAAGTTGAAGCTGGTGCCCTGCACGATCAGCAGCCCGGCACCGAACGGGCCGAAGCGCTTGCACTGAACGAAGGTGGCAATACCGGAGATCACCAGCGACATGGAGACGATGAGGTTGGTATCGCGAGCCGAAACGCCCAGCGCCTGGCAGATCAGCAGGCCAGGGGTAACGATCGGGACGATGATTGCCAGCAGATGCTGCAGGGCTGCCAGCAGGCCGATCAACAGCCGTGGCTTGTCCTCAAGGCCAAGTACCAGTTCGTTGGCAGGCGCCGCCGCGCCTGGGCTGTGTTCGTGTGAGCTCATCGGTGAAGCTGCCCCGGGAGAAAAAGGAGCGCATTCTACGGGCAGAAGTGCGATTGCGGTAGGGGAATGCACGATGGCAGCATGATCGGCGACCATTTGCCCTGTTTCTTGACTTTTAAGTCAGCGGGCAAGCCCACGGCATTTCCAGCGCGCAAAGAAAAGCCCGCCGAAGCGGGCTTTCCCAAGCAGCAAGCAATCAGTCATCACGACCCATGATGCCAAACAGCTGCAGCAAGCTGATGAACAGGTTGTAGATCGACACGTACAGGCTGATGGTCGCCATGATGTAGTTGCGCTCACCGCCATGAATGATCGCGCTGGTCTGGAACAGAATGCAGACCGACGAGAACAGTACGAAGCCGGCGCTGATCGCAAGTTGCAGGCCGCTGATCTGGAAGAAAAAGCTCGCGACCACGGCACCCAGCAGCACAAAGAAACCAGCGGTGATGAAACCGCTGAGGAAGCTCATGTCCTTGCGGGTGATCAGCACGTAGGCCGACAGGCCACCAAACACCAGCGCAGTCATCGCAAACGCCGAGCTGACCACTTCAGCGCCACCGGCCATGCCCAGGTAACGGTTGAGGATCGGGCCGAGAATGAAGCCCATGAAGCCGGTGAGGGCGAAGGTGGAAACCAGGCCCCAGACCGAATCACGCAGTTTGGCAGTGAGGAAGAACAGCCCGTAGAAGCCGATCAGCACGACGAACACATTCGGGTAACCGACGCGCATCTGCTGGGCAACAAAGGCCATGACACCGCTGAAGGCGAGGGTGAGTGCCAGCAGGCTGTACGTGTTGCGCAGGACCTTGCTGACCTCCTGCTGCTCGGCTTGCTGGCCGTGGTGTACGGCATAATCCTGTTCGCGCATGGCGACACTCCTTATGAATCCATGGTTTTGGACGTTCAGATGCAAGCAGTCTAACAGACGCTCCGCAACCCGCGACACAGAGAGTTTGACAGCTTGTTTCATTACGGTATTATGGCGGCCGCAAAACAAGCTGGAAGCGTGGCCGAGTGGTTTAAGGCAACGGTCTTGAAAACCGTCGATGGGCAACTATCCTAGAGTTCGAATCTCTACGCTTCCGCCATATTCAAAGCCCTGATTATTCAGGGCTTTTTGCGTTTTTGGGGCATAGAAAAGCGACCCGTGGGAACACCCTTGGGAATGGTTTATTTTGCCAGCGCTGACAATACTTTCCTCATTGAGTGGGTTTCGCCAAGGCTCCAACTCGACGATAAACCCGCTCGGTAATGTACCCCTTGGTATGGCCGAGTAGCAGGCCCGCGTGGTCGACATCGGTGATTTCCGAGGCCGCTTTAGGTCGAATGTCGCGGAACTGGAATTGACTGATGCGGCCGGCCAGGACTTGGTCACCGGCTGCAACTGCTTCCTTCACTGCGTCCTCCCTGGCATCGTCCCAGCGATGGCGGAGCATTGCGGCCGTAACGCGTTGGCCTGTATCAGTCAGGTTGAGGTATGGGGAGCTGTGACCAGAGTTGCGCTCCAGAATCTTCCTGATCAGCTTGCCCAGCCCGCTCAGTGTGTAAACGGCTGATGCAGGTGATGGATGGCATCAACGAGCGCTGGGGGAGGGGGACAATGCGAGCCGCCAGCGTGCCTGCGTCGGTGATGAGGATCGTGTTGAGATGCTCGAATTCGCTGAGGCCGCCAGATTGTGGGCGTTGACCGAGGCAGAGTTCGCCTAATCCCGGTCGATAACGATCACTCGCGAACGGCTGCTTCGACCCATAGCTGCCGCTTGACCCTGTAGGAACGCGCTTGCCCCGCGAATTGGCCAGTCCATGAAAAGGCGTCGTCTGGCACGGGCTACGCCCGTGTTCGCGGGACAAGCCCGTTCCTGCATAGAGGGCGCAAGACTCACTGGCAGCTAAGAGTCGAGAGCAGCCACCCGGCTTCCTTCGACCCATCACAGCCAGCTTTTAGCAACTCGCAGCTTTAGAACGTCTTGCTGGCCGAGACCACCACTGTGGCCGAGCAGATATCCTTGAAGCCGAGGTAGCTGGCGCATTCGCTCTTGGAGAGGTCAGTGTCGATGTAACTGACCGACCATTCGAGCGACAGCATCGTGCGGGTTAGCTTCACTTCCCATTCGTGGTAGTCGTCGCGGCTGGCGCCATCATTGGCGAACCAGCTCGGGTCCTTATAGTCGTTGCGCCCGGAGCGCACCAGCAGGTTGGTGTCGTACGGCAGCAGCGTGGTGTAGCCCACGTAGCTATAGAACATCGATTGGTCGCCGTTGAAGTTGTCCGAATAGTTGCCACCCAGCAGCACGCCCCAGGCGCGCAGTTCGGCATGATACTCGCCGTAATTGAAGTCGCCCTGGCGCGGGTACGCGTACTTGATGTACGAGGTGTCGAGGGTGACGTCGTCGTTGATCTGCCAGAAGTAGCCGGCGTAGTAGTCCAGCTCCTGGCGCGTACTGCTGCCGAAGCCGAAGTCGACGTTCGAGCTCCATACGCCTGCGTATAGGCCGCTGGCGTGAGCCAGGGTCAACGAGCCCTGTAGGGCGGGATCGTTCTGGGTCTGGGAGATGCCGCG
This sequence comes from Pseudomonas sp. NPDC086566, assembly GCF_050280885.1. NCBI lineage: Bacteria > Pseudomonadati > Pseudomonadota > Gammaproteobacteria > Pseudomonadales > Pseudomonadaceae > Pseudomonas > Pseudomonas sp. NPDC086566. Next base: position 181,367 of record NZ_JBNNWD010000001.1, read on the forward strand.
GGTGCGGTAGTCGCTGAAAACGCCAGCCTTAGCCTCAAGGCCGAAATCGTCGTTGAGGTCGATGGCATGGGCCAGCGGGGCGCAGGCTAGCAGGCCACCTGCGATTAGGTTGCGTACGGTCATTCGGTGCTTTCCATTTATTGTTGTTGTGCACGGTGCAACGGGGGGACGTTTAGCGGCTGCAACTGCTCCCACAGGGACTCGTGTCGAGTCCGTGGAAGCAGGTTTCTCTGCGATGCGATCAGCGCTGGTAGATCTGCTTGCCGGCGAACCAGGTCTGCAGCACCTGGGTGTCACGCAGCGTTTCGGGATCGACGTTGAGCACGTCTCGATCAAGGACGATCATGTCGGCCTGCTTGCCCACCTTCAGTGAGCCGACCTGCTGCTCCAGGCGCATGGCGCGGGCGGCATTGAGGGTGTAGGCCTGGAACATGGTTTCGCGGTGGATGGCTTCGTCGGCATTGAGCACGCCTTTGGCGCCCTTGCGGCTGACGGCTTGGTAGATCGCCTTCCACGGCTCCGGGGTCGTGATCGGCCAGTCGCTTGCGCCGGCGATGGTCGCACCGGCCTTGTAAAGCGAGTGGGCCGGGTAGCTGTGGGCGAAGGCATGTTCATCGACATACGGCTTGACTAGGTCGATGTTAGTTTCGTCGGCACTGGCCCAGTACAATTGCATGGAAGCAATCACATCGAGCTGTTTGAAGCGCGGATAGTCCTGGGCACTGACCATCTGTAAGTGTGTGATCGAGTGCGGGACACCACTGTGTCGCGCGCGTCGGGCCTGTTCCACGCCGTTGAGTGCCTCGCGCACGGCGCGATCGCCGATGGCATGCACATGAACCAGCAAGCCACGGGCATCGGCGGCATCGACCAGTTCACCGAAGTGCTTCGGGTCCAGCAGCAGTTCACCGCGTTGGCCGGAGTTTTTGTAGGGCTCAAGCATCGCCGCGCTTTGCGCTGGCATTTCGGCAACGCCGTCGGCGAACACTTTGATTCCGGGCAGGGTGAGATTGCGTACACCAAAGAACTGCTGGCGTACCTTGTCCAGCTCATCCAGGTCGGCTGGGCGGGCCTTGGAGTCGGCCATCAGCAGTGCGGCGATGTGCGCTGTCAGTTCACCTCGTTCGGAGAGTTCCTTGTAGACCGGCAGCACGCCCAGCGAGTCGTTCTTCACATCCGCGCCGGGCAGCTCGTTGGCCAGCGGGTCCATCCAGCCGGTGATGCCCAGTTGCTTGGAGTAGTCCAGGGCCATGCGCCCGGCGGTCATCAGGGTGTCGTGGGACAGCGGCGGCAGGAGGTCGGTCACCGGGTAGTAGCTGGCGTCGGCCAGAAACCCGTTGGGCGTGCCGTCCTGATGCTGGCCAATGGTGCTACGTGCTTCGGCGGGCAACGCCGCGATGGTCTTGGCGTCGATCTTGGCGCGCTTGAGCAGGGCCTGGTTGGCCCAGCCGGTGTGCATGTCGTTGGCGGCCAGCAGGATCGGCTGGTCAGCCCATTCGCCATGGTTGAAACGCTGCTCCAGGGCCGGGATGTCATCCCAGTAGGTGCCCGGTACGCCACCGACGGCCAGGAACTCGCCACGCACGGCCTTGCCATCTTTGTGCCACTCGCGCAGGCGTTGCTCCAGTTCCTCTAGGGGGATCTGCTCGCCCATTAGGTTGGCCAGCTCCAGTTGCAGGCCACCTTTGATGGCATGGGAGTGGGAGTCGAGCATGCCTGGCATCAGCACCTTGCCGCCCAGGTCGATGACCTGAGTGCCCTTGGCCTTCAGGCCCAGCACGGCCTGGTCGGATCCCACGGCAACGATCTTCTCGCCCGCGACCGCCACCGCTTGCTGCAGCGGTTGGCCTGGCTCGGCGGTGTAGACCTTGGCGTTGTGAAAGATCACGTCCACTGCCGCGAAGCTGTGCAGGGAGATGCAGGCCAGGCCCGCGCTGATCGTCATCTTCAGGAGGTGCTTCATTCGGTGCCTCGTTCTTGTTGTGATTGCGCCGCAGCCTAGCCAACGCGCAAGGCCGGTTAAATGTGGCGACAGGCACAACTTTTTTCGCGATCGGGAAACAATCCCGTGCCTGTGATTGCCATGGTGCAAGTCACACGCCGCTCGACGCCTATTTAAATCCGCGCTGTTTGCGAGCCTGATGGAAAGGCGTGGATACTTGCGCGCTCTCTCCATTGCCTCGCTTGTGCCGAACAGGAAGAAACCATGGACAAAATGACGGCCCTGACCGTCTTCGTCGCCGCCGCCGAACACGGCAGCTTCAGTCGTGCGGCCGAGCAGTTGGGCAAGACGCCTTCGGCCATCACCAAGGCCGTCGCCCACCTGGAGGCAGAGCTTGGGGTGCGCCTGTTCGAGCGCACCACCCGGCGCATGGCGCTCACCGAGGCCGGCAGCCTGTACCTGGAAGGAGCGCGCCAGGCTTTGATGCACCTGCAACTGGTGACTGAGGAAGTGGAGCAGTTGCAGCACGAACTACGTGGCACCTTGCGCATCACCGCGCCGCCGTCGTTCGGCCCGGCGTTTCTCAACCAGGTGTGCTTTCGCTTCATGCGCGAACACCCGCAGGTGCGCCTGGAGGTGAACCTCAACGACGCCAACGAAGACCTGATCGACGGCGGTTACGACCTGTCGCTGCGCGACGGCCCCACAGACCAGCCCGAGCTGATCGCCCAGCCGCTGATCGAGAACCGCGTGATCCTCTGCGCCAGCCCCGACTACCTGGCCCGGCGTGGCGAGGCCATCACCTTGGAGAATTACGCTCAGCACGACTGGTTGCTGCTGCGCCATCCTCTGCTCAATCGCAGCTTCTGGTGGGTCGAGCACGAGGGCCAGACCTTGCGCGTGCGTCAGCCCACGCCTCGACTGGTGAGCGACAACTTCGACTTCCTGCTTGCCTGCCTGCTCGATGGTCATGGCCTGCAGTTCGTGCCCACCTGGTGCGCCGCGCCCTATTTGGCCAACGGGCAACTTGTGGAAGTGCTGCCCGACTACTGGCGGGCGTTGAGTGCTTTCGGGCCTTGGGTGCACGTGCTGTACCTGCCCCATCGGCGCAACACGCGTAAGGTACAGGCCTTCATCGCCTTGCTGCACGAACAACTGCGCAGCCAAGGGCTGTAACCAGGCTGCGGGGTTCAATTGTTCCAGACAGGCACAAAAGTTGTGCGGGTTGTGGCGATGATCGGCCGGCAGTGGCTCGCTAGGCTAGCGGTGGTTGCTTGAATACAGCTGCCACTTCGTGCCCGGTCCATTGCCCTGTCACTCTCACGGCAGGTGCATGCACCAGGGGGGCGAGGCGGCCTCACTCTTTCCAGAACAGCAACGATGCCTCGAGCCTGCTGTACCAGGAGTTCCCCGCAGTGAAGATCCACACCCTAGTCACCGATATCCGCACGCCCGCTGAACGTGGTCGTCAGATCGGCGAGCGCTTCGCCGAGCAGATCCGCCATACCACACAGCTGTACCTGGACTTCTTCCCGCGGGTGGGCGTGTCCCTGCGTGAGGCGCAGCGCATCGGTGAAAACAGCCTGGCCGCCCTGGAAGCCTGGAGCCCGAACCTGGCGGCCGAGGTGATCGGTATGGCCAGCGGCGCCGACCTGCCATTGTGGCAGCTGGCAAGCCTGAACGCCCGTACCGAGGTGCTGGCGGCGCGCACCCGTCACAGCGAATGTTCCACCACTGTGCATGCGCCGCGCGGGCCGCGTGCGCCGCAGACCTTGCAGACCTGGGACTGGCACGACAGCCTCTGCCCCCACGGCCTGATGCTGGCGCTGCACACCGAGCGTGGCATGACCGTCAAGCTGTTCTGCGAATTCGGCATGCTCGCCAAGCTGGGGGTGAATAGTGCAGGTCTGGGCCTGCATTTCAACATTCTCCATCACACCAGCGACAGTGACAGCGGGGGTGTGCCAGTGCACGCGATTGCCCGCCGTCTGCTCGAAGACGCCAGCAGTGTCGAGGAAGCCATCGAACTGGCCCGTTCGGCGCGGGTCAGCGCCTCCACCGTGCTCACCGTGTTCTCCCGCGAGGACAGCAGCCCGCGCGCCGTCAGCATCGAGCTAAGCCCTGAGAACACGGCGCTGGTACTGCCGCGTGAAGACGGCTGGTTGCTGCACACCAACCACTTCCTCGACCCGCAGCTGAGCCTGGGCGAACAGGTTGCCGACCGCGCCGACACCCAGTGTCGTCTGGGGCACCTGGAGCAGGTGATCGGCCAGATGGGCAGCGCCAATCTGCGCGCCCGTGCCGAAGCCATGTGCGGCGCGCAAGGCGACAGCGCACCGATCTGCTTCCACCCGGACATGGCCATGCCCGATACCGAGCGTTGGGAAACCCTGCTGAGCGTGGGGATCGATACCGAGCGCTGCGCGCTGGAATACGTAGCGGGCACGCCGCTGCAACTGGCCAAGGCTGGCTTCGAACGTTTCTGAGCCCACCCGGTGCTGCTTGAACAGGGCGGCACCCGCTGACAACGAGAACAACAACAATGCATGCGGAACATTCTAACCCTTCGTCGTCCCGATCTGCGCTGCGGACCTTCTGCGTCTCCGGCATGGGCACTGCGCTGGAGTTCTATGACTTCATCATCTACGGCACCGCAGCTGCGCTGGTGTTTCCCCAAGTGTTCTTCCCGCAAATGGACCACCTGACCGCGACCTTGGTGGCCTTCAGCGCCTTTGGCGCCGGCTTCTTCGCCCGTCCGCTGGGCGGTTTGGTGTTCGGCCACTACGGTGACCGCATCGGTCGCCAAAAGGTGCTGGTCGCGACCTTGCTGCTCATGGGCCTGAGCACCTTCCTCATCGGTTGCTTGCCTAGCCATGCCAGTGTCGGCGTCGCTGCCCCGATCCTTCTTGTGCTGTTGCGCCTGATCCAAGGCTTTGCCGCCGGTGGTGAATGGGGCGGTTCCGCGCTGTTCGGCATCGAGTCGGCGCCGCCAGGCAAGCGAGGGTTGTGGGGCAGCTTCACGAGCATGGGCATCGGCGTCGGTGGCATCCTCGGCGCTGCGGTGTTCGCCATCGTCAGTGCCGCCTTCAACGACAACCTGGTGGACTTTGCCTGGCGCATCCCGTTCTGGCTCGGTGGCACGCTGGTGCTGATCGGCCTGTATGCGCGCCTGAAAGCTGCGGTACCGGTGGCCGCCCCCACGCTGAAGGCGGTCCGCGCACCGTTGGCCGATGCCTTGCGGCAGCGTCCACGCCAGCTGCTGCTGTGCACTGGGATCGCCTTCGGCTACTGCACCATCGCCTATATCGGCAGCACCTTCTTCCTGACCTACGCTACCCAGGTGGGCTTCGGCAGCACCCAGGCGTTGATGTTCGACCTTACCTTGTCGATCGCAATCGTGTTCTCCGCGCCGCTGTTCGGCTACCTGTCTGATCGTCTGGGCCGGCGCACGGTGATGGTGTTCGGTGCTGTGGTTATGGCGCTCGGGCTGTTCATCTTCTTCGAACTGGTAGGCATGATGAGCTTCGGTATTGCCCTGTTCGCCTACAGCTTGACCGGTCTGCTGATGGGCGCAACCCAAGGTCCCATACCATCGTTTCTGGGGGAGCAGTTCCCGCGCAATATGCGGTACTCCGGAATCTCGGCCAGCTATCAGATCGGTGCAGCACTGGGCGGCGGCACGGCATCTAGCATAGCCACTGCAATCCTTATCTTTACTGACCACAATCCGCTAGGCGTGGCGTTATATGGAGCTGGCGCGCTGGCATTAGTCGCGTTGTGCTCGTTGTTATTGCCCGAAACATCGCGACTGAGCATGGCGGAAATCGACGATGAACCTGATAGTGTTGCAAGGGAGGCGAGCTGGTGCGGAACCAGTATGCGTTGGCGAAAAAATAGTTGAATGTGTATTTCTGGATAGGAGGCGTCCGAGTTGAAGTTGATCGTGAGCTACAGAAGCTGCCTCCCATTGGGCTGGCCTGCTCGACATCGGCGATCGGATGGGAGCCATTATGCCAGGACCGCATTCATGCTGCTCTGCATTGCACTGCAGGTCATTGATCAGCTGGATTCTGCGCAGGATGATGCGCTCTTATATCCGCAAGTGAAGTGAGCAGCGAAATGGCTCGCAAAGACTCGGGCCGTCGCGGGTGACTTGGGCGGTGCCGGCGGTGGGGTATTAGCCCGAGCCGCCGGCAAAATATATCTGCTACTCGACGATGCAGATCCACCGATGGTTGTCCCGATATGGCGCTCTGGTAAATGCAACGTCTGCTACGAGTTTCATGCCGCGCTCTTGAAGAGCTTTGGTCAGTTGAGCGAGTGTCTCTGCCTGGATAGTCATTGCTGTTACCTCGTCAGATTTACCGCGTTCATAATTCCTGACCGAGCAGGCAACTAGCTGATTCAATTTATTTCACTGCTTTGAAGATGCATCGGGGTGTGGTCTGGTACCAAGTGCCCCGTTTCTGCGTTTCGGCGCATCCAGTATCGGCAAGATCTTCACCGATTTACGAAACGCTATAGGCCTACGGAGGTCAATGTTCATGCAGCCAGCGCCCGGGAGGATCTATCCGTATCGGTATCAATTTGCCGGAAGGAGATCATTGAGCTCAAGTCCGCAGCCATGTGGAGCATCATCAATCCCCAGGAACGCCTGGATGAGTTTGCCGGTGATGATCCATAGGCTGGCATGGCGAGCACTGGGCAGCTGATCACGTCAGAGATGAGACAGCGAATCGGCATGAAACCGAAGGAGTAGAGCGATGGACAACTACCACGTCAGCCCCACTGCAGATGGCTGGGAGCTAAAAAAGGCCGGTGCTGAGCGGGCGTCGAAACGCAGCAGCACGAAGCAGGAGCTGGTAGGTTCCCTTTCCGAGTTCTTCGAAGGCAAGACGGCCTCGGTGAAAATCCATAAGGCAGATGGCAGCATTGAAGAAGAACGCACGTATCCTCGCGCCGCTGATCCGAGGCGAACCAAGGGGTGACTTCCGTCACGCCTGAGGGCCTGGGCATTGACTTGCAGGAAGCTCAGAACTGGGGACTGTACGAGTGGTTGCTCGTCAGTGATCACCGCAATCCCCAATGCTTTGATTGGATGATGGGAAATCAACGGTTTCGTAGGGTATCTAGAGCGGGAGACCAGATGGAATGGCCACATCGGCTGCAAGAGACTGAGTCCTGCGCCTCGTGGTAAGTGGGGAATCCGCAGTTCACGCAGCAGTAGATGCCCGCAGCCGGTGGTGACGCAAACTCTGACCTGTGTTCTTCAGGGAGCACCGATAGGCCAGGACGAGTGTCTTCAGCACCGTAAAAATAAAGGCTGAGATCCCCATCGGTTTCCAACAAACCAAGACGTACCTGGCCCAAGTGCTCCACACCTTGCTGACGAAGCTCCATGAACAGTTCATTCGAGGAAATGTTCAGGTTCCGCAAAGAATGGATTTCGTACATCCCATCCTTCACCACCGTGATGGGCAAGCCATCGATCCAGGCCTCACAGGTTTTGCTGCGCCGCATGAGGTAGAGGGTGCTGCGATAGAGCAGCAATAGCGTGAGGAAAACGAGCGCGACCGGAAGCAGGGGCACATCTTCGTAAAAGGTCACATCGCCTGCTGCAGAACCAAGGGTAAGGATGACTACCAGTTCGAAGCGGGAGAGCTGTCTGATCCCACGTCGGCCACTGAACTTCAAGAAGAAGAACACGGCCAGAAATGCTACAGAAACCCGCAAGGCAACCTCGAGAAGGAAGGTTATCGGAAACTCGCCTATCAGCATCCGTTGCAGATCGAATGTGACCATTCTCTATTCCATTTTTCTTGTGGTTAACGCAGAGCGGGCAGGCCGCTTCTCTAGCGTTTGCTAGTCGTTATAGAGAGTCTTGCGACCAAGGAAGAATTCAATTCCGGTCGCGCTCGGCCACGAAGCCTTCGCAGTTGAGCAGCTCTGGATGGGGCGGTTTGAGGGGATAGGTGCACTAACTCATTAACTTCGAATCAACGACACTCGACGATCTCAAGCGAAAGGCTGGGCGCCGTGGGATCCGAATGCGGCTCCATGACCTTTGCGGCAGTGGCTGCCGTGGGAGTGATTCACGGCCTGAGGCGCCTCATCTAGCTCGAAACTGAGTGCTGGTCACTGACGCTTCCGTGCAAATGAAGCCAGCGAACCGCTCCCGAGGAGTTGGTCGACCGCTTGTAAGATGGCCTCTATAACGACCGGGTCGATAGCTGCCGGTCGCGACTGACCGCAATCGACCCATAGCGGTTAGTACCTGCCCAAGGGCACGGGCTTGTCTGGCCACAGCCAGGAGCAACTGGATGCTCTCGCCTACGAATTGAACATCCGTCCGCGGCAGCGTTTCAATTAAAAGTTTCAATCGAAATGATGACGGCGATGATGGCCAAGCATCATAAGAGTCCTTCTTTAACTCAAAAAGCGGGTGTTGCACTCAGCCTTTAAAACCGCCCACTTTGTGAAGAGCTCAAGCGCAGAGCGTTTCTGTCGATATCAACACATTCGTTGTTCCCAAAAAGTGCGCCGCAGTGAACCCTGATCGACACTCTGGCCTGTACCAGTTCACACACAAGGCAAGGAAGATGTAATGGCAGTTATAAATGGGACAAGCGGGACGGATACGCTGATCGGTACGAGCTCGGATGATGAGATCAATGCCCTGGGTGGCAATGATGTGATCAAGGGCAGTGGTGGGGCGGACAAGATCGATGGCGGCACCGGCCTCGATACCGTTGATTACTCGTCTTCTGCAGAAGCGATCAACGTCGACATCCGCACCGGCACAGGCAAGGCCGGTATCGGTGGCGATGCGCAAGGTGACACCCTGACGAACATCGAAAAGGTGATCGGCACGGCATTCAACGATACGTTCAACAGCACCATCGGTGGCAATCTGGGTATCACCTTTGAAGGTGGCGCTGGTGACGACGTTTACACCGTCGCGACCACCGGGGTGAAGATCATCGAAGAAGACAACGGCGGTTATGACGAGCTGCGCAGCAGCGCCCCGACGGCCACCCTCGATCCATTCATCGAGAAACTGACCTACATCGGCACCGGCAGCTTCACCGGCACCGGCAACGCTCAGGACAACACGATAGTGGGCGGTGCGGGCAACGACACTCTGATCGGTGGTGGCGGTGCGGATCAACTGATTGGCGGCGCCGGTCTGGACACGGCCAGTTATCGCGACAGCACGGTCGGAATCACGATTAACCTGAAAAGCGGCGTCAACAGCGGGATCGCTGCAGGCGATACCTATACGGAAATCGAAGTGATCGCCGGGTCGGGTTACAACGACACCTTCGTTGCGGACGGCCGGGCGATCGGTTTCGACGGCGGCAATGGTTTTGATACCGTGGATTACTCGTCTTCTGCAGAAGCGATCAACGTCGATATCCGCACCGGCACAGGCAAGGCCGGTATCGGTGGCGATGCGCAAGGTGACACCCTGACGAACATCGAAAAGGTGATCGGCACGGCATTCAACGATACGTTCAACAGCACCATCGGTGGCAATCTGGGTATCACCTTTGAAGGTGGCGCCGGTGACGACGTTTACACCGTCGCGACCACCGGGGTGAAGATCATCGAAGAAGACAACGGCGGTTATGACGAGCTGCGCAGCAGCGCCCTGACGGCCACCCTCGATCCATTCATCGAGAAACTGACCTACATCGGCACCGGCAGCTTCACCGGCACCGGCAACGCTCAGGACAACACGATAGTGGGCGGTGCGGGCAATGACACTCTGATCGGTGGTGGCGGTGCGGATCAACTGATTGGCGGCGCCGGTCTGGACACGGCCAGTTATCGCGACAGCACGGTCGGAATCACGATTAACCTGAAAAGCGGCGTCAACAGCGGGATAGCTGCAGGCGATACCTATACGGAAATCGAAGTGATCGCCGGGTCGGGTTACAACGACACCTTCGTTGCGGACGGCCGGGCGATCGGTTTCGACGGCGGCAATGGTTTTGATACCGTGGATTACTCGTCTTCTGCAGAAGCGATCAACGTCGACATCCGCACCGGCACAGGCAAGGCCGGTATCGGTGGCGATGCGCAAGGTGACACCCTGACGAACATCGAAAAGGTGATCGGCACGGCATACAACGATACGTTCAACAGCACCATCGGTGGCAATCTGGGTATCACCTTTGAAGGTGGCGCCGGTGACGACGTCTACACCGTCGCGACCACCGGGGTGAAGATCATCGAAGAAGATAACGGCGGTTATGACGAGCTGCGCAGCAGCGCCCCGACGGCCACGCTCGATCCATTCATCGAGAAACTGACCTACATCGGCACCGGCAGCTTTACCGGCTACGGCAACGCTCAGGACAACGTCATCATCGGCGGTGCCGGCAACGATATTTTGAATGGCGGTGCCGGCGCGGATCAGTTCTTTGGTGGTGCGGGGAACGACATTGTCAGCTACGAGATCGATAGTCCGGTTGCCGTCACTATCAATCTGGTGACAGGTGTTCACTCAGGAATAGCGGCAGGTGACACCTATGTCGATATCGAAACCATCCGCGGCAGCAATCTGGGCGACATCTTTTATGCAGGCGCCTCTGCCATGAGGCTGGATGGTGCCGGCGGGCAGGATCTGGTGAGTTATGAGCTGGCCGGTGGTGCAGTCACCCTCGACTTGACCACCAATGCCAACTCGGGGGATGCCGCAGGCGATACCTTCATCAACATGGAGATTTACCAGGGCAGCAACTTCAATGACACGTTGTCGGGATCGCGATTGGCTGATGTCTTCATTGGCGGTGCTGGCGCGGATGTCATCGACGGACGCGAAGGTCAGGACAGTGCCTGGTACATCACCAGTGCGACGGGCGTCACGATCAATTTGCAAACCGGCGTCAATCAGGGGGGCGATGCCGAGGGCGACGTACTGAGCAACATCGAGCGCGTGGTAGGCAGTCATTTCGATGACAGCCTGACGGGCGACGCCGGAGTCAACTACATCGAAGGCGCATTGGGCAATGATGTCATCTACGGTGGCGATGGCAACGATTACCTCTACGGCGGACTTGTTTCGCAAATCGGGCCTTTCAGCCTCAATGGGTTGAGCGGCGGCGCGCAGGCTGACACCTTGTATGGCGGCAATGGCAACGACACGATCATCACCGCGGCCAACGATGAAGGCAGTCGAGCCTATGGCGAGGCCGGTGGCGACGTCATCACAGTTGTGCATGGCATGGCCGATGGTGGCGAAGACAACGACCTGCTGACCGGTACCGGCTCAGGCTTCTCGCTGTTCGGCGCCGCGGGAGACGACCGGATGGTGCTGCAGGGCGCAGGTTCTGCATTCGGTGGTGAAGGTGCCGACACCTATACCGTCAACACTCGGTCACTGGTGACGATTCTTGATGATGGTGCAAGTGGTGGCGACAAACTGATTCTGGCGAACATCAGCGCCTCGGAACTGCTGGTCGATCGTGTCGGCGATGATCTCTACCTGCACCGGTCGGATTTCGTCGCCGGCCAGACTCCGGAGGAGGGTGTACGCCTGAAGGACTGGTACGCCGGCTTCAATACCATCGAACAGATCCAGACGGCGGATAACCAGATCATCATTCTGCCAGCCAACAGCGATGAGTTTGTCATGTTTGGCTGATCGTTGAATCAGACACCTTCGCGCCCGCCACGGGAGTGAAGGTTCCACTTGAAGCCTGGGGGCTGACCTGGTTTGCATGAACCGGATCAGCCCCTTTCTTTTCCAAGCTGGCTACTTCTCACCTCAAACACAGCTTGGGTATTTTTTCGAACGGCAGCTATGGGTCGATAGCAGTCGTTCGCGATTGGCCGCTTTCTAAGGCGAAGAGTACGATCAGTTCACCCCGTTGCACGTAAGGCATCAGTACGTCCTCGACGCACAGCGTGATGCCGAAATCCGCTAATGCAGCGTTCACTTTGGCCAGGGTGTTATTGACGTTCAATCGACTCGCAATGGGGATCGCGAACGTCTGCCTGTTTTTGCTGAAACGCGTCCCGGCCAGCCTGGCTTCGGATGTCTTCGCAGAGATCCAGACGTTGGTAGATGGCCAAGCGGACGGCGAGGTGGGCGTTTCATGCTAGCGGAAACGCCGTTGAAGCATGCGCGGCGGTTATCAGGGGGCTGGTTGATGGCACGATAACCTTTGGATTCTCAAGCAAATGTCACAGGTCATACGCGCTGAACTCCCAGCGATTGGAATGCGTCCCTCGCAAGAATGCCGCTCAAAAACGGGCATTCATCCCCAATCAGCTTCGAGGGTTACAACGATGGAAAAGACCGACCAAAGCTCGACATCCCCGCCCGGCAACCTCCAGGACCATGTGCAAGCCATCAATCAAGAGGCCGGAGCGTTGCTGGGTGAAGCCAAGCATCAGGGCAGCGAACAATTTGAGCATTATCGCGATACTGCAGCCGACCAGCTCGATTCGCTGAAGGAGGGCGCGCGATCGGCGGCGTCGGCGCTGGAAGGCAGCGACAGCCTGGGACTTTCGCAGTATTTGAGCCAGGCGGCTGAATGTGTGGGCGAGTTTGCCGAACAGGTTCGTCATGAAAGCGCCGAGAGCCTGCTACACCGCGGCGCACAACTTGCCCGCAGCAACCCGGCACTGTTTCTGGCCGGTAGCGTTGCGGTCGGCTTTGCCGTGTCACGTTTCCTCCGCGCCAGTGCTACTCATGAATCAAGCCGTGCTGCGAGCGATGCTCTCCGCCCGTCGCATCCTGCCCAGCCAGAAACACCCGACAGAGGCAGCGACGTATCCACCAGCGCACTCTACACCCCGACCGATCCCATCGGGGCAGGTGCCGGCACGCCGGTCAGCGGCAGCCCGTTCGAGCGCGACCCGCTCAAAGGAGGTGAATGATGAACAACGACCCTTTGCATAACACAGGCTTGCACACCTCGGAAAACGATGCGGTCGGCGTGGGTGGGCTGCTGCGCCAATTGATGCGGGAAGTGCCCGAGCTGTTCACCAAGGAACTGGCGCTGGCCAAGGCTGAATTGCAGCATAACCTGGCCACCCTGAAGACGGGTACGGCGGCGGTGGCAGCCGGGGCGATCGTGGTGCTGGCGGGTTTCGTCATCCTCCTGATGGCCGCGGTCTATGCGTTGGCGCTGGTGGTCGCGCCGTGGTTGGCAGCGTTGATCGTCGGCGCAGTCACGGTAGTGATTGGCTTCATCATGCTGCAGTCTGGCAAGAAGCAATTCGAGCCCGGCCAGTTGGCACCTGATCGCACCTTGCATGCCATGCAACAGGACAAGGACACGCTGAAGAGGAAATTGCCATGACCACGCCTTTCGAGACTGATGCGCAAAAAGACCCGCAGCTGCTGGAACAGGAAATCAACGCCAAGCGCGAGCATATCAGCGACCTGGTGGATGCCCTCGAACAGCGCCTGAGCCCGGGCCAGATGCTTGACCGGGTGTTGGCCTATTCCAAAGGCCATGGCGGCGAGTTTTTCCAGAACCTCGGCACCACGCTTAAAAACAACCCAGTACCCGCTACCTTGACGGTGCTGGGCCTGGCTTGGCTGGGCCTGAACCAGAACCGCCCGTTCAACCCTGGGCCGGCGCACGACGGTCCCGGATTGGGCGATAAACTCGGCGATGCCGTAGACACGGTAAAAGATGCCTTCGCCCATGCCGGCGAAGCGATGCACGACGCAAGCCAGAAAGCACGCATGAAGGCCCACGACATGCGTGATCGGGCCAGTGAGCTGGGCAGCGGTGCGCGCGATTCCGTTGGGGCGTCAGCGGATAACCTGCGCAGTACCGCACACAGGGTTGCGGGCCAGACCACGGCATTGAAGGGGCAATTCGAACATCTGCTGCAGGAACAGCCGCTGGTACTGGCGGCCTTGGGCATAGCCCTGGGTGCGGCATTGGGGGCGGCGTTACCGGGCACGCACAAAGAAGACCAGCTGATGGGCGCCAGCAGTGACCGGTTGACCGACACCCTCAAGGCCAAGGGCAGCGAGGTGAAGACGTCGGTCGAGCAGTCCATGCAGCAGGCGGGTGATGCCGGCTCATCACAGGCGGGCCGCAAAGCTGAAGGTTCTGACCTTTCTGCCGGGCTGGGTTTCACCCCATGATGGCAAGCCCATGTCTCGCCAGCCCTTTCAATACGCAAAGGGCTGGTGTTCATCCCGCTCCATTATCAGTAACGGGTAAGCAGGGAGGACCAGCATGATCCACCTGGGGTGTGCGGGTTGGAGCCTGCCAAGTCGCTATGCCGAGCACTTTCCACAGTCGGGGTCCCACCTGCAACGCTACGCTGCCCGGCTGAACGCAGTGGAAATCAACAGTTCGTTCTACCGGCCCCATCGGCCAGAAACCTACGCGCGCTGGGCTTCGTCTGTGTCTGAAGGTTTTCTCTTCGCCGTGAAGGTACCCAAAAGGATCACCCATGAGCTGCGCTTGCAGGGCTGCGAGAGCCCGCTTGCCGAATTCCTCGCCCAATGTGGGCAACTGGGTAGCCGCCTGGGGTGCCTGTTGATACAGCTACCACCTTCGCTGACCTATGATCACGCCGTTGCGCGGCGCTTTTTCGAAAAAGTCCGTGAACACTATGAAGGCCCGCTGGCTTTGGAGCCGAGGCACAGCAGCTGGCATGACGCACAAGCGTTATTGATTGATCAGCAGGTAGCTCAGGTTGCGGCCAACCCGGCGCGATTCGGCACCGACGCGTCGCCGGCTGGATGGCCAGGCCTGAACTATTGGCGCTTGCACGGCGAACCACGGATCTATCACAGCGAGTATTCGGGTGAGTACCTGAATGGTTTGGCTGAACAGTTGCAACGCAGTTGCGCAGCCGGACAGCGTACCTGGTGTATCTTCGACAATACTGCATCGGGTGCAGCGACCGCCAATGCGCTGGAGTTGCAGCGTCGTTTGTCGATGCCGGCAGGTTGAGCGTGTTCAAACGGGACAACCGCAGCCAGACGCTGCTGATCGGATACTGAAAAGCCCCAGGAATGTAATGAGAAAGTACCTCACCGTAGCAATCGCACTGCTGGCCTCGCTGATGCTCAGCGCCTGCTCCACACCCGGCACAGCAAACCCACCCAGTACACCGGCAAGCACTGCGCCCAGGTACCTGAATAGCGACCTGTATGGCGTCTGGTACTCCAACGCCGATAATGGCACGTCCCAGGTGCTGTCGTTGTTGCTGCTCAGGGCAGACGGTTCGGCCACCGACTTCCTGATCCTCAGCGAAAAGAACTCAATGCAGAAGATCGTGCAGCAGTCGTCCTGGACGTTTGATGCCGAACACAACAGGTTCGAGCAGACCGTCAGCGAAGTTTCCATCCAGAACGGCAAGGCGCCTGCACAGGTTACTCATCCCCACGAAGTCATCCGGGCATCGGTCGAGCTGGTCAAGCTGGACAACAAGGTGATGGGCATCAAATTCAAACGGGAAGACGGCGAGGTCACCGGTTACCTCAAGGGCAGCGCCGCCATGCTCGAGAAACTCAAGCACATCCAGTAAGCGCGCCTCGCCAGGGGCCCCGCTAGCGACGCAGTTCGGTGGCGAACTGCGCAGCCTTCAGCTGCAACTGCGCAGGCCCACCCCAGAACCTGCCGTGGCGCACGATCACCCGTTCATGAACGGCGGCCGCCACCGCCGCTGCTGCATTCGGCGCCTTGAACAGAATGAAGCTGGCTTCATTGCCCACCTTCAACCCGTAATCCTGCTTGCCCATCACCCCGGCGCTGGCCACGGTCGCCATTTCCAACGCGATGCGCAGTTCCTCGTCGGTATTGAAACCGGAGCGGTAACTGACCAGCATCGCCCGCTGCAGCATGTCGCCGTTGCCATAGGGCCACCAGGCGTCCTGGATATTGTCGTTGCCAGTGAACACCCGCACGCCACCGGCGCGCAGGCGCAGTACAGGCGGGAAGGCGTGGTCACCGGGGGCATTGGTCATGATCGAAACGCCGGCAAGGGCCAGCACGTCGGCAGTGCGGTCAACCTCGGCGTCACTGACATCACCCAGGCCATAGGCATGGCTGACCGCCACCAGGCCTTGCATGCCCAGTGCCTGGGTATGGGCGGCGATACGCTCGAGCTGGGCGATGCAGCTGTCGCCCGGCTCGTGCAGGTGAATGTCCACCTTCACGCCATGGCGGTCGGCAATACCGAAAACGATATCAAGCTGGGCTTCGGCGTCGCCGTCCAGGGTGGTCGGGTCGATGCCTCCGACCACCTGCATACCTTCACGCACGGCGGCTTCCATCACCTCGGCGGTGCCAGGGCAGGTCACTACACCGGCTTGCGGGAAAGCCACCAGCTCGATGTCGATCAGGTCTTTCCACTTGTCGCGGGCCTCAAGAACGGCGCGCAAGTTGGCCAGGCCAGTAGTGGCGTCGACGTCGACATGGCAGCGCATGGCCAGGGTGCCGAACGAGGTGGCCTGGCGGATCAGCGCGTCGGCGCGTTCGATGATCGGTGGAGCGCTGGCGAGTTCGCGTTTTTCCACGGCCAGGCGTTCGCGCAGGCTGGCGACCGGCTGGTGCGGGCGCCAGCGGTCACCGACGAAACTTTTGTCCAGATGAATGTGGCCGTCAACGAAGCCGGGCAGCACCAGCAGGCCTTCCAGGTCGATGGTCTCAATGGCGGCGGTGTGGGCGCGCTGCGGGCCGAGGTGGCTGATGCGTCCGCCGCGCACGGCGATGTTCAGGGGTAGCCCATCGGCGTCGATGGCATTGATGAACTCACGGTCGTTCATGAGGGGGCCTTTGTTTCCCAGGCTTGAGTAGCGTCATACGGTAGGGATGATCCAGCCCCCTCACAAATTAATTATCAGGATCGACCGCAGTGCATTTCTTGATACAGCCAAGGGCCGTTTGCGTTTCTACTGCAACGTCGGCGGTTTCGCCTCCGCAGGCAATGCAGCCACCACGGCTTCGATGCGCGAAATTTCCTGCGCCAGTCGTTCAGCGTCCTGATGCTTGCCTGCGGCCCTCAAGCGATCCCGTTCACGACGCAGATTGAGCAGGTTTTTCTGCAAGGCCAGTCCAGATTTGTTGTATTGATCCATGTTTCTCTCGCGGCATTGGCGTCCGTGCCGTTGTAGGAAAAATGGACCGTAACAGTGACAAAATCTTGCGGAAACTGGGGTTTCATACAGGAAAGAGCCGATGCGGGGATTCTGCCTACAGCGACTGGAAGAAACGTCCTACAAATCCGCCTGCGGGCTGTTTCAATTCATGTGCATTGGATGTCTGCCAAATGCCCGTGTTTGCTGAGTTTCTCGGCAGGCGGCCGTCGCCATGAGCGTGGCCAGCGCAGCCAAGGCGTTTTCGCTTCGGCTGCAACTTCATGTAGCAATTGCCAGGTGGCATGCAGTTGGCGGCGGTCACTTGAAGAACTGACTGGGCGTGATGCCGAACTGGCGCTTGAACATGCTGGCGAACGCACTGGGGCTGTCATAGCCCAGCGTGGCGGCGACATCGACGATGCGTTCGCCCAACGCGATGCGCTCCAGCGCCTGCATCAGGCGCGCCTGTTGGCGCCACTGGCCGAATGTCATGCCGGTTTCCTTGCGGAACAGGCGCTGGATGGTCTTCTCGTCAACGCCCAGGTGCACGCCCCAGTCGGCGAGGGTCGACGTGTCGTGGGGGCGTGCCTGCAAGGCTGAGCAGAGCGTGCGCAGGCGTTTGTCGCTGGGCTGCAACAGCTTCAGCGGCAAGGTCGGCAGCACGCAGATTTCGTCGAGGATCAGGCGCATGATCCGCGCTTCGCGTGAGTCCTCGACAAAAGGGCCGGCAAAGTCGACCGACGCCTTGATCAGCTCGCTGAGCAGCGGCGAGATGCTGATGGCCTTGCTTTGCAGCGGCAGTTCGAGCGCTGTATCAGGGCGCACGAACACGCTGCGCATCTTCACGTCACCGACGCAGCGGATGGCGTGCACCTGGCCGCTGGGCATCCAGATGCCGCGGCTGGGTGGCACAGTCCAGCGCTCGGCCTCGGACTCGACCAGCATCAGCCCCTTGATGGCGTAGATCAGTTGGTGCTTGGCGTGCGAATGAGGGGCGATGTACCAGTCTGGCGGGTAGTCGGTTGCCCGGCTGCCCACCTCCCAGGTCCATTCATCGACCTCCATCAGCAGTTCGTGCTGGGGTTTGACCATGATCGTGTCCAGTCCAACAGGCGCGGCCATCTTAGCAGCAGCGGGCAGGCCGTGCTTTAGAGCGGGTGGCCGGCAGCAGCGCGGTGGCCAAGCCCAGCAGCGGCAGGAACGAGATCACCTGGTAGACCCACTCGATGCCATGCAGATCGGCCAGTTCGCCGAGGCCTGCAGCGCCGATGCCGCTGATGCCGAACATCAGGCCGAACATCACACCCGAGACCATGCCGACGCGGCCAGGCACTGCCTCCTGCGCGTACACCACCAGTGCGGCGAAGGCCGATGACATCACCAGGCCGATGGCAACCGCCAGCACGGCAGTCCAGGCCAGGTTGGCATAGGGCAGGGCGAGGGCGAACGGGGCTACACCGAGGAACGAGATCCATATCACCGCCTTGCGCCCGATACGGTCGCCCACCGGCCCGCCGGCAAAGGTGCCCAGGGCCACGGCAGCAAGGAACACGAACAGGTACAACTGGCTTTGCTGCACGCTCAGGCCGAAGTGTTCGATCAGGTAGAAGGTGAAGTAGTTGGTGAACGACGCGATGTAGACGAACTTGGCGAACATCAGCACGGCGATCACGCCCACTGCGCGCCACATGGCGCCCGTGGACAACCCCGGTGCCTGTTGCCCGGCCAGGCCCTTGAGCTGGGACTGGCCGTGGCGGATGGTCCAGCCAGTGACGCGCAGCAGCACGAAGATCGCCAGGGCGGCCGCCAGCATGAACCAGGCGATGGCAGGCTGACCGTGGGGGATGACGATGGCGGCGGTCAACAGCGGGCCAATGGCGGAACCGGTGTTGCCGCCGACCTGGAAGGTGGACTGTGCGGTGCCGAAGCGCCCGCCGGAGGCCATGCGCGCCACCCGTGAGGCTTCGGGATGGAAGGTCGCCGAGCCGATACCCACCACGGCAGCGGCGAACAGCAACATCGCGTAGCTGTCGGCGAAGGCGAGCAGCGCGATACCCACCAGGGTGAACAGCATGCCGGTGGGCAGCAGGTAAGGCATGGGGCGCTTGTCGGTGTACAGGCCGACCCACGGCTGCAGCAGCGAGGCGGTGACCTGGTAGATCAGGGCGATCCAGCCGATCTGGGCGAAGCTCAGCGAGAAGTCGCTCTTGAGCATCGGGTAGATCGACGGCAGCACGGCTTGGATCAGGTCGTTGAGCAGGTGGGCGAAGGCGGCGGCACCGACGATGCGGACCAGAAAGCCCTGGGGTTGGTCGGCGGCGCTGGGTGGGGCCAAGGTGGCGGCAGGAGTCGTCATGGGCGAGGCTCTTTTTCGAATGATGGCAAGGCATTGCCCGACGAAGGTTATCCAGCCGGGCAATGCCTGTCTCACGCCGAACAGGCACTCACTGTCGCGATTCGGACATCCGCCTCTATCAGCACCGGCTGCTCGGCCCCGCCCTGCACGCGGCGGAACGGTGACACGCCTTCCTCGCCTTTGCCAGTTTTCAGGGCTCGACTTCGTCGACGTACGCATCGAAGAACCAGTCAGGAATCTGTTCAGCCCGGTACTCAAGCTCGGTGCCTTCAGTAATCTCCGCCAGCCATACAGCACACTCACCTGAGTTGTCGAACACGTAGGCGCGATTGCTGACTGCGATAGCGTCCGGCAGCAAGTCCAATGCCCGTGCGTAGCGTTCTCTGACCAGATCTGGTCTGACTGGATGCCCACCTTCCTGCACTCGAATATGTACCCGGTCGATATTGATTTCAGGGTTTTCAGTCGAGACGAAGTAAAGGTAAGTACGGTAGCCCCGCGCTTGGGCACTGCGCATGAACTCGACCTTGCTGGGGTGCGACATGACAGTTTCGAAACTGAAGCTGACACCCTCATCGAGCAAGCGGTGCCGAATGAAGTCAGACAAAACGGAGGCGAAATAGGAATTCACCTTGATCTGCCGATAGTCGACGCTCGAGCCGTGCAGCCCCAGCATTCTGGCTTCATCAGTCAGTTGCTTCTGCCGTATCAGGTAGTGATCGGTGTGAAATAGAACCAGCTCAGCCAGGCTGGCTTCGATTTCAAAGGCTGCCAGGTCGATAAAGCCAGTGGCCTTGGCTTCTCTCTCCAATTCATCGGCATTCACGAAAATTCGCGTGAGGGCTGCCGGCAAGTCAGCCTTTATCGTACTTTTGCCAGATCCATTGGGGCCGGCGAATACCCGAAGCCTGCGAGCCTTCACTGGGTCGGATTCTCGCTGACCTTCCTTACGCTGATCTTCTCGCCAATATTGACTTTGCGCCGGGGTTTGGCCTTGGCCACGACCGTTCTGGAGCCGTCAGCAGCAACCCGCACGAGGTGGCCATCATCCGTGCGCAGTACGCCGTGCCGGCTCACTTGCAACGCCCGCAGATAAGCGGAATGCGTCGCTTCAGCGGCGCAGTCGGGAATCAACTGCTCCAGTGCGTCGAGCTCGGTTTCAGTGGCTTGCTTGGCTTTTGCAGCCATGGGTAGATACCTCCAGACAACCTGAAACAGATTGTGTGCATAGGGGGCATCATAGCGCTGGCACGGTAAAAAGGCATCAAAGGATGGCATCTTGGCGGTCCTGATAAAAGGTCGTGCCTGAGTGTGGCACGAAGGCGCTTAGCTGATTTCGCCATGACGTGTAGTCCAATTCTGATTCATTGCCCAATTCGGCCGCTGGCCGCTTCAGCGCAACTGCAATCTTTCATCTATCCCCTCCAGCATCACCCTGAAGAACGGATTCGAAGTGGCCCGCGAAAAGCTTCCCGCATCCACGATCAACGCCCCGCGTTCCCCGCGCATGTTCAAACTGCCCAGGTTCACCCCGTAATTTTCCTGGCCACCAGGCTGCTGCCCATACAGCGGATCGTCGATGGGGAAGGGCAGTGCCACATGGGACAGCGAGATCAGGCTGGGCGGATACTGCGCATCCAGCATGTGTTCGCTAGCCGTGGTTGCCTGGGCCGCGAAGCGTGTCGACTTGAGCTGCGCATTGCCCGGCCCTCGGGTTGCTATCAAGGTGCGTGCATAGGGGCGGGCCCGAGGGGCGAACATCCTGTCACGCAGGGCCGCCACCGACGGCCTGAGCATCTCGTCGATACCCAGCGAAGCATTGGTATCGAACACCACCAGCTCACTGCCATTGGCGGGCAGGCGGTCGTACAGGTCGGTCTGGATGGCTTCAGTGCTGACCGTGCCATCGACCAGTGATTGATAGGTGAGAACCGCTGGCAGCGTGGCCAGGCGTTGCGGTTTGCGGGCTTCAGCGGCCAGCTGCTGGCGCACGGCTTCGGTCAGCTCGTAGGACTGGCGCGCGGCATTGACCGGGAACGAGTTGTACTTGAACGGGTTGAATTCGGGCAGCACGCTCAGCCAGGCGGCCTTGGCGAACGCCGGGAACAGTGCGGGCAGACCAGCGATGCCGGCAAAGCGGGCAAAGCGGCTGACGCCAATCATGGGTGAGATCAGCACCAGGTGGGCAGGCCTGGCCAGATGCGCGTCCTGCAGGGTGTCGAGGCTGTATTTGACGGCCAGTGCGCCGCCATTGGAGAACCCGACGATGTACAGCGGGGTGCCTGCGGGCGCGCGGCGGGTAGCTTCGCGAACGGCCAGGCGGGTAGTGGCCATCCAGTCTTCCCAGTGGGCTGCAGTGAGGCCGGCCGGGACCGTGCCATGCCCAGGCAAGCGCGGGGCGACCACCACATAGCCCAGCGCCTGAAAGTGCCGGGCGAAGTGGCGCAGGCTGTAAGGCGAGTCGGTCAAGCCGTGCAGCAGCACCACCGCGCCCTTGGCGGTCTGCCTGGGTTCGGCGATGTAGGAACGGTTCCAGTCATGGCTGAGATTACCCGGGAACACCCGGCTGCTGGCCATGTAGCGGTTGTAGGCGGATGGCTGCTCGCTGGCCAGTTGCTCGCGCATCTCCCGGTTGACCTGGTTGAATACACGTTGTTCGGCAGCGAGATAATCGCCCCAGCTGGCGTGGTCGATGTCGCTGGCTGGCATCTCATCCGGCACGTAGGTGTGCCACGGCTCCAGCTGGAAATCGGCAATCACGGTGATCCGCAGGGCGAACAGCGCAGCGGCCAGCAGGGCCACTACCACGAGTACCACAGCCACCAGCAAACGGCGTATCGGCATCATTCCTCCCTGGACTTTTCGTATGGCGCGTTCGGGCCGGCCCGGCTAGTGTCACTGGATTGTCCAGCGAGGCATCGAGCATGAACAGGACGTCAATTGCAGCGGTCGGGCTGCTGGCAGTGAGTCTGGCCGCAATTGCCGAAGAAGGCGAGCGCGAGGGGGATTATTGGTATGTGCAGACCAGCGCCTATACCAGGCACTGGACCCACGACCCGGAACACAACAACCACCAGGAATTGATCGGCATCGAGCGTATCTACACCGACGGCCTGCTATGGGGCGCGGCGACCTTCAAGAACTCGTTCTACCAGCGCTCTTACTACGCCTACCTGGGCAAGGTCTGGGAGCACGAGCGCTATCCCGTGTATGCCAAGCTGAGCGCCGGCCTGATCGAGGGCTACAAGGGCGAATATGACGACAAGATCCCGTTGAACCACTTCGGCGTTGCGCCGGTGATCATTCCGTCGTTCGGCGTGCATTGGGGGCCGGTGGGGGCCGAGTTCGTGGTGCTGGGAGGGGCTGCGGGGATGATCAACGTGGGGTTGAGATTCTGACAGGTAGCGCCGCTCTCTCAGGTGCGGCGCTATCCATGAGGTCAGGCGGTGCCCAGGGTTTTATCCGCAGCCTTGCTGCGCCCACCGAGCCATACCAGCAGCAACCCGGCAGCCGCCAGCACGCCACCCGCCATCGGCACTGCGGCATAGCCGAGGTTCAGGCTGATTACCGCGCCGCCCAAGGCTGCGCCAAGCGCGTTACCCAGATTGAACGCACCGACGTTGATCGACGACGCCAGCCCAGGTGCCTCGATGGCGGCGATCATCACCCGCATCTGCAGTGGCGGCACCACGGCAAAGGTGAACATGCCCCACACCAGCAAAGCGATGGCGGCACCGATATGGCTGCCCAGAACCAGCGGCATCGACAGCATGATCACCGCCAGCACGCCGAGGAAGATTCGCGCCGAGCCGTCCAGCGACCAGTCGGCCAGGCGCCCACCCAGGCTGTTGCCCAAGGTGAAGCCAACGCCGATCAGCACCAGGCCAAGGGTGACGAAGCTGTCCGAGGCGCCGGTCAGTTCCGCCAGCACCGGTGCCACGTAGGTATACAAGGTGAACATGGCGCCAGCCCCCAGCACCGTGGTGGCCATTGCCAGCAGCACGCTGGGGCGGGCAATCACTGCCAGTTCCTTGCGCACATGCGGCACGCTGCCACGCTCACCCTTGGGCAGGGCATACCACAGGGCCGCCATGGCCAGCAGGCCAAGCACCGCAGTGCCAGCGAAGGCCATGCGCCAGCCGACCTGTTGGCCAACCCAGGTGGCCGCCGGCACACCGCCGATGTTGGCGATGGTCAGGCCCATGAACATGGTTGCCACGGCGCTGGCCTGTTTTTCCTTAGGCACGACACTGGCGGCCACCACGGCGCCCAGGCCGAAGAAAGCGCCATGGTTGAGGCTGGTGACCAGGCGTGAGGCGAGCAGGGTGTAATAGTCTGGCGACAGCGCCGAGAGCAGGTTGCCCAGGGTGAAAATCGCCATCAATGCCATCAGCGCCGCGCGTTTGCCGAAGCGGCTGAACAGCAATGTCATGATCGGCGCACCGACCATGACGCCGATGGCATAGGCGGTAATCAGCATGCCAGCGCTGGGGATGCTGACGTCCACGCCCTGGGCGATCACCGGTAGCAGGCCCATTGGCGTGAATTCGGTGGTGCCGATGCCAAAGGCACCGATGGCCAGGGCGAACAGGACACGTCCGGCTTTCATAGTGCAGGCTCCTGCGCGGTTTGATGAACGTGCTGCAATCGGTATTCGGCAACAGTCATGGCATCAGTCCCAGATCGGCGCCAGGCCTTCAGGGCTGACTTCGCGGGCATTGCGCTCGAGCTTGGCGATACGGGTCATGTCCTCGTCATCCAGGTGCAGGTCGCGGGCGAGCAGGTTGCTGGCCAGGTTTTCGCGCTTGGTCGAAGACGGGATGACCGCGTAACCGAGCTGCAGGGCCCAGGCCAGCGCAACCTGGGCGACGGTGGCCTTGTGCTTGTCGGCGATCTCGGCCAGTACCGGGTCTTTCAGCACCTTGCCGTAGGCCAGGGTCATGTACGAAGTGACGGTGATGCCTTGTTCCTTGAGGAACGCGGTCAGCTTGCTGTTTTGCAGGTACGGGCTGAGCTCGATCTGGTTGGTGGCGATTTCGCCTTTGCCGACCACGGCGATGGCCTGGCGGGTCAGCTCGATGTTGAAGTTGGACACGCCGATCTGACGGGTCAGGCCCAACGTCTTGGCTTCGGCCAAGGCTTCCATGTATTCGGCCAGTTCAACGCCGTTGCCTGGGGCCGGCCAGTGGATCAGCAACAGGTCGACATAGTTGGTGCGCAGTTTCTCCAGGCTGTCGCGCAGGCTGGGGATCAGCTTGTCGGCGGCGTAGTTTTCAACCCAGATCTTGGTGGTGATGAACAACTCGCTGCGTGGTACGCCGCTTTCGGCGATGGCCTGGCCGACGTCAGCTTCGTTCTTGTAGATCTGCGCCGTGTCGATGACCCGGTAGCCCAGTTCCAGGGCCGACTTGACCGAATCGATGACGGCTTGGCCGGTGAGGCGGAAAGTGCCGAGGCCGAAGGATGGAATGCTCATGAATCTGCTCCAGGTGAGTAGAAAGTTGACCGCGCCGAGCCTGGTTGCTCGGCTTCGGTCGATCTCGAATGGGTAGCAGTGTGCGGGTTTGCGGGCGATTGATTAAGGCTGGGCAAGGCCAAGGTCATTTGACTGGTAGTCACGAATAGGCAGCATGCTTGTGATCTTGGCAAAGGCAATTGCGCAAATGAAACGGCCCGCCAAGGCGGGCCGTAGGGCACTGCGGCTGACGATCAGCGGCGGCGGAACAGCGGCAGCGGCTCGTCGGTGGCGCCCTGGTAGGTCACCGAGAAATCCTTCAGGCTTTGCAGGGCGTCTTCCGGGTCCTTGTCGGCACGCAGGGCAAATGCGTCGAAGCCGCAGCGGGCCATGAAGAACAGTTGGTCGCGCAGCACGTCGCCGATGGCGCGCAGCTCGCCCTTGAAACCATAGCGGTCACGCAGCAGGCGCGCGTTGGAATAGCTGCGCCCGTCGGTGAAGGCCGGGAAGTTCAGGGCGATGACCTGGAAGTGCTGCACGTCCTCGCCGATTTCTTCCGCTTCTTGGTCGCTGTCCAGCCACACGCCCAGGCCGCCGTCGCGGGCCTTGAGCACGTGGGCGTGGTCGCGCCACAACTGCAGCGGGACGATGTAGTCGTCGCAGTTGGTCAGCTCGTCGAGCGAGGTGTCCTTGGGCAGCAGGTGCCAGGTTTCGTCGACGATCTGGTTGTTCTTAATGATTCGCTGCATAGACGCGTTCCTTGAAGGGGTCGATGCCGATACGCTGGTAGGTGTCGATGAAACGCTCTTCCTCGGTACGTTGCTCGACGTACACGGCGATCAGCTTCTCGATCACATCGGCCATGTCTTCCTGGGCGAAGGATGGGCCGAGGATCTTGCCAAGGCTCGCGTCGCGCGCGGCGTTGCCGCCCAGCGATACCTGGTAGAACTCCTCGCCCTTCTTGTCCACCCCGAGGATGCCGATGTGGCCGACGTGGTGGTGGCCGCAGGCGTTCATGCAGCCAGAGATGTTCAGGTCGATCTCGCCGATGTCGAACAGGTAGTCCAGGTCGTCGAAACGGCGCTGGATCGATTCGGCGATCGGGATCGACTTGGCGTTGGCCAGCGAGCAGTAGTCCCCGCCCGGGCAGCAGATGATGTCGGTCAGCAGGCCGATGTTCGGTGTGGCGAAGCCGTTTTCGCGCAGCT
Source organism: Pseudomonas sp. NPDC086566 (assembly GCF_050280885.1). Classification (NCBI taxonomy): domain Bacteria; kingdom Pseudomonadati; phylum Pseudomonadota; class Gammaproteobacteria; order Pseudomonadales; family Pseudomonadaceae; genus Pseudomonas; species Pseudomonas sp. NPDC086566. The sequence continues at coordinate 207,395 of NZ_JBNNWD010000001.1, forward strand.
CCATCCACAGCGCGTGCAGTTGGCGCTGCTCGACGTCGGCGAGGATGATGTTCTGCTCGTGGGAGGTGCGCAGGAAGCCGAAGCTGTAGCGCTCGGCGAGGTCGGCCACGGCGTCCAGCTGCTTGTCGGTCAGGTCGCCCGGGGCAACGCCGGTCGGCTTCAGCGACAGGGTCACGGCCACGTAGCCAGGGCGCTTGTGGGCGCGGGTGTTACGCGAGCGCCAGCGGGCGAAGCCCGGGAACTCGGCATCCTGGGCGCTGTAGTCGACGTTGTCGAGGGGCAGGTAATCCGGGTCGACGAAGTGGCGCGAGACGCGCTGGACTTCTTCCTCGGTCAGGGTAGTGCTGCCGCCACGCAGGTAGGCCATTTCGGCCTCGACCTTCTCGGCGAACACTTCCGGGGTCAGCGCCTTGACCAGGATCTTGATCCGCGCCTTGTACTTGTTGTCACGACGACCGTAACGGTTGTACACGCGCAGGATGGCATCGAGGTAGCTGATCAGGTCCTGCCACGGCAGGAACTCGTTGATGAACGAACCGACCACCGGGGTACGGCCCAGGCCACCACCGACCAGCACGCGGAAGCCCAGCTCGCCCGCGGCGTTGCGCACCGGCTCCAGGCCGATGTCGTGCACTTCGATGGCGGCGCGGTCTTCTTTCGAGCCGTTGATGGCAATCTTGAACTTGCGCGGCAGGTAAGCGAATTCCGGGTGGAAGGTGGTCCACTGGCGGACGATTTCGCACCAGGGGCGCGGGTCGACGATTTCATCCGCAGCAACACCGGCGAACTGGTCGGTGGTGGTGTTGCGCAGGCAGTTGCCGCTGGTCTGGATCGCGTGCATCTGCACGGTGGCCAGTTCGGCGAGAATATCCGGGATGTCTTCCAGCGCTGGCCAGTTGAACTGCACGTTCTGGCGGGTGGAAATGTGGGCGTAGCCCTTGTCGTAGTCGCGGGCGATCTTGGCCAGGGTGCGAACCTGCTTGGCGTTCAGCTGGCCGTACGGCACGGCGACGCGCAGCATCGGCGCGAAACGTTGGATGTAGAGGCCGTTCTGCAGGCGCAGAGGGCGGAATTCTTCTTCGCTCAGCTCACCGGCCAGGTAGCGGCGGGTCTGATCACGGAACTGCTTGACGCGGTCCTCGATGATCCGCTGATCGTACTCGTCGTATACGTACATAAAAGTCCTGTCTCAGGCTGCATGCAGCTATTCGCGCGCACGGCCGCGCACTCCGGTTCGGAGCCGGGGAACGATAGCAGGTTGGGTTTATGCGCTAAAGTGATGTTTTTGCATATGAAAAGAACCAAACGAACTAAGTGAGACTGACTGGCATTTGTTACCCCATCGGACGACGGGTTTATACTCAATGGTTTGTTTCAAAGGGTGTATCCGCATGCTCAAGGCGCTTTGCCAAAGCTTGTGCCTGAGCCTGCCTTTGGCAGCTTCCGCTCAGGCCGCTTCGGTGGTCTTTCTGAATCCTGGCCACTCCGACGAGACGTTCTGGGTCAATTACTCGCGTTTCATGCAGGCCGCCGCCGATGAGCTGGGCATGACCCTGCGGGTCGAGTACAGCGAGCGCGATGCCGCGCTGGCGATGAGCCAGGCCCGGGCGACGCTCGATGGCCCGCAGCGGCCGGACTACCTGGTGCTGGTCAACGAACAGTACCTGGCGCCTGAGATCATTCGCCTGTCACGTGGCACCGGGGTCAAGCTGTTCCTGGTCAACAACGGCCTCACCGCCACCCAGGCACGGAGCATCCAGGCGCAGCCCGACAGATATGGGCAGGTGCTCGGTACCTTGACCGCCAACGATCAGCAGGCAGGCTTTCGCATGCTGCACGAGATGGTCGCGTTGTTGCCCCGAGACAATGAGCCGATCGACCTGGTGGCCTTTGCCGGGGTCAAGACCACCCCGGCTTCGCAATTGCGCGAAGAAGGCATGCGTCAGGCGTTGGCCGACTTTCCCCAGGTGCGCCTGCGCCAGGTGGTGTATGGCGGCTGGAACCGCGAGCGCGCCTACGAGCAAGCCAAACAGTTATTGCAGCGATATCCGCAGACCCGGCTGGTGTGGGCAGCCAACGACCAGATGGCCTTCGGTGCCATGCAGGCGTTCGAGGAAGCCGGGCGCAAGCCTGGACGCGACGTGGTGTTTGCCGCCGTCAACAGTTCACCGCAAGCCTTGCGCGCCCGTATCGATGGGCGCCTGGGCGTGCTGATGGGTGGGCACACCACGCTGGGGGGCTGGGCCATGGTGCTGCTGCACGACGATGCCCAGGGCCTGCAGGTCAACCGCGACGGTAAGCAGGAGCACGTGCTGCCCGTGCTGCAGTCGATCGACCAGGCCAAGGCACGGCGTTGGCTGAAGCTGTTGGAACGCGACGACTACGGTGTCGATTTCCAGCATTACAGCGCCCAAGGGCAGCCGCCGAGTTACCAGTACCCGTTTCTCACGTCACCCGTCGACTATTGAAAGACCTTGCTTGAGTGAAGGGCATAGCTCGTCTTAACTGCTGGTGGTGAAGTGCATTCCCATAACCACTACAAGAGGCAATGCAATGGGAAATTCTACCAAGGTCCGCAAAGCTGACAGCAGCGTCGATGCCTGGGCGATCCTCTGCCTGATCGTCCTGGTGGTGGTCACTGCCGTGTATTGGGTCAGCCACCAGTGACTTGAACTCAAGACCGTGTTGCAACCCGAGCGCCTGCAGGAGGAAATCCCGCAGGCGTTTGCGTTTTGTTCCAGCGTGCTCAGCGCGCAGTGAGGTGCAGCGCCAGTTGCACCAGGCCAATCAGCACGGCGATGAACACCAGGGTGAACAGCGTGCCCAGCACGATGAAGTGGCTGGCCTTGCCGTGGGTGAAGTCGCGGGCGCGGTTCTTGCCGCTCTGCACGCCGAAGGCGGCGGCGAGAACGCTTTGCAGCATCTGCCAGAAGGTTGGGGGCTTGCCCTGGCTGGAATCGTCCATGGTGGCTCCTGAAGAATCAGCGGCAATCAGCAACATTGTAGGCAACGCACATGTGCTTGGCTGGCTGCATTGCCATGGGCGGTTCCTCACGTTAAGGTTTTCGGCGTGACGCGGCGGTGCGCTGAACAATAAACGTGTCCGGCAGCACGGACCTGATTGCAGACCAAAGGTGACTCCATTTGAACCCTGACTCCATGCTGGCGGCGTTGCCAGGCTTCGCCATCGCCCCCGAGGCGATCCAGGTGTTGCCGGATGCCGCGGCCTACCGCACCTGCCTGCTTGAACGCATCGCCACGGCAACCCGGCGAATCGTGATCGTTGCCTTGTACCTGCAGGAGGACGAGGCCGGCCAGGAGGTGCTCGATGCCCTGTACCAGGCCAAGGCCCAGCGGCCGGGCCTGGAGATCGTCATCGTGGTCGACTGGTTCCGTGCCCGCCGTGGCCTGCTGGGGGCCGGGCGCCAGCCGGGCAATGCTGCCTGGTATCAGGCCCAGCGCCAGTTGCGCGGTCTGGATGTGGTGATTCACGGTGTGCCGGTGCAGACCCGCGAGCTGTTCGGCGTGCTGCACCTGAAGGGCAGCGTGATCGACGATTGCGTGATCTACACCGGCGCCAGCCTCAATAACGTCTATCTCCACCGGTTCGACCGCTACCGGCTCGACCGTTACCACCTGTTCCAGTCGCCGGCCCTGGCCGATGCCATGGTCGGCCTGGTTCGACGCTTGTTGCACCACACCGCGACGCCGCGTCTGGACCTGCCTGCTGCCCCTGCAACCCGCAGCCTGCGCGGCGATATCCGGCGCCTGCGTGCGCGCTTGCGGCGTATGGCCTATGACGCACCGCCCGCCACGGCGGGGCAGGGGCTGCGGGTCATCCCGCTGCTGGGCGTCGGCCGTGGCAACCCGCTCAACCGCACGCTGTGCATGCTACTGGCGGCGGCACGTGCGCAGATCATCATCAGCACGCCGTATTTCAACCCGCCACGGGTGGTGATGCGCGAGATCGACCATGCACTGGGCAGGGGCGTGCGCATCGAGCTGATCGTTGGCCACCGCACCGCCAATGACTTCTATATCGCCCCGGGCGAGCCGTTCAGTGCCAGTGGCGCCTTGCCGTACCTGTACGAAGACAACCTGCGTGCCTTTGCCCGGCGCCGTCAGGCCGCGATTGCCAGCGGCCAGTTGCTGATACGGATCTGGAACGACCCGGGCCACACCTTCCATGCCAAGGGGGTGTGGGTCGACCAGCGCTATTCGCTGCTGACCGGCAACAACCTCAACCCACGCGGGTTCAACCTGGACCTGGAGAACGGGCTGCTGATCGATGACCCGCACGGGCAGTGGCTGGTGCCGCGGGCGGTGGAGCTGGAGGGTATTCGCCGGCATGCGCCGCAGATCGGCACGGTGGATGAGTTGGGCGAGAAAGCCGAGCATCCCAAGGAAGTGCGCAAATTCCTCCGCCGCCTGCGCTATAGCCGGCTGGAGCCGTTGATCAAAAGGGTGTTGTAGGCCGCCAGTCGTCAGCTGGATCGATCCATGCCAATCGGTCGGGGTCCACTTTGACGAACCCTGGTAAAAGGCACTGCGAATGGAATCACTTGTTGGCAATGGCTCGCCGCGCAGTCTCGTGGTCCGACAGCTGGTCCTGGCCTTCTCGGCGCTGTTGCTGGTGGCGTTGGTGCTGGGCATGGTCTCGCTGTACCGGATCGCCCAGTCACTCGATGAGCGCGAACGTAGCCAAAGCAGTTTTCACACGCAGTCTTCCCTTGAGCAACTACAGAAAAACGAGCGTGCCTACCTGCTCAGCTACGCCTTCTGGCAGGCCGCTTACGATCACCTGGCAGGGCCCGTGGACAGCCATTGGGCGTATGACGAGGATAATGTCGGCCAGACCCTTTATAGCGACAATGGCTACGAGGGCGTGTTTGTACTCGACGATGACGGTACCCACTATGCGGTGATCAAAGGCCAACTCAGCACCCGCACGTTTGACGATTTCAGTGCCAGCGGCAGCAGGGTCGTGCAATTGGCGCGTGCCGCGGTCAAGCAGGATCAGGCCGCGTCCGGGTTTATCATGTTCGCCGGCCAACCTGCATTGTTTTCTGCTGCCGTCATTCGCTCCCCCTCGACACCGCACCACGTTCCGGCGCCGAGCGCGGTGCTGGTGTTCGTACGTGCACTGGACGCGGTCATGCTCGCAGAACTGGCCAAGACGGTCGGTTTGAGTGGTTTCGCCACCACCGCAAGCGAAGTCCCGCAAACGGGCCAGGGGTACTTGCCGCTGGAAGGCAGCGGGCAGGCCCTGACATGGGAAATCGAGCGCCCCGGCACCACGTTGTTGCGCACGGTGGTCGCACCCTTGAGCCTGGTATTGTTGGTGTTTGGCCTGCTGACGGCATTGCTCACCCGCTATGCCATCCGCGCCAGCGCCCGTATCGACCGCAGCCACCGCCAGCTGGCGGCCTCCAAGAATGCCCTGGAAACCAGCGAGGCGCGTTTCAAGGCCGTCGCCGAGGCGGCCTCGGACTGGATCTGGGAAACCGATGCCCAGCAGCACCTGACCTACCTCTCCGCACGGTTCGCCGAGCTGACCGGCCACCCTGTCGAGCAATGGCTGCAGCGCCCCCTCACGCAACTGCTGGCCTGCGACACCAGCCCTGTCGAGACCTGGCTGCACAACCTGGCAGCCACCGAATCGACCGCCAGCCTGCGCTGCCAGTACCGCGACCGCCTGGGCCAGCAGCGCGAGTGCCGCATTGCGGCGCGGGCGATCATCGAGCAGGGCATCTGCAAAGGCTTCCGTGGTACCTGCAGCGATATTACCGACGAAGTGGCTGCTCACGCCCAGATCCAGCACCTTTCCTTGCACGATGCGCTTACCGGCCTGCCCAATCGCAACAAACTGTTCCGTTTTCTCGAGCAGGACCAGCCCGTGCCCGTGGCCGTGCTGATGCTCGACCTGGACAACTTCAAGCCGATCAATGACAGCCTCGGCCACCCGGCTGGCGATACGGTGCTGATCGAGGTAGCCCGGCGCCTCGGCGAGGTGACCCGTGACAGTGACCTGGTGGCGCGCCTGGGTGGGGACGAATTCATTGTCGTGCTGGTGCGGCCTGGTCAGCGAGAGGAAATGGACCGCTTCTGTGCGCGGCTGATCGACACCTTGCGTCGGCCGATCACGCTGGGGGGGCATGCGGTGCAGGTCGGGGCGAGCCTGGGCGTGGTGCTCTCGGCAGAGTACCCCGGCACCCCCGGCGACCTGATCCGCTATGCCGACGTCGCCCTCTATAGCGCCAAGCAGGCCGGCAAAAACACCTGGCGCTATTTCTCGACGCAGATGAACGCGGCGCTGCTGGAAAAACGCACGCTCGAAGGCGAACTGCGCGCGGGCATCCCGCGTGGCGAGTTGGTGTTGCATTATCAGCCACGCTTCAAGGTCGATGGCAACACGGTGGCGTCCGTCGAGGCGCTGGTGCGCTGGCACCACCCGCGCCTGGGGCTGCTCTACCCGGACCGTTTCATCCCGTTGGCCGAAGAGTCGGACCTGATCGTGCAACTGGGCAGCTGGGTGCTGCACGAGGCCTGCAGCCGTGCGCGCAGCTGGCCGCTTGAAGTGCTGGTCTCGGTGAACATGTCGCCGGCGCAGTTTCGCCGTAGCGATGTGGTACGTGACGTGGCGGAGGCGCTCAAGCACACCGGCCTGCCAGCGCACCGCCTGGAGCTGGAAATCACCGAAAACGTCATGCTCAACGACGTCGAGGGCGCACTACATACCATGAATGCGCTCAAGGAACTGGGCGTGCGCCTGAACATGGACGATTTCGGCACTGGCTATTCGTCGCTCGGCTACCTGCGTACCTACCCGTTCGACAGCATCAAGATCGACAAGCGTTTCGTGCAGTCGCTGGGCAAGAGCGACAGTGACCGCAGCGTGGTACAGGCCATCATCAACCTGGGCAATGCCATGGGCATGACCGTCACTGCCGAAGGTGTCGAGACCCCGCAACAGCTGGCGCTGCTCAGCGATGACCAATGCCACGAGGTGCAGGGTTTCCTGCTCAGCAAACCGGTGGAAAACCAGGCGTTGGTGCGTTTGATGGAGGCCGGGAAGGCCACCGGGCGTGTCGTACCTTGAACGGATACACTCATTTGCATGCAGCGTGACCGTTCGCCCCTCTGAAAAGTCATGCCAAGCGCATACAATCGGCCTTTTCCACGTTAACCAGACAGGCCAAACCGTATATGGCGCTTGATCCTCCCACGATGCTGACGATCACCATCGCCCTGGCCGCTGCGGCTGCGCTGTACCTGGCGATCGAGTGGCGCAGTGTCCGCGAATCGTCGTTGCTGTTCTGGAGTGCCGGTTTCGCCACGATCACCGTCGGTTCGACCCTGGCATTGTTGCGCGGGATCGGCCTTCTGCTGATCGGTATCTGGTTCGCCAATGGCTTGTTGGTGGTTGCCCACGCGTTCTTTCTGCTGGGTGTGGTGCGTTTCACCCAGGCCCGGCTGTCGCGGGGCTGGCTGCTGATCGTGCTGATCTGGTTCGGCTTGTTGCTCCTGCCCGTGGGGCCGCAGTGGTCGAAACTGATGCTGATGGTCAACTCGCTGCTGGTGGCGTTGCTTACGCTCAAGGCCAGCTACCTGCTGCGCCCGCATGGCAAGTCGCTGAGCGTGGGTGCGGTGCAGCTGCGTTACGTGCTGTTGATCCATGGCCTGTTCTATGTAGCCAAGGCGGCGGTGGCGGTGATACCGGGCACGTTGATCGACCTCGCAACCTTCGGTGGCCTGATCATCCAGGTTTCGCTGGTCGAAGGGGCGATGGCGATCATGCTGATCGCGCTGTCGATGACCGGCACCGAGCGCTATCGCCGTGAAGAACGCATCGCCCGGCTGGCTGCCCGCGATCCGCTGACGGCGTTGTACAACCGTCGGGCCCTGGAAGTGCGGGCGACGCAGCTGTTCAAGGCGGTCAGCCCGGCCCAGCCGGGGGCGTTGCTGCTGATCGACATCGACAACTTCAAGCTGGTCAATGACCTGCATGGCCATGCGGCGGGTGACCGCCTGCTGATTGCCTTGAGCGAGATGATTCGTGCGGTGTTGCCGGAGCGTTCATTGGCGGCAAGACTGGGCGGCGATGAGTTCGTCATCCTGCTCAATGCTGCCAGCAGCGAGAAGGTGGTGGCACTGGGCAGCCAGCTGCGCGACCAGTTCCAGCAGTTTGCCAGGGAGGCGATGCCGACCCCGCAGGCGGTGACCTTGAGCATCGGCGCCAACCTGTTCGACCAGCCGCCGGCCAGCCTGGCGGCGTTGATCGAGCAGGGGGATGTGGCGTTGTACCAGTCCAAGCGGGGCGGGCGTGACAGCATTCGCCTAGTGGATCGGACTCTGGTCGGTTCTGTGAAATAGCAGGGGCTGCAACGCAGCCCCGGCTATCTCAGGTCACGACCTGATAGCAAGGTACATAAGCAGCGCCACCTGGCAGCTTCATCCGGTGCTGGTCGACAAACGCCTGCAACAGGCGCCCCAACGGTTCCAGTACCGCCGCATCACCGCGGATCTGATACGGCCCGTGCTCCTCGATCAGTCGGATCCCTTTGTCTTTCACGTTGCCTGCGACGATCCCGGAAAACGCCCGGCGCAGATTGGCCGCCAGCTCGTGGGCTGGCAGGTCACGGCGCAGGGCCAGTTCGGCCATGTTGGCGTGGGTCGGGTCGAACGGGTGCTGGAAGCCACCGTCGATCCTCAGCAGCCAGTTGAAGTGGAAGGCGTCATTGCGCTCGCGGCGGAACTGCTTGACCTCCTTGAGCCCCTCGACCATGTGCCGGGCCACTTCGGCCGGGTCATCGATGATGATCTGGTAGTGGCGTTGCGCGGCCTCGCCAAGGGTGGCACCGACGAAGGCATGCAGCTGCTGCAGGAAGGGTTCGGCACTGCGCGGCCCGGTGAGCACCACCGGGAAGGGCAGGTCCTGGTTGTCGGGGTGCATGAGGATGCCGAGCAGGTAGAGGAATTCCTCGGCAGTGCCGGCGCCGCCGGGGAAGATGATGATGCCGTGGCCGACGCGGACGAACGCTTCCAGGCGCTTCTCGATGTCCGGCAGGATCACCAGCTCGTTGACGATCGGGTTCGGCGCCTCGGCGGCGATGATGCCCGGCTCGGTCAGGCCCAGGTAGCGGCTGCCGTGCATGCGTTGCTTGGCATGGGCAATGGTCGCGCCCTTCATCGGGCCCTTCATCACGCCCGGGCCGCAGCCGGTGCAGATGTCCAGTTTGCGCAGGCCCAGTTCGTGGCCGACCTTCTTGGTGTACTGGTACTCCTCGCTGCTGATCGAGTGGCCACCCCAGCACACCACCATCTTCGGCTCCACGCCAGGGCGCAGGGTGCGGGCGTTGCGCAGCAGGTGGAAGACATAGTCGGTAATGCCCTGGGAGCTTTCCAGGTCGATGCGCTGGCTGGCCAGCTCGCTTTCGGTGTAGACGATGTCCCGCAGGGCGCTGAACAGCATTTCGCGGGTGCTGGCGATCATTTCGCCATCGACGAAGGCGTCGGCTGGAGCGTTCAGCAGCTCCAGGCGCACGCCGCGGTCTTGCTGGTGGATGCGGACTTCGAAGTCCTTGTACGCCTCAAGAATGGTCTTGGCGTTGTCGACATGGGCGCCGGTGTTGAGAATGGCCAGGGCGCACTGGCGGAACAAAGTGTAGAGGCTGCCGGTACCGACTTCACTCAGTTGCTGGACTTCACGTTGCGACAGCGTCTCCAGGCTGCCTTTGGGGCTGACGGATGCATTGATGACATGGCGTTGAGGCATCTAAGTCGTTCCTGTGCAGGTAAAAACATCCTTGCAAGACAACACCATACCGATCAAGGCGCGTCAACCTAAAAGGCGTTGCACACCGAGGGTGATTGCCAGGCCGCCCGCCACCAGCCACAGGTTGAGGACTGCCCCGGTGATCAGCGCCTTGGGCCCGGCCTGGCGGATCTGGCTCCAGCGGGTTTCCATGCCCAGCGCGGTCATGGCCATGGTCAGGGCGAAGGTGTCCAGGCTGTTGACCGCCTGGGTCACGCTGCCCGGCAGCACCTGCAGCGAGTTCACCAGCACCAGGGCGAGGAAGCCGAAGGCGAACCAGGGCATGGCGATGCGGCCGTCGCCCTGTGCCTGGCCGGGCTGGCGCGAACGGCTGATCCACAGGCCCACCACCAGCAGCACCGGCACCAGCAGCATCACCCGGGTCATCTTGACGATGGTGGCGATGTGCGTGGCTTCGGGGCTGACATTACTGGCCGCGCCCACCACTTGCGCCACTTCGTGAATGGTCCCGCCGAGGAACAGCCCGGCGCCCAGGGTGTCCAGGTGCAGCCAGCCGGCGTTGATCGCCAGTGGATAGAGGAACATCGACAGGGTGCCGAACAACACCACGCTGCCGACTGCCATGGCGCTCTTGTGCGGGGCGCTGCGCAGCGCCGATTCGAATGCCAACACGGCGGCAGCACCACAGATCGCGCTACCCGCTGCGGTGAGCAGGGCGGTATCGCGGTCCAGCTTGAACAGCCTGGTGCCGCACCACAGGCCGATCAGCAAGGTGCTGGTCACCACCAGCAACGATACGGTCAAGCCGGACCAGCCGACTTCGGCGATCTCCTGCAGGCTCACGCGCAGGCCGAAGAAGGCCACGGCAATGCGCAGTAGCCCACGGGCCGAGAAGTTGATACCGGCTGCCCAGCTGGCCGGCACGCCATCGCGCAGGGCGTTGCCGTACAGGGCGCCGGCGACGATGCCGACGATCAGCGGGCTGATGCCCAGGCTGGCGATGGCCGGCAGGGCTGCCAGCTGGGTGACGGCAAGCGCGAACAACGCGACGAACAGGATGCCGTTGAGCCGCCCTCGGGTAGAGAGGGTGGGCGCCAACGCGGGGTTGGAAGTTGCCGTGGCCATGTGAGTCCTCCGGAAAGTGTTTCGACATGGCTAACGTTAATCTGGTTATAAGCTTATAAAAAATCGTAATTTGGAATGGCAAATATCCGTTCAGCTGATATTTTTATCAGATGACCCCAGAACAGCTGATAACCTTCGCCACCGTAGCCGAGCACGGCAACATCAGCCACGCGGCCCTGGCCCTGCATCTGTCGCAACCGGCGGTGTCCGGCCAGCTCAAGTTGCTGCAGGAAGACTTTGGCGAACCCCTGTACCAGCGCGCCGGGCGCGGCGTGCGCCTGACCGCTGCCGGCGAGCAGCTGCTGGCCCATGCCCAGCGCCTGCGCGACACCTTCCGCCAGGCCCAGGCCTTGTGCGAGGCCATACGCGGGCTGGAGCGCGGCAGCTTGCGCATCGGCGCCAGCACCACGCCGGCCAGCTACCTGTTGCCGTACCTGATTGCCGATTTCCACAAGCGCTATCCCGACGTGCTGGTCAGCACCTCCCACGGCAACACCGCGGAGATCGTCGCGGCAGTGGACAGTGTCGATATCGCCTTGATCGAGGGGCCGCCCGGGCAGGATCTGCCCTTGGGCACGCAAGTGACGGCGTGGCGCGAGGACGAAATCGTGGCCATCGTGCCGAGTGATCATCCGCTTGCCGAGGCCGAGGGTCATGCCTTGGCGTCACTCGGCGCCTACCCCCTGGTGCTGCGCGAAAGCGGCTCGGGGGTCAGGCAGATCGTCGAGCGGGCGTTTGCCCGCTACGGCGTGGCGATGCGCGTGGCGTTGGAGATTGCCGGGGTGGAGGGGGTGAAGGAGGCGGTGCGGGCCGGGATGGGCGTCGGGTTTGTCTCTGCCATGTCGATCCGCCATGAGGACGGGGCACTTCGGCAGGTGCGGATTGCGCCAGAACCACTGGTCAGGCGTTTTTCCATTCTGTTGCCCCATGCTGCCACGCCTTCGCGGGCGGCGGCGCGGTTCATGGAGTTGTGCGTCGGGCGGCTCGATGATGCCGCGCGATGATGGGTCAGCCTTTGCCAGGCCAAGGGTGTGAGTCCTTCAGCCCTCATGAAGGCCCGGCAAAAGTGCGCTTGATCGTAGAACCCACAGTCGAGCGCAATGTCTGCCAGCAGCATCGTCGCGTCGAGCAGCAGTTGCTTGCTTTTCCTGATCCGTTGCTCGCGCATCCATTGCTGTGGCGGCACCCGGGTGCTTTCCTTGAACATCCTGCTGAAGTGACTGCGCGACAGGGCACATGCCTCGGCGAGCTCGGTCACCGATATGCCTACGTCCAGATGCGCCAGCATCATCTGCTTGGCGGTTCGCAACTGCCAAGGTTTGAGCTGCCTGGTCGATTTCAAGGCGACAGTCGCCAGCACAGTGCAATCGCCATTGTTCATGAAGGTCCATTCCTGTTCACGAGAGGAGAACGCTCAGCGGGCAGCTGTGCCCGCTGAGGCAGGCCGATGCGGGATCAGCGAGGTGCCGCAACCGGCGCCAAGGTGGGGCCATGCTTAACGCGTTCAGGCGCCTTGTGGACCATGGTGTAGGCGTAGTCCACGCCCATGCCGTAGGCGCCGGAGTGCTCTTTGACCAGTTCCATCACGGCGTCGTAGGTCGCGCGGTTGTTCCAGTCGCGCTGCCACTCCAGGAGCACTTGCTGCCAGGTCACCGGCACGACGCCGGCCTGGATCATGCGCTGCATGGCGTAGTCGTGGGCCTCCTTGGTCGTGCCGCCGGAGGCATCGGCAACCATGTAGATCTCGTAGCCGGCATCGTGCATGGCGGACAGCGCGAATGTGGTGTTGCAGACCTCGGTCCACAGGCCGGAAACGATGATCTTGTTGCGGCCGTTGTTCTTCAGCGCATCGCGAACCTTCTGGTCGTCCCAGGAGTTCATGGAGGTGCGTTCCAGCAGCGGCGCATCCGGGAACACGGCCAGCAGCTCGGGGTAGGTGTGGCCGGAGAAACTCTCGGTTTCCACCGTGGTGATAGTGGTCGGCACGTTGAAGATCCGCGCTGCCTTGGCCAGGCCCACGGTGTTGTTCTTCAGCGTCTGACGATCGATGCTTTGCACGCCAAAGGCCATTTGCGGCTGTTGGTCGATGAAGATCAGCTGGCTGTTGAACGGGGTCAGGACTTCAGTGTTTGCAGTGCTCATGGTTGTTCCCTGTGCTGGATGGTGACGAACGTTTTTCAGCGGGTCGCCGCTGGGTGCCAGCAAAAGATAATCAAACATCGAGCGAAACGGTGGCGCATGTTTGCGCCACTGCAGGCGCAAAAATGCACCCTTGGTCAGGCCGCTCGCGGTGCTAGCATCCGGGCCATGCGGGTCATCCCGAACCGCCATCCATCAGGAAACATGCAATGGCCGCTGCACGACCTTTCAACGACGACACCGCCTACTGGGGCGTTCCATGGGAAGACAGCTACGGTTATCCGCAGGTGCGACGGGCGGGGAACGTACTTTTCGTGTCCGGCCAGTTCAGCCACGACGAGGACGGCAGCCTGGTGGCTCCGGCGCCGCTGGATGCCGATGGCAGGCCGAGTGATTTTTCCTCGATGGGCGAACAGATGCGCGTCTGCTACGCCAACATCGCCAAGCTGCTCGCCCTGTACGGCGCCGGCCTCGAGGACGTGGTGGAAGAAACTCTGTACGTGCTCGACATGGACGCAGCGTTCGCCGTGGTCGGCAAGGTGCGCAAGGCGGCCTATGGCTCGGATCGCCCGCAGGCGGCGAGCAACATCATCGGCGTGTCGCGGCTTGCCCAACGCCCGCAGCTGATCGAAATCGTCTGCCGGGCGGTGATCGGCGCCCCGGCGTCCTGAGCCTGAGCGCCAGGTTCGAGCCCTTCAGGTCGAGAGTGGCTGCTGCCCCTCGACCAGCGGTTTGAGGTCGGCAACGGCAGCCGCGCAGAAGGTCATGAAGGCCTTGACCCGCCAGGACTTGCGTATGTCTTGGTGGGTCAGCAGCCACAGTTCGTCCTGCAGCTCAGGCACTACAGGGCCGAGGCGAACCAGGCCTGGCGTGATGTCCCCCAGCATGCAGGGAAGAAACCCGTAACCCAGGCCCGCCGCAATGGCTGCACTGGCCGCAGCCACTGAATCGGTGCGGTAGGCAATGCACTCGGGCGCAACCCTGGATTCGACATAGCTTGTCGCTTCCAAGCCGCACAGCGCCGCGGAATAGGAAACCCATCCGTGGCCTTCGGCGAAGGGGTCGGCAGGTAGCGGTTGCCTGACACTGGCATAGGGCGCCCAGGCGATGTTTGCCAGCTTCCTGCCCACCAGGCTTTCTGCGGGTTTGCGCGTGGCACGCACCGCGATATCCGATTCATCCCGGGCCAGGCTCAGCGTTTCGTTGCCGACCAGCACTTCAATGCTGATGCCCTCGTTGAGCGCTTTGAAATCCGCAATGATCGGGGTGAGGAAGTACAGCAGCAATGAGTCGCTCGTGGTGATCCGCAGTTTTCCCAGGGGGCCTTGGCCTGTTCGGGAGACACGCCGCGTCACGCTCACGATGTCGAGTTCGACGCGCTCGGCCAGGGCGCGCAACTCCGCACCTTCGGCCGTCAGCAGGTACCCGGCTTTACGGTGATCGAACAGCGCCACCCCGAGGGCTTTTTCGACCTGGGAGACCCGGCGCGATACCGTGGAAACGTTGATGCCGAGTTTCTTGGCCGTGGCGGAGCGATTGCCGCAATCACTCAAGGTCTTGATGATGCGCAGGTCGTCCCAGGACAGCTGGTTGACCGCCTCACCTGCATCCCATTTGGGCCCGGTGGCGTTGGCAGGGGTCGGCAGGGCACTTCCAGGTGACGGCTTCACGGCTTTCATTCCAGGTAGGGTGTGCAGATGATACGAGAAGGGGCGGGGCCAACCAAGATGACCCACCCGCTCGTCCAGGCCCTGTCAATTCACCTTGAACACATGCTTCATGTAGGCGACGAAGTTCTCGTCGCGGCACTGGGTCTTGCCCGGGCTGTCGGAGATCTTCGCCACCGGTGCGCCATTGCAGTCGGTCATCTTGATCACGATGTTCATCGGCTCCACCCCCGGGATATCGCAGGTCAGCCGGGTACCAATGCCGAAGCTCACGTTGATCCGCGTGTGCAGCGCCCGGTACAGGCCCAGCGCCTTGGCGAAATCCAGGCCGTCGGAGAAGATCAGCGTCTTGCCCTTGGGGTCGATCCCCAGCCGCTCATAGTGGGCGATGGCTTTCTCCGCCCACACCAGCGGGTCCCCAGAGTCGTGGCGCAGGCCGTCGAACAGCTTGGCGAAGTACAGGTCGAAATCGTCCAGGAAGGCGTCCATGGTGATGCAGTCGGTCAAGGCGATGCCGAGCAAGCCACGGTACTCGCGCACCCAGGCTTCCAGCGCGGCGGCCTGGCTGTCGACCAGCCGTGGGCCGAGCTGCTGGTGGGCCATGAACCATTCGTGGGCCATGGTGCCGAGCGGCTTGAGCTCGAGTTCGCGAGCCAGGTGGACGTTGCTGGTGCCGACGAAGCGGCCGGGGAAGTCGTGCTTGAGCAGGTAGACCACCTCTTCCTGCACCCGGTATGAAAAGCGCCGCCGCGTCCCGAAGTCGGCGAGCTGGAAGCCGGCCAGCTCATCGGCACTGGCCTCGGCCTTGAGCCAGTCCATTTTCTGGTACAGGCGCTCGCCCACCTGTTCGAGCGTGACATCGCGGTAGCGGTAGCGATTGCGAACTTCGCTGATGATCGCCAGCAAGGGGATTTCGTAGAGGATCACGTGCAGCCATGGCCCGCGCACGCGAATCGCCAGCTGCCCGGCCGCGTCCAGGCCGACCTGCACGTAGCGCAGGTTGAAGCGGAACAGGCTGAGGAAGCGGATGAAGTCCGGCTTGAGGAACGGGATTTTTTCCAGATACGCCAGCTGGTCGTGGGTGACGGTGACTTCGCTCAGCAACTCTATCTGGTAGCGGATTTCTGCCAGGTAAGGGGAGAGGTCCTCGCCGTTGCGGCAACGGAACTCCCACTCCACCTCGGCGTTGGGGTAGTTGTGCAGTACCGCCTGCATCATGGTGATCTTGTAGAAGTCGGTGTCCAGCAGGTTCTGGATGATCCGTGGGCCGAAAACGCTTTCGCTCATGGGCGGTCTTCCTTGATCAGTGAGAGCTGGTAGTCGAGCGCGGCTTCATCGCCGCAGAGGATCACGCCCTCGGCGGCCAGCGCCCCACAGGCAGTGATGGCGCCTTCCTGGGTCAGGGCGCGACAGGCCGGCAGGTACAGCAGCACCTGGAAGCCAGCCTGGCGTAGTTGCCGGGCGGTGGTCTTGACGCAGTAGTCCAGGGCCAGGCCGCCGACAATCACCGCGCCGACCTGCTGCACCTTGAGGAATTCGATGACCCCGGTGGAGCGGCGCTCGGCGAGGTCGTGGTAGCAGGCGCCGTAGGGGTGCAGGTCGGGTTCGACGCCTTTCCAGACGAAGTAGTCGTAGTCGATCGGGGCGGGCAGGCCAGGCAGCAGTTCGAAGCCGGGCGTACCGGGGACGCAGTGGCTGACCCAGGTCAGGTCGGCATTGGCCAGAGCCAGCGGCTGCAGCATCTGGCCGGGTTCGGCCACCACCCAGGCGGCGTTGGCCGGGTGGGCGTCCTTGCTGCCCAGGCGCAGGTCGGCGCGCAGCGCCATGGCGTTGAGGTCCGGGGCGATCTCGTTGCCTTCCGGTACCGGCAGCTCTTGAGGGACATTTGTGGTGAAACCGTTCTGCGCGTCGACATCGAAACTGGCGATCTTCATGGCGGGTCTCCTCGCTGGAATGCCTATATAATTCACCTGGTGCAATAAGTGTGTCAAGTGACAATTTTTACGGGCTTACGGGTTGCCATACTTAGAGTCCCTGGTGGATTATTGTGCCGATGAATGAGGAGTCCCCGGTGAGTACAGTCGAAGTCCTGGCCAGTGTCGATATCGTTGCCCTGCGCCTGGCCCCTGATGCCCAGCTGCAGGTGTTGTTGCACCGTCGTGAGCGCGAGCCCCATGCCGGCCAATGGGCGTTGCCTGGCGTGATCGTCAATGGCCGCACCCCGGACACCAGCCTGCAGGGCGCTGCCGAACGCGCCCTGCGTGAGAAAGCCCTGGTGCTGCCGCGCCACCTTGAACAGGTGGGCACCGAAGGCAATGCCTTTCGCGACCCGCGGGGTTGGTCATTGAGTACCTATTACCTGGCCCTGCTCGACCCGCAACAGCA
The DNA here is from genome assembly GCF_050280885.1 of Pseudomonas sp. NPDC086566. Taxonomy (NCBI): domain Bacteria; kingdom Pseudomonadati; phylum Pseudomonadota; class Gammaproteobacteria; order Pseudomonadales; family Pseudomonadaceae; genus Pseudomonas; species Pseudomonas sp. NPDC086566. Next base: position 224,486 of record NZ_JBNNWD010000001.1, read on the forward strand.
GGTTGAAGGCGAGCAGCTGGCGTTTTTCGACCTGGACAGCGTGATTGACCGCAAGGTGTTGCTGCCGTTCGACCACAACCTGCTGGTCGAGCGCGCGCGCGAGCGGTTGGCTTCGAAGACGGTATACAGCAGCCTGCCGCTGTACCTGCTGGCGCAGAAGTTCACCGTCCTCGATGCGCTGGGGGCGGTGCAGGCGTGCCTCGGGCAGGCGGTGAACAATACCTCGCTGCGCAAGCGCCTGGAGCGCCTGCGCGAGCTGGGTTGGGTACGCGATACCGGGGAGAAGAACCAGCCCAGGCTGGGCCGGCCGCAACAGTTGTATCAGTACACGCCGCAGGGCGATGGGGTGTTCATGTTCGATCGCAGCCTGTTGCCGGAAGGCGCCTGAGCGACGCGGGATGCGCTGTTCTCATTCTTCGCCGTAATTCATGATCGACAGCAGGCGAATCGGCACCTGTACCAGCTGCTCCGGGCCATGCGGGGTTTCGCCATCGAAGGTCAGGCTGTCGCCGGCCTGCATGCGGTAGAGCTGGTTGCCGTGGCGGTAGACCAGTTCCCCCTCCAGCAAATGCAGGAACTCGGTGCCGGGGTGGGCGAAGGTCGGGAATTCCTCGCTGGCGTCGTCCATGGTCACCATGTACGCCTCGAAGTGCTTTTTCGGCCCCCTGGCGTGATTGAGCAAATGGTAGGTATGGCCCTTTTCGGTGCCGCGGCGCACCACCTCCAGCCCTTCACCGGCCTTGACCAGCAAGGCATTGCCATCGGGCTGGTCATACTGGCTGAACAGCTTGGCCATCGGCATGCCCAGCACATCGCACAAGCGGCTCAGGGTATCGAGGCTGGTGGACACCTGGGCGTTCTCGATCTTGCTCAGCATGCCCTGGCTGATGCCGGCGATGCGCGCCACGTCGGCGAGCTTGAGTGACTGGGCCTGGCGCTGGCGCTTGATCTGCAGACCCAGGTACTGCTCCAGGCGAAGGCGGGGTTCGGTTTCGGTTGGCATCGAATGTCCTGCGCGTTTTCGGTTCAAGAATAAATATTTCGCACTGAGAAAGTGCGAAAGGTAGCTGCGTGGGCTGCATCTTTCCTCGGATGAAAACAAGTTTCCCATAAGTAGCGCATAAAAACCTGCAAGGTTTTGCGCTGTCTGGTCCGGTGTCATCGCGGCGAAAGCCGCTCCTGCAGGGCCTTGCACGGTCCCTGTAGGAGCGGCTTCAGCCGCGATGAGTCCCGCACAAGCCACACAAGACTCTCACCCTGAGCAGAGCTGGCAAGTACATTGCATTCCTGTAGAGAAAATAAGTTTCTCAAGCGGAATCAGTGCCCCTCACCCAGGAGTGATCAACCCATGTTGCCAGCAGAAACCCAGCGCACCCTCGACCAGTACGGCATCAAGTATGTGTTGGCGCAATTCGTCGATATCCACGGTGCGGCTAAGACCAAGTCGGTGCCGGTATCGGGCCTCAAGATGGTGGCTGAAGAGGGTGCCGGCTTTGCCGGGTTCGCCATCTGCGGCATGGGCATGGAGCCCCATGGCCCGGATTTCATGGCCCGTGGCGACTTGTCCACGCTGATTCCGGTGCCGTGGCAGCCGGGCTATGGGCGGGTGGTATGCGTGGGCCACGTCAACGGCCAGCCCTGGCCCTACGACAGCCGTCATGTATTACAGCAGCAGGTTCAGCGCCTGGCCGACAAGGGTTGGACCCTGAACACCGGCCTTGAACCCGAGTTCAGCCTGTTCCGCCGCGACGAAGGCGGCAAGCTGCAACTGGTGGACGCCTCCGACAACCTCGACAAGCCTTGCTACGACTACAAGGGCCTGTCGCGTTCGCGGCTGTTTCTCGAACGCCTCACCGAGGCCCTGCAGCCGGTCGGCTTCGACATCTACCAGATCGACCACGAAGACGCCAACGGCCAGTTCGAGATCAACTACACCTACAGCGACGCCATGGAATCGGCCGACCGCTTCACCTTCTTCCGCATGGCCGCCGGCGAGATCGCCAATGACCTGGGCATGATCTGCTCGTTCATGCCCAAGCCAGACCCCAAGCGCGCTGGCAATGGCATGCACTTCCACCTGTCGCTGGCCAGCAGCAGCAACAACAACCTGTTCCACGACCCGTCCGACAGCAGCGGCATGGGCCTGTCGAAGCTGGCCTACCACTTCGCCGCCGGCCTGTTGGCCCACGGCCCGGCGCTGTGCGCCTTCGCCGCACCCACGGTCAACTCGTACAAGCGTCTTGTCGTCGGCCGCTCGCTGTCCGGTGCCACCTGGGCCCCGGCCTTCGTTGCCTACGGCGCCAACAACCGTTCGGCGATGGTCCGCATCCCCTATGGCCGCCTGGAGTTCCGCCTGCCAGACGCCGGCTGCAACCCCTATCTGGTCACCGCGGCGATCATCGCCGCCGGCCTCGACGGCATCGACCGCCAGCTGGAGCCGGGCGAGATGTGCAACGAGAACCTCTACACCCTGAGCCTGGAAGAAATCGCCGCTCGCGGCATCAAGACCTTGCCGCAGTCGCTCAAGGAAGCCGCCGATGCGCTGGAGGCCGACCCGCTGTTTCGCGAGGTGCTCGGCGCCGAGATCGTCGACGAGTTCATCAGGCTCAAGCGCATGGAGTGGGTGGAGTACAGCCGCCACGTCTCCGACTGGGAAATCCAGCGTTACACCGAATTCTTCTGACCGCCAACCCTGTCCCTGGGTAGTGGCAACAGCCGCAGCTACCCACTGCCTAGAAGGAGTATCACCATGTGTGGAATCGTAGGTCTGTACCTGAAACGACCGGAGCTGGAAGCCCAGCTCGGCAAGCTCTTCGAACCCATGCTCGAAGCCATGACCGACCGTGGCCCGGACAGCGCCGGCTTCGCCATCTACGGTGACGAAGTGGCCGATGGCTGGGTCAAGCTGACCCTGCAGGCGACGGACATCCACTACCCGTGGGCGGCCCTGATGGGCCAGTTGGAAGGGCGCCTGGGGTGCTCGCTGGACTGGTTCCAGAACGCCAGCGCCGCCGTGCTCAAGGTGCACACCGATGAAGCCGCCGCCCGCACCGCGCTGGCCGAATTGGCACCGGACGTGCGCATCATGAGCGCCGGGCAGAGCATCGAGATCCTCAAGGGCATGGGCCTGCCGGCGGACATCTCCAGCCGCTTCGGCCTGGCAGGCATGAAGGGCAGCCACATCATCGGCCATACCCGCATGGCCACCGAAAGCGCGGTGACCATGGAAGGCAGCCACCCGTTCTCCACCGGCGCCGACCTGTGCCTGGTGCACAACGGCTCGCTGTCCAACCACTTCCGCCTGCGCCAGGCACTCAAGCGCGAAGGGATCAGCTTCGAGACCGACAACGACAGCGAGGTGGCGGCCGGCTACCTGACCTGGCGCCTGCAGCAGGGCGACACCCTGGCCCAGGCCCTGGATGGCGCGCTGGCAGACCTGGACGGCTTCTTCACCTTCGCCATCGGCACCCGCAACGGCTTTGCCGTGATCCGCGACCCGATCGCCTGCAAGCCGGCCGTGCTGGCCGAAACCGACGACTACGTGGCCATGGCCTCCGAATACCAGGCCCTGGCCAGCCTGCCGGGCATCGACAAGGCCAAGGTCTGGGAGCCAGCGCCCGCCACCCTCTACGTCTGGGAGCGCGAGAGCGCCTGACGCCCGAATCACTGGAGACAATCATGAAGACGATCGACCTTTCCAGCGCCTCGGTGCGCATGCTCAACCAGTCCCTGCACGGTGACGTGCAGGACCGCGAATGGCGGGTGACCCACCCCGACGGCAAGCACAACCTGGCCGTGGGTATCGACGCGGCCGTGTCGGTGGATATCGAAGGCCATGCCGGCTACTACTGCGCCGGCATGAACCAGCAGGCCAGCGTCACCGTGCACGGCAACGTGGGCGTCGGCGTGGCCGAGAACATGATGTCCGGCTCGGTGCGGGTCAAGGGCAGTGCCTCGCAGGCTGCCGGCGCCACCGCCCATGGCGGATTGCTGGTGATCGAGGGCGATGCCGGCGCGCGCTGCGGCATTTCCATGAAGGGCGTGGACATCGTGGTCGGCGGCAGCATCGGCCACATGAGCTGCTTCATGGGCCAGGCCGGGCGGTTGGTGGTCTGTGGCGATGCTGGCGATGCCTTGGGCGATTCGCTGTATGAGGTGCGCATCTACGTCAAGGGCTCGGTGCAGTCGCTGGGCTCGGACTGCATCGAAAAAGAGATGCGCGCCGAGCACCTGCAAGAGCTGCAGGAGCTGCTGAACCAGGCCGGCCTTGCGCACAAGGCCGCCGATTTCAAACGCTACGGCTCGGCCCGCCAGCTGTACAACTTCAAAGTCGACAACGCCAGCGCGTACTGATCCAGGAGCATCCCATGAGCGAGCAATTTCCCCCGGTACTGCGTGAGTCGGCCACTTTTGATCGCCTGACCATCCAGGAAATCCAGCGTGCCGCCGAAACCGGCATCTATGACATTCGCGGCGGTGGCACCAAGCGCCGCGTGCCGCACTTCGACGACCTGCTGCTGCTCGGCGCCAGCGTGTCGCGCTACCCGTTGGAAGGCTATCGCGAAAAATGCGGCACCGACGTGGTGCTGGGCAACCGCTTCGCCAAGAAGCCGATCCACCTGAAGATCCCGGTGACCATCGCCGGCATGAGTTTCGGCGCGCTGTCGGCCAACGCCAAGGAGGCCTTGGGCCGTGGCGCGACCATTGCCGGTACCAGCACCACCACCGGCGACGGCGGCATGACCCCGGAAGAGCGCGGTCAGTCGCAGCACCTGGTCTATCAGTACTTGCCTTCACGCTATGGCATGAACCCCGATGACCTGCGCAAGGCCGACGCCATCGAGATCGTCCTCGGCCAGGGCGCCAAGCCGGGCGGTGGCGGCATGCTGCTGGGCATGAAGGTCACCGAGCGCGTTGCCGGCATGCGCACCTTGCCGATCGGCGTCGACCAGCGCAGCGCCTGCCGCCACCCGGACTGGACCGGCCCGGACGACCTGGCGATCAAGATTGCCGAGATCCGCGAGATCACCGACTGGGAAAAACCGATCTACGTGAAGATCGGCGCCAGCCGCCCGTACTACGACGTCAAGCTGGCGGTGAAGGCCGGCGCCGACGTGATCGTGCTCGACGGCATGCAGGGCGGCACCGCGGCCACCCAGGAGGTGTTCATCGAGCACGTCGGCATCCCGATCTTGCCGGCCATACCACAGGCGGTGCAGGCGCTGCAGGAGATGGGCATGCACCGCAAGGTGCAGCTGATCGTCTCCGGTGGCATCCGCAACGGTGCCGACGTGGCCAAGGCCATGGCCCTGGGCGCCGATGCCGTGGCCATCGGCACGGCGGCGCTGATCGCCCTGGGCGACAACCACCCGCGGCTGGACGGCGAGTTGAAGAAGATCGGCTCGGCCGCCGGCTTCTACGACGACTGGCAGAACGGCCGCGACCCGGCCGGCATCACCACCCAGGACCCGGAGCTGGCCAAGCGCCTGAACCCGGAAGAGGCCGGCCGGCGCCTGGCCAACTACCTGCGGGTGCTGGTGCTGGAAGCGCAGACCATGGCCCGCGCCTGTGGCAAGTCGCACCTGCACAACCTCGACCCCGAGGACCTGGTGGCGCTTACCGTCGAAGCCGCCGCCATGGCCCGGGTGCCGCTGGCCGGGACCTCGTGGGTGCCAGGGCAGGCGCAGTACTGATTAGACCATCTGGGTCCGCTTTGCGGCCCATTCGCGGCACAAGGCCGCTCCTACAGGGGACCGCAGTGGCTGAGCCTTGCGCGGCCCCTGTAGGAGCGGCCTTGCGCCGCGAATGGGCTGCAAAGCAGCCCCAAAGATGTCCCCCATTCGCACAGGAGTGACCCCATGAAGCTTGCCCTTGCTGTTGTGCTGTTCGCGTTGACACCCTTGGCCCACGCCGCCGACTCCACCCTGGACACCGGCAACACCGCCTGGATGATCTGCGCCGCGATGTTCGTGCTGATGATGTGCATCCCGGGCCTGGCGCTGTTCTATGGCGGCATGGTGCGGGCGAAGAACTTGCTCTCGGTGTTCACCCAGCTGTTCGCCGTGGCCGGGGTGATCGGCATCCTCTGGGTGCTGTTCGGCTACAGCCTGGTGGTCGATACCAGCGGCATGGTCGAAGGGCAGCTGACCTTCAACAGCTTCATCGGCGGCCTGGACAAGGCGCTGATGCTCAACATCGGCCACGACAGCCTGGTGGGCACCATCCCGGAAGGGGTGTTCGCGACGTTCCAGCTGACCTTCGCCATCATCACCCCGGCACTGATCGCCGGCGGTTTTGCCGAGCGCATGAAATTCAGTGCTTCGTTACTGTTCATGGCGGCCTGGTTCGTCCTGGTGTACGCGCCAATCGCCCATATGGTCTGGGGCGGGCCGGGGGCGCTGATGGTCAACTGGGGCGTGCTGGACTTTGCCGGCGGCACCGCGGTGCATATCAACTCCGGTGTGGCAGCCTTGGCCGCCGCGTTGATGCTGGGCAAGCGCAAGGGCTACCCGCAGACGGCTATGCCGCCGCACAACCTCGGTTTCACCCTGGTGGGCGCGGGGCTGCTGTGGGTCGGCTGGTTCGGCTTCAACGTAGGTTCCGGGCTTGCCGCCAACGAAGGGGCAGGGGTGGTGATGCTGGCGACCATGGTCGCGGCCTGTGCCGGGATCGTCGGCTGGTTGCTGACCGAAAAGGTCATGCATGGTCGGCCGACCGCGTTGGGTGCGGCCTCAGGGGCGTTGGCCGGGCTGGTGGGGATCACGCCGGCCTGTGCCTATGTCGGCCCGTTGGGTGCGGTGGTCATCGGCTTGCTGACCGGGGCGATCTGCTTCTTTGCCGTGACCCGCTTGAAGCAGACGTTGGGGTATGACGACAGCCTCGATGTGTTCGGGCTGCATGGGGTCGGCGGGATGGTCGGGGCGGTGTTGACCGGGGTGTTTGCCGCGCCGGCGCTGGGCGGGTATGTGGAGGGGGCTTCGCCGATCGGTCAGGCGCTGGTGCAGCTCAAGGGGGTGGCCTTTACCTTCGTGTATTGCTTCGTGGTGAGCTGGGCGATTCTCGGGGCCATCAAGCTGACCGTGGGGTTGCGGGCCAGCCGGGAAGAGGAAGAGCAGGGGCTGGACCTGGCGGAGCACAATGAGCGGGCTTACAACCTGTGATTCATGTACCGGCCTCTTCGCGGGGCAAGCCCGCTCCTACAAAGTGAACGCATACCGTTGTAGGAGCGGGCTTGTCCCGCGAAGAGGCCGGTGCAGGTGAATCAGTGGCTCATGGCGAGCTTGGCACTGGTTTGGCGACGGCGGTAGGCACTGTCACGGCTGGCCAGCCACCAGTAGAGCGGCGAGGTTACTGCCAGGCCCACCAGCCATGACAGGTCAGCGCCGTTGATGTGCTCTGAGATCGGCCCGACGTACAGCGGCGTGTTCATGAACGGAATCTGCACCACGATACCCACCACATAGGCAATCAGTGCCTGCGGGTTGTAACGGCCGTAGATGCCGCCATCGACCTTGAAGATCGACTGGATGTCGTAGTCGCCCTTGTGGATCGCATAGAAGTCGATCAGGTTGATCGCCGTCCACGGCACCAGCACCACCAGCAGCACCAGTACCATGTCGACGAAGTGGCCGATGAAGTCGGCCGAGGCGAACACCGCCACCACGCAGCAGGCCGCCAGCACGATCAGCGACAGCACCGCACGGCTCTTGGCGGTGGGAATCCAGCGGTAGGCAAAGGTCTGCACCAGAGTGATGATCGACAGCACCGCGCCATACAGGTTGAGGGCGTTGTGGCTGATCACGCTGAGCAGGAACAGCACCAGCATCACCGGGCCGAGGGTGCCGGTGGCAAGCTTGACGGCATCCATGGTGTCCATGCCGGCCGGGATCGCCAGCACCGCCACTGCGCCAAAGATGAACGACAGGCTCGAACCCAAAGCCGAGCCCAGGTAAGTGGTCCAGAAGGTCGAGCTGACTTTCACGTCTGCCGGCAGGTAGCGTGAATAGTCCGACACGTACGGTGCGAAAGCGATCTGCCATAGCGCCGCCAGCGACACGGTGGCCAGCCAGCCGGCCAGGTTGAAGCCGCCGCGGGTGAGGAAGTCGTCGCTCTGCACGTGGCTGAAGATGTAGCCGAAACCGACGACGATGCCGATGCCCAGCACCCAGGTGCCGATGCGGTTGAGCACGTGGATGAAGCGGTAGCCGATGATGCCGATGATGCCCGACCCCAACGCACCGATGACGATGCCCACCGGCACCGGGACGGCCTCGACCACTCCATGCAGCGACTTGCCGGCCAGAACGATGTTGGAGGCGAAGAAGCCGATGTACATGACGCCTGCGATCACCACCACCAGCAAGGCGCCGAGGGTGCCGAACTGGGCGCGGCTCTGGATCATCTGCGGGATGCCCATCTGCGGGCCCTGGGCCGAGTGCAGAGCCATCAGCACACCGCCGACCAGGTGGCCGACCAGGATGGCGACGATGCCCCAGACCAGGTTCAGGTGAAACAGCTGCACGCCCAGCGCGCCGGTGACGATGGGCAGCGGCGCGATGTTGCCGCCGAACCACAGGGTGAACAGATCCCTTACCTTTCCATGGCGGTCTTGCGGCGGTACATAGCCGATCGTGTGTTTTTCTATGAGGGGTGCCGAATTGGCTGCACTGGTCATGACTGACTCCAAGGCAAGGTGGGGCATCGGGTGCTGCCCGGATGCGTGCCGGCGAAGGGCGACGCGTTCTTGTTGGAGCGATGATGCGGGGCGCGGGGATAACGAGAAATTAGTAAATATGTGCCCATAAACCTTAAAAAACCTAAGGCTGACAAAAGGTTAAGCGGTGGACGGTAGCAAGGAGGGTGCCAGTAGGCTGAAGGGCTTGGGATAGAGGGGGTTGCGACGATCGGCGGCAGCCAGGGTGGGCCGTGATGGTGCACAGCGAGCATTTACAGGGCAGGTTGAAGGTTTGCCTGTGCCGGCCTCTTCGCCGGCACAGGAGAAAATGCTACATCGGCAATAACCGGTCCTGAATCACTTCCTTCATCACCAAGGTCGAACTCAGGCGTTTCACATTGGGAATGCTGGTCAGTTGCTCGTCATACAGTTTCTGGAAGGCTGGCAAGTCCTTGGCCACCACATGCAACAGGTAGTCCGGGTCGCCGAACAGCCGCTGGGCCTCGACGATCTGCGCAATCTCCGCCAGCGCCGCCTCGAAATCCGCCACCGGCTGGCGGGTTACCTCGCGCAGGGTGACGAACACCAGCGCGGCAAAGTTCAGCCCCAATGCGCTGGGCGCCAGGCGCGCGTGGTAGCCAAGGATGGCGCCAGACTCCTCCAGCGCCTTCAATCGCCGATGGCAAGGTGACAGGCTGAGGCCGACACGGTCGGCCAGCTCAGTCACCGAGAGGCGACCGTCTTTTTGCAGTTCGGCAAGGATCTTTCGGTCTGTTCTGTCCACTGGGAAGAATCTTCCAGAAAAAATGACTTGAGGGGAAATATACGAAAGAAAATCCCCTGGCGGAATCCTTAGGCTTTCTTCACCCCCCAAACTGTGTGAAAGGAAGACTCAAGTGGCATTCAACCTGCTGTCCGCGTTCTGGGCCGTGTCGTTGCTGTTCGTGATTACCCCCGGTGCCGACTGGGCCTATGCCATCTCCGCCGGGATGCGCGGGCGCTGGGTGATGCCTGCGGTGGCGGGCATGCTGTCGGGGCATCTGCTCGCCACCCTGGTGGTGGCGGCAGGGGTGGGTAGCCTGCTGGCAGGCCACCCGCTGGCGATGACCCTGCTGACCCTGGCTGGCTGCGCCTACCTGTTGTGGTTGGGCGGCAACCTGCTGCTGAGCCCGGCTGCGCCAGAGGCCGGGCAGGCCAGCGTGGGCGAATCGGGGCCGCGCTGGGCATTCAAGGGCTTTTGCGTGAGCGGGCTCAACCCGAAGGTTTTTCTCTTGTTCCTGGCCTTGCTGCCGCAGTTCACCGACCCGCACTCCAGCTGGCCGGTGCCACTGCAGATCCTGCTGCTGGGGCTGGTGCACCTGTGCAGTTCGCTGGTCATTTATTCGCTGGTGGGTTACGGCGCCAAGGCGGTGTTGAGCACCCGACCCGGCGCAGCCAGGTGGGTAGGGCGCGTGTCTGGCATGGCAATGGTGGCGGTGGCGCTGGGGTTGATTGCCGGCCAGTTGCGCTGAATAGCGCACCGCTGATCGCTCGGTAAAATTCAGCGGAACGAAAAGCTGAAGGCAGGTCTCCTATCCACAGATGGATGGCAATGTGCCCGGGACCTCCCAGACATGAGATCGCTTCAGCAACACGATACGGACACCCTGAAACCCCCGTCGAACTTCTTGCTCAACGGCGGCAGCATTGGCAACTTGCTGCAGACAATGGACTGGAGTAGCTCGCCGCTTGGTCCGCCACCTACCTGGTCGCCGCACCTGCAGGCGGTGATGGCCATGCTGCTGCCGGCACAAGCCCAGTTCGTACTGTTCTGGGGCGAAGCCTATGTGGCCCTGTACAACGATGCCTACGCCCCGACGATCGGCACCAAGCACCCTCATGCACTCGGGCGGCCAGCAGAGGAGCACTGGAGCGAACTGTGGGACGACCTCGAGCCGCTGTTGCGCGGCGTGCGTGAAACCGGCCAGACCTTCTGGGCCAAGGATCGCCCTTTCTATATAGAACGCCGGGGCCTTGGCGAAACCGTGTATTTCGACGTGTCCTATTCTGCGGTGCGTGAAGCCGATGGCAGCGTCGGCGGCGTATTGTGCCTGGTCGCCGACACCACCGAGCGGGTGCGTTTCCAGCAGCGCCAGGCGTTCTTGCTGGAACTGGGCCGGACCTTGCCAGGGCTGGGCGAGGCCGAGCGCATCGAGGCCTATGCGGTCAGGCGCTTGGCGCAGGAGCTGGGTGCTGCACGGGTGTGCTTCGGTGAGGATCAGGGCGACGGCCGCAGTTTCCGGGTGGCCCATGACTGGGCCGACGGCTTGCCCTCCCTGGTCGGTCAGCATGACTACGCCACCTTTGGCACGACGCTGCGAGAGCAGTTGGCGGCGGGCCAGGTGGTGCAGCAGGCCTACCAGGCACACCGCGATGGCTTGTGCGCCACGCTGCATGTCCCGGTGTTGCGCGCCGGGCGCCTGGAGGCGATGCTCGGCGTGCACTTCCATACCCCGCGCCAGTGTTTTGAAGACGACTGTCAGTTGGTCGAGGAAGCGGCCAAGCAGACTTGGGCCGCCATTACCCACGCCCGTGCCGAGCGGGCGCTGCACCTGCTCAACGAAAGCCTGGAGGACCGCGTCGCGGCGGTGCTGGCCGAGCGCGAGGCGGCCATGTTGCAGTTGCACGAGGCCCACAAGCTGGAAATGATCGGGCAGTTGACCGGTGGCATCGCCCACGACCTCAACAACATGCTCACGCCGATCATCGCCTCGTTCGAACTGCTGCACCGACACCCTCAATCCGAACGTGCCCCGCGCCTGATCGAAGGCGGCCTGCAGGCGGCCGAGCGGGCGCGCAACCTGGTGGGGCGCCTGCTCAGTTTCGCCCGGCGCCAGACGCTCAAGCCGCAGCCGGTGTCGCTGGCGGACCTGGTGGTGGACATGCGCGAGCTGATGGCCCGCTCGCTAGGGCCGACCATTGCCGTTCAGGTGCAGATAGACCCGGCACTGCCCTCGGTGGTGGCTGACCCCCACCAACTGGAACTGGCCTTGCTCAACCTGGTGGTCAATGCCCGCGACGCCATGCCCGACGGCGGAGCGCTGCAGATCAGGGCCGGGCTCGATGCCGACGGCCCGCCCCGGCCATCGGGCCTGGCTGCGTCGCGCCTGCTCTGGTTGCAGGTACGTGACAACGGCTGCGGCATGGATGAAGAGCAATTGCGCCGTTGCATCGAGCCGTTCTACTCGACCAAGGGCGTGGGCAAGGGCACCGGCCTGGGGCTGCCGATGGTCCAGGGCCTGGCGTTGCAGTCGGGCGGGGGCTTCGCCATCGATTCGCAGGTGGGGCAGGGTACGACGGCGACGTTGTGGTTGCCGCTCAGCGATGTCGCGGCGCCTTGCAAGGACAGCGAAATACCCGAGGCGCCGCAGGCTGACCGGCCCTACCGTGTACTGCTGGTGGATGATGAGGAAATCGTGCGCCATGCCACCGCCGCGCAGTTGCGCGACCTGGGTTACGACGTGACCGAAGCCGGCAATGCGGCGGCGGCACTGCATCTGCTGGAGCGGGGTTGGCTACCGGATGTACTGGTCACCGACCACGTCATGGCCGAGATGACCGGTGTGCGTTTTGCCCAACAGATGCGCGAGCGGCGGGTGGATCTGCCGGTGTTGATCATCACCGGTTATGCCAACCTCACGCCGCGGGAACTCAAGGGTTTCGAGGTGCTGCGCAAGCCCTACCGGCAGGCGGAACTGGCGCAGAGTGTCGCGCGTCTGCTGGCCAGCCCGCGTTAAAGGGCGGTGCCGGCGCTGAGGCCGGCACGCCTCAGCGCATGAAATGCACCTTGCCGGTGTCGTCATTGCCCATATAGATGCCATACACACCGGCCTGGCGCTCGAGGATGTAGCGCTCGAGAATCTGCCGGATCGCCGGGTAATAGATGTCGTCCCAGGGAATCTCGTCAGGGGCGAAAAACTGGTACGCCAGCGTCTCCGGCCCATACTGCCCGGTCTCCTCGGTGGCGATGGCGCGGAAGATGATGTACACCTCGGAGATTGTAGGCACGCTGAAGATCGAGTAGGGCGAGACGATGTCGGCGCGCACGCCGCTTTCTTCCCAGACCTCGCGCAAGGCTGCCTGCTCGGTGGTCTCCCCGGCTTCCATGAACCCGGCCGGCAAGGTCCAGGTGCCCGGGCGCGGCGGGATGGCGCGCTGGCACAGCAGGTACTTGCCGTCACGCTCGATGATGCAGCCGGCGATGATCTTCGGGTTGATGTAATGGATATAGCCGCAGCCGGTACAGTGCAGGCGTTCGTGGGTGTCGCCGGTGGGAAAGCCCCGGGCCAGCTCCGTGGTGCAGTGTGGGCAGTAGCGCGGGGCGTTGGGCATGGTCAGCGGCCTGTGCGGGGGCTTATATACGGGGGTCCTTCAGGGCCAGGGGCTCGACCATGTCGCGCACCTTGGGGTTGTCGTCCTGCTTCTGGCGCAGATACTCCAGGGCCACCTTGGCGGCGGCGCGAACGTGATCGACCGAGGCCTGGTGGGCCACCAGCGGGTCGCCGCTTTTGATCGCCTCGACGATCTTCTCCATTTCACGGTTACTGGCGCCGCGGCGGTTCTCCTGCGACACCGAGGTAGCCCGCAGGTAGCTGATGCGTGCCTGCAGCTGGCGCAGCTGCTGGGCTGCAACCTGGTTGCCGGAGCCCTCCAGAAGCACGTCATAGAAGCCTTGTACCGAGTCCAGCACCTGCTGCAGCTCGCCTTCTTCCAGGGCTTCGCGGTTGACTTCCAGCGCGCGCTCCAGGGCACGGATGTCCTTGGCCTTGGCGTTGAGGGTGAACAGCTGCACGATCAGGCCTTCGAGCACGCAGCGCAGCTCGTAGATGTCGCGGGCGTCTTCCAGGGTGATGATGGCCACACGCGGGCCCTTGGCATCGGCAAATTCCACCAGGCCCTCGGACTCGAGGTGGCGCAGCGCTTCGCGCACCGAGGTGCGGCTGACGCCGAGGCGGTCGCAGAGGTCGCGCTCGACCAGGCGGTCGCCCGGCAGCAGGTGGAAGTTCATGATCGCGCCGCGCAGCTTGTCGAGCACGATTTCGCGCAGGGTAACGGGGTTGCGGTTGACCTTGAAGCTGTCGTCGAGGGGCTGGCGTTTCATCAAGTGCGCTCTGAATGAGGCTGCACGTCCGCAACCGCAATAGCACCACGAACCATCGGTGCTCCTTGCGTGGGTTCGAACAGCCCGCGGTTAACGGGTTGGCTCCGCATCGGCTTCTGCGAACGCTTCGCGGGCCAGGCGGAAGCTGTCCACCGCCGCGGGCACGCCGCAATAAATGCCGACCTGGAGCAGGATCTCGCGAATCTGTTCACGGCTCAGGCCATTACGCAATGCGCCGCGAATATGCAGCTTGAGCTCGTGGGGCCGGTTGAGCGCGGAAATCATGGCCAAGTTTATCATGCTGCGCTCTTTCAGCGAGAGGCCTTCGCGGCCCCAGACGTGGCCCCAGCAATACTCGGTGACCAGCTCCTGCAACGGCTGGGTGAACTCATCGGCATTCTGGATCGAGCGGTTGACGTACTCTTCGCCCAGCACCTGGGTGCGGATCTGCAGGCCTTTCTCGTACTTTTCGTTACTCATGAGCAGTGCTCCGGATTAAAACAGGGGCCGCAACCGAGGGTGAGACGATTTGCGCGGCCCCTGAAAAACAGGGTCATCGGTGCTGGTCTATCAGCCCAACGGCGGCAGGGCGCCCAGCTTGCCTTTGTGGTAGACCATCGGCGTCACCGGCTCGGCCGGCAACACCAGGTTTTTCACCGCGCCGACGATGATCGCGTGGTCACCGCCGTCGTACTCGCGCCACAGTTCGCACTCGATGATCGCGGTGGCCTTGGTCAGCAGCGGGTTGCCCAGTTCGCTCAGCTGCCACTCGATGCCTTTGGCCTTGTCCTTGCCCTTGCCGGCGAAGGCGTAGGCCTCGGCGGTCTGGTCGGCGGACAGCAGGTGAATGGCGAACTGCTTGCTGTCACGCAGGATCGGGTAGGTGTCCGAAGCGTAGTTGGGGCAGAACAGCACCAGCGCCGGCTCGATCGACAACGCACTGAACGCACTGGCGGTGATGCCGACGATGCCGCCGTCGGCGTCCAGGGTGGTGACCACGGTGACGCCGGACGGGAACGAGCCCATCACGTCTTTGTAGATGCCTGGTTCGATCATCTCGTGTTTCTCCTAGCGCATCACGAACGGGTCGGGCATCGGCGCGGTGGACAGGTTGATCCACACGGTCTTCAGCTCGGTATAGGCCAGCACCGAATCGATGCCGCTCTCACGGCCATAGCCGCTGTTCTTGAAGCCGCCGATCGGTGCCATGGCCGACACGGCGCGGTAGGTGTTGACCCAGATGATCCCCGAACGCACATCGCGGGCCAGGCGGTGGGCACGGCCCAGGTCGCGGGTCCAGATGCCGGCCGCGAGGCCGAACTGCGAGTCGTTGGCGATGGCCAGCGCCTCCTCTTCGGTCTTGAAGCGGATCACCGCGGCGACCGGGCCGAATACCTCTTCCTGCATGATGGTCATCGAGTTGCTGTCACACTCGAACAGGGTCGGCTCGTAGAACCAGCCGTCACCCTCGACCTCGGCCCGTTTGCCGCCCATGTGCAGCTTGGCGCCTTCGGCCTTGGCCGCGGCGACCAGGCCTTCGACCACGGCCAGCTGCTGTGCGGTGGCCATCGGGCCCATTTCGCTGGCGTCGTCCTGCGGGTTGCCGATGCGGATGCGCTTGGCGCGGGCAATCAGGCGCTCGACGAATTCGTCGAAGATCTCGTCCTGTACCAGCAGGCGCGAGCCGGCCACGCAGCTCTGGCCGGAGGCCGCATAGATGCCGGCCACGGCGCCGTTGATGGCGCTGTCCAGGTCGGCGTCGGCGAAGATGATGTTGGGCGACTTGCCGCCCAGTTCCAGCGACAGCTTGGCAAAGTTCTCGGCGCTGCTGCGCACCACATGGCGAGCAGTGGCGGCGCCGCCGGTGAAGGCGATCTTGCGCACCAGTGGGTGACGGGTCAGGGCTGCGCCGGTGCTTGGGCCGTAGCCGGTAACCACGTTGACCACGCCGGCCGGGAAGCCGGCTTCGAGGGCCAGGCGAGCCAGTTCGAGGATCGTCGCCGAGGCGTGCTCGGACGGCTTGAGCACGATGGTGTTGCCGGCGGCCAGGGCCGGTGCCAGCTTGATCGCGGTCAGGTACAACGGGCTGTTCCACGGGATGATCCCGGCCACCACGCCGATCGGCTCATGCACGGTGTAGGCGAACAGGTCCGGCTTGTCCAGCGGCAGGGTGCCGCCTTCGAGCTTGTCGGCCAGGCCTGCGGTGTAATGGAAGAACTCTGGCAGGTAACCGACCTGGCCACGGGTTTCGCGGATCAGCTTGCCGTTGTCACGGCTTTCCAGCTGGGCCAGGTGTTCCTTGTTCTCGGCGATCAGGTCACCCAGGCGACGCAGCAGCTTGCCGCGCGCGGTGGCGGTGATGCTGCGCCACGCCTTGCTGTCGAAGGCACGCTGGGCGGCCTGGACGGCCAGCTCGACATCGGCTTCGTCGGCGTCGGGCAGTTGCGCCCAGGCCTGGGCAGTGGCCGGGTTGAGGCTGTCGAAGGTCTTGCCGCTCTGCGCATCGAGCCATTGGCCGTCGATGCACATCTGGAAACGAACGAGGGTCATGCAACAATCCCCTTGGCGGATTCGGTGAGGGTGCGGGCTTGGGCGAGGAAGTCCAGCAGCATCTTGTTGACTTCACGGGGTGCTTCCACGGGCATCATATGCCGTTGTTCGGCGAGGACCACGCTTTGTGCGCCAGGAATGCTGGCGGCGAGCTGGCGGGTCATGGCCGGGGTGGAGCCCGAGTCGAGTTCGCCGGTGGCGATCAGGGTCGGCACCTGGATGCTGCCCAGGTCGCCGGCGCGGTACATGTCCTGGGTGGCGAACAGCGCATAAGTGGTGTGGTAACCCTGCGGGTCGTTGTTCGCCAGCACCTGGCGAATGGCAGCGACCTGCGCCGGGTTGGCAGCCTTGTATTCACGGCTGAACCAGCGGTCGAGCGCGGCGTCGACGTTGGCGTCGGGGCCGAGCTCCGCAGCCTGGGCGGCGCGGGCGATGACGCCGGCACTCTGCTCGGGGGTGCGGTTGAACACGCTGTTGAGCACTACCAGCGCAGCCAGGCGCTGCGGGTAGTGGAGGGCGAATGCACGGGCGACCAGGCCACCCATGGAGAAGCCGATCACGGTGGCTTGTTGAATCTGCAGGTGGTCGAGCAGTTCGGCGAGCTGGGCGGCATAGCCTTCCAGGCCGGTGTCGGCGGCCGGCAGCGCGCTCTGGCCGTGGCCGAGCATGTCGTAGGTGATGACGCGGTAGTCATTGGCCAGGCCAACGATCTGCCCGCCCCACATTTCCTTGTTCAGGCCCACGCCGTGGATCAGTACCACAGGTTGGCCCTGGCCGACGGACAGGTAGCTGGTGCCGGCGGGTGTACGTTCAGCGACAGGCTGAATCATGGAGGGCGCTCCTTGAAGGTCGGGCGCGGCGGGTAAGCACGCCACGCCCCGGCCCGTCTTGGTTGTTGTTGTTATTGAGCGTTGGCTTTCTCGGCAGCCAGTTCTTCCAGGTCGATGTAGCGGTTGCCGATGCGCGGGTGCAGGCGGCCGCCGTCGGCTGCGCCCAGGACCACGACGATTTCATCGGCGCGCGGCGCGTCTTCGATCTGCATTTCCAGGGTGATGTAGTGCGAACGCAGGCCTTCGTCGTCCTTCTGCATCATCGGGATCTGGATCGAGGTGCCCGGGCCGCCGCGCTTGTTGGTGAAGCTCAGGTAGCTCTTGGCCTGTACCGCTTCACGGTAGTGGTTGCCGAAGCGCAGGGTGTGGATCACCGCCGAGGCGTGCTCGATCTCGCCGTCGGCGCCGACCACTGCGGCCTTGCCGTAGGCTTCGATCTTGTCGGCACCGCCAATGGCAGCGGTCAGACGCTCGACCATCAGGGCACCCAGGTCCGAGCAGTTGGCACGGATTTCCGGCTTCAGATCTTCAACGAAACCGCGACCGGCCCATGGGTTCTTGATCACGACAGCCAGGCCGACCATGGTCACTGGCTTGTCGGTGGCCTTGCCGCCTTCGATGCGGGTCTCTTCGGAGTAGGTGACGATCTTGCGGATTTCGAAACTCATGGGTGGCTCCTGGTGAGGGTTATCAGCTCTTGTTGTCTGATGGTATACCATAATATTTGTTGCGCAAGAGGTGACTTGAAATTTCTCTGGCCAAGGGACGAAAGGTGGCCTGATGCCCTGATTTCTGTGCTATCTGCACTGGCCTCTTCGCGGGTTTACCCGCGAAGAGGCCGGCACAGGCGTTAAAAAAAGCCCGCTCACGCGGGCTTCGGGGCCCACGGGAGCGGGCGCGTCCCGCAATGGCTCAGGCAATGGGAATTCAGGCGAACGCCGGCACCACTTCCTTGATGAACAGCTCGAGCGACTTCTTCTTCTCGGCGTGGGGCAGGCTGTTGTCGCACCAGAAGCTGAACTCGTCGACACCGAGCTCCTGGTAATACTTGATGCGGGCGATGATCTCTTCGGGGGTGCCGATCATGGTGTTCTTGCGGATGTTCTCCAGCTGGAACGCCGGCACTTCGGCAAACTTCGACTCAGGGCTCGGCTCGAGGAAGCCGTTGACCGGGGTAGTCTTGTTGCCGAACCAGGCATCGAAGGTGCGGTAGAAGCGCGAGATGGCCTGGGCGCCGATCTTCCAGCCTTCGGGCTCGGACGGGCTGTGCACGTGGGTGTGGCGCAGCACCATCAGTTGCGGGCGCGGTACGTCCGGGTTGTTGTCGAGGGCGGCCTGGAACTTGTTCTTCAGGTCCAGCACTTCTTCGTCGCCCTTCATCAGCGGGGTGACCATGACGTTGCAGCCGTTGGCAACGGCGAAGTTGTGCGAGTCCGGGTCGCGGGCGGCGATCCACATCGGCGGTGTGGCGTTGAACGGCTTTGGCACGCTGGTGGAGGTGGGGAATTTGTAGACTTCGCCATCATGGGCGTAATCGCCTTCCCACAGCTTGCGCACCACCGGGACCATTTCGCGCAGGGCCTTGCCGCCGTCGGTAGCCGGCATGCCACCTGCCATGCGGTCGAACTCGAACTGGTAGGCACCACGGGCCAGGCCCACTTCCATGCGGCCGTTGCTGATCACGTCGAGCAAGGCGCATTCGCCAGCCACGCGGATCGGGTTCCAGAACGGCGCAATGATGGTGCCGGCACCCAGGCGGATTTTCTCGGTGCGTGCGGCCAGGTAGGCCAGCAACGGCATCGGGCTTGGCGAGATGGTGTATTCCATGGCGTGGTGTTCGCCGATCCACACGGTGCTGAAACCGCCGTGCTCGGCCATCAGGGTCAGTTCGGTCAGGTCTTCGAACAACTGGCGGTGGCTGACCTGTTCATCCCAACGTTCCATGTGCACGAACAACGAAAATTTCATGGGGCTTTCCTCAACGCTTGAAAGTGTCTGGCGCCGGGCAGGGGAGGCGCCAGGAGTCTCGATTCAGAACAGGCTTCAGGCAAAGGCCGGCAGGCTGGCCATCTTGCCGCGGCAGTAGACCATCGGCCGAGGGGCTTGCTCGGGGACGATCAGGTTGTGAACCTTGCCGACCATGATGGCGTGGTCGCCACCTTCATACTCGCGCCACAGTTCGCACTCGATGACGGCGGTGGCGCCGGCCAGGATCGGGTTGCCCAGCTCGCTCAGGGTCCATTCGATGCCGGCGGCCTTGTCCTTGCCCTTCTTGGCGAACGCATAGGCTTCGGCTTGCTGTTCACCGGAGAGCAGGTGAATGGCAAAGCGCTTGTTCTTGATCAGGACAGGGTAGGAGTCGGAGGTATAGTTAGGGCAGAACAGCACCAGCGGCGGGTCCATCGACAGCGAGGAGAAAGCGCTGGCAGTCAGGCCGACGACCGAGCCGTCGTCGTCCAGGGTGGTGATGACGGTAACGCCGGACGGGAAGGAGCCCAGGACGTTCTTGTAGAGGGTTGCATCGATCATCGGGTGTACCTCTAAACGGCTGCGGTGGTCCGCGGTTTTTATCGTTGATGTGTCTGATGGTATACCGTAATACCTATTTTGCAAGCGGAATTTTCAGCGCCGTTTTTTCACGATGAATGGCTCAAACCCATGTAAACCGTGGGATTGAGCCGTGAGGCGGTTTGTCGCAGGGGGTGGGCGAGCAGATCAGTGGGCGTTTTTTCCTGCGGTTCAGTGTTGTCAAAAGTTTGGAATACCATAATATGGTCCGCAGCTGAGAGGCCGCCTAGATGCGGTTTCCTACAACGATAAAAACGACCTTTCGAGCTGAATCCTATGTCCCAACCGTCGTCGCAACACCAGTTTGTCGAGAATCACACGGTCGATTATGTTCCACCTGCCGAGCGCCACGGGAAGGCGCGCGACCTGTTCACCCTCTGGTTCAGTACCAACATCGCGCCACTGCCAATCGTCACCGGTGCCATGGTGGTCCAGGTGTTCCACCTGAACCTGCTGTGGGGGCTGATCGCGATCGTGCTGGGTCACCTGATCGGGGGCGTGTTCATCGCCCTGGCCTCTGCGCAAGGACCGCAGCTGGGCATTCCACAAATGGTCCAGAGCCGTGGCCAGTTCGGCCGTTATGGCGCGCTGCTGATCGTGTTCTTCACCGCGCTGATCTATGTCGGCTTTTTCATTTCCAACATCGTCCTGGCGGGCAAGACCATCCACGGCATCGCCCCAAGCGTGCCGATGCCTGGCGCGATCGTCATCGGCGCCTTGAGCGCGACGGCCATCGGCGTGATCGGCTATCGCTTCATCCATATCCTCAACCGCATCGGTACCTGGGTGATGGGCTCGGCACTGCTGGCCGGTTTCATCATGATGTTCGTCCAGGAACTGCCGGCGGACTTCTTCAGCCGCGGCGCATTCAACCTGTCAGGCTTCATCGCCACTGTGTCGCTGGGCATCATCTGGCAGATCAGCTTTTCGCCGTACACCTCCGACTACTCGCGCTACCTGCCGCGTGAAGTGGGCATCGCCAAGCCGTTCTGGGCAACCTACTTCGGCGCCACCCTGGGCACCATCCTGTGCTTCGGCTTCGGTACGATCGCCGTGCTGTGCGTGCCGGAAGGCACCGACGCGATGGATGCGGTCAAGCAGGCCACTGGCTGGCTGGGCCCGATCCTGATGGTGCTGTTCCTGCTCAACATCATCAGCCACAACGCCCTCAACCTGTACGGCGCAGTGCTGTCGATCGTCACGGCGATCCAGACCTTCATTGCCGAGTGGACGCCGAGCATCAAGGTCCGGGTGATCCTGGCAGCGGTGATCCTGGTGGGCTGCGCGATGGTTGCTCTGAACGCGTCGGCTGGCTTCATCGGCCAGTTCATCGGCCTGATCCTGGCGCTGCTGCTGGTGCTGGTCCCGTGGGCATCGATCAACCTGATCGACTTCTACCTGATCAAGAAGGGCCAGTACGACATCGCTTCGATCTTCCGTGCTGATGGCGGCATCTATGGCCGCTTCAATCACCACGCGATCATTGCCTATGCCTGCGGCATCCTGGTGCAGCTGCCGTTTGCCAACACGTCGCTGTATGTGGGGCCGTATTCGAACATTGTCGAAGGGGCTGACCTGTCGTGGCTGTTCGGCCTGCTGGTAACGGTGCCGCTGTACTATTGCCTGGCGACCCGTGGCAAGGCGGCCGAGACGGCGGGGCGGGCGATTAGCGTTAACGACTGATACTAAAGCAGGGGGCTGCAGAGCAGCCCCAGCTGTTTCAGATCAGACTTTGAACTGCGCGACCATGCCATTCAGGTCCACTGCAAGGCGCGACAGGTCCTGCGCCGCGGCGCTGGTCTGGTTGGCCCCCGCCGACGTCTGCATTGCCAGGTCGCGAATGTTCACCAGGTTGCGGTCCACCTCCCGTGCCACCTGTGCCTGCTCCTCGGAAGCGCTGGCAATCACCAGGTTGCGCTGGTTGATCGAGGCGATCGCCTCGGCAATCACCTCCAGCGCCTCACCGGCACCTTGCGCCACCTCCAGCGTGCCGTTCGCCCGGCCGCGGCTGCTGTGCATCGCCGCCACCGCACGCTCGGTACCGTTCTGGATCCCGGCGATCATCTGCTCGATCTCTGCCGTCGACTGCTGGGTCCGGTGGGCGAGGGCGCGCACCTCATCGGCCACCACGGCGAAGCCGCGGCCTGCTTCACCTGCGCGTGCGGCTTCGATGGCGGCGTTGAGTGCCAGCAGGTTGGTCTGGCCGGCAATTGCGCCGATCACATCCAGCACGCGGCTGATTTCGTTGGCATTGCTGGCCAGTTGTTCGATCTCGGTAGAGGTGCCCGCCACATCGTTGACCAGGTGCTGGATCGAGGCCAGCGCCTGGTTGACCTGCTCGCGGCCATCGCGAGTGGTCTGGTCGGCTCCTTTGGAGGCATCGGCCGTGCTCACCGCGTTGTTCGCCACTTCTTCCACCGCTGCGGTCATCTGGTTGACGGCGGTGGCGGCCTGGTCGATTTCCGCGCTCTGCTGGTGCAGGCCGCGGCTGGTGTCTTCGGTGACGGTGTGCAGCTCTTCCGAGGCCGAGGCCAGCTGGTCGGAGGAGGCGGCGATCTTGCGGATTGTGTCGCGCAGGCTGTTCTGCATGCGGCTCAAGGCGCGCAGCAGCAGGGCCGGTTCGTCACGGCCGACGACACGGATGTCCTGGGTCAGGTCGCCGGTGGCCACGCGCTCGGCCACGGCGACTGCATCGGCCAGCGGCACCACGATGCTGCGCGTAAGCACCGTGGCAATGGCGGCCAGTGCAAGCATGATGACCACGAGTGAGGCGATGATCGCGGTGAAGGCCTCGTCGGCTACATCGCTGCTGCGCTGCGAGGCATCCTCGGCACCTTTGCCGTTGTAGGCAATGAGCGCGGCCATGGCCTTCATCATGGTATCGGCGTACTGGGTCAGCGGGCCGCTGATCTGCTGCTTGGCCTGGTCCATGCGACCGGCAGCGATGTCCTGCACGACCCGCGACTGCAGGTCGAGGTATTGGGTGTAGGCGGCATTGAAGGCATCGAACAGGGCGCGATCATCGGCGGCGATGATGGTGTCCTGGTAGTCCTTGAGGCCACTGCTGAGTTGCTCGTTGACGCCCTTGAGCATGTCGATGTTGCGCGCACGCTCGCCGGGGTTGTCGTCCAGCGCGGCGCGCAAGGTGAAGGCGCGGGCGCGCCCGAGGTTGCTGCTGATTTCACCGAGGGCAACCACGGCGGGCATCCAGGTGACACGGATTTCGTCCGTGGCGGAATCCATCTGCCGCGTTTCATGGATTGCGATAAGGCCCATGGCCAGGACCAATGCGCCCAACAGGGCGAAAACGCTGCTAGCGCGGGTGCCGATCTTCATATTCCGTAGTGGCATGGAATGCTCCTTGACGTTGGCGTGCAGGCGTCAAGAGCATGGTCGGATGGCCGGGTCACCGGGGATGGCGCCAGGCTCTCGATGCGCTGCGATTTAAGTGTGTGCCTCACCCTCTGGAATGCTTTTTGATTACGATGATGCCATATGGCCATCAATATTGACCAGTCATTCAATGTAACGACATCTTCTGACAGATCCGTCATTTATTGATGGATCTGTCAGGAATTTGCCGTTAAACGATTGCGATGTGCGGGTCGGCTGCGGCCAGCGCCAACGCGCGATCAGCAGCCGGTGGGTAGATCCACACGCCGTTGATCTGGCGCTTCATGTCTTTGCCTTCCTGGCCCTGCAGCTTTAGCTCGCGCTCCCATCCTTCACTGAAGGCCGCGCCCCACTCGCCGAGGTCCAGGCAGGTGACGTACTTGGGCTGGCGGTAGACCACGGGTGCCACACCGAGCAAGTCGGCCATGGCGTTGTTGCCGCAGTGGCGGCCCATGGGAATCGCGTGCTGGCAAGTCATCAGGGCGTGATTGCCAAGCTCGTCGACAGCGGCCCAGGCGGTGTCGCCGGTTGCGTATATATGCGCCTGGCCAACCACCTTGAGGTGGTCGTCGACCTTGAGCCGGCCGAAGTTGTCGCGTTCGCCAGCGACCTGGGCGGTCAGCGGGCTGGCCTTGACGCCAACGGTCCAGATCACGGTCTTGCTGGCGATGTACTCGCCATTGTCCAGAGTCACGCCACCGGCATCGATGGCCACCACCGAGCTACCTGTCAGCCACTGCACGCCGGCCTGTTCGGAAGCTGCGATGATCGACGGGGTAATGCCCGCACCCAATGCGGCACCGACACTGGCGCCACGGTCGACCACCAGCACACGCACCGCGGCCTCGCTACCGAAAATGGCGCGCAGGCGCGCCGGCATTTCGGTAGCTGTTTCGATACCGGTGAACCCACCGCCGCAGACCACCACGGTGTTGCGCGCCGGCGACGCGGGCATGGTCGATAGCCCCAGCAGATGCTGCTCAAGGCGCATGGCCGAAGCCATCTGGTCGACATCGAAGGCATGTTCGGCCAGGCCTGGTACTGCCGGGCGTGCCACCTGGCTGCCGGCGGCGAGGATCAGGCGGTCGTAGCTGACCTTCCGGTGCTCGCCGTTGGCGCCGGTGTAGCTGACGCTGCGGTCCGCAGTATCGATGGCTTCGGCAGTCCCGGCAATGAAGCGCACCCCGACCGCATCGAACAGATCAGCTAGCGGCGCCTTGAGGCTGTGCACATCGGCCTCGTAGAAGCGCGGGCGGATGTGCAACTCCGGTTGCGGGGCGAGCACGCTGATGCTCAGGTCGTCGCGCTGGGCCTGGTCCAGCAGGCGGGCTGCGCTCAGTGCGCTCCAGACACCGGCAAAGCCGGCACCGATGATCAGGATGTTCGATTTCATGGAAGTACTCCGCAAGGGTGAAGAGGGCTTCGAGCGTGTTGGTAGTGATGCCCGAATAACTACGACTGTATTAGTCGTAGTTGAAATCGACAAGTGTTTTTTGTACCCGACTCGCTGCCCACGCGTGGTTAAAACCGATCGAATGCCTGTGTCTCGGGCTTTTAACGGCTGAACATGGGCTTGGATTGGCGACGACTGGCGCGGTATGGCTTTGCGCTGCCCAATGATCAGCGTACTATTTGCGACAAACTTTGTCGGAGATTGATATGTCGCTCTACAGCGCTGGCGTCGAATACGGCATCCATTGCCTGCTGTTCCTGGTGGATGAGCGAGGGGATACCCGTGAATGCAGCGTGCGCGACCTGGCGGAGCTACAGGGCGTGCCGCAGGAATACCTGGCCAAGGTCTTCACCAAGCTCGCACGGGCCAAACTGGTGGTGGCAACGGAAGGTGTGCGTGGCGGTTTTCGCCTGGCGCGGCCGTCGGACGAAATCACCGTGCTGGATATCGTCAATGCCATCGATGGGCCGAAGAAGATCTTCGATTGCCGCGAGATCCGCGCGCGTTGCAGCTTGTTCGAAGGTTCGGCGCCGGGCTGGGCGACCGAGGGCACCTGCGCGATTCACGCGGTGATGCTGGGGGCGCAGAAGCGCATGGAAGAGGCGTTGGCGCAGCAGACCATCCTCGACCTGGCGCGGCGCTTCGGGCGTAAGGCACCGACCGAGTTCGGGCAGCAGGTCAATGAGTGGATGGGCGAACGACGCGATGGCAAGCGGGCAGGGGATATCCCGGTCAGCGACGTCTGAATCCAGCATACGCATCGGTTCTTTCGCGGGCTTGCCCGCGAAAGAACCCGCGCGATATCAGCTGTCGTAGCCGAGGTTAGGCGCCAGCCAGCGCTCGCTCACGCTCACCTCCTGGCCTTTGCGCGCGCTGTAACGCTCGATCTGGTCCTTGTCGACCTTGCCCACGGCAAAGTATTGCGCCTGCGGGTGGGCGAAATACCAGCCGCTGACCGCCGCCGCCGGGAACATCGCGAAGTGCTCGGTGAGGAACACGCCACTCGGGCCGGTTTCGCCGATGGCGGTGCCATCGAGCAGGCGGAACAGGGTTTCCTTCTCGGTGTGGTCCGGGCACGCCGGGTAGCCCGGGGCAGGGCGGATACCGCTGTACTGCTCCTTGATCAGCGCCTCGTTGTCCAGCTGCTCGTCGCGGGCATAGCCCCAGTGCTCCTTACGTACCTGCTCGTGCAGCCACTCGGCACAAGCCTCGGCCAGGCGGTCGGCCAGGGCCTTGACCATGATCGAGCTGTAGTCGTCGCCCTTGTCCTGGTAGGCCTTGGCCACTTCCTCGGCGCCGATGCCGGCGGTGGTGATGAAGCCGCCGACGTAGTCGGTGACGCCGCTGGCCTTCGGCGCGACGAAGTCGGCAAGGGACAGGTTCGGCTTGCCATCGGGCTTGATGGTCTGCTGGCGCAGGTGGTGGAGGGTGGCCAGGGCCTGGCCGTCTGCGCCGTAGACTTCGATGTCGTCATCGGCAACCTGGTTGGCCGGCCAGAAGCCGAACACCGCACGGGCGCTGATCAGCTTCTCGTCGATCAGCTTGTCGAGCATCTCGCGGGCATCCTTGTACAGCGCGGTGGCGGCTTCGCCAACCACTTCGTCGGTGAGGATGCGCGGGAACTTGCCGGCCAGGTCCCAGGAAATGAAGAACGGGGTCCAGTCGATGTACTCGGCCAGGGTGCGCAGGTCGATGTCTTCCAGCACCTTGACGCCGGTGAAGGCGGGTACCACCGGCTGATAGCCGGCCCAGTCGTATTGCGGTTTGGCAGCGATGGCCTGCGCGTAGCTCAGGCGCTCGGTGCGGGCGCTGCGGTTGCCGGTGCGCTCGCGCACTTCCACGTATTCCTGGCGGGTCTTCTCGACGAAGCCGGGTTTGAGTTCCCTGGACAGCAGCTGGGTAGCCACCCCCACCGCACGCGAGGCGTCGGTGACGTAGACCACGGCGTCGTTGCTGTACTTGGGCTCGATCTTGACCGCGGTGTGTGCCTTGGACGTGGTGGCGCCGCCGATCATCAGCGGCAGGTGGAAGTCCTGGCGCTGCATTTCGCGGGCGACGTGGACCATCTCGTCCAGCGACGGGGTGATCAGGCCGGACAGGCCGATGATGTCGCACTTCTGTTCGCGGGCGGTCTGCAAGATCTTCTCGGCTGGCACCATGACCCCGAGGTCGACGATGTCGTAGCCGTTACAGCCCAGCACCACGCCGACAATGTTCTTGCCGATGTCGTGCACGTCACCCTTGACCGTGGCCATGAGGATCTTGCCCTTGGCTTCCGGCTTGTCGCCTTTCTCGGCTTCGATGAACGGGATCAGGTGCGCCACGGCCTGCTTCATGACACGGGCCGACTTGACCACCTGCGGCAGGAACATCTTGCCGGCGCCGAACAGGTCACCGACCACGTTCATGCCACTCATCAGCGGGCCTTCGATGACCTCGATCGGGCGCGCGCACTGCTGCCGGCACTCCTCGGTATCTTCGACGATGAAGGCGGTGATGCCTTTGACCAGCGCGTGCTCCAGGCGCTTCTCGACGGGCAGCGAACGCCACTCTTCGTTTTCCACTTCCTTGGTCGCGCCGCCGCCCTTGTAGTCGTCGGCAATCGCCAGCAGGGCGTCGGTGCCGTGCGGCGTGCGGTTGAGCACCACGTCCTCGACCTTTTCGCGCAGCGCGGCCGGGATCTCGTCGTAGATCTCCAGCTGGCCGGCGTTGACGATACCCATGGTCAGGCCATTCTGGATCGCGTGGTAGAGGAATACCGAGTGGATCGCCTCACGCACCGGGTTGTTGCCGCGGAACGAGAACGAGACGTTGGACACGCCGCCCGAACTCAGCGCGTGGGGCAGGTGATCGCGGATGTAGGCGCAGGCCTCGATGAAGTCGACGGCGTAGTTGTTGTGCTCTTCGATGCCGGTGGCGACGGCGAAGATGTTCGGGTCGAAGATGATGTCTTCCGGAGGGAAGCCGACTTCGTTGACCAGGATGTCGTAGCTGCGCTGGCAGATTTCCTTCTTGCGCGCGGCGGTGTCGGCCTGGCCGACCTCGTCGAAGGCCATCACCACCACGGCCGCGCCATAGCGCTTGCACAGGCGGGCATGGTGCTTGAACTGCTCGACGCCTTCTTTCATGGAGATCGAGTTGACGATGCCCTTGCCCTGGATGCACTTCAGGCCTGCTTCGATCACTTCCCACTTGGACGAGTCGATCATGATCGGCACGCGGGAGATGTCCGGCTCACCGGCGATCAGGTTGAGGAAGCGGACCATGGCGGCCTGGGAGTCGAGCATCCCTTCGTCCATGTTGATGTCGATCACCTGGGCGCCGGCTTCGACCTGCTGCAGGGCGACTTCCAGGGCTTCGGTGTAGTTCTCTTCGCGGATCAGCCGGGCGAACTTGGCAGAGCCGGTGATGTTGGTGCGCTCGCCGACGTTGACGAACAGCGACTGGCGGTCGATGGTGAACGGTTCCAGGCCCGACAGGCGGCAGGCCTTGGCGATTTCCGGGATTTCCCGTGGCTTGTACCTGGCCACGGCCTCGGCGATCGCCTGGATATGGCCCGGGGTGGTGCCGCAGCAGCCGCCGATGATGTTGAGGAAGCCGCTGGCGGCGAACTCTTCGACCACCGCCGCCATCTCTGCCGGGGTTTCGTCATATTCACCGAAGGCGTTCGGCAGGCCGGCGTTGGGGTGGGCAGACACGTGGGTGTCGGCCTTGGTCGCCAGCTCTTCCAGGTACGGGCGCAGGTCCTTGGCGCCGAGGGCACAGTTGAGGCCCACGGAAATCGGCTTGGCGTGGCGCACCGAGTTCCAGAACGCTTCGGTGGTCTGGCCCGACAGGGTACGGCCGGAGGCATCGGTGATGGTGCCGGAGATCATGATCGGCAGTTCGATGCCATCGTCCTCGAATACCTGCTGCACGGCGAAGATCGCTGCCTTGGCATTGAGCGTGTCGAAGATGGTCTCGATCAGGAGCAGGTCGGCGCCGCCCTCGATCAGGCCGCGGGTGGCCTCGATGTAGTTCTCGACCAGCTCGTCGAAGGTGACGTTGCGGTAGCCAGGGTCGTTGACGTCCGGGGAGATCGAGCAGGTGCGGCTGGTCGGGCCGAGCACGCCGGCGACGAAGCGCGGTTTTTCCGGGGTTTCCAAGGTCTTGGCATCGGCTACCTGGCGGGCGATGCGCGCGCCCTCGACGTTCAGCTCGTACACCAGCGATTCCATGCCGTAGTCGGCCTGGGAAATCTGCGTGGCGTTGAAGGTGTTGGTTTCGAGGATATCGGCGCCGGCATCCAGGTAGGCTTTCTCGATCGCCGCGATCACATCCGGGCGGCTGAGCAGCAACAAGTCGTTGTTGCCTTTCACGTCGCTTGGCCAATCGGCGAAGCGCGTGCCACGATAGTCGTGTTCCTCGAGGCGATAGCTTTGGATCATAGTACCCATGCCGCCGTCGAGGATCAGAATGCGCTCTTTGAGTGCGTGCTGGAGTGCTTGGAGACGAGCGCTGCGGTCGGACATAGGAACTACCTGGTCGGGCAAATATCAGAAGGTGCCGAATCATAACAAAGCTGCGCGGTTTTTAGGCGCATCGCCCATTTGCATGAATTCTGCTCATGTTGAGGGCAGCAAGGCACCTCAAGACGACCAGCCAATCGTGATGGCTTCACTATCCAGGACTTTCCGCACATGGTGCAACGTATCCTTGCCAGCGTCTTCGCGCTGCTCATCAGCGGCGTGGCGTTCGGGCAAGCCCCCCAGTCGAACCCGGTGATTTCCTACACCCGGGACATCCAGCCGATCTTCACCGAAAAATGCGTGGCCTGCCACGCCTGCAACGACGCCGCCTGCCAGCTCAAGCTGGAAAGCCCCGAAGGTGCGGTGCGTGGTGCCACCAAGGTGCCGGTCTACCAAGGCGAACGCAGCAAGGCCGTGGCCCCCACGCGGTTGTTCTACGACGCCCACAGTGAAGATGAATGGCGCAAGAAGGGCTTCTATTCGGTACTCGACAACCAGGGTAGCCAGGCGGCGCTGATGGCACGCATGCTCGAGCTGGGGCACAAGACCCCGCTCACGCCCAATGCCAAACTGCCTGACGAGATCGTCCTGGGGCTCAACCGCAACAACATGTGCCCGCTGCCGGAAGAGTTCGACGCCTATGCCGGCGCCCACCCCAAGGAGGGCATGCCGCTGGCGGTCACCGGCCTGACCGACAAGCAATACCAGACCCTGCAGCGCTGGCTGGCTGCCGGCGCGCCGGTCGAATACCAACCGATCCAGCCAAGCGCCGCCGAGGCCAGGCAGATAGCCGACTGGGAGGAATTGCTCAATCGCCCCGGCTCCACCGAGGCGCTGGTCGGCCGTTGGCTCTACGAGCACCTGTTCCTGGCGCATATCTACTTCGTCGGCGGCGAGCAGGGCCACTTCTTCCAGTGGGTGCGTTCGCGCACGCCAAGCGGCAAACCGGTCGACATCATTGCCACGCGCCGCCCCAACGACCCGCCGGGCACCGACTTCTATTACCGGCTGATCCCGGTGCAGGGCGTGATCGTGCACAAGACCCACATCACCTACCCGATGGGGCCGCAGAAGCTCAAGCGCGTGAAGCAGCTGTTCTACGCCGGCGACTGGCATGCCACCGCGCTACCGGGCTACGGCCCACGCCACCGGGCCAACCCGTTCGAAACCTTCGAGGCGATCCCGGCAGTGGCGCGCTACCAGTTCATGCTGGATAACGCCGAGTATTTCGTGCGCACCTTCATCCGTGGCCCGGTGTGCCGCGGGCAGATCGCCACTGACGTGATCCGCGACAACTTCTGGGCGCTGTTCCAGGAGCCGGCCCACGACCGCTACATCACCGATGCCAAGTACCGCGGCGAAGCCACGCCGCTGCTGGCCATGCCAGGGCAGATCGATGATGTCGGCAGCGTGCTGAACCTCTGGCATGCCTACCGCGACAAACGCAACGAGTACGAAAAACTGCGCCGCGAGGCCTATGCCGAAATGCCGGCACCGGGCTGGTCGACCCTGTGGGCCGGCAACGACAATGCGCTGCTGAGCATCTTCCGCCACTTCGACAGCGCTTCGGTGACCAAGGGCCTGATCGGCGACGTGCCACTGACCGTGTGGCTGTTCGACTACCCGCTGTTCGAGCGCACCTACTACCAGCTGGCGGTCAACTTCGATGTGTTCGGCAACGTCTCGCACCAGCTGCAGACACGCCTGTATTTCGACCTGATCCGCAACGGCGCCGAGGTCAACTTCCTGCGCCTGATGCCGGCCGACCAGCGCAGCGACATCCTCGGCAGCTGGTACCAGAACAGCGGCAAGGTGAAGATGTGGCTGGACTACGAGGACATCGACACCGACACGCCGAGCGGCATCAAGCTCGACCCGCGTGACCCCAAGCGCGACTTCGGCCTGAAGCTGCTGCAACGTACCGCCAGCCTCAACGCTGCCCCCGACCCGATCAACCGCTGCAGCGGCGCCTACTGCTCGCGGCCGCAGATGAGCGAGGAGTTCCGCAACGTCGAGCAGTCGCTCAGCCGCCTGGTGTCACGACCGGCCGCCGGCCTGAAGGTGATCGGCCAGCTCCCGGAGGCGACCATGCTGCGCATCGAAGGCGAGGGCGGCCAGCGCCAAGTCTACAGCCTGCTGCGCAACCGCGCGCACAGCAACGTGGCGTTCCTTCTCGGCGAGGCTTACCGCTACGTGCCCGGGCTGGACACCCTGACCCTGTACCCGGGCGTGCTCAGCAGCTACCCGAATTTCATCTTCAACATTCCGGCCAGTGATGTGCCGGAGTTCGTCGAGGACATGGAGTACGCCAAGGATGACCCGGCAAAGTTCGAGCGCATCGTCATGCGCTGGGGCGTGCGCCGCAGCCACCCGGAGTTCTGGCGCTACTTCCATGACCTCAGTACCTATATCAAGGAAACCCAGCCGGTGGAGGCCGGCGTGCTGGACATGAACCGCTACGAGAACCTTTGATCGGTTGGGCTGACCTTTCCGAATACGCTGCGGTCGGACTGCTTGGGTGGTCCTGGTCGATTTCAGGGGGGCTGCTTGCAGCCCTTCGCGGGTAAACCCGCTCCAACAGGGAAAGTGCTGACTTCAATACCAGCGCAGTACCTGTGGGAGCGGGTTTACCCGCGAACGAGCGCACAGCGCTCGCCTGTGCACTCGATGCGGGCCTCAATGCACCGGCAATCGCAGGTATTCCATGCTGTATTCGCTTCAGGCACTGCGGGCGTTCGCCGCCTGGGTGGTGGTCTGCCACCACTTCATGCAAATCTTCTTCGACTTCCATGCCACCGGGCCCATCGGCCAATTGCTCACCGACCGCGGCGCCGTAGGCGTCGACATCTTCTTCGTCATCAGCGGGCTGGTGATCTACCTGTCGACCCGCGACAAACCCATCGAACCCCGCCAGTTCCTGCTCAACCGGGCCTTGCGCATTGTCCCGGCCTACTGGTTCTACACCGCGCTGATGGCGCTGCTGTTGCTGGCCTTCAGCCAGTGGATGCCGCACCAGGCCTTCGACTGGCATCACCTGCTGCTTTCGCTGCTGTTCATCCCGGCGGAAAACCCCGGCGGTTACGGTTTGTACCCCACCCTGAACGTAGGCTGGACGCTGAATTTCGAAATGTTCTTCTACCTGTTGTTCGGCCTGGCCTTCCTGGTGCGCCAGCGTCATCACCTGGTGCTGGTGACCGCTGCGCTGCTGCTGGTCAGTGAGGTGCTCGGGCGCATGGGCGTGCTCAGCCGTTTCTACAACAACGACATCATCTATGAATTTCTGCTGGGCATCGGCCTGGGCGTGATCCATCGCCGCGGCCTGATCCGCGAAGGCCTGTGGCTGCCACTGGCGGTGCTGGGTGTGGCGGGCTATGCGATCTATCACCTGGACGCGGCGCAGCGCCTGCTGCACTGGGGCGTGCCAAGCGCGATGATCGTGATGGCGTTCATCGCCCTGGAGCCGTACTTCAAGGGCAACCGCCTGCTCAAGGCGCTGGGTGACTGTTCCTACTCGGTGTACCTGATCCACGTGCTGGTGCTGTACGCCGGCTGGTTCGCCTGCCAGCGCCTGCGCCTGAACCCGTACCTGGTGTTCGCCTTGTGCGTGCCGTCCATTGGACTAATGTCGTGGTTCAGCCATCTGTGGCTGGAGCGCGGCCTGTACCGGCGGATGCAGGCGTGGCTGGCGGCGCCACGGGAGCAAGGCCCGGCATTCGTGCTTTCCCGAGTCAAATACTAGGACTTTGTTCAAAGGCCAGGTTGGCGTACACTTGGGCGCAAGTCTGTGAGGAACTTCCATGAGCGCTATAACCATTACTGACGCCGCCCATGACTACCTGGCCGATCTGCTTTCCAAGCAGAACACGCCTGGCATTGGCATCCGTATTTTCATCACCCAGCCGGGCACCCAGTACGCCGAGACCTGCATCGCCTACTGCAAGCCGGGCGAAGAGAAGCCCGACGACGAGCCGGTGGGCCTGAAGAGCTTTACTGCCTACCTCGATGCGGTCAGCGTGCCGTTCCTGGAAGACGCGCTGGTCGACTACGCCACCGATCGCATGGGCGGCCAGCTGACCATCAAGGCACCAAACGCCAAGGTGCCGATGGTCAACGAAGACAGCCCGATCAACGAGCGTATCAACTACTACCTGCAGACCGAGATCAACCCCGGCCTGGCCAGCCACGGCGGCCAGGTGAGCCTGGTGGATGTGGTCGACGACGGCATCGCCGTGCTGCAGTTCGGTGGCGGTTGCCAGGGCTGCGGCCAGGCCGACGTGACGCTCAAGGAAGGCATCGAGCGCACCCTGCTCGAGCGCATTCCGGAGCTCAAGGGCGTGCGTGACGTGACTGACCACAGTCAGAAAGAGAACGCCTACTACTGATCTTTAGAGGTCAAGGCCTAGCAACAAAGTGTTACGGTTTCAACCCCTGCGACAACAGGCCGCAGCCCGTTTTTAAAGGGCTGCGGGTCATCCGCGCCTTGGTCGGGTAGAAGCCCACTGGGTCTCATGCCAGAATGCCCCGGTTTTTCGGCCGGCCCGTCCCGAGGGTCGGCACCTTCCCTTTAAAGGATGGTTTCATGAATGATCAGTTTACCCGGCGCGCGGTTGTCGCCGGGATGGGCGTTCTCGGGCTCGGCCTGCTGGCAGGCTGCAACCCGGCCCGGGGGCTCGAGTTCAAGTACGGCAAGAACATGAGCAACGAAATCCTCGGGCGCAAATTCAGCCTCAAGGACCCCCAGGGCAATGTCCGTACCCTGTCGAGCTTCTACGGCAGCATGCCGATGATCTTCTTCGGTTTCACCCAGTGCCCGGCTGTCTGCCCGACCACCCTGGCGCGCGCGGCACAGATCAAGAAGCTGCTCAGGGGCCGAGACCGCGAGATCTTCCAGGTGGTATTCATCACACTGGACCCGGAGCGCGATACCCCCGAGGTACTCGACGCCTACGTCAAGGCCTTCGACCCGTCGTTCACCGCCCTGACCGGTACCCCGGAAGAAATCGCCGCGGTGGCCAAGGAGTTCAAGGTGTTCTACGAAAAGGTCCCGGCCGGTGACACCTACACCATCTCTCACTCGTCCACCAGCTACGTCTACGATACACGTGGCACCCTGCGCCTGAGCCTGGGCCATTCGCTGAATGCCAAGGAATGCGCTGAAGACCTGGCAACCCTGATGGAGATTTGCTAATGGCTGTATCCCTGCAACCGATCAAGCGCGGCCTGGCCGCCATCGCCCTGCTGGGCCTGGCCTTGCCGGCCCTGGCGCAAACCACCGTGAGCGACGCCTGGGTACGCGCCAGCGTGCCGCACCAGCCGTCCACCGGCGCTTTCATGACCCTGACTGCCAGCACCGACAGCAAGCTGGTCGGCGTGGCTTCGCCGGTGGCCAAGACCGTGCAGGTGCACGAGATGACCATGAACGGCGACGTGATGGGCATGAAGGAAGTAAAGGCCGTGGAGCTGCCTGCGGGCAAGCCGGTGAGCCTGGACCCCAACGGCTACCACGTGATGCTGATGGGCCTGACCCGGCAGGTGAAGGAAGGCGAGAAGGTACCGCTGACGCTGACCATCGAAGATGCCAAGGGCACCAGGGAAACCGTCGACGTGCAGGCAGACGTGCGCCCGCTCAATGCCGAGGCTGGCGGTGGGCATGACCACATGCACATGAATCACTGACCGACAAAAAGGGCCGCTTCAGCGGCCCTTCTTCATTGTGCTGCGCGCTTCAGCTACGGAAGCGTGGCAGCGGCCTGTCGAGGGTCAGCGAGGTCAAGGTCTTGCGGACCTGTGCCTCATCGGCCTCCAGCGCTTTCAGGCTGGCGCGGATCTTGCCCGCAGCGGGCACATCGCCCTGGCGGTCGATCCAGTCGGCAATTTCCTTGCAGGCACTGCTCAGGCAGGCTTGGCGCTGGTTCATCAGCGATATCAGGGTGGTGAGCTCTCTTTCGGACATGGCGGAATCCTCCGTTCAGCTCTGTCAGTGTAGCAGTGGCTCGCCAGCTTGCCTGAGGCCTGGCGTCGCGGGTGTTAATGGTGCAGGCAGGCGCTGCGATAGGCGCCTGGCGTCACACCAAACGCCTGCTTGAACTGCCGGCTCAAGTGACTCTGGTCGGCAAAACCGAGCGTGAACGCCACATCAGAAGCCGCAAGGCCGCTTTTCAGAAACTCCCGCGCCCGCGCCAGGCGCCGTTGCTTCAGCCAGGCATGCGGCGGCAAACCGGTGGCCTGGCGGAACACCCGGGCAAAGTGGAACGGCGAAAGATTGACCGCAGCTGCCAGGGCTTCCAGTGACGGTGGATCTGCCAGTTGGCTTTCCAGCAGTTCCCGTGCACGGGCCACTGCCAGCGGTTCGTTGCCTGGGGCCGTGGGTTCCGGACAGTGGCCGTGGCGCTGCACCAGGGCCAGCACCGCCTGGCGCCAGGCGGTCTGTTGTTCCAGGGCGCTGGCACCGGCTTCCGACAGCTGGTGCAACTGGCTGAATGCCTGCGCCAGGGCCTGGTCCTGGATCACGCTGTCCTTGAAGCGCGGCATGCCGTGCCGGCCCAGTTCCAGTTCGTCCAGCACACCGGTGACCCGTTCGTGCTCGGGGTAGAAACCCCGGTAGCGCCAGCCGGCTTCGTGGGCGGTGGCGCCGGTGTGCAGTTCGTCCGGGTTGATCAGCACCATGCTGCCGACCGGCGCCAGGTGCTCGCTGCCGCGGTGCCAGAAGCGCTGCGCGCCCGACTCGATCACGGTGAACACATAACCTTCGTGCACATGCGGGGCGAAGCGCTGCTGGAAGTAGCGCGCATGCAGCATCTCGACGTCGCCGAGGGCCGGCGCCTGCCAGAGGTGGGTCTGTTCGCGCAGGGGCCTGCTCATGCCAGCCAGCTGCGCAGCAGGAAGAAGATCAACATGCTCACCAGCATGCTCAGCAACACGCTGCGGGTCAACAGCACCAGTGCAACGGCCACCAGTGCACCGAGCAGGTAGGGGTTGAGCGGGCTCAGGTCGAGCTGGTGGCCGGGCAGGAAGATGATCGGCCCGCAGATTGCGGTGAGCATGCCGGGCACGGCAAAGCCCAGGAACTGCCGGGCGTTGGAGCTCAGGCGCAGCGGCAGGCGTGGCTCCAGAAAGGCGTAGCGGTTAAGGAATACCACGGCGCCCATGGCGAAGATCAGCAGCCAGGTCATGGGCGGCCTCCGGTAAATTTCTGACAGACGAAACCGGCGGCCATGCCCAGCAGGCCAGCGGCGACCAGTGCGGTCTCCCAGTGCCAGTAACTGAACAGCACCGAGCAGAACAGCGACACCGCCACGCACACGATGGTAGCGAGATTGCGTACAAGTGGCGCAATCAGCGCGACGAAGGTGGCGACGATGGAGAAGTCCAGGCCGAGCTGGTCGAGGTGCGGGATATTCTGGCCCAGCACGATGCCGCCCAGGGTGAACAGGTTCCAGGCGACGTAGAAGGTCAGGCCTACACCGAGCGCATACCAGCGGTTGAACTGCTGCTGGTCGTAGTGGCTGGTAAGGGCGAAGAATTCGTCGGTGAGCAGGAAGCCCAAGCCCAGCCGCCAGCGCAACGGCTGGTTTGACAACACGGGGCGCATGGACAAGCCATAGAGCAGGTGCTGGGACGTCAGCAGCAGGGTGGTGAGCAGGATCGACAGCAGGTTGGCGCCGCCCTTGAGCATGCCGATTGCAACCAGCTGTGCGGCACCGGCGAACACAATCGCCGACAGCCCTTGGCCTTGCCAGGCACTGAGGTTGGCCTCGATGGCCATGGAGCCGGCGAGCAGGCCCCAGGGGGCGACGGCCAGGGACAGCGGCAGGATGGCGATGGCGCCGTGCAGGAACGCTTGGCGGGCAATGGGGGGACTACTGGGCATGATGGCTATGGCACATTTTGCAAGGCAGGGCAGCATGACAGAGCGGTGGGGTGGGTGGCTTGAACGATCTTGCTAGTTTGTCGCCTGTGCTGGCCCCTCGCGGCTGAAGCCGCTCCTGCAGGGGCGGCGTCAACCTGTAGCAGCGATTTTAGCTGCGAAGGGCCGGGGGCAGGTGATTACCGCTTGGTCAGCTGTTGCAGCGCCGCCACGCAGCCGTTGATGTCCACGGCCTTCTGCAGCAGTGCCTGGCGATGCTGCGGATCCAGGTCACTGAGCAACCGGTAGACCTCGGCCTGGTAGTCGCGCTGGCGCCCCCACTGCATTTGCAAGCCTTGCGGGCGGCTGCGGCTGCAGGCCAGGCGTGCGGTTGGTTGCGGGAAGTAGGGCGCATACAGGGTCGCCATGCCCGGGATCGCTTCGAGGGCTTCGCGGTAGGCCGGGCTGGCATTGTAGGGTTGGCACCAGGTAGCAATTGCCACCGCCGGCGGTGCAAAGCCTTGTTGCAGGCTGGCCTGCAGCAGCGGGCAGGCGGCATCGGCGATCTGTGCTGCGGGCAGGTAGGTGGTGTAGTACAGCGCCAGGCGATACTGTGCCACCGGGTGGCCAAGCTCGACCGACTTTTTCAGCAGGGCCACTGCCGTCGGCAGGGTTTGTGCCATCGCCCGGCCCTGGCGGTTAAGCTCCGGGTCGACGCCCATGGCGGTGCGCAGGGTGCTGCTGTCGTCCGGGTTGTCGGCTTGCTCCAGCAGCGGTAACGCCTGGCGGTAGAGCAGGTCGGCGTGTGGGTCGATACGTACTTCGAGCGCGTGCGCGGCCATCGGTGCCAGCACGATGAACAGTGCCGACGCCAGAACGACGGGATTCACAGGCGTGCCCCGTTCAACGAACGAGGCCGGCTGACTGCCTGGCAGGGGGGGGCGGCTTGATGAGTGATCACAACTGCGCGTACGCCTCGGGCGAATCGGAACGACGGGGTATTCTATCCAAGCGAGGGTCAAAACCGAAACCCCGTGGCTCGTCAGTCAGGCGAGCCTGATCGGTGTGACCTTGCGCTGGCTGTGTCGTTCCTGGGCCAGCCCCAACTTGGCGGTAATCACCTTGGCCAGGGCATTGTTGCCCAGATCGTTCAAGTGCAGGCGGTCGACGAACAGATCGGCACCGAATACCGGCGAGCTGCTGAGCATGCTGTTCATGTCGTAGCAGGGCACGGGGTCTGCCTGGCTTTTGATGCGACGGAAGAAAGCCATGTGCAGCTTGCTGTCGAATGCACCGTCGAGCAGGCGGTCGAAATTCCCCGGTTGTTGCTCGAGGGCGGTCAGCATCGCCAGTTCCCCCGCCGGCAGGGTTTCCCGACACCAGGGCAGCAGGGGCTGGAGGATGAAGGTCAGGGTAGCGTGACTGTCAGCCAGCATCCGTTCCCATTGGCGCAACGTGCGGGCAATGCTGTCGGCCGCGCGGGCCAGGCGCTTTTCCGGGGCGGACAGCGACCAGTTGGGGACAGGTTCGTTGCGCCGGGGTGCCAGTGCCTGGCCCAGGCGCTGCCACAGCGAATCACGGCGAGCCGGGCCAGCGGGTGGCATGCCCTCGTTGAAACTGTTCAGGTAAGCCTGGTGAGCCTTGGCCTGCTGCGGGTCATACGGGCCGGCCAGGACCTCGCCGAGCGCTTCATGGGCCAAGGTGTTCAGGCCGCTGAGCAGTACCACATGGCCCACTTCGCCGAAGCGATGCTGGTGGGTCAGGAACAGCAAGAGCTCCTGGCTGGCGTTGAGCCCGCAGCCGGCCAGGCTCAGCCATACCTCACCGGTCAGCATCGACAGGTGCGAGGCTACCGTATGTTCGTCGCAGCTGGCGCCGATGCCCAGGGCGGTCGAGCCGCCGACCAGCAGGTTGATTCGCGATGCGGCACCGCGCTCTGCAACCGAGAAACGCTTGCCTGCGCAATGGCTGTAGCGCAAGCCAAGGGCATCGGTGTTGATGGTGCTGGAGCGGTAGCCGCTCTCGTGCACATGCAGAGTGTGTGGGGCGCGGCGGTTACCCAGCAGCAGAAAGCGCTGGTAGTCATGATGCAGTGGCGAAGCGAGGCCCTGGACATGTGTGCTGGGTGTCATGGGCGCTCCTTCTCGGCTGGCATGATGGTGGGCGTTCAGCCCGCCAGTTCCTTGAGGTTATAAGCCAGGCCACCGGCGGCGATCAGCAGCAGGACGACCCCCGAGGCGAGGGAAATCAGGCGGTTGCTGCGCTGCGAGGTGATCTTGCCGATGGCGAAGATGTACAGGCTGAGCACCGCGAAATCGATCAGTACCCACAACAGCGACAGCACTACCATGCTCTTGCCGAACGATTCGGTGATCTGGATGAACTGTGGGAAGAATGCGATGAAGAAGATGATGTCCTTCGGGTTGGAAATACCGACCATGAAGCCTTGCCACAAACCGCCGCGCCCGGCTTTGGCCGGTTGCAGTTCGGCTTCGTCGACGGCAGGCGCCTGCAGACACTCGCGCAAGGTGCCCACGGCAATGTAGCCAATGAACAGGCAGCCCAGCAGGCTCATGGCACTGAGCCAGGCCTTGTCGATGGCCGCACTGGTGAGGATCACCCAGGCGGCGGCACCGATCAGCACCAGTGATGCCCAGTTGGTGCCGACGGCGGTGAACATGGCCTTGCGTGAGCCAGAGGCCGCAGCGGTGTTGACGATAAGCGCTACCACCGGGCCGGGGGTGGCGATCAGCAGCAGGACGGTGAGTGCGTAGGTCAGTGTCAGTGCGGTATTCACGGTCAGGTCTCGATCAGAGTGTCAGATGTCGCATGGGCGTGGGCATGAAAGGGGCAGCGCGACGGATTGAGCGAACCTGCCTCCTGCAGTTGGTACTGCTTCCATTCGAAGTTGTCATCCTGGCCAAAGAAGCCGAGGGTTTGGGGCATGAAGCCGTCGTTGTAATGGCGCACGCGATCACGAATGCGGGCACGGATGCGCTGCCCGCTTTCGGTACTGGCGTTGGCCACTTCGTCAAAGTTCTCCCGTGGGTTGATGACGAAGGTGATATGCGGGCCGAGGTTGCGGCTTTTCATCTGCTGGTGACCGGGGAAGTTCATGTTGATGAACAGCGGCATGCCGGCGTAGCAGAACGACCAGGCGGTGTCGTGCGGGTCGCTGGGAACCGCTTGGGGCCACGGATGCGGGTCACGGGCATGGACCCCGTGCAGTACTTTCCAGGCCAGCGCCTGTTGCTCGGCCAGGGTGCTGTCGGCGTCCGTTTCGAGAAACACCACCAGCGGGCTGCCGATGCGTTGCTTGATCGGCACGGGGGTGATGGTGCGTACATATTCGGCCAGGCCCTGGGCGATATCGTCAGCCAGCTGTTCGGCACGGGCGAAGAGAATATGGCAGGATGCGCCTGCTACCGCCTTGCGCCCGAACAGGCATGGAAAGTCAGGGTTGGCGAGCACGCTGCGAAAATGCTGTAGAGTTTGATGCGTCCAGTGCTGATTGTTCCGTGCATGTTCTTCGGCCAGCTCTAGCGCATCCAGGCGATAGCAGTTTCCATAAACCGTAAACATGATTTCCCCAGGAGATTCAAGTAAGAGAGCGTTCCACTCATATGCAGGCAGGTTGTTTACTTATCGTTGTTATTTTCCTGCATTTTCTGAGACGCCTTTCACGTTGTAAAACGCGTGGAACTATGACCTACTATTAGTCTCACTCATGCTTCGAGGGCATCATGTCGGAACGGATTCAAGCGTTGCACGCCCTGCGTGCCTTCGAAGTGGCCTCGCGCTACGGCTCTTTCACCCGCGCTGCCGAAGAGCTGGCCTTGACTCAGGGGGCGGTCAGCCACCACATCAAGACCCTCGAATCCATGTTCGGCTGCGACCTGTTCGAACGGCGCGGCCCCAAGTTGAGCCTCACCGAGCACGGGCGGCTGCTGGCCCAGGAGCTCAAAGTCGGTTTCAAGATCATCGAAAACGCCTGCGCGTTGCTGCGCCAGGACCGTTACGGGCTGCGTCTGAAAGCGCCCTCGACGCTGACCGTGCGCTGGCTGTTGCGGGCGTTGGACGGCTTCAAGAAGCTCGAAGACAACTGCAGCGTGCAACTGTCGAGCGTATGGATGGACATCGACTCGGTGGACTTCTACTCCGAGCCTTACGACTGCGCCATCCTCCTGGCCAACGGCCGTTTCCCGGCCGACGTCGAGAGCATCAAGCTGTTCGACGAGTGGCTGATCCCGGTGTGCCACCCGGACTACATGGCACAGGCCCAACCGGAGCTTGCCGACCTGCGCCAGTGCGAATTCCTGCACCCCTCACCAGACCGCCGCGACTGGCGGCGCTGGCTGGCGCGCATGGATGCGCTGGACATCAGCATCGACCAGGGCCAGGTGTTCGACACCCTCGACCAGGGCATCTCGGCGGCGCAGCAGGGGCTGGGTATTTCGGTGGTCGACCTGGTGCTGGCCAGTGCTGACCTGGCGGCCGGGCGCCTGGTGACGCCGTTCAAGCATGCGGTATCCACCGGTGACGGTTACTACATGACGTGGCTCAAGAGCAGTCCCAAGGCGCGGCAAATGAGCAAGCTGCGCGACTTCCTGCTGGCCCAGGTGCCGCCGCTGGCCTACAAAGACATCGACTACCTGTATGGCTGATGCTCCGCTCCGGCATGACGGCTTCGTGCCCGGTGGTTCACTGGCGTAGAATCGTCGCCATCAACCGCACAGACGATTCGAGGACAACGCAGTGGAGTTGCAGCAGGGCTTTGTCCTGACCCGTCATTGGCATGACACGCCCGAAGGCACCTGCGTGGAGTTCTGGCTGGCCACAGACACCGGGCCACGGCTGGTGCGCCTGGCACCTCAGGAATCGGTGGCGTTCATCCCCCTGGCGCAGGCTGCGCA
The DNA here is from genome assembly GCF_050280885.1 of Pseudomonas sp. NPDC086566. Taxonomy (NCBI): domain Bacteria; kingdom Pseudomonadati; phylum Pseudomonadota; class Gammaproteobacteria; order Pseudomonadales; family Pseudomonadaceae; genus Pseudomonas; species Pseudomonas sp. NPDC086566. The sequence goes on from NZ_JBNNWD010000001.1 coordinate 266,361, forward strand.
GGCCCGTTTGCTGCTGGCCGACGAGGCCGCCGTGCAACTCAAGGCGCTGCGCCTGAAAGACTTCGAGCTGCGCCCTATGCTCGGCCTCTACACCCGCCAGCACCGTCAGCTGATGCAGCTGGAGCAGCGTCTGCGCAGCGCCGGCATAGACGTTTTCGAAGCTGACATCCGCCCGCCGGAGCGCTACCTGATGGAGCGCTTCATCACTGCTCCGGTGCAGTTCACCGGTCAGCCGGACGCAGAGGGCGTGTACCATGACGCCCAACTCAAACCCCTGGAGGGTTACCGCCCGGCGCTTCGCCTGGTGTCCCTGGACATCGAGACCAGCGAGCGCGGCGAGTTGTACAGCATCGCCCTGGAAGGCTGCGGCCAGCGCCAGGTCTACATGCTTGGCCCGGCAAACGGCGATGCGGCGGCGGTGGATTTCGAACTGCATTATTGCGAGGATCGCGCAGCCCTGCTGCAGTGCCTGAACCAGTGGATGGCCAGGCATGACCCGGATGCGATCATCGGCTGGAACCTGGTGCAGTTCGACCTGCGCCTGTTGCACGAGCACGCCCGGCAGCTGCAGGTGGCGCTGACGCTAGGCCGGGCAGGCGCGCCAATGACATTGCGCAGCCATGCCGGCGGTGGCCATGTGTTCGCCGAAGCACCGGGGCGGCTGTTGATCGATGGTATCGAGGCCTTGCGCTCGGCGACCTGGAGTTTTCCCTCGTTCAGCCTGGAAAACGTCGCCCAGACCTTGCTGGGCGAAGGCAAGGCCATCGACACCCCCTACCAGCGCATGGACGAGATCAACCGCCGCTTCGCCGAGGACAAGCCCGCCCTGGCCCGCTACAACCTGAGGGACTGCGAGCTGGTCACGCGCATCTTCGCCCACACCCGGCTGCTGGAGTTCCTGCTCGAGCGCGCTTCGGTCACTGGCCTGGCGGTTGATCGCAGTGGTGGTTCGGTGGCTGCCTTCTGCCACTTGTACATTCCCCATATGCACCGGCTGGGCTACGTCGCCCCGAGTCTGGGCAGCCGCCCGGAGGAGGCCAGCCCGGGCGGCTTCGTCATGGATTCGCGACCGGGCCTGTACGACTCGGTGCTGGTGCTGGATTACAAGAGCTTGTACCCGTCGATCATTCGTACGTTCCTGATTGACCCGGTGGGCCTGGTCGAGGGCCTGCGCCAGCCGGATGAGGCGCATTCGGTCGAAGGCTTTCGCGGGGCGCGCTTTTCTCGCAGCCAGCATTGCCTGCCGGCTATCGTCGAACGGGTGTGGCAGGGCAGGGAAGCTGCCAAACGTGAGGGAAATGCGCCACTTTCGCAGGCCCTCAAGATCATCATGAACGCCTTCTACGGCGTGCTTGGCTCCAGCGGTTGCCGGTTCTTCGACCCACGGCTGGCCTCGTCGATCACCCTGCGTGGCCACCAGATCATGCGCCAGACCCGGGCCTTGATCGAGGCTCAGGGTTATGACGTGATCTACGGCGATACCGACTCCACCTTCGTCTGGCTCAAAGGTGCCCATGACGAGGCTGACGCCACCCGGATCGGAAAGGCGCTGGTGGCTGAAGTCAACCACTGGTGGCGTGAGCACCTGGCGCAGACAATGGGGCTGGACAGTGCCCTGGAGCTGCAGTTCGAAACCCACTATCGACGCTTTCTGATGCCGACCATTCGCGGCACCGACGAGGGCAGCAAGAAGCGCTATGCCGGCCTGGTGCAGCGCGCCGACGGCAGCCAGGACATGGTCTTCAAGGGGCTGGAGTCGGTCCGCACCGACTGGTCGCCGCTGGCCCGTGAATTCCAGCAGGTGCTGTATGGCCGGATCTTCCGCGGTGAGCCTTACCGCGAGTACGTGCGCGATTACGTGCGCCGCACCCTGGCGGGCGAGCTGGATGAGCTGCTGGTGTACCGCAAGCGTTTGCGCCGGCCATTGGCAGACTATCAGCGCAATGTGCCGCCTCACGTCCGCGCGGCGCGCCTGGCCGACGATTACAACCATCGCCTTGGCCGGCCGCTGCAGTACCAGCGTGGCGGCTGGATCAGCTACCTGATCACCACCGCCGGCCCGGAACCGTTGGAGAACCTGCAGGCGCCTGTCGATTACCACCATTACCTGACCCGCCAGTTACAGCCGGTGGCCGATGCCATCCTGCCATTCGTGGGCGATGCCTTCGGAGCGCTCACCGACCGCCAGTTGTCGCTGTTCTGACCCTCCTTGCGGTAGTTATCTGGCGCCAGCGGCGAGCGCGGCCTGCCTAGCCTCGTGCATCCATCACACGAGGAAGCATGGCATGGCAGACAGCACGCAACAGGGCGATGGGGCAGACCAGGCATTGGCCCTTGCCGAGGCTTATCAGGACCTGATGGTCGCCCGGCGTTTGCCGGGCTGGATGAAGGCGCTGCCGGCTGAACATTGGGATGAACTGGCCCATGCGTTGCGCCAGGGCCTGGAGAGCCGGCGCCAGATCAAGGCGGCACTGGCACGTGTCGAAGCGCTCGAACCGTTTCTCCGGGCCAGGCTGCAACCTGCGCTGGATGATCGCTTCGGGCCAGGCCTGGACATCGACAAGGTCTGTTTCCGCCGCTGGTACACCTTCCATGCCCGAGGCAAGGGGCAGTATGGCTGGACACGCCATCCCGCCCTGGATAGCGATTACTACGACATACCCTTGATCGAGGCCGCGCAGCTCAATTTCACCGAGGCCGAGACCGGTCCGTTGGGCCAGCCACGCAAGAACGCGCTGGTCGACGAACAGGGCGAGCGGCTGACTGTGGCCAGCGCGGTCGAGTTTGCCAAAGTCTGCAGGCAGCTGGACATTGGCGCACAGTATCAGGCGCATCTGCGGGTGATACTCGATGCCGCTGTCAGCGCGCATTTCTGCCAGTTGGCCAGCGCCACGCTGCTGGCCGATGCCTGCAAGGCACACGCCGGGCAAGTGCTCAGTGAGGCGGAGCTGGGCTGGGTGAGAACCCTGTGCCGCGACGGGCATCTGGACGCACTTGGCCATTTGCCGGTGGTTGCCAAACGCCTGGAGCTGCTTGGCTGCCCATTGCAGCAAGTGCTGGTGCTGGAGCACGTGGACCGGGGCTTTTTCTTTGACACCAGCAAACGGCTGCTGGTGCACATCCCGGGCGATCCGCATGGCCCCTGGCTGGCCTGTGACAACTTGCGACGCCTGGCCGTATTGCTGGGCAACCGCCTGCGCCAGGGGCAGTACCGGCGCTTTTTCAGCCGTTTCGTGCTGCGTCGCGACAGCCAAGCGTTCTTCACCGGCTACTACGCGCTGTACGGCGATTTGGCAGCGTGGGCGACGCGCTCTCTGGATGAACGCCTGCGCCCTTGCCCGCGCCGGGTTATCGAGCACCTGGCCGATACACGCATCCGCCAGATCAAGGACGACGCGGCGGTCATCCTGACGCCGGTGGCGCAGCTCGACCGTGAGGTACAGAAGGCCCACCAGCGGCGCCTGGCCGCCGAAGGCTGGACCTGGTTGAGCATTGCCGGTTTCTATATTCCGCTGCTGGGCGGCGTGTTGCTGGCCGTCATGGCCTGGCAGCTGCTGGAAGAGGTAATCCAGGCCGTCGAAGACTGGCGCGATGATGCCACCTCGGCGGCGCTCGACCATGTGCTCAACGTCGGCAGGCAAGTCGCCGTGATCGGTGCGACCGCAGCGGGCGTAGCCCTGGCCGGCAGGGCCTGGACGGGCGCGCGAGTGGTGGACGAGCTGGTGCCAGCGCGGCTGGAGGATGGCCGCGAGAAGCTCTGGAACCAGAACATCGCGGCGTTTCGCAGCGAGGCGCCGCCTGCCGAGGTGCAGCCAGACGAGCGCGGCCTGTATGAAGCGGCGGGCCAGCACTGGGTCGCCATGGGCGGCCACTATTTTGCCCTGCGGCAAACCGCGCAAGGTCAGTGGCAATTGCTGCCGCGAAACGGTCACGGGCCGCTGTTGCACGACAATGGCGCGGGCGCCTGGCGGCTGGCCAGCGAGCATCCTGGGCAATGGCAGGGGCGCCACTACCTGTGGCGCCGCCTGGGGCAGCCGTTCGCCGAACTGAGTGATTTGCAGATCGACCGGCTGATGCAAGTGCATCAGCTCAATGAAGACAACCTGCGTGCCTGGCATGTGCATGGCCAGCCAGTCGAGGTAGACCTGCTCGACAGCCTGGAGCGCATCCGCCTGGTGCAGCGCATTGCCGACCTGGCAGGCGACCTGCGCGCCGGTGCGACGGTCGCGGACGACAGCCTGCTGGCCTATGCGCGGCATCTGCCAGGTGCCGAGACGGCCAGCGACCTGCAGTTGGCGGCGCTGATCGAAACGCGCAAGCGCATGCTGTTCCAGTTTGTCCACGATGACGGGCAATTTACCGAAAGCCGTGCGATCGCCGCGCTGCGCCGGCAATTTCCACGTTTGCATCAGCGTGCTGCCAATGAGCTGGTGCGCACGGCCGACCCCGATGAGCAGGCGCAACTTGCCGATACGGGTCGTGTGCCGCTGCGCCTGGCCACTGCCGCCCGGGCGCGGGCAGCACGTATTCGTCGCATCCAGCTGTACGAGGCACTGCTGTTCGATGTGCCGCAAACCCTCGACCTGGCCCGCATCAGTCTGCAACTGCTCAACCGCTTTCCGGCTACGCTGCGCTGGGCGTTGTCCGAAGGGGCTAGCGAGTTCCCCTTGCTACGCATGAGCACGGGGGCGCGTGATGTGGATCTGGTATACGACCGTGGCCAGTTCCACTGGCGTGACCCGTTGACCGGCGCTCAGGGGGACCCAGGCGAGCTGTTCCAGACCATGGCCAGTGCCTATCGACGTGACGAAATAGCCACACTGCTGCGCGGCCAACCGGCAACGGCAGGCTTGCGTGAAGCAGTCGCCAGCAGCGCCTTGCAACAGCCAGAGGTCGTCGAGCAGTGGCTGTCCGCACATGGCCCCACCCAGCGGTGGTTCGTTGCGCCGCAACTGGCTCAGGGGCGGCTGGGTTATCCGCTCAGCGGCCGTGGCATGTGGAAGTGGTTCAAACCCAGGAGCTTGCTGGACCGCGCCCGGGAAATTTACCCCGGCTTCGACGACTCACAGCGTCGGCAGTGGCTGCAAACCTTGATCGGCACCCCTGAACAGGTGGAGCGAGCCTTGGCCCAGCTCAAACGCGAACTGGGTTTGCTGAGGCGCCAGCTGAAGGCCTGGGCAGACGAGCCGACCAGCCGCTCCGATGCGTCCGCCCGCAGGGCATTCAAGGATGCGCTGGTCGACCTCTGGCAGCGGCGGACGGGTTTGCAGCCCGACACGTCGCTGTTGCATGCCGAGTACAGCTGGGCGCCGGGGCGCATCCGCCTGCAGCAGTTGCCTGAGTTGCCTGCCCAGGTGCGTTTCGGTCATGTCACGGCATTGGCATTCAACGACATGCAACTGGAAGAAGTGCCGAACAGTTTTTTCAAAGCGTTCCCCAGGTTGCGTCGCCTGCGCATGTCGGGCAACCGGTTGACCCGCATTCCCCAGGCGCTGGGCGAACTTCAACAATTGAAAGTGCTGGATTTGTCGCGCAACCGCATCGCGCTGGACCCGGTCCAGTACCGCACTTTGCAGCGCTGCGCGCAGCTTGAGTACCTCAACCTTGGGCACAACCCCTTGGGCCTGACGTTTTCGGTGTCCTCGATGACCGGGCTGGTGGAGCTGCATTTGCGCTATGCCCGGATCCGTCAATTGCCGTATGGCGTGATGGGCTGCGAACATTTGCGCCAGCTGGACCTGTTCGACAGTGCTATCCGTGAGATGCCGGATGGCTTCTTTGCCTCGAGGGTGTGGCTGCAAGGTAATGTCCAGTTCTCGCCCAACCAACTGGTTGCGAGCGATCGCGCGTTGGCGCAACGCGCATTGAGTGCGCCCGGCTCGTCGGCAGCCGCGGCGCAATGGCGTTGGCTGGACCACCTCGATGACACGCTGCGGGCCACCTTCGAAACCACTTGGAACGCGTTGCAGCAACGCCGTGGAAGTGAGCTGTTCTTCGAATGGTTGAGGCGTTTGCCCGATACCGCCGAGTTCCGCACGCCCAAGGGTGCCAGGCTACTGGCCAGCCGCGTGCACGACCTTATGCAGACGATGCAGGCCAACCCGGCACTGGCCGAGGAGCTGTTCATCTACGCCGGGGAAATGTCCTGCACCGACAGCGTTACCCAGCGCATGGCCGACATGGAGGTGCGCGTGCTGGTCTGGGAGGCCGAGCATGCGCCGGTGCAAGAGGGCAGTGAAAGCCGCCTGCTCGACCTCGGTCGGCGCCTGTGGCGCCTGGACAAGGTTCGGGAAATCGCGCGGCGCGACATGGACGCAGGGGTGGTCGGCGATGACCAGGTCGAAGTGGTGCTGGCCTATGAGGTAGGGCTGCGGCGCAGGTTGCACCTGCCGACCCGGACTACCGATACCCGCTATACCGATCGTAAGGTGGATGAGGCGCGTTTGGCGCTGACCTGCCAGCGCGTGCTGGCCGACGAATCGGAGCAGGCGCTGGCGCGGTCGCTGGTAGCGCATGAATTCTGGAGCGGCTACCTGAAAAAGCACCACAGGGACGCGTTCAAGGCATTGCTGGCGCCGTTCCGGGCGCGTCTGGAGTGGATCGAGCGGCAAACCGAAGAAGGGGAGGATACCACCGGCCAGTTCGCGCAACTGGCAGATGAGCAGGCCAATGCCGAGCGTGAGCGATTGATGCAATACACCCTCGAAGCGCTGCGACGCCGCTATCCATAATGCGCGCGGGCATCGGCTGCCCCCGGCCCACGCCAGGTGTTAACTATGTAGACGCTTGCCCATGCGCAGCAGCCATAGCCTCGGAGCCCAATCCAAGCAGAGGGCTCCGATCATGGCCACCGAACCATTGCAAATCACCGACCTGAGCAAGGTTTTGCCGGGCAGCCAGGACCTGTCGAAGCTTTACCAGACACAGAGTCAAAAGCTGTTGAACGATTTCACCCTGGCCATGCAGCAGACCTACCAGGACAACCTGATCGCCCAGCGTCTGCCAGCCTGGCTGCAAGCCTTGACGCTTGAGCAGTTGACTGAGCTGAACACGGCGTTGAACACCGGCCTGCGTTGCCGTCGGCAACTGGACGCCCGGCTCAAGGGTATCCAGGCCATCGAAGCCTTCTGCGTCCCCTTGTTGCAGCAGGCACTCGTGCCACTGACCGGGCCAGGGCATGACGTCGTCACACTGGCGTTCGACCAGGGCGTGAGCAAACCGCTCAAGACCTGGGCGCCCATCCGCACGCCGCTTGTGCGGCTTTTCTACAAGACCTTGCCATTACTCGAAGTCGCCTTGTGGAACTTCACTGTGGACGAAGCCAAGGTCGGCGGTCAGCCGCCGGGCAATTGCCTGGTCGATGCGAATGGCAATGAGATGGCCAGGCCATCCGCCGTGGAGTTCGCCCAGTTGTGCCGGAAACTCGACCTTGGTGCCCGCTACCAGGCGCATCTGGACAGGGTGCTGCTCTCGCCAGCGGGTACCGAACCGGGCGCATCTGTATCGGCCTTGCTCAAACAGGCATTGATGGCGGACATGCTGGTCGACGCCTACAAGGCCCGCTACCACCACAAGGTGCTGTCAGCCAGCGAGTTGCAACTGATCATCGGGCTGTGCCGCGACGGTGTGGTCGGCAAGCTCGATGGCGACCTGGTCAAGCCCCGGCAGTTGCGCCTGCTCGGGCACGATCTGCAGCAGATCGTGGTGCTCGATGTGTTGGCGGATGGTTGGCTGTTCGGCAAGAACCGCAGGCGGGTGCTGGTGTACATCCCCGGCGACCCGCACGGCCCCTGGAGTGTCCATGACGATCTGCAGGCGTTCGCCAGGGCGGTGCCCGGCAAACGCCTGCGCGAAGCGCGCTACCAGCACTTCTTCAAACGTTTCCTGCCGCAACGTGGGCGTGCCGGCTTCATGGCCCAGGTCAATGCATTGCTTGGTGACCTGGCGATATGGGCGACGCGCGACCTGGAGGAGCATCTCACGGACTATCCGTTGCCGTTGTTCGATCACCTGGCGGCAGCCCGCATCGATCAGATAAAGCGTGATGCGGCTTCAGTGCTCGAGCCGGTGGCCGCACTCGACCGCCGTCTGCAGCAAGCCCATCATCAACGCTTGGCTTCCGATGCCGGAGTGCTGCTGTCTCTGGTGGGCTTGTTCGTGCCGGCGGTGGGGATGGGCCTGTTGGCATTGCTGGCCTGGGACCTGCTCGAAGAGGTGTTCGAAGGCATTGAAAGCTGGCGCGAGGGCGATTGCAGCGATGCGCTGGACCATGTACTCAACGTGGGCAAGAACACGGCGCAGATCATCGCGCTGGCCGTGGCCGGCAAAGGCGCCACGCGTCTGTGGCAGGGCGCAGAACGCGTCGATGCGCTGGTGGCGACGACCTTGGAGGATGGCTCGCAGAAGCTCTGGACCCAGGACATCAGCGCCTGGCGAGGCACGTCGCCCGCGGCGGCCAGCATCGACGCCCGCGGGGTTGCCAGCCAGGGCGAGCGGCATTGGCTCAATCTCGATGGGCATGACTATCAGGTGCAGCCGCTTGGCGCCGAAGGCACCTGGCAACTGCGCCCGCGCGCCGGCCACGGTCCGCTGTTGGCCGGTAATGGCAGCGGCGCCTGGCGCCTGGTGACTGACGACCCGTCAGGCTGGTCGAATACCCAGCACATGTTCCGCCGTTTTGGCGGGCCGGTACTGGCGCTCGATGACGAACAGATTGACCGGGTGCTCGACATTCATGGCCTGGATGCCGATCAGTTGCGCGGTCTGCATGTGCGCGGCGAAACGCTGCCAGCCGAGGTGCTGGATACCGTGCAGCGTGTGCAACTGGCGCAGCGTGTCGATGAGCTGGGCAATCGCCTGGACCTTGGCGTGGCGGTCAGCGATACCCAGGCGCTGGCCGAAGCCAACGGCCTGCCGGGCGCGGCGTCATTGAACGGACCGGCACTCGCCACCCTGGTGCGCAGGTATCGGCGACGCCTGATCGGGCAGCTGTACGACCTGTCATCAGCGGCCTTGACCGTCAACGAATCTGCCTTGCTGCGGATGTTTCCCAGCCTGCATCTGCGGGCCGCCCGCGAGCTGCTGGCGCAGGCGAACCCCGCTGACCTGTCGCGCCTTGCCAGCACCGCCCGGGTACCCCTGCGCCTGGCCGAGGCGGCGCGGCGCAGTACCTGGCGGATACGGGTAACCCGTGTGCACGAGGCCCTTGCCCTGGACACGGCGCAGAGCGCTGATCTGGCGCGGGTAGCGCTGGGGCTGCTGAAGTACCTGCCAGGCTTGTCGCAGCTACCTTGGCAGTTGTTCGAAGCGCGTGTCGGCGGGCCGCTGCTAGGTGAGGCTCACGGTGTCGGCGAGGGCTTGCAACTGGTGCATGAGGCGGGGCAGTTCCGTGCATTTCGCGGCGCCGTTGCACTAGGCGCACCCGGTGAGTTGTTTGCCACCCTCCAGGGCGCGCTGAGTGAGCCCCAGCGCGCCGCATTGGCGCTTGCCGAGCCATTCCCGGTTCGCCTGCGCGAGCGCCTGGGGCAGCTGGCGCGACAACATGCCCATCAGATGGAGGCACTGCTGGGCATCGTCACCCGGCCGGGTGGGGCAGCCGCCTTGCAGCGTCTGAACGGCTCACTCCCTGGCTTTGCGCTCAGTGGCCGCGGCGCGATCCGGGCCTTGGCACCGCAGGCGCTGCACCCGGAAGTCCGGCGCATCTACCCTGCCTTCAGCGATGCGCAGGTCGTCGAGTGGCTGGCCAGTCTGCAACGCGATGGCCTCAATGCCTGGGAGCAATTGCCGCGGCTGCGGCAGCAGTTGCTTGACCTTGAGGAGCGCCTGCATCGCTGGCACGTCGAGCGTCGCCAGGATGCAGGCAGCAGGCAGGCGCGCGGGCGCATCAAGGCGCGCCTGATCGCCTTGTGGCGGCGCATTCCCGAGCCGCGTGAACGGTTGGACACCTTGAGTTTCACCGGCATGCAGCCAGGGCGGTTGCCGGACCTGCCGGACGCCCTGCGCTTCGACGGGGTGACCGAGCTGCGCCTGACCGGCATGGGCTTGCGCAGCATTGCGCCGTCGTTCATGGCCGCTTTCCCGCATCTGCGCAGCTTGCGGCTGCCCGGCAACCGGCTGACGCGCTTGCCCGCGCAACGGGTGCTCGCCGAGCTGGAAGAACTGGACCTGTACAACAACCTGATTGCCCTGGACGCTACCCAGGCAGCGCTGCTTGCCAGCTGCGAGCGCCTGCAGGTGATCAACCTGGCGCACAACCCGTTGACGCGGTCGTTTTCCGTCAGCGGCCTGGCACGTTTGAACCGGTTGTACCTGAACAGCACCGGCATCGACACGGTGCCCAACGGCCTCCAGGATTGCCCGTTGCTGACCATGGCCGACCTGCGCGACAACCGCATTACCCGCCTGCCTCGGGAACTGCTGGAGACGCCGGTGTGGACCGGGCGCACGCTGCGGCTGGAGGCCAACCCGTTGCTGGCCGAGCAGCTGGCACGCTTGCGCACGGCCACGCAGCAAGCCGGTCCTGACACGTTGATCGTCGAGCAGTGGGCGGCGGCATTACCTGCCAGCCTGCGCCATGGTTTCATCGAAACCTGGCGCGCGGTGCAGGCCAGGCCTGGCGCTGCCGGGGTGATGCAACTGTTGCGGGAGCTGCAGCTGACCGCCCATTTCCGCCGCTTGCCTCATGTGGTCGGGCTGCGGGTGTATCGGCTGCTGGCCAACATGCAGGCGAACGAGCAACTGTGCGAAGAGCTGATCGAGCATGTCGACGACGACCTGACCTGCCAGGATGGTCAGTTGTGGCGGCTGCAGCTGCTTGAGGCGCGAATGAATGCCTGGCAGGCCGCCAGCGAGGCAGCTCCCGGGCAGGCCCTGGTCGCCCAGTTGCGCTTCGGCAGGCGCCTGCGCCGACTTTACCGGGTCCAGGAACTGGTAGAGGCACAGGTGAGCCGCTGGGAAGCGGCAGGTGAGCAGGTCGACCCGCTGGAAGTGGTACTGGGCTATCAGTTGGCCTTGCGCGAGCACCTGGAACTGCCCATCGAGGCCGATCAGATGGCGTACCCGCAGATGGCGCGTCTGGATGTCGGCATCATGGAGCGTATCCGTGATCAGGTGCTGGTCGAAGAGTCCCAGGCGGAGCTGGCCGAGTGGTTGGTCGATCAGCGGTTCTGGCAGGACACGCTGGAAAAAAACCACGAGGCCGCGTTCGAGGCTTTCAACGCGCCTTACTTTGCGCGGCTGGAGCGCCTGGAACAGACACCGCTGGAAACCGCCGACAGTATCCATGGCGAGCAGAAGCGGGGGAGGAGGGTGTTGATGATTCGTTTGACCGAGCAGGCGATGGACAGCGTGCCCGGGGAGCAGGCGATCATGCTCTGAGGGGTTTGCACAGGCATCGTCGCTGGCAAGCCGGCGCGGTAGATAGCTGACGCCTGGATGGGATGTGCCTTGCATAGGCTCGTGGCTCTTGCCAAATCAGGAGCCACGCCCATGACCCGCCAAGCCAGTACCCCAGCGTCCACCTTCGACAGCCTGGCATTCGAGCAAGCTGCACAGGACCGCTTTATTCGCCAGCGTTTGCCCACCTGGCTGCTCGGCGCCACAGAGCGCGAGCTCGATGCCCTGGGTGCTGCCCTGCGCGAGAGCCTCAAGGCCCGCCAGCAGGTGAAGCGCGCGCTGGCAGACATCCAGCCAGTCGAACCCTTCGTCCGTGCCCTGCTGGAGCCTGCGATGTCAGAGCGGTTTGGCGCAGGCTTCGACCTCGACCAGTGGACCTTTCGCTCTGGACGGCGCGGTGGGCCGGTGATCAACGCGCAGCCAGTGGGTGCGCATCTGAGCGAACTGGTCTATGGCTCGACCACGTTGCTGGAGGCCGCCTTGCGCAACTTCACGGCGGCTCAGACCAGACCAGGCGGGCATCCCGAAGGCAACCGTCTGGAAACCGACTTGCAGCCAAAGCCCAAGGCGCCTTCGGCCTCGGCGTTCGCCACGCTTTGTCGTGATGTCGATGCGGGGGGGCTGTACCAACGACACTTGAAAGCAGTGTCCGAGCAGCATGCACTGGCTGCGCAGCTGGCCACCTTGCAGCGTTGGGACATGCTGGTCGATGCCTACAAAGCGAAGTGCCGAGGTGTGCTCAGCGAACCGGAATGGCTCATGGTGGAAGCGCTCTGCCGCACCGGCACCGCGCCCGATCTGCAAGGGGCGCCGGTGGTGGTCAAGCAACTGCGCGTGCTTGGCTGCGATCTGGAGCAGATCGTCGTGCTCGATGTCATCGACGTAGGGCTGTTGCGCAACAGCAGCCAGCGCGTGCTGGTATACATTCCCGGTGATCCGGATGGCCCCTGGAGCGCCCATGACAACCTGCTGCGCTTCGCCCGCACCGTGCTCGGCCAGCGCCTGCGCAAGGCCGATTACCGGGCGTTCTTCAGGCGTTTCGTGCGCCGGCGCGACAGCCAGCGCTTCTTCGCACCGGTCATCGAGGGCTACAGGGACTTGGCGATCTGGGCCAATATCGACCTCGATGAGCACATTCATGCCTATGCGCTGCCGGTGTTCGACACGCTGGGCAGCCGACAGGTCAAACAGATCAGGGACGACGCGGCGATGATTGCGGTGCCGGTAGCCGACCTGGACCGCCAGGTGCAGGCTGAACACGACCAGCGCCTGGCCAGCGAAGGCTGGACCCTGCTCAACCTGGCCGGGTTCTTCGTCCCCGCCATTGGCGCCGCGTTGTTGGCGATCACGGCCTGGCAGTTACTGGGCGAGGTGTTCCACGGCATCGAGGCCTGGCACGAAGGTGACGACAGCGAGGCGCTGGAGCATGTGCTCAATGTTGGCAAGGACGTCGCGGCGATTGCCGTCACCGCCGTGGGCGTGGGGGTCGCCAGCCGGGTTTGGCAACGCAGCGGCTGGGTGGACAGCCTGGTGCCGGCGCGACTGGCAAGCGGTGTTGAAAAACTCTGGGACCAGAACCTCGTGCCCTATCGCGGCGAGCCACCGCTGGACGCCGGCGTGGCAGATGCCCTGGGTGTGCGCCGCCTGGGCGAGCAGGCGTGGATCGAAATGGATGGGCAACAATACTCGGTGCAGGCGCGTGCCGAGGATGGCGGCTGGCAGCTGGCGCCGCAGCAGGGCCTGGCCCCGGAGTTGTTGCACAACGGCGACGGCGCCTGGCGGTTGCGCAGCGAACAACCGGCGCAATGGGCTGACACTTATCGTCTGTTCCGGCGTTTGGGGACGCGCTATGGAAAGCTGGATGACGAGCAGATCGATGAAGTGCTGACCCTGCATGGCTTGAGCGCTGATCACCTGCGGGCTTGGCACATGGAGGGCAGGCGCGTGCCCTTTGAAGTGACCGACAGTGTCGTGCGCATTCGCCTTGACCAGCATATCCGCCGCCTGGTGTCGCAGTTGCGCAGTGGTCAGGCGGTCGATGACGCAACGCTGCTGGCCCGGGCGAGGGCGCTGGAAGGGGCGGCGCAGCTTTCCGACCAGGCCCTGGCGGAATGGGTGTGGCAGCGCCGGCGCACGCTGCTCGGGCAGCTTCATGAAGGCTTGCAGGCAAGCAGCAACGCGGGTGTGCAAAGCCTGCGGCGGATGTTCCCGCAATTGCCGCGTCGCGCTGCTTCAGCGCTGGTGCGGGCGGCCCATGTCAGTGATCGTCAGCGCCTGCTCGACGAGGGGCGGGTACCGTTGCGCCTGGCAGAAGCTGCCCGGGCGGTGGTACGACGCGTCCGAGTGGCCAGGGTGTACGAGGCGCTGCGCCTTGACACGCCACAGAACGCCGACCTGGCACGGGTGGTCATCGGCTTGTTGCGATTTTTGCCTGGTGAGGCGTCGACGGTGCGTTGGCAGCTGCTGCAAGGTGACCTGGGCAGGCCTCTGCCCACCGGGATGGAGCAGGGCAGCTAGGTTGCCAACCTGCTCCACGAGGCGGGGGCGTTCCGGTGGGTCGATGCCGCGGGCACCACCCGCGCCGGGCCTGGTGAACTGTTCGAGGTCATGGCCGTTGCCTATGGGCCCGGCCAACGTGACGCGCTCGAAATTGGCGAACCCTTCGCCCATAACCTGCGGGTGATGATCGGCCACCAAGCGCTGCAACGCCGGGAGACCGTGGAGCAGTTGCTCGACGGCGGGCCCCGGCGTGCCTGGTTCCGCGCGCCGAGGCGGCTCGAGGACGGGCGCATTGGCTACCCGCTGAGCGGGCGCAGCCCCGGTGCCAATTCGCGTCGAGGGCGGCCGCAGGCGTTGTTCGTGCGCGTACGCGCCATCTACCCGGGGTTCAATGATGCCCAGGTACTCGCCTGGTTGACTGACATGCACGATGCTGGCCGGCCAATAGAAGCCGAGCTGACCCGTCTGGCCCGTGAGCTGGAGCTACTGCAGCAGCACCTGCAGCGGTGGTGTCGGCGTGCCGCCAGTGTGGCGGGGGAAGATGAACGGCGCTTCTTCGCCGATTCGCTGGTCAATTGCTGGCAACGCAGGACCACGGTGCTGACGCCCAGCAGCGAAGGTATCGTCAACTACCGCTTCACGCTCTACGCCGCAACGCCCGGGGGCTTGCCGGAGCTGCCCGCGGATGTGAGTTTCGCCCACGTGCATGAACTTGGCCTGATGGAGATGGGCCTCAGGAACATTCCCGAAGCCTTCATGCGCGCGTTCCCCAACTTGCGCGTGCTGGAGCTGTCCGGTAACCGGCTGCGTCAGCTGCCGGCGAACCTCGAACACCTGCAGGCGCTGCGTGAACTGGACCTGTCCAACAACCGTATCGTGCTCGACGCACCGCAGGTGGCGAGCCTTGCCAATTGCATGCAGCTGGAATACCTCAACCTCTCATTCAACCCGTTGGGCCGTGCGCCTTCGGTCATCGGGCTCGGCCAGCTGCGCCGTCTGCTGCTCAGTAGCAGCAATATCACAGTGTTGCCGCCAGGCTTGCTGGACAGTCCCGAGTTGCTCCTGGCGGACCTGCGCGACAACCGCATCCACAGCCTGCCGGAGCGCTTCTACCGGGCGCCGCAATGGATCCGCCGCATCATCCTGCTGGCCGGTAACCCGCTGTCCGAAGCACACAGCGTGCGCTTGCGTGCGGCCTTGCCGCAGGAGGCCAGCCTGTTGCTGCAGCAACCTAACGTGCGCGACTTCGCCCCCGCCCGCCAGCGCTGGCTGGATGCGATGGGCAGCCCTCGTCGCCCGGAACTGTCATCGCACTGGGAACTGATGGAGACCGAGCCTGGCGCGGGAGATTTCTATCACCTGCTGGGGCGCTTGCTGGACAGCGCGGATTTCCGCCAGAACCCACAATATCTGGCCGGGCGAGTGTTCAGGATGCTCGAGGCGATGCATGGTAATGCCGGCTTGCGCGAGCAGATATTCAGCCAGGTCAGCCGCGACCTGACGTGCCAGGACAGTGCGGCCCTTGCGTTCTCGAACCTGGAAGTCAGCCTGCTGGCATGGCGGGCGAGGCTCAATGCGGCCAGTGGAGCAGAGGAGCAGGCGTTGATGCACCTGGGCCAGCAACTGTGGCGCCTGGATGAAGTCGACCGCATTGCCCTGGAGGACATTCGCCAGCGCCGTGCCGGCGGTGGCAACCCGGATGAAATCGAAGTCGTGCTGGCTTACCGCCTGGCGTTGCGCGAAACACTCGATCTGCCGCTAGAGCCGAGCGACATGCTGTTTGCCGAGGTGGCCGGGCTGACCCCGCAGCGTATCAGTGCGGCGCGTGAACAGGTACTGGAGCGAGAGAACCCCGACAGCCTGGCCCAGTCGATAGTCGACCAATCGTTCTGGCAGGAACACTTGCAGCAGACCGAGCGAAGCCGGCTGGAGGCTCTGGATGCGCCGTACCATGCACGAATAGCGCGGTTGATGGACAGCGACTCGGTGCCCGAAGGCGAGCGGGTGGCGCAGATGGAGGCCGCCCACACTTCCCGTCAGTGGGCCCGCCGCAGCCTCATGCTGGAGCTGACCTTGGCCATCCTCAACAACGACAGCTCCAGTGCGCTGCGTTGACCCGCTGCGGCGTTGATGGGCTATGCTCATCAACGTCGGGGAAGGGATTGATCGGCTCGCGGACACTGGCTGTTACCTTTCCTTTGTGCTGACGACGCACCGGCTGGTTTAGGCTTTCGCGTAGGATCTTTCTCCAAGATCTGTAGTCTTTGGTTTATCGAGAGAATAAGGAGATGCGCATGCTCGTTCGGTCACTGTCCCTTGCCACCCTGCTTGCCGTCGCCGGTCCGGTGCTGGCCGCCGACAGCGATGCTCCGCTGGCCAAGGAGGTGGGCAAAGCCAGGCCATTGGTGGTGATTGCGCCAAGCAGCGCCGACCCGACCTTGCGCGGTTTGAACGAAGCATTGAAGGACCCCGCCACCCAGGCCTCCTTCAAGGAACGCGACCTGGTGCTGTTCAGTGTGGCCAACATGATGGGCAAGCGGGAGGACAAGAACCTCGAACAGCAGGCGACCATGGCCCTTATTCGCGAACTCAAGCTGGGCGCAAGCAAGGGCACCAAGGTCATTCTGGTTGGCAAGGACGGCGAGCGCCATGTGCTCAAGGACGACGATTCGGGTGAAAAGATCGACCCGCAAGTGATCTTCAAGGCAGTAGACGAAATACGTGCCACCGAAAAGCCCGTGACAGCCCCCGAGCCGGTGGCCGCCGCGCCGGAAACCAAGGGCAAGGACAACAAGCCCGCGAAGCCGGCCAAACCCGCCAAGCCCGCAGCTCCGCCCAAGCCTCTGGAGGATTGAGCCTGCAGGGTTAGCGCTGGTATCCGACGCAGTTTCTCGCAGCAGTCTTACACCCAGTGGCGTCCCTTCCGCGCCCTGTCGCCGACCTCGGCGATAGGGCGCGGTGCAGCGGTGCGGTCCAATGGCTCCACTTTCCAACCACAGTGGAGCTTGACCATGACCCATGAACGTAAATCTCTCGGCCTGCTGGGCGCTGCATTGCTCGGTAGCATGGCCGTCGCCAACAGCGCCTTTGCCGTCGAGCCACTACCCCAGGGCTACCTGCTTGCCGACGCCAAGGCTTCGGCGGAAGGCAAATGCGGTGAAGGCAAATGTGGTGGCAATGGCAAGGCCACCCAAAGCGAAGGCAAATGTGGCGAAGGCAAGTGCGGTGGTGACGCCAAGGCTGGCCACGGCAAAGCCGACGCCTGACCTTCACCCAGATCAAGCCACGGCGCTCGGGCTCCTGGCAGCCGTGGCGCCGTGGCTTGCCACGGAGATCATCCATGAATACTGCACCTTTGTTAGTCGGCTTGGGCCTGCGCCGGGGGCTCATGGCCGAGCTGTCGAGTGTCAAGGTGGGCGAAGTGGACTTTCTGGAATGCGCTCCGGAAAACTGGATCGGCGTTGGTGGCGCCTACGGGCGTGACCTGTCGTTACTGGCCGAGCGCTTTCCACTTGCCTGTCACGGCCTGTCACTGTCGCTGGGCGGCTGCCTGCCGTTGAACCAGACCTTGCTTGAACAGACCCGGCGTTTTCTCGATCAGCATCGGGTGCGCCTGTACAGTGAGCACCTCAGCTATTGCACCGATGATGGTTATCTCTACGACCTGATGCCCATCCCCTTCACCGAAGAGGCCGTGCATCATGTCAGTGCGCGTATCCGTCAGGTACAAGATGCGTTGCAACGTCGCATAGCGGTCGAGAACATCAGCTACTACGCAGCGCCTTATCAGGCCATGAGTGAGCTGGAGTTCATTCGGGCGGTGCTCGACGAGGCCGACTGCGACCTGCTGCTGGATGTCAACAACGTTCAGGTCAATGCCTGTAATCACCGCTATGACGCCCAAGCCTTTCTGGATGGGTTGCCTGTGGCGAGGGTCACGGGCATGCATGTGGCGGGGCATCATGACGAAGGCCCTGAACTGAAGGTCGACACCCACGGTGCCGCCGTCAGTCCCCATGTCTGGTCGCTGTTCTACAGTGCCTGCAAACGTTTTGGTATTCAGCCTACCGTGCTGGAGCGTGACTTCAATTACCCGACCATGGCCGAACTGCTGGCGGAAGTTGCGCGTATTCGCGCCGTGCAACAGGAGGCGGTCGATGCACGATCCATTGCGTGAACAACAGCACTGTCTGGCGCGGCATCTGCGTGATCCGCAACGTCATGCCCCCCCTCGTGGCCTGGAGGGGCGGCGCCTGAAGTTGTACAGAACCTTGTTCTACGGTGGTATCGAGGCTCTGCTGGGGGGCAGCTTTCCAGTACTGCGGCAGACCTTGGGTGATCAGCGCTGGCATGCGCGAGTGCATGATTTCTATGCCAATTACCGCTGTCAGTCACCCCTGTTCACCGAGATCCCGGCTGCTTTCGTCGATTACTTGCAGGGTATCGAACCCGATACCCCCTGGCAGCCGGAGCTGGCCCACTACGAAATGATCGAATCGCAGCTGTACCTGAGCGATGCCCGGGACCCTGAGCATGATCCGCAGGGTGACTTGCTGCAAGGCGAGCCGGTGCTGTCGAGCAGGGCATGCGTCCTGTCCTACCGCTGGCCTGTGGACCGCATTGGCCCGACGTTCCAGCCGCTCCAGGCGCCTGCGCAACCGACCTTGCTACTGGTCTATCGTGACGCCGCTTTGCAGGTGCGCTTCGCTCGCCTTTCGCCCATGGCGTACCGATTGCTGACCCAGGTTCAGGGCAGTGGTCGGCAGCGGTTGCAGGCGCTGGGTGCAGACCTGCAGGCCGGTCTGGCATTGCTCGAAAACCTGCGAGAGCAAGGCGTGGTCATCGGTACGCGTTGAAGCAAGAGGGGCTGCCTGGCAGCCCCTTTGCGCATTACCCCAAGATGCGCTTTCTGATCCAGTAATCCAGGCTCAAGTGTCCCGAGCCTTTAAGCAGCAACGGCGTCAGTGCTACCAGATAGATCAGCGGCAGTTTGAAGTTGCCGAAGCCCTGGTCGGTGATGGCATAGCCCTGGGCCAGTTCTGCCAGGCTCGACCAGTGTGCGGGCCAATGCACGGCAGCAATGGCCACCACGGTCACCACTATCAGTCCAGCCGATGCCAGCCGCGTACCCAGGCCAAGCAGCAACAACAGCGGCAGCAGCAGCTCCGCCCACATCGACAGCTGCCAGTTGAGCTCTGCGGGCAGCACATTGAAAGGAAACGGGAAGTTCGCCTGCAGATCGCCGAACCAGTTGCTGCCATTGAACTTTTCCCAGCCGGACTCGAAAAACTCCCAGGCCAGGAACAGCCGCAACGGCAGGTCGGCGCTCCAGTTGCCAAGGCGATCGAACGTCGTGAAGGTGCGGGTCAGTGTGGTCATGTGGGTCATCTCTTGTCAGGAAAGGGCAGAGGTTGCGCGGCGTTGCTGGTGAGCCAGCTTGGCGGTCAGCTTGAGCGCCGCGGCGCTGAACATCAGGGCGAACGCCAGCGGGTACCAGCCGCCCAGGGGGATGCGTTTGTAGAACGACAGGCAGAACACCCCGGCCAGTACCCACATGCCGGTGCTGTGCAGGGTTTTCCAGGCACGGCCGCCGAGCAGGCGCATCGGGGCCTTGAACGACGTCAGGGTGAGCAGCATCAGGAACAGGTAGCCGATACTGCCGGGCAGGCTCGAGGTGACGGTGCGCCCGGCCCAGAACAGCTCAGGGAATTGCTGGGCGTAGCGGTAGATCAACAGGCCATGCACGGTATGCGAAAAGGCGAAGGCCAGGCCTACGTAGCGCCGCTCGCGGAGCAACCGACGGCTGCCGTTGCCAGGCAGCAGCGTGACCAGCGACGAGGCCAGGAAGGCCAGCAAAAACAGCGCGAAAGAACTGCGTGCGGTGGCGCGGATGGCGCTGCGCAGGCCATCCGCACCGGGCGGATAACTGAGCAGTACCACGGCGGTCATGAACAAGGTCAGGCCAGCAAGGGCGGCGAACAGCTTCCAACCGGAGGGCAGGGACAGCGGCTTCATGGATGAGATCTCCCGGGTGTCATGGTGTGACCGGGAGTGTGTACGGGACGGGTATCTGCAGTGTGTCGGTGAAAGTGGCTTTGTGTATCGGACTGTAGCCATCGGGGCTGTAGGGCGGCCTCTTCAGGCCGCCGCTCAGGGGCGCTACAGCTCGATCTGCGCGCATAACCCTCCGCTTTTCCGGTTGCTCAGCGTCAGCCTGCCACCCATGGCCTGGGTCAGTTGCTGGGCAATGGCCAGGCCGAGGCCAGTGCCGCCGGTACTGCGATTGCGCGAGCTTTCAACCCGGTAGAACGGCTTGAGTACCTCGTCCAGCTCATCGGCGGGTATCCCCGGGCCTTCATCGAGGACCCGAATCAGCGTCTTGCCCCGCTCGCGGCTGACTTCAAGCTGCGCCTTGCCGGCAAATTTCAGCGCATTGTCCACCAGGTTCACCAGCACACGGCGCAAAGCATGCGGGCGCGTTTCCAGCAGACTGCCGGTAGCGCCCTGGCGTTCCACCTGGGCGCCACTGTCCTGGTAGTCGAACACCACGCTGTCGAGGAAGGCGTCGAGGTTGATCCGGCAGGGCGCCTCGGTGTTGATGTCCATGCTGCGAGCGTAGGCCACGCCTTCGCGGACCAGGTGCTCCATGGCGTCCAGGTCATGCCAGAGCTTGTCTTTCTCGACGCTGTCGTCCATCACCTCGACCCGCAGTTTCATGCGCGTGATCGGTGTTTGCAGGTCGTGGGAAATGGCAGCAAGCAACTGCATGCGCTCTTTGAGGTAGGCGGCGATGCGTGCCTGCAGGGCATTGAACGCCACGGCGGCGTACTTGACCTCGCGCGGGCCGCTCTCATCCAGCAGCACGCCAGGCTTGTCCGGGTCGAGGGTGTCCACTGCCTGGACCAGGCGGGTGAGCGGCCCGATGGCCAGGCGCACGGCGAGCCAGGTGCAGAAGAGCAGTACCGCCAGCTGGATCAGCAGAACCAGCGGCAACCAGCGCGCTACCGGGACGGGTGCAGGCGTGACATCGATGGTCAGTGGCGCACCATCGGCCAGGCGCAGGTGGGCCTGGAAGTGGGCGTTGGGGCCGGGAATGTCCTGGAAGGTCAGCGGGTACTGGGCACCGATGGCCTTGACGATCGATTCGGCAGCCATGGGAGGATCGGTGCTCGGCATCGCTGAACCCGGCAAGCCTTCGTCCAGCCGGTAGCGATAGGTGCGCCGCTCCAGCCTCGGCAGCCAGGCTGCACGCTCGGCGGCAGGCAGGCGGTCGAGGATGGCCACCGAGGTGACCACATCCTGCTCGAGGTTGCTGAGCATCATCGAGCGGCTGCTGATGTAGCGCTCGTATGCCTGCAGGCTGAACGACAAGCCATAGGCCAGCACCAGCCCGGTGAAGAAGATCAGTGCCAGGCGTGAGGCGAGGGTGCGCGGCCATTTCATGCCGGTGACTCGAGCAGTTGCACGGCCAGCGAGAACACATAGCCCTCACTGCGAACGGTCTTGATGCAGCTCGGCTCTCGGGCATCGTCGCCCAGGCGCTGACGCAGGCGGCTGACCAGCAGGTCGATGGAGCGGTCGAAGATGTCCGCCTCGCGGCCTTGGGTCAGGTTCAGCAACTGCTCGCGGCTGAGCACCCGTTGCGGATGGTCGAGGAACACCCGCAACAGGCGGTATTCGGCGCCGCTCAGCGCCACCAGCGTGCCTTCGCTGTCGAGCAGGTGGCGGGCGGTGGTGTCCAGGCGCCACTGGCCGAAGGCGAGCAGGCGGCTGCTTTCACTGATGGTCAGGTTCGGTGGCAGCATGCGGGTGCGGCGCAGCACGGCATTGATGCGCGCCAGCAGTTCGCGGGCGGAGAACGGCTTGGTCAGGTAGTCGTCGGCGCCCATTTCCAGGCCAATGATGCGGTCGGTCTCGTCGTTGCGTGCGGTCAGCATCAGAACCGGCGTGTTGCGGTGCTTGCTGGCACGCAGTTCGCGGCACAGCAGCAGGCCGTCGTCGCCAGGCATCATGATGTCGAGGACGATCAGGTCGACGCTGTTGGCCTCGAGGAACGCGCGCATCTGCCGGCCGTCGGCGACGATGCTGGTGCGCAAACCACTCTTTTTCAGGTAATTGCCGACCAGTTCGCGGATCTCACGGTCGTCGTCGACGATCAGGATGTGATCGACATGTTCCATTTGCAGCGTTCCTTTTCAAAAGGGGAGTGGGCGCAGTGTACCGAGCGCGTAGGGACTTGCCTGTGCGGTTTTGTATTGCAGTGTATCTGGGCTGGGTGGAGATACAGCAGGAAGCAGATCACAGGCCGGGGCGACACATTCGAGATACCTGGCGGGCGTGAAATGGCTCTCACCGGGGAGCAGTGATCCCCATTCCTGAAAAGTTGCAAGGAGAGATGCCATGAACTTCAAGACCATCGCCAGCGCCAGCGTGTTCGCCGTGCTCAGCTTCGGTGCCGTTGCCGCCAATGCCAGTTCCACGTCCACGAACGACGCCAGCGTCATGCAGTACCGCTACGGCGATCACCTGGATGTAAAGAAGGTGCTGTCGCTGAAAGACGACCAGCGCAATGCCTGCGGCCCGGTCAAGACGCGCATGGACTACCTCGACTCCCAAGGCCAGTACCAGAGCGTCGAATACCGCAGCTACGCCACGAGCGGTTGCCATGACAACTGATCGCCGAGGGCTGCTGAAGGTGGCGAGCGTGGCCTTGGCGCTGGTTGGCCTGGGCCTCGCTGGAGGGCAATTGATGGCTCGCGACAGTTACGGCAGCATGCCGTCGCTGGCCGGTGCCAGCCAATGGCTCAACTCGCCACCCTTGGACGCCCCGGCGCTCAAGGGCAAGGTGGTGCTGGTGGACTTCTGGACCTGGGACTGCATCAATTGCCAGCGCAGCCTGCCGCACGTCAACGACTGGGCACGGCGCTATGCCGACCAGGGCCTGGTGGTGGTGGGCGTGCATACGCCGGAGTACGACTACGAGCATGATGTCAGCCAGTTGCAAAGCAAGGTGGCCAGCCTGGGTATCGCTTACCCGGTCGCGGTGGACAATGACTACCAGGTGTGGAATGCCTGGGGTAACCAGTTCTGGCCAGCGCATTACTTTGTCGACCGGCAGGGGCAGGTGCGGCATGTGCACTTTGGCGAGGGTGACTATGCCGGGCAGGAGCAGGTGATAAAGGCGTTGCTGGATGAGAAAGGGTAAACCTGTGCCGGCCTCTTCGCGGGTAAACCCGCTCCCCCAGGATCACCTGGCTTTCACAGGCGGTGCTGTACCTGTGGGAGCGGGCTCACCCGCGAAGAGGCCGGCGCGGTTTGTCAGGAGAAACTGGCGAAATGCGCCTGCATCCGCTCGGCATCTGCCTGTTTGCCACTGAACAGCTCGAACGCCTTGACCGCCTGGAACACCGCCATGTTGCTGCCATCGAGCGTGCGGCAACCCAGCGCCCGTGCGGCTTTCAGCAGTTCTGTCTCCAGCGGGAAGTAGATGATTTCAGCCACCCACAGCCCCGGGTGCAACAGCTCCACCGGGAGCGGCGTGCCTGGCAACTTGGCCATGCCCACTGGCGTGGTATTGACCAGGCCGTCGGCTTCGGCCACTTCGACCGCGAGGTCCGTGCCAAGTACCGCGCGACCCGCGCCGAAATGGCCATTGAGGTTGTCAACCAAAGCCTGGGCGCGCGTTGCATCCACTTCGAACAGCACCAGTTGCCCGACCCCTTCGCTCAGCAGCGCATGGGCCACCGCCGAACCGGCGCCACCAGCGCCCATTTGTACCACGCGCCGGCGCGACACATCCGGCAGGCCACGCCGCAAGCCTTCGGCGAAGCCCAGGCAGTCGGTGTTGTGGCCGACCCGCTTGCCGTCCTTGAGCACCACGGTGTTCACCGCGCCGATGCCACGTGCCTCGTCCGACAGCTCATCGAGCAGCGGCAGGATGGCCTGCTTGAATGGGTAGGTGATGTTGAGCCCGGTGAAGCCGGTGTGCTGGGCCGCATCGAGCAGCTGCGCCAGGGCGCTGTCTTCCAGCTGGAGCTGGTCGGCGTCGATCAGGCGATAGAGGTAACGCAGGTGCTGGGCGTCGCCTTCGTGTTCGTGCAGGGCAGGGGTGCGCGAAAGCTGGATGCCACGGCCGATCAGGCCGGCGAGGATGGCGGGCTGGCTCATGCGCGCGGCTCCTGGAACATCTCGGCAAAGTGGCTCAGGGCCATGCGGTAGCCATGGCTGCCCAGGCCGCAGATGACCCCCACGGCAATCGACGAGACAAACGACAGGTGGCGGAACGGCTCGCGCTTGTGCACGTTGGACAGGTGTACCTCGATGACCGGGAGTTCGCTGGCCACCAGGGCATCGCGAATCGCTACCGAAGTGTGGGTCCAGGCGCCGGGGTTGATCACGATACCGGCACAGCGGCCCCGGGCGGCGTGGATCCAGTCGATCAGTTCACCTTCGTGGTTGGTCTGGCGAAATTCGATTTCCAGGCCGTGGGCATGGGCAGTGTCGGCGCAACCCTGGGCCAGGTCGGCCAGGGTTTCGTGGCCATACTGGGCGGGTTCGCGGGTTCCCAGCATGTTCAGGTTGGGGCCATTGAGCACGAGGATAAGGGGCTTCATGACGGGCATCGCTTTGTTGTTGTTGAATGCCGCTATGTTTGTACCGGGTGGTTAATTACGTCAATCCGCTCAGGTGTCGCAGGGGGGCAAAGTGGGCGATTATCGAACTTGTCCGGCAGCGTTCCGGATTACGCAATTGTAATGTTCACGCCACCGCCTCGATAACCAGCCCTCTCTACAGTCCTTCGCCAACGCTTGTCGACGAGGACTCTCGAAGTGCCCACCCCCCGCAAGATCGCCTTGCTCGGCCTGTTGCTGGCGGCCACCGCCAGCGCCGAGGCCGGGCTAGGCATGAGCCTGCCCGAGGCGCTGAGCGCCGCCTTTGCCAACAACCCTGAACTGGCCGCAGCCGGTCGCGACATCGGCATTGCCGAGGGCGAGCGGCGTCAGGCCGGGTTGATTCCCAACCCTGAACTGGCCTGGGAAATGGAGGACACCCGGCGCGAAACCAGCACCAGCACCATCACCCTCAGCCAGCCACTGGAGCTGGGCGGCAAGCGCGGTGCCCGCATCGCTGTGGCTGGTGCCGGCCAGGCCATTGCCCAGCTGGAGCTCGAACGCCAGCGCAATGGCTTGCGCGCCGATGTGGTCCAGGCGTATCACGCCGCCCTGCGCGCGCAGACCGGCGTGGAACTGGCGCAGCAGTCGCAAGCGCTGACCGAGCGTGGCCTACGGGTAGTCCAGGGCCGGGTCACGGCCGGCCAGTCGTCACCGGTGGAGGTCACCCGCGCCCAGGTCCAACTGGCCCAGGCCCAGGCCGAGGTGCGGCGTGCCGAAACCCAGCGCACGGTGGCCTACCAGGCCCTGGCGCGGTTGACCGGCAGTCCGCTGGCGACCTTCGACACCTTGCAGGCGGCCAGCCAGTCGCCTGGCGCTGCACCTTCAGCCGATGCTTTGCTCGGCCAGATCGAACGGACCGCCGAGTGGCGCCTGGCGGCCGCCCAGGTCGAGCGCGGCGAAGCGTCGCTGGGCTCGGAAAAGGCCCTGCGCATTCCCAACCTCACCGTCAGCGTCGGCAGCCAGTACAGCCGTGAGGACCGCGAGCGGATCAACGTGGTCGGGCTGTCGATGCCCTTGCCGTTGTTCGACCGCAACCAGGGCAACGTGCTGTCCGCCGCACGCCGCGCCGACCAGGCCCGCGACCTGCGCAACGCTGTGGAACTGCGCCTGCGCAGCGAAACCCGTAGCGCTGTCGATCAATGGCGCACGGCGATGCAGGAGGTGCAGGCCTACGACCGCACCATCCTGCCGTCGGCGCAGCAGGCCGTGGACACCGCCACCCGTGGCTTCGAGATGGGCAAGTTCGCCTTTCTCGACGTGCTCGACGCCCAGCGCACCTTGATCGACGCGCGCGGGCTGTACCTCGAGGCCTTGGCCGCGGCAACCGATGCACGGGCACAGGTCGAGCGGATCTACGGCGACCTGGATGGTTTGAGCAACATTTCGAGCAGTAGGAGCAACAATGGCTAACCCGCGCAAACTCGCTCTCCTGGCCGCTGCCATCGCCGTTCTCGGCGTGGCTGGCCTGGCCTGGACAGGCAGCCTGGGTCAGACCGGCAATGGCCAAGCCAGTAGCGCAGAGCCCCGGCACGACGATCATGGCGAAGACAGCCACGGTGACAGAGATGAGGCTGGTGAAGCGCACCAGGAAAAGGAAGGTGCGCTGCACCTGTCGATCGCCCAGATCGAGTCGGCCGGCATCCAGCTGGCCGCCGCCGCCCCACGGGCACTGGACACCGCCATCAGCTTCCCTGGCGAGATCCGCTTCGATGAAGACCGCACTGCCCATGTGGTGCCACGGGTGCCGGGGGTGGTCGAGGCGGTACAGGCCGAGCTCGGCCAGGCGGTCAAGCGCGGCCAGGTGCTGGCGGTGATCGCCAGCCAGCAGATCTCCGACCTGCGCAGTGAGCAGCAAGCCGCCCAGCGCCGCCTTGAACTGGCGCGCCTGACCTTCCAGCGCGAGCAGCAACTGTGGCAGGAACGCATCAGCGCCGAGCAGGACTACCTGCAAGCGCGTCAGGCCTTGCAAGAGGCCGAGATCGCCCTGGCCAATGCCCGGCAGAAGGTGGCCGCGGTCGGCCCGGCCGGTGCCGGTAACCGCTACGAATTGCGCGCCCCCTTCGATGCCGTGGTGGTAGAAAAGCACCTGACCGTGGGCGAGGTGGTCGACGAGACCAGCAATGCCTTTACCTTGTCCGACCTGAGCCGGGTCTGGGCCACCTTCGCCGTCGCACCCCGCGACCTGGCCCGGGTCACCAGCGGGCGCAGCGTGACCGTCAGCGCACCGGACCTCGGCGCCGAGGTCGAGGGCAAGATCAACTACGTCGGTAGCCTGCTCGGCGAACAGAACCGCGCCGCCACCGTGCGCGCCACCCTGGCCAACCCTGACGGCGCATGGCGCCCCGGGCTGTTCGTCAACATTGCGGTCAATGTCGAGCGCTTCAATGCCGCCGTCGTCGTGCCCGAGAGCGCGTTGCAGAGCTGGGAGGAACAGACCGTGGTGTTCGCTCGCACCGACGAAGGTTTCGAGGCCCGCCCGGTGCAGACCGGCCGCCGCGACGCCGGCCAGGTGGAGATCACCTCAGGCCTGGCGGCCGGTACCCAGGTGGCTGCCGCTGGCAGCTTCGTCCTCAAATCCGAGCTCGGCAAGGCATCAGCCGAGCACAGCCATTGATTGCGGGGACGCTTGCATGTTCGAACGCCTGATCCAATTCGCCATCGAGCAGCGCCTGGTGGTGATGCTCGCCGTGATGCTGATGGCTGCCGTGGGTATCCACAGCTACCAGCAACTGCCGATCGATGCGGTGCCGGATATCACTAATGTCCAGGTGCAGATCAACACCGCCGCGCCGGGCTATTCGCCGCTGGAGACCGAGCAGCGCATCACCTTTGCCATCGAGACCGCCATGGCTGGCCTGCCGGGCCTGAAACAGACCCGCTCGCTGTCGCGCTCGGGGCTGTCGCAGGTGACGGTGATCTTCGACGATGGCACCGATATCTTCTTCGCCCGGCAACTGGTCAACGAGCGCCTGCAGGTGGCCCGCGAGCAGTTGCCCGAAGGCATCGAGGCCGGCATGGGGCCGATCTCCACGGGCCTGGGGGAAATCTTCCTGTGGACGGTGGAGGCCGAGCAGGGCGCGCTCAAGGACGACGGCACGCCTTACACGGCGACCGACCTGCGGGTGATCCAGGACTGGATCATCAAGCCGCAGCTGCGCAACGTGCCCGGCGTCGCCGAGGTCAACAGCATCGGCGGCCACGCCAAGCAGTACCTGATCGCCCCCGAGCCCAAGCGCCTGGCGGCCTACAAGCTCACGCTCAACGACCTGATCGCGGCGCTTGAGCGCAACAACGCCAACGTCGGTGCCGGCTACATCGAGCGCAACGGCGAGCAGCTGCTGATCCGCGCGCCGGGGCAGGTGGCCTCGGCCGAAGACATCGCCAACATCGTCATTTCCAGTGTCGATGGCACGCCGATCCGCGTCAGCCATGTTGCCCAGGTTGGTCTGGGCGAAGAGCTGCGCGCTGGCGCGGCCACCGAGAACGGCCGCGAAGTGGTGCTGGGCACGGTGTTCATGCTGATCGGCGAGAACAGCCGCACGGTGTCCCAGGCAGTGGCGGCCAAGCTCGCCGAGATCAACCGCAACCTGCCCAAGGGTGTGGTGGCGGTCACGGTCTATGACCGCACCCACCTGGTCGAAAAGGCCATCGCCACGGTGAAGAAGAACCTGGTCGAAGGCGCGGTCCTGGTGATTGCCGTGCTCTTCCTGTTCCTGGGCAACATTCGCGCTGCGCTGATCACGGCCATGGTCATCCCGCTGTCGATGCTGTTCACCTTCACAGGCATGTTCAGCAACAAGGTCAGTGCCAACCTGATGAGCCTCGGCGCCCTGGACTTCGGCATCATCGTCGATGGCGCGGTGGTCATCGTCGAAAACGCCATTCGCCGCCTGGCCCATGCGCAGCAGCGCCATGGCCGCATGCTGACCCGTGCCGAACGCTTCCACGAGGTGTTCGCCGCCGCCCGTGAGGCGCGCCGACCGCTGATCTACGGGCAGTTGATCATCATGGTGGTGTACCTGCCGATCTTTGCCCTGACCGGGGTCGAGGGCAAGATGTTCCACCCAATGGCCTTCACCGTGGTGATGGCACTACTGGGCGCCATGATCCTTTCGGTGACCTTCGTGCCGGCCGCTATCGCGCTGTTCGTCACCGGCAAGGTCAAGGAAGAAGAGGGCGTGCTCATGCGCACCGCCCGCCTGCGCTACGCACCGGTGCTCGAGTGGGTGCTGGGCCGGCGCAAGCTGGCGTTCACCACAGCCGCCGGGCTGGTGCTGCTGTCCGGGCTCATGGCCAGCCGCATGGGCAGCGAGTTCATCCCCAGCCTCAGCGAAGGCGATTTTGCCTTGCAGGCGTTGCGCGTGCCAGGCACCAGCCTGTCGCAGTCGGTGGACATGCAGCAGCGCCTGGAGCAGGCGATCATCGCACAGGTGCCGGAGGTGGAGCGGGTGTTTGCCCGCACCGGCACCGCCGAGATCGCCTCCGACCCGATGCCGCCGAACATCTCCGATGCCTACGTGATGCTGCGCCCGCGCGAGCAGTGGGCCGACCCCGGCAAGCTCCGCGAGGAACTGATTGCCGAGGTGCAGCGTGCAGCTGCCAGCGTGCCGGGCAGCAACTACGAGCTGTCGCAGCCGATCCAGTTGCGCTTCAACGAGCTGATCTCCGGTGTGCGCAGCGACGTGGCGGTGAAGGTGTTCGGGGATGACATGGACGTGCTCAACCGCACCGCCACGCAGATCGCCGGCAGTTTGCAACAGGTACCCGGCGCCTCGGAAGTGAAGGTCGAGCAGACCACCGGCCTGCCGGTACTGACCATCGACATCGACCGCGACAAGGCCGCCCGCCATGGCCTGAATGTGGGCGACGTGCAGGACGCCATCGCCATCGCCGTCGGCGGGCGCACGGCGGGCACGCTGTACGAAGGCGATCGCCGTTTCGACATGGTGGTGCGCCTGTCCGAAACCCTGCGGACCGATGTCGATGGCCTGGGCAGCCTGCTGATTCCGGTACCGGCCAGCGCTGCAGCCGGTGCGGCACAGATCGGCTTCATCCCGCTGTCGCAGGTGGCCACGTTGAACCTGCAACTGGGGCCGAATCAAGTCAGCCGCGAGGATGGCAAGCGCGTGGTCGTGGTCAGCGCCAACGTGCGCGGGCGCGACCTGGGTTCGTTTGTCGAGCAGGCCGAGCAGACCTTGCTCGAGCAGGTGCAGATCCCGCCGGGCTACTGGACCCGCTGGGGCGGCCAGTTCGAGCAGCTGCAGTCGGCGGCCGAGCGCTTGCGGGTGGTGGTGCCGGTAGCGCTGCTGCTGGTGATGGCATTGCTGCTGATGATGTTCAACAACCTCAAGGACGGCTTGCTGGTGTTCACCGGGATTCCGTTTGCCTTGACCGGCGGGGTGCTGGCGCTGTGGCTTCGCGAGATTCCGCTGTCGATTTCCGCAGGGGTGGGCTTCATTGCCTTGTCGGGTGTGGCGGTGCTCAATGGCCTGGTGATGATTGCCTTCATTCGCAACCTGCGAGAGCAAGGGCGTGGCGTGCGTGCGGCGGTCGAGGAGGGGGCATTGACGCGCTTGCGGCCGGTGCTGATGACCGCGCTGGTGGCGTCGTTGGGGTTCATTCCGATGGCGTTGGCCACCGGCACCGGGGCCGAGGTGCAGCGGCCGCTGGCGACGGTGGTGATTGGCGGGATTCTGTCGTCGACGGCGTTGACTCTGTTGGTGTTGCCGGCTTTGTATCAATGGGCATACAGGCGCGAAGAGGATTGAAATAGCCGGGGCCGCTTTGCGGCCCTTTCGCGACACAAGGCCCACAGGCTTACCATAGCCTGAGTTGAATGATGAAACTGAGTTCTTTCAGCCTAATCACAGCCTGAAGTTAAGTATGGGACTGAGCTGCTGCAGGCTGATCACAGTCTGAACATTGGTTATGAACCTGTGGGAGCGGGCTTGCCCCGCGAACAGGCCGGTGCGTCATACCCATATCGCATCCCAATTCGGGTAATCCCTAGCATGCCTGACTAAACCTGCTCTGATCGGATTGGCAATAATGTACCTCGCTACTTGCAGCACACTCTCTTCCCGGCGCAACGCCCGGTCTCAGTAAATACAAGCCACCGGGTTGAGAGAAACGACCACGACGCAGGAGATGAGAGTGGGCACGTTCCATGTGTTGTCCCCTTGAAGAAGGTTCAAGGGCAACACTAGGTGATGTGCCGGTTGGGCATTTGGCGAACTGTTTGCAAAATATTGTGCCATCACCGGCCCTTTCGCGGGGCAAGCCCGCTCCCACAGGGATCGCGCCGATTTTTAGAAACTGAGTAATACAGTTACTCCCTGAGAGATCGCGTACCCCTGTGCGGCCTTGCCGGACCGGTCGGAAAGGGCCGCAAAGCGGCCCAGAGTGACTCAGGCCGAAGTGCGGACCTGAGGGCTCACATCAGTGCCGGATTCGTCATGCAACGAGATCCGCGATGTCTCCGGCAACGCCAGCCCACCCACCAGCGCCACCAGCGCTATCACCACCAGGTAGAACGCCGGCGCCAGGCTGCTGCCGGTCTGCCCGATCAGCCAGGTCGCCACCAGCGGCGCGGTACCGCCAAACAACGTATAGGCCACGTTGTAGGTAATTGCCGACGCGGTGTAGCGGGTCCGCGTCGGGAAGCTTTCCGACAGCAGCGCCGCGGTCACCACGCCACTGCACAGCGCCCCCACCGCCAGCAGGATCACCCCCAGCAGCGCCCCCGACATCGAACCGGAACTGGCCAGCCAGTAAGCGGGGAACACGCAGACCATCACCCACAGGCAGGTGAAGCCAATGGTCTTGCGCCGCCCGACCCGGTCCGAGAAGGCTCCGGCCAGCGGGCAACCGGCGGCAGCGAACAGCAGCGCCACGGTGGTCACCAGCAGCGACTGGGCGCGGGTCAGGTTGCCGACCAGTTGCAGATAGGTGGCGAAGTAGGTGGTGAACATGTAGAACGACAGCGCCGTCAGCGAAATGAACATGCCCAGGTTGCGGATCGCCCGCCCGTGGTTGCGCAGGGTTTCCTTGAGCGGCGAATGTTCATGTTCCTTGCCTTGGGCGACGGCCTCGCGAAACGCCGGGGTTTCCTCCATGCGCCAGCGCAGGTACAAACCCACCAGTCCCAGCGGCGCAGCCACCAGGAACGGGATGCGCCAGCCCCAGGCGGTCATCGCCTCGGCCGACAGGCTGGCCTCCAGGCCATAGGCAATCACCGCCGCACAGGCAAAGGCGGAGAACGTCGAGACCGGCACGAAGCTGCCGTAGAACGCACGCTTGTTGCGCGGTGCATGCTCCATCAGATAGGCGCAGGCGCCGGCGTATTCACCGCCGGCCGAGAACCCCTGCAGGCAGCGCGCCAGGGTCAGCAGCGCCGGCGCGGCAAGGCCGATGCTGGCATAGGTCGGCAGCAGGCCGATCAGGGTGGTCGAGCCTGCCATCAGCAGGATGGTCAACGACAGGATGCGCTTGCGCCCCAGGCGGTCGCCCAGTGCACCGAACACGATACCGCCGAGCGGGCGCAAGGCGAAGGCCACGGCGAACACGGCAAAGGTCTTGAGCAGGGCCACGCTGGCATCTTCGCTGGCGAAGAACTGCCCGGCGATCAGCGTGGCGAGGAAGCCATACACGGCGAAGTCGAACCATTCGACGAAGTTGCCGATGGCCGAAGCGGCGATGACCCTGCGCAGGGTGGCGGGGGATACCTCATGCGATGCAGACATACGGAAGCTCTCCGGTTTCCATAGGCAGCCTGTATGAATGTGGCGCGCTCAGGCACGCCATCGTTGTTATCAAGGGCCAGTAGACCGGGCAGCAGGGGCGGGCGCATCGTTCAGGGCGACATCGGGATGTCTGTTACGACCGCAACGGGCAGGCGTTATACCGAAAACACCACGCCGGTGCGCGAGGCCGCATTGCGGATGTGCTCCTGCATCGCCTTCTGCGCGGCCGCCTGCGAGCGACGGCTCAGGGCGCGGAGGATCTTGCGGTGCTCCTGCCAGGTTTCCATGGCCCGTTCCGGGCGAATGAAGGGCAGCTTCTGGCTCTCGAGGAAGATTTCCTGGCTTGCGGTGATCACCTGCAGCATCGCGTGGTTGCCGCAGGCTTGCAGCAACCGCTGGTGGAACGCGAAATCCAGCCGGGCTGCGGTTTCGAAGCGGCCCGCACGCAACTCCTGATGCATCGCCTCGACATTTTCCTCCAGGCGATCGATGTCGTCTGCGGTCAGGGCCAGTGCCGCCTGCCCGGCGGCAAAGCCTTCGAGGGCGTAACGCAACTGGAAGGTGTCACTGGCCGAGACCTGTTCGGCATAAGGCCAGGCAAACGCCGACGCGGCTGGCACGGGCGCTTGTACGAACACGCCCTTGCCTGGCTGCACGCTGACCAGGCCCAGGGCACTGAGCGACGACAGCGCTTCACGCAGCGATGCCCGGCTCACTCCCAACTGCTCGGCAAGGTCACGCTGGGAGGGCAGCGCATCGCCGGGTTGATAGACGCCTTCGTCAATCAGCTTGCGAATGCCTTGCAAGGCCTGTTCGGGGACGGCGCGGGGGAGGGTATCGAGCATGCTGTTCAGACCGGTCGGAAGGCGATGACTTTGGCTTTTTACGGCGATTACCGTGCGCTGGCAAGCGTTGCTCCGCGCTGGCGCAGGGTTGTGCCCGGCTGCACGAAAGCGGGGCGTGCCGCTCATGGTGCAGGCCGCTGCCGGGCAACTGTTCAGACCAGTAAGACCGTTCAGTGTGCGCTTTCCGGCGCGCTGCGGTGCATTCTGGCATGGCCCCTGCACTGCCCAGCCGGCAGCCCCTTCCCTGAATCTGTGCGAGGCCTCCGATGAAGATATTCCGCCCCCTGTTCCTGGCCACTCTGCTGTGCAGCGGCGCCCTGGCATTGCCTGCCGCGCAGGCCGATGCACTGGCTGACATCAGCGCCCGCGGCGTGCTCAAAGTAGCGGTGCCGCAGGACTTCCCGCCCTTCGGCTCGGTTGGCCCCGACCTCAAGCCCCGCGGCCTGGACATCGATACCGCCCAGCTGCTGGCTGACAAGCTCGGGGTGAAGCTGGCGCTGACGCCGGTCAACAGCACCAACCGCATTCCGTTCCTCACCACCGGCAAGGTCGACCTGGTGATCTCCAGCCTGGGCAAGAACCCCGAGCGTGCCGCCGTCATCGATTTCTCCCGGCCCTACGCACCGTTCTACCTGGCCGTGTTCGGCCCGGCCGAGGTGGACATCGCCGGTATCGAGGCGACCGCCGGCAAAACCATCAGCGTCACCCGCGGCTCGATCGAAGACATGGAACTCAGCGCCGTGGCGCCCAAAGGTGCGGTGATCAAGCGCTTCGAGGACAACAACTCGACCATCGCCGCCTACCTCTCCGGGCAGGTCGAACTGATCGCCAGCGGCAGCGTGGTGATGGCCGCCATCGCCGAGAAAAACCCGGCCAAGGTGCCGGTGGTCAAGGTCAAGCTCAAGGATTCGCCGGTCTATGTCGGGATCGCCAAGAACGAGCCCGCGCTGATGGACAAGGTCAACGCCACGCTGGACGCCGCCAAGGCGGACGGCAGCCTGAACCGCAATGCCGAAAAATGGCTGAAACAGCCGCTGCCGGCCGACCTCTGAGCGGCGCCCGGAGCCTGTCACCATGGCCTATGAATTCGACTTCGCCCCTGTGTTGGCCCAGGCCGACCTGCTGCTCAAGGGCGCCTGGTTCACCCTGCAACTGACGGCGATCGGCACCTTGCTGGGCGTGGCCATCGGCGTGCTGGGTGCCGGCGTGCGCGCCTGGCATGTACGGCCATTCGATGTGCTGTTTGGGCTGTACGTGGAGCTGATCCGCAACACCCCCTTCATCGTCCAGTTGTTCTTCATCTTTTTCGGCCTGCCTGCGCTGGGCATTCGCCTGAGCGAATGGCAGGCGGCGGTGCTGGCTATGGTGGTCAACCTGGGCGCCTATTCCACGGAGATCATCCGCGCCGGTATCCAGGCCATCCCCAAGGGGCAGCTGGAGGCTGCCGCAGCCTTGGCCATGAACCGCTTCGAGGCGTTCCGTCATGTGGTGCTGCAGCCTGCACTGGCCAAGGTCTGGCCGGCACTGACCAGCCAGATCGTGATCGTCATGCTGGGCTCGGCGGTGTGTTCACAGATTGCCACCGAGGAACTGTCGTTCGCTGCCAACTTCATCCAGTCGCGCAACTTCCGTGCGTTCGAAACATACCTGCTGACCACCGCGCTGTACCTGCTGATGGCCATTCTCCTGCGCCAGTCGCTGGCCTGGCTGGGGCAGCGCCTGCTGATGGGGAGACGCTGATGGACTTCACCTTCTGGGACATCCTGCGCAACCTGCTGGTCGGCTTGCAGTGGACCCTGCTGCTGTCGTTGCTGGCCTTCCTCTGCGGTGGCCTGGCCGGGCTGCTGGTGCTGGTCGGGAGGTTGTCGGAACAACCGCTGTGGCGCGGCCTGGCGCGGGGCTATATCGAGCTGTTTCAGGGCACCCCGCTGCTGATGCAGCTGTTCATGGTGTTCTTCGGCATTGCCCTGTTCGGCCTCGATGTGTCGGCCTGGATGGCGGCGGCCATTGCCTTGACCCTGTTTACCAGCGCATTCCTCGCCGAAATCTGGCGCGGTTGCGTCGAAGCGATCCCGCGTGGTCAGTGGGAAGCTTCCGGCAGCCTGGCGCTCAGCCGCCTGGAGCAACTGCGGCATGTCATCCTGCCGCAGGCACTGCGCATCGCCGTCGCCCCGACCGTGGGCTTTTCGGTGCAGGTGGTCAAGGGCACGGCGGTCACCTCGATCATCGGCTTCACCGAGCTGACCAAGACCGGCGGCATGCTGGCCAACGCCACCTTCGAGCCGTTCATGGTCTACGGCCTGGTCGCGCTGGGTTACTTCGTTCTCTGCTATCCGCTCTCGCTGAGCGCCCGTTACCTGGAAAGGAGGCTGCATGCCCCTGCTTAGAGTGTCTGCACTGCACAAGTATTATGGCGACAACCACGTGCTCAAAGGCGTCGACCTGAGCGTCGAGGAAGGTGAAGTGGTGGCGATCATCGGCCGCAGCGGCTCGGGCAAGAGTACCTTGCTACGCACCCTCAATGGCCTGGAGTCTATCAGCGACGGCGTGATCGAAGTCGATGGCGAATACCTCGACGCCAGCCGCGCTGACCTGCGCGCCTTGCGCCAGAAGGTGGGCATGGTGTTCCAGCAGTTCAACCTGTTTCCTCACCTGAGCGTCGGTGAGAATGTGATGCTTGCGCCGCAGGTGGTGAAGAAGGCCAGCCGCAGCGAAGCACGCCAGCTGGCGGAACAGATGCTGGCACGGGTGGGCCTGGCGGAGAAGTTCGATGCCTTCCCCGACCGGCTTTCTGGCGGGCAGCAGCAGCGCGTGGCCATTGCCCGGGCCCTGGCTATGTCACCCAAGGTGCTGCTGTGCGACGAGATCACCTCGGCGCTCGACCCCGAACTGGTCAATGAGGTGCTGGGCGTGGTGCGTCAACTGGCCAGCGAGGGCATGACCCTGATCATGGTCACCCACGAAATGCGTTTCGCCCGGGAAGTGGGCGACAAGCTGGTGTTCATGCACCACGGCAAGGTGCATGAGGTGGGCAACCCTCGCGAGGTGTTCGCTGCACCGCAGACGGCCGAACTGGCCAACTTCATTGGCGCGGTGGCGTCGGCTTAGGACCGCCCGCCACGGCGCGGACCCAGGGTCAGAAGCGCATGTCCACCGCCACCTCGAAGGTCCGCGGCGCCCCCATGTAGTACTGCAGCCCATAGGCCTGCTTGGCATACACCTCATCGGTCAGGTTGCGCACCCGCCCGGTGATGGTGGTGTGTTCATCCAGCCGGTAGCGGGCAAAGGTGCCGAACAAGGTGTAGGCCGGCGCCTTGAGGGTGTTGGCGTTGTCGGCGTACACCGAGCCGACATAACGTGCATCCACCCCCGCCGACCAGGCCGAGGTGAAGCTGTAGGTCAGCCAGAGGTTGGCAACATTGGCCGGCACGTTGACCGGGGCATTGCCCTTGCGCGAAACCGATACGCCGTTGACCGCTTCGTTGAACGCGTCGTACTGCGCGTCGACATAGGCGTAGTTGCCCTCGGCCAGCAGCTTCGGCGTGACCTGCAGCCGCCCGGACAGCTCGATGCCGCGCGAGGTCTGCTGCCCGGCCTGGACTGTCAGGTTGGGGTTGCTCGAATCGCGCACGGCAAAGTCCTTGCGCACGATCTGGTACAGGGCAACGGTCGCCGCGCCTCGCCCTTCGAGGAAGTCGAACTTGCTGCCCACTTCCCACTGCTCACCCTTGGACAGGTCGAAGGTGCCGACATTGGCGTAGGTGGCCGCCGCCAGCGAACCGGCCGGCAGGTCGGCGGCGGTGCTGTATTGGGCGTAGAGGCTGGCCGACGGCGTCAGCTCGTAGGTCAGGCCAATACGCCCGGACAGCGGTTCCCAGCGCCGCTCGAAGAACGTTGGCGAGGTCGGTGTCACCGCGCCGTAGTTGGTTACTTCCATGTCCAGGTAGTCGTAGCGCAGGGCGGTGAGCAGGGCCAGGCGTTCGGTCAGTTGCAGGCGGTTCTCGGCGAACACGGCGCGGTTGCTGGTGACATGCCGGCGCTGCTTGGTCAGCCCGGCGTTCATCCCGGGGGTGTCGTAGAAACTGCCGGGGTCGAAGTGGTCCGGGTCGACCACATCGGTCCAGTTTCCGGACGTCGGGTATACGCTCTGGCGCATGTGCGAGTAGTCCAGGCCCAGCGACCACTGGCTGGCCAGGCCGAACAGCTGGTGGTCGTGACGCAGCTCGATGCGGTCGCCCAGCACGCTCTGTTCATGGCGCTGCAGGTAAGGGCTGGCACGCTGCACATTGCCGTCGCGGGTGTAGCTGTAGCGCTCGACGTTGCGGTAGTCTCGCTGGGCGCTGTAGTGGTAGAGGGTGTTGTGCAGGCTGGTGCCGTCGCTGAGCTGGTAATCGAGCATCGAGCGCAGCCAGCGCACCCGCTGCTCGTAGCGGCCATCGCCGACGTTGTAGTTGTCGAAGCGGCGGCTGTCGTCGATTTTCAGGGTGCTGCGCCCCGGCAGGATCGGCGCCCCCCAGTAGGGGCTGTCTTCGCGGTCCTCCTGGTATTCCAGCGCCAGGGTGTGGGTCAGGTCGGGCGTCAGGTCGCTGAGCAGGGAAAATGCCAGGCTGTCGGTCTTGCGCTGGTTGCGGTCGATGTAGCCATTGCTGCCGGTGTGGCTGAAGTCAAGGCGCATGAAATGGCGGGCATCGACCGGGTTGCTGGCCAGTGCCTGGTTGATGCCGAACGCCACTTCCGAGTCGTCGTAACTGCCATAGCGCACGCGGCCATCGATGATCTGCTGGTCGCGGCTGGCGGTCTTGGTGATGTAGTTGATCGAGCCGCCCACTGCGCCTGCGCCATGCAGGAACGACGACGGTCCGCCGAGCAGTTCGACGCGGTCCAGCACCCAGGCGTCCACTGGCCGGGTGGCGCTGCTGTAGCCGAGGTTGATGCCGTTGAACAGTTGGGTCACCTGGTTCTGGGTGAAGCCGCGGTAGCTGACGAAACCGCCATAGCCCGGGTTGGCCGACGCGTTGACGCCGGTCATGGCGTTGATCACGTCCTGGCTG
This sequence comes from Pseudomonas sp. NPDC086566, assembly GCF_050280885.1. Classification (NCBI taxonomy): domain Bacteria; kingdom Pseudomonadati; phylum Pseudomonadota; class Gammaproteobacteria; order Pseudomonadales; family Pseudomonadaceae; genus Pseudomonas; species Pseudomonas sp. NPDC086566. The sequence continues at coordinate 304,565 of NZ_JBNNWD010000001.1, forward strand.
TCCTTGGCGCCGCGTTCCTCGATGATGCGTCGGTCCGAGACGCTCACCGACGCGGGTGTTTCCCGCGCCGTGAGGCCCAGCCGCGAGCCGGTGCTGATCGGCTGGTCCAGTTGCACGCCGGAGGGCGCATCGCGCTCGCCGTCGATGGTGGTGGCGTTGAGTTCGACGGCGGCATCGTCCGCCCAGGCGAAGGTGCAGGTGCCCATGAGGAGCACCAGGGAGGTATTGCGAAGCATGTTGTTGGGTCTTCCACGCAAAGGTCATGGCTGACGGCGAGCACGCAGGCAGGCGCGCCCGGCTGAAGTCAGGCGAAATGAATAACGGCTGCGGGGAGGACGGCGGGTGGTGCGCGGGGTGTGAGGGCAGGGCGTTGGTAACGGGGCGGCGGTTGTGCCCAGCTGCGCACGACGATGGGCGAAGTGGCCGTGGCTTGTGCCGGGCTGAACGACCAGCCACCGCTGGCGAGTGGCACGGCCAGGCCGAACGAAGAGCACACCGGGCAGTCGAGCTGGGCCATGTGCTGGTCGCTACCGGCGCCGTCGAGGTCGATGGCCACGCCGTGCTCGCTGTTGATCGAGCAGAACCCGCCTTCCAGGCCGGCCAGGCGCAGGCCGCCCATCTGGCCATGGTGCAGGCCACACAGCAACAGGCTGAACAGGACGCTGGCATAGAGCGTCCAGGCAGTCAGGGTGCGGGTGTGCCGGGTGATTTTCATGGCGGCGAATCTATCACCCGGACGAATGGCGGGGTAGTGCCTGGCCGTGACAGGTTGTCGCAGCTCAGGCAGCGCGTTCGAGCACGTCCAGCAGGTCGACGAATTCCTGCGCGAGCTTGTGGCGTGGCGCCATGTGCACCAGCGGTACCGAAACCTGGTGCGACTCGCGCATCTTTATCGAACTGCTCAGGTACACCGGCAGCACCGGCATGCCTTCGTCGCGCAACTGATCGACCAGGGTCTGGTGCAGCGCGGTGCGCCCGGCGAACTGGTTGACCACCACGCCCTCCACCAGCAGCGCCGGGTTGTGATCCTGGCGCAGTTCTTGGACCTCGGCCAAGACGCTGAGCAGCGCCTGGCGCGAGAAGCTGTCGCAGTCGAACGGGATGAGCAGGCGCTCGGCGGCCACCAGGGCACTGAAGGTGTAGAAGTTCAGCGCGGGTGGGGTGTCGATGTAGATCCGCTCGTAGTCCTCGCCCAGCTCGGCCAGCAGCTTGCGCAGCTTGTTGATCTTGAACTTGCTTTCCAGCTTGCTCTGCAGGTCGCTGAGGTCGGGGCTGGCGGTCACCAGGTGCAGGTTGTCGTAGCGGGTTTCAGTGATCGCCACGCGGTGCTTCTTGCCGGCAGCGGTGGCAGGCGAGAGGGTCTGGCGGAAGAAGTCGGTGATACCGGCAGGGATGGCGTCGTCGGTCAGCCCGGTAAGGTAACAGGTGGCGTTGGCCTGCGGGTCGAGGTCGACCAGCAATGTGCGATAGCCTTCGGCGGCGCTGGCCGCGGCGAGGTTGCAGGCGATGCTCGACTTGCCCACGCCACCTTTCTGATTGAAAACCACACGACGCATGAGACGCTCATCCATGAAGTGAAAATGTCAGGTTGGGGTCAATCCTATGACTGGAACACGACAGATTTATGACAAAAGTTGAAACACTAGTTAAGTTCATCTTTGTCGAACCGCAAGCGGTCTACTGCGCTGTTCTGGCGGTCAAGCCCGCTCGACATGGCGCTGGTAGAAATCCAGGGTCGCCAGGTTCTTGTCCTTGGCTTCGAACATGATGTCGAAGCGGTCGAGGAACTGCAGGGCGTAGCGGTTGGTCCAGTCGTTCCACATCTGCGCGCTGTGCATGTACAGGTCGCGTTTGTTGACCTTTTCCAGCAGCTTCGGGATGGTCAGCTTGCTGTCTGCCGCGAAGCCGAGTGCTTGCAGGTGCTCGGGCGGTTGCGAGTAGTGCATGGTCGGCCGCACACCGCGCCAACTGTCGATGATCCTTGCCACGCGTGGGTCGTGCGGGTCGATGTAGTCACCCTCGTGTATCCAGCAGTGGTGGATGTCCAGCACGACGGGCGCAAGGTCGGCCAGTGCCAGGCAGTCGTCGACGCCATAGGTATTCTCGTCGTTCTCGAAGGTGATCACATTGCGTGCCACTTGCGACAACCTGGGCCATACCTGGCGCACACCGGCCGCGCCGAGGCGCCCGGCGATATGCACATTGCACTTGAAGTCCTGAAAGCGCTGGCCGAAGCCCATCATGCGGATCATGTCGGCGTGGTATTCAAATTCGGCCAGGCTGTTTTCCACCACCTCGGGGCGGTCCGAGCCGAGCACACAGTACTGGCCGGGGTGAAATGACAGGCGCAGATCATGGTCCCGAGCCAGCTTGCCGATGGCGGCAAAACCTTCGGCCATCAAGGCCTGGAACTCGCTGTCGCGATAGAGCGGCCCGACGCTGGGGTGGCTGTAAAGCGGCAGCAGGTCGCTACTCAGGCGCACCATGCGCAGCATCGGCGGCAATTCACTGACGTAGGCCAGCAGGCGCAGTTGGGCGTCGAGGTTGTGCTGCACCAGTTCCAGCAGCTTGGATCGGGCCGCTTCGGCACTGGCGCCGGACAGCCAGCGCAGGGTTGTGGTGCGTGGGTTGAAGGTGCGCTCGATGGCCTCCAGCGCTTTGACCGACAGGCTGCGGTGCGGGTGGCGGTACATGCAGGCAAAGCCCAGACGGGGCATGGCAAGTCTCCGGAAGTATCAATCCAGGTTCAGGAGCCCGATTTTTCCAGGGCTTGCAGTTCATCCTCGACCTGCTGCATGCGCTGCTCGGCCACGGCCTGGACCTTTGCATCCCGCGCCGTTTCGCGCATCAGGCCGGTGAGCTTGTCGCTCAGACGCTTGCCTTCCTCGGTCTCTTCCAGCGCCTTGGCCTTGGCCGGGTCGAGGGTGGCGGCGACGATGGTCGCGAACTCAGCGTCGCTGAAGTTCTTTTCACTATACAGCTTGAACAGGTCCTGGCGCTGGTCCTCGACGGTGAGGTGTTTGCGCAGGACGTTGCTGATGGTGGCCGCATCCAGCTGCGGGTGGGTGCGCGTGAGCAGTGCAGCCATGCGCTCGATATTGTGGTCGTAGGCTTCCTGCAACGGCAGGTTGGCCAGGATCTGCTCTTCGCGGCTGGGCTTCTGGTCGCAGGCGGCGAGGGCGGCGGTGATCAGCAGGGGGAGCAGCAACTTCTGGATGCGGGGCATGGGGTGGCCTTGGGCGGGTGTTTCCGAGAGGGGATTATAGCGGTGTGGCAATGACTGTCAGAAACTGCCTGACAATGGCCATTCAACTGCCAGGCGGATCTGATTGCCATCCAGCTCCGCCTGCGCCGTGTTGCCGCGGTGCACGTTGTGCCGCAGCGAGAAGGTGGTGCCCCTGGCCTTGCCACCCTGTACCACATAGCGTGCCTCGAGGTCACGTTCCCAGTGCTTGCCACCCTTGCCATACCCCAGGTACGCATAGCCGCCGTTGGGGTCGACATGGGTGCCGTCGATATCGAAACCGCGTACATACAGGGCAGTCAGGTTCAGCCCCGGAATGCCGTAGCCACCCATGTTCAAGTCATAGCGCGCCTGCCATGACTTTTCATTCGGTGCATTGAAGTCGGACATCTGCACGGCATTGGCAATGTAGATTGCCCCACGCGTGACGTAGTCGAACGGTGTGTTGCCATCCACTTGCTGCCAGCCGAGGCTGTAGCTGTGCGGGCCCTGATTGTAGCGTGAGACCAGGCTCCAGGTGGTGTTGTCGATGCGCCCGGACAACGCCTTGCCGGTGTCGGTGGTGCGGTACAGGTTGAGGTCCAGGCTCAGGCTGCGGCGGTCGTCCATGGCATGGGTCAAGGTGCTGCCGAGGTAGTGCTGGTTCCAGGTGTCTTCGTAGCGCGAGGTGTACAGGCTGCCGCTGAAGGCAGCACCGGGGTTCCATACCAGGCCGGCAAGCTCGAAGCTGTTGCCCTGGCGGCCGTCGGAGTAGTTCACCACGAAGCCCTGGTCGTGGCTGGAAGCGTTGCGGTCGGTGCTTTCGTTGAAGTGGCCGGCAACCAGCTTGAGGTTGTCGATCTCGCTGCTGGTCAGGAAGAGGCCCGTGGCGGTCTCGGGCAGCAGGCGGCTGTCCGAAGAGCTGAACACCGGCGTCTTCACCCGCTGTTCGCCCCAGGACAGCACGGTATTGGATACCCGCAGCTTCAGCGCCGCGCCGCCCCGGCTGTACTCGCTCTTGGGATGGCCGTCGTTGTCCAGGCTCAGCAGGCGCGCCTTGCCGGCACGGCCGCCACCGCTGTCGAGCTGCATGCCCTGATAGGCGTGGGCATCGACGCCGACGCCGATCAGGCCCTGGGTGAAACCGGACTGGAACGTGCCCATCAGGCCGTAGGCCCATTCCTCGGCCAGGCCGTTACGTTCGCTGCGTGGCTTGTAGGCATTGCGCGCGCCGCTGTTACGCCCGCCGTGCTTGTAGTCACGCTGGTCGTAGACCGTGCGGTTGAGAAGGCTCCAGCTGCTGTCTTCGACGAAGCCGTTGCTTTGTGACTGCGCCGAATCTGCCTGGGCAAACGGGGCGAGAGTTGCCAGGGGCAAGGCGAGCAGAGCGGCGGGGCGCAACGACATGGCGGCAAGGTCCTGGTTCAGGGGGCGCGGAAACGCAGGATGCGCGCGCCGTCGAAGGGGTCGGTGAGGTAGTGGGCGTGCACGCCAAAGGTGCTCAGCAGGCGCTCGGGGGTCAGCACCTGCAGCGGCTTGCCGAGGGCCACCAGGCGGCCCTGGTCGAGCACCGCCACACGGTCGCAGGTCAGCGCCTGGTTGAGGTCGTGCAGGGCCACCAGGGTGGTCACCGGCAACGCCTGTACCTGCTGCAGCAGGCTCAACTGGTGCTGGATGTCGAGGTGGTTGGTCGGTTCGTCGAGCAGCAGTACCTGCGGGCGCTGGGCCAGGGCGCGGGCAATGTGCACGCGCTGGCGCTCGCCGCCGGACAGCGAACGCCAGGCCCGTTCACGCAGGTGCGTGGCGTCGAGGTCGGCCAGGGCCTGCTCGACGATGGCCCGGTCTTCCCGGGAAAACGGCGCCAGCGCCGACAGCCAGGGCGTGCGCCCCAGGGCCACGGCGTCGAACACGCTGATCGCGTCGAGGGTGTCGGCCTGTTGCTCGACCAGCGCCAACGCCTGGGCGACGCGCCGGCGTGGCAGGCGTGCCAGCGGCTCGCCGAGCAACTGCACGTTGCCGCTGCTCGGCGTGCGCAGCCCGGCCAGTAATTTGAGCAGGGACGATTTGCCTGAACCGTTGGGGCCGACGATGCCCAAGGTTTCACCGGCCGCCACACTGAGGTCGATGTTGCTCAGCACGCTGTTGCCTGACAGCTGCAGGCCCAGCCCGCTGCAGGCGAGTGGTGCGACTTGCGCGGTATGCATGACGGTCATGGGCGCCCCCGGCGGCTGACCAGGATCAGGGCGAACACGGGCGCGCCGATCAATGCGGTGACCACGCCGACCGGGATCACCTGGCCTCCGATCAGCGTGCGCGACAGCACATCGGCGGCAATCAGGAACAACGCGCCCCCCAGGGCGCTGGCCGGCAGCAGGCGGCTGTGGCCAGGGCCGAGCAACAGGCGCAGGGCGTGGGGAATGACCAGGCCGACGAAACCGATGGCGCCGACGATCGACACCATCACTGCCGTTACCAGTGCCGCACAACTGATCAGCAGCAACTGCGTGCGGCGCACGGCGATGCCCAGCGAAGCCGCCGAGTCGGCGCCGAAGGTGAAGGCATCCAGCGCCCGGCGGTGCCACAGGCACACCGCCAGGCCGAACAGCGCCACGGGCAATGCTTGCCACACCGACGGCCAGCGCACCCCACTGAGGTTACCCAGCAGCCAGAACAGGATGCCGCGTGCCTGTTCGGCGGTGGCCGACTTGGTGATGAGCAAAGCGGTGAGGGCCGTGAACAGCTGAGAGCCGGCGATACCGGCGAGGATGACCTGGGCGTTGTTGTTGCCCGGCCCGGCCGCACGGGCCAACAGCAGCACCAGCAAAAAGGCCGCCAGGGCACCGATGAAGGCGCCGCCGGACATGCTCAGGGCGACGCTGCCCAGGCCCAGCAGGCCAACCAGCACCGCGCCCGTCGACGCGCCGGCGGACAGCCCGAGCAGGTAGGGCTCGGCCAGCGGGTTGCGCAGCAGCGCCTGGAGGATCACCCCGCAGGTCGCCAGCCCCGCCCCGCAGGCAGCGGCGACCAGGGCGCGGGTCAGGCGGTAGTTCCAGACGATGCCGGCGTCGATCGGGTCGACCGCATAGCCGGCCTGCCACAGATGGTTGGCCAGCACCTGGTAGACCACCTGTGGCGACAGGTTGGTTTCGCCGATGGCAGTACCGGCCAGCACGGCCGCGAGCAGGGCCAGCAGGGCCAGGGCGCTGTAGGGCAAGGCTTTCATCATTGCGCCGCTTCACCGCTGGCGAAGGCCGAGGACAAGGTCTGCAGGCCGCGGAACAGGCGGATCCCGGCTTGCATGGCGTCGGCGTCGAGGATGATGATGCGGTTGTTCCTTACCGCATCCATCTGCTTCGTCACCGGGTCGTGGCGGAGGAATTCGAGCTTCTTCCGGTAGTCGTCGGCGGGGTAGCGGCGGCGGTCCATGCGGGCAATGATCAGCCAGGTCGGGTTGGCCTTGGCCAGGGTTTCCCAGCCTACGGTCGGCCATTCCTCGGTCGACTCGACCACATTGTGCACGCCCAGGGTGCGCAGCATGAAGTCGGCCACGCCCTGGCGGCCGGCAACGTAGGGGTCGATGCCGAGGTCGGCGCTGGAGAACCAGAACAGTGCCGAGGTATTCGACAGGTCCTTGCCCGCCAGTTGTTTTTTCGCGCTGTCCAGGCGGCCTTTGAGGTCGGCGTTCAGCGCCGCGCCTCGGTCCTGCACGTCGAAGATCTCGGCCAGCTGGCTGACGCTCTTGTAGATGCTGTCGACCTGGAACGCCTGTAGGCGGGTGCCATCGGCGCCGACCAGGTTGTCCTTGCCTTCGCAGTCCGAGGGCAGCAGGTAGGTCGGAATGTTCAACTCGCTGAACTGTTCACGGGTGGCGACCGCGCCCTGGGCCCCGACCATCCACTCGAACTGCACCGCCACCAGTTGCGGGCGCTTGCCGACCACGGCTTCGAAGCTGGGCTCGTTGTCGGCCAGGCGCGGCACCTTGGCGTTCAGTGCCTGGTATTCGGGCAGTACGTTGTTGAACCACAGCGAGCTGCCGACCAGCTTGTCGCCCAGGCCCAGGGCGTAGAGCATCTCGGTGCCCGCCTGGCCGATGGTGACCGCCCGCTCAGGCGCCTGGGCAAAGGTCAGCGGTGCGCCGCAGTTGTCGACGGTCAGCGGATAGAGGGTGGCAGCGGCCTGAGCCAGGCCGGTGAGGCTCAGGCCGGCCAGCAAGGTGGCGATACGGGGCAGCATGCTGGGCGATCTCCTGTCGGGCAGTTCTGGAGAGGAACGCACGGACAGGCATCGCCGAACCCCTGCATGTGCAGGGGCAACACGGATGGCCATCCCGGACACCCCGCCGGTTGGTGAATGTGTGCCGGCAGGTCTCCTGACTGGTGCGTCCTCGCCCGGCTCCGGCCTTCCCGGATCAGGATCCAGTGGCATCGATGGAGCAGGCTCGGCACCTACAGTTGCGGGGGCAGTTCCGATTGGCGCGCTTGGTCGGGCGGGCCCGGGATTCCCTATTGATTCCGTGGTGGAAACCGGCGGGCGGCATGGTAGACCATCCTGCCGCCGGGTGAAACGCCAAATCAGAAGTACTTCAGCCAGCGGAGGTCGCGCCGCCGCGCCTTGAGCCGGGCGAACCCGCGCACCGGCAGGTACAGCGCCGCCGCCAGCAGCAGCGCGGCCAGCCACACCGCGCCGATGCCGTCGAAGCCGAAGTAGTCGCCCTGGTTGAGGCCGAACAGCGCCACGCAGGCCAGGTACAGCAGCTTGAGCACATACAGGTGCAGCAGGTAGAAGAACATCGGCGCTGCGCCGAACACCGCCAGGGCGCTGATCCAGCGGGCCGGCCCGGCACGCTCGAAGGCGCGCAGCAACAGCAGGCCGCAACCCAGGGTCAGGGCCAGGAACAGCAGCGAAGGTGGGTATTTGGTGATGTTGAAGAAGCTCATCAGCGTCTGGGTCACGGTCGGGTAGCCGCTCCACGGCGCCTCGCCGTAGCCGTTGTAGAGGCGCAGCACCATGAAGCCGAGCAGGGCGACGACACCGGCCACCAGCAGGCGGTGCTGGCGCTCGCCAGCGTCGCTGCCACGGGCGAACCACGGACCGAGGCCGTAGCCCAGCGCGATCACGCCGATCCACGGCAACACCGGGTAGGAGGTGCGCAGGCGCAGGTTGTCCGAGACCTCCAGCCAGCCGCGGTCATGCAGGATCGCCCACGGCACATGCATGGCCGATTGCGCGTCGAAGTGCAGGCCATCGAGCAGGTTGTGGCCGGCGATGATCAGCGCGCCCAGGGCGAGCAGGGCAGGGCGCGGCAGCCACACCAGCAGCGACAGGGCGATCATGCTCACGCCGATGGCCCAGATCACTTGCATGTAGACCACGCTCGGCGGCAGCTGGAAGGTCCAGGCGAAGTTGACCAGGGTGAACTCCAGCACCACCAGGAACAGCCCCCGCTTGAACAGGAACGCCGAGACATCGCGGCGGCCCTGGTACTTCTCGCCATACAGCCAGGCCGACAGGCCGGTGAGCAGGACGAACACCGGGGCGCACAGGTGGGCCAGGGTACGGCTGGCGAACAGCGAAGGGTCGGTGGCATCGATGGCCATCGGGTCGCTGACCTGGCGGTGCAGGAAGAAGGTTTCGCGCACGTGGTCGAGGAGCATGAACAGGATCACCAGGCCGCGCAGGGCATCGATGCTCTGCAGGCGCTGGGTGAGCAGGGTGGGGGTGGCTGAGGCGCTGGTCATGGAAGGTGGTCGCAAGCAGGAATGAATGTCAAATGAAACGTTATCTTATAACTATTTAATTTGCTTATGAAAGGGGTTTTTGTATTGCCTGTACCGACCTCTTCGCGGGCAAGCCCGCTCCCACAGGGATTGCGCAGGTCCCAGGCCTGGCACATAACCTGTGGGAGCGGGCTTGCCCGCGAAGAGGTCATCAGCTCAGAAGGTGTGATCCACGGTGGCGAAATACGAGCGCGGCGCCCCCATCACCCACTGCTCGCCACTGAACACCGACGCCACGTATTCCCGGTCGAACAAGTTATTCACCTGCAACCCCAAACGCACATCCGGCAGTACCTGCCAGCCGATGTTGGCATCGACCACGGTAAACCCCGGCGCACGCTGGCCATTGGCCGAATCGGCATAGCGCTCATCCACGTACCGCGCACCAATCCCGGCTTCCACCTGCTGGCCGAAGCCTTTGGTCAACCACAGGTTGGCCGTGCGCCGCGGCACGTTGGCCGGGCGGTTGCCGGCACGGTCCTGGGCCACGCCGTCGACCACTTCGTCGAAATCATCGTACTGCGCCCGCACCAGCGACGCATTGGCCGACACCTGCCACTGCTGCCCGAGCGCCAGTTCCAGCGATGCCTCAAGGCCATCGGACGTCTGTTGCCCGGCCTGCTGCGCCTCGTGGGTGATTGGGTCGTCCAGCAGCAGCTTTTTCTTGACGATATGGAACGCGGCTAGCGTCCACTCGCCACGGCCTTCCCAGAAGCGTTGCTTGAGTCCCAACTCGGTCTGCTTCGCCTCGGTCAGGTCGTAGTGCATCTGTGTCGGGCTGAGGCTGACCAGGTTATCCACCCCGTCCTCGCTGGTGGAGTACTGACCATACAGCGACAGGTCGTCGGTGACGGCGAACACCAGCCCGGCCCGCCAGTTGCCGCCTTGCAGGCTGCGGTCGCTGCGGCTGCCATCGATCAGGTTGTCGCGGTCGATGTGGTTCTGGTCGCGGCGCACGCCGGTCACCAGCGACAGGCGCTCGGTGAGCTGCAGACGGTTCTCGGCGAACAGGGCAAAGGTGTGGGTGGTGGACAGTGTTTGCGGGCGTGTTGGCGAGTCGCTGTGGAACCAGCCCGGGGTCGGCTGCCACGGGTCGATGTAGTCGCTGCCGACGTCGTTGTACGGCCGATTGCTGTCGACGTTGAAGCGCACCTTGTTGTATTCGACACCGACCAGCGTCTTGCTGGCCAGGCCGAACAGGCTGTGGTCGAAGGTGAACGTCTGGCGGTCGCCGATCTGCTCCTGGTTGTGCTTGATCTCCAGGTAGCTTTGGCGCTCCAGTTGCTCGCGGTCGGCGTCCCAGCTGTAGTTCTCGGCATTGCGCCAGTGGCGACGGCTCTTGATGTAGTAGAGCTGGTTGCTGGCGCTGAGCTGGTCATTGACCGCCCAGTCGGTGGAGAAGCGGGTCCACTCGTCGTGGTAGCGCTGCACGTCGTTGTGGATGTTGTAGTTCTTCTTGCGCAGGCTGCTGCGGTAATGCCCGTCGATCAGCGGCGTGCCGTAGTAGTTGGCCGGCTGGGCGTCGCCGCGCTCGTGGGCGAGGGTGAAACTCAGGTCGTCGCTGGCGTCGAAGCGCAGTGCGGCGCTAAGCGCGAGGCTGCGTGAGCCGGTGCGGTCGACCCAGCCGTTGCCGGCCTGCTGGTTCAGGGTCAGGCGGTAGCTCAGGCGTTCACTCAGGCTGCCGCCGCTGTCCAGGCCAAGCTGCTGGCGGTCCCATGAGCCGTAGCCCAGGCGCAGGCGGTTGTGGATGTCGCCGGTGAACGGCTTTTTCGGGATCACATTGATCACCGCGCCCGTCGCGCCTTCGCCATACAGCACCGAAGCCGGGCCACGGATCACGTCGATCTGCTCGACCATCCACGGGTCGACCGGGAAGGTCTGAGTGCCGGCCCCGGTGTACAGGCGCGCGCCGTCGAACAGGGTCATCACCGAGCCATGGCCGGTGAATCCGCGTGCCGACAGGCCTGTACCGCCATCGCCCGGGTTGCCGATGAAGGTAATGCCGGGTGAGCGGGTCACGGCGTCCTGCACGGTCTGGTTGTTGCGTTGCTCGATTTGCCCGGCGCTGATGCTGCTGGTGCTGGCCGGGGTTTCCAGGGCGCTGAGGTTCAACCGGGAACCGGCCACGGTCGGCGTGGCCAGGTCGACGCGTTGGAGGTCCGGGGTATCGGTGATGGCCGTCGAGGGCAGGTTCAGCACGGGCTCTTCGGCCAGGGCTGGCAAGGTAACGGCCAGGCAGGCCGCCAAGGGGTGAAGCTTGATGAGTCGGGACATGTCGTTCCACTGCTGCAGGAATGAATGGATCCCGGTGGAAAACACGCAACGGCGCACCCCGTACGCAGGCGCACGCGGATACCGGCCTGCGCCCGCCCACCGCGGGTTGCCAAGTGAAGCTCCAGGCCGGTCTCCGGGCTTGCGAGGGGCGTGAGGCCTTCACCTTCCCATGCTGGCGCACAGTGGTGTGTCGAAGGCATCGCTCGCTTACCGTTGCGGGGGCAGCGCCGGACTTGTCGTGAACCACGACGCACCGGCTTCCCGTTTCACCCTGCGCACGGCGGCGCAGGACACCTGAAACTGGCGCGCATCTGACCATCGAATGGCCAGCGCGTCAAATACGCGTGTCAGCGCCCGCGGCGGCGCGACACCCGCGCCTCGATGTTCTTGCGCCCGATCAGCAAGGCTGGCTTCTCCACCACCGGCTCATCGGCCAGCCACTTGTACATCACCAGGCAGTCGACCAACCCCAGGCGGGCGTGGCGATAGGCCTTGGGCAGGCGACCCACGGTCTCGAAGCCGAGCCGGGTCCACAGCGCCACCGCCACCTCGTTGCTCGCCACCACCGAATTGAACTGCAACGCCAGGAACCCCTCCTGGCGTGCCAGCTTCTGCGAGTGCTCGCACATCAGCCGAGCCACGCCACGGCCACGGGCGGCCTCGCAGACCATGTAGCCGCAGTTGCCGACATGGGCGCCGGGGCCTGCGGCGTTGGCCTTGAGGTAGTAGGAACCGAGCAGCGCGCCGTCTTCTTCGGCCACCAACGTGTGCAGTGGCTGTTGCAGCCACAGCTGGCGCGCCTGATCGATGTTCAGCGCGGGGTCGAAGGCGTAGGTTTCGCGGGCCTGGACGATGGCCTGGAAGGTCGGCCAGAAACGCTCGAAGTCGTCGGGCGTCATGGGGCGGATGTGGATCATGGCGGTTCCTGCAATGGCTAGGCCGCCAAGTCTGGGTGGCGCGGCGCCGTCGCGCAAGGGCGGCGACGCCGTCTGGCTTCAGCCGTTGGCCTTGCCCAGCGCATCCAGGGCGCGGGCCGAGTAGACCAGCGCGGCCCCGGCGTTCATCGCCACGGCCACACCCAGGGCCTCGGCGATTTCCTCACGGGTGGCGCCGTGCTTGACGGCTTGTTGCGAGTGCACGGCGATGCAGCCGTCACAGCGGGTCGTGACAGCTACGGCCAGGGAGATCAGTTCGCGGGTCTTGGCGTCCAGGTGGTTGGTCTTGGCGCCAGCGCCGCTGGCGGTCATGTAGCCGGCCACGGTGTCGGGGGACAATTGCTTGAGATCGCCGATGCCGGCCATCAACTGCTTACGGTAGGCGTCCCAGTCCATCATGCTCATCGTCTTCACCTTGGTAAGGTTGCGAGTGGAGCTTTCATGCTAGTCGAAACGCGGCAAGCGACACTTGTACGTGAGTGCTGGCCAGCCTTGAAGCGGCCAGACAAGGCCGCTTCAGCAATGACCGACGTGCGGTCAGATATAGACGAACACCAGCACCAGGGCCGCGACCACCAGCCACTTCTCCAGGTAGTAGCGCATGCGGTTGCGCTTCTTCAGCGCCTTGCCACGCTCGCGGATCTTGTAGATGCGGGTGAACAGGCGGTTGATGCCACCGGTCTTGTCGCCGGCATCGTTGGGGGCGGCGGCGGCGGCCATGACGTTGCGGCTGAACCAGCGGTTGAACGCGGTGGCCCAGCGGTACTTCAACGGGCGCTCGATGTCGCAGAACAGGATGATGCGGTTGTGCTCGGTGGTATTGGCGGCGTAGTGGATGTACGTTTCGTCGAAGACCACCCCCTCGCCATCGCGCCAGGAGTACTTCTCGCCGTCCACATCGATGTAGCAACCGTCATCGTTCGGCGTGTCCAGGCCGAGGTGGAAGCGGTACGAGCCGGCATACGGGTCACGGTGACGGACCAGCTTGGCACCCGGTGGCAGGGTGGCGAACATCGCTGCCTTGACCGTGCCGATGCCTTGCAGCAGTTCGGTGGTGCGCGGGCACAGGGTCATGGCCGATGGGTGGCTTTCGCCGTACCACTTCAGGTAGAAGCGCTTCCAGCCGGTCTTGAAGAACGAATTGAAACCCACGTCGTCATAATTATCGGACTTCTTGATCTCGCCCACGTGCAGCAGCTGCTGGGCCTCGGCGCGGATCTCCTGCCAGTGGTCCTTGAGCGGCTGCAGCTCGGGGAACGCCTCGACCGGCAGGTAGGGCTTGGCCGGATGCTTGGAGAACAGGTACAGGAAGCTGTTCACTGGGGCCAGGAAGCTGGAATGGTCGCCCAGCTGACGGGTCAGCTTGTGGCGTACCCGACCGCGCAGGTGAACATAGGCGATCGAGAGAACGAAGATCAGTACGAGTGCAATTTTCATGGACGGTTACTTGTCGAGAAATGGCCATGCGCCATGGCATAAGCTCGCCAGCATAAACAATCATGGGGGTAGTTTGTACTTATTGTTACGTTGATGCGGGTCGACATTGGTGTAAGGCGCCTACCGTGCGCAAAAACGTTTCACGTGAGGAGTGCACATGGTCCAGGACATTCGCCCGAGTGGCACCCCCTTCAAACGGCTGTTTTTCGCCTTGCCCGTCAGCGACGCCCAACGCCGTGCGATCAGCCAGTGGCGGCGCGGCCTGAACCTGCGCAGCGGCAAGCCGGTGCCCAGCGAAAACTTCCACCTGACCTTGCTGTTTCTCGGCGATGTGGAGGTGGCCCAGGTGCCGGCCATCTGCGCGGCAGTGGACAACCTGGCCCGGCCGGGTGCGCCCTTGCGCTTGCTGCTGAACCAGCTGAACACTTGGCAGCGCGCCAACGTGCTGGTGCTGGAGCCGCAGGAAACACCCATCGCCTTGCGCCAGTTGGTCTATGCCCTGCAGCAGGCTTTGCTGCCGATGGGCTTCGAAGAGCAGGCCCGTGATTACCGCCCGCACATGACCCTGTCCCGGGATTTTCGCGGCCAGGTCCCGGAAGCGGCCGTGGCGCCTGAGTTCTTTCTCACTGCCAGGCATTTCACCCTGTATGAGTCGCGCAAAGGGCGATACTGGCCGCTGGCGCAGTGGCCTTTGGCGGATTAACGCCGGTCGGGCAATCGGGTTGCGGGCCTGGGGTGTTCGCCTTTGGTTTTTGTCGCCTGTGCCAAGCCTCGCGCAGCAGAAACCGTAATACCCGTCAGACCGGCAGGCTCTGGTAAGGCAGTTCATCCCCAGGGCTGCGGGCAAACTGGCGCTTGTACTCGCGGCTGAACTGCGAGGTGCTCTGGTATCCCACCCGGTGCGCCGTCTGTGCCACCCCGAGCCCTTCACCGATCAGCATCTGCTGCGCCTTGAGCAGGCGCAGGCGCTTGAGGTACTGCATCGGCGCCATGTCTGTGCAGCGTTTGAAGTGCTCATGGAAGGTCGACACGCTCATGTTGGCGCAGGCCGCCAGTGCCTCGACACTCAGCGGCTCGGTGTAATGTTCGCGCAGGTGCATGAGCGCCGCGCCGATCCGGGCAAAGTGCCCCTGCTGCTCCACCAGCGCGCGCAGCACCCCGGCCTGGGGGCCGCGTAGCGCGGTGTACAACACCTCGCGGACTCGCGCCGGGCCCAGCACCTTGGCGTCCACAGGGTCTTGCAGGCACTGCAGCAGGCGCTCCACCGACTCACGCATCGGTGCATCGAGTGCTGCCGAAGTCATCGACTGTGGCGTTTGCGCCTGCACTGCCGGGTCGGGTGCCAGTGCCATGCTCTGCACCAGTTCACCCAGCACAGCGCGGTCGATGTCCACCGCCACGCCCAGCAGCGGCTCGTCGGCGGTGGCAAAGGTTTCGCACATGAACGGCACCGACAGCGCCTGCACCAGGTAATGGCCGGCACCGTATTCCAGGGTGCGCGGGCCAAGGCGCGCCAGCTTGCTGCCCTGGGCCAGGATCATCAGGCTCGGCTCGTAGATCTGCGGGCTGCTGGCCACATAGTGGTCCCAGCTCAGCACTTGCACTTGGGGCAGGTGCGTGGGCACGAACCCCGGGCGGGTGGCCAGGCTGCGGATCAGCGAGCACAGCGGGGCATTGGCGTCGACGTGGCGGGTCAGTTGCATGATGAACCAGGGCAGAGAATCAGACAGTTGCATCATCGCAGATTGGCAGGTCAGCGCCAGATGGTTGCTGGCAGGTTCGGAGAATCAGGCATGGATACCGGAGGATCAGCCGTGTGCGGGCAGGGCGAGGGCGAGCAGAATGTGCAACCTGAATCGTTTCACTTCCCTGTGAGGTCCCTCATGTACACCGCCATCGGTTACGCCGCCCAAACCCCGACCAGCCCCTTGGCCCCCATGACCTTCGAGCGCCGCGCCCCGCGCCCGGACGATGTCGCCATCGAGATCCTCTACTGTGGCGTTTGCCATTCCGACATCCACCAGGCGCGCAACGAATGGGGCATTGCCGTGTACCCGCTGATGCCCGGCCACGAGATCATTGGCCGGGTCACCGCCGTGGGTGGCCAGGTCACCTCGCACAAGGTCGGCGACCTGGTCGGCGTCGGTTGCATGGTCGACTCCTGCCGCCACTGCGAGGCCTGCGCCAAGAACCTGGAGCAATACTGCCTCGAAGGCCCGACCATGACCTACGCCACCCCGGACCGGGTCGACGGCAGTAATACCATGGGTGGCTACTCCAGCAGCATCGTGGTCAGCGAGCACTTCGTGGTGCGCATCCCGGCCGGCATGGACCTGCCCAGCGCGGCGCCGATCCTCTGCGCAGGCATCACCACCTATTCGCCGCTCAAGCACCATGGCGTCGGTCCCGGCCACAAGGTCGGCATTCTCGGCATGGGTGGCCTGGGCCACATGGGCATCAAGCTGGCCAAGGCCCTGGGCGCCGAAGTGACGCTGTTCACCCGCTCCCAGGCCAAGGCCGAGGAAGCCCGCCGCCAGGGTGCCGACCATGTGATCGTGTCCACCGATGCCGAACAGATGCGCGCGGCGGCGGGCCGTTTCGACTTCCTGCTCGACACCATTCCCGTGCAGCACGACCTCAATCCGTACCTGGAGACGCTGAAGTTCGATGGCGTGCACATCCTGGTCGGCCTGATCGAACCGATCGCCCCGGCCGTACATGCCGCCAACCTGGTGATGAAGCGCAGGGTGCTGGCCGGTTCGCTGATTGGCGGTATCGCCGAAACCCAGGAAGTGCTGGATTTCTGTGCCGCCCACGACATTCGTTGCGATATCGAGATGCTCGACATTCGCAACATCAACCAAGCCTATGAGCGCATGATCGCCGGTGATGTGAAGTATCGCTTCGTCATCGACATGGCAACCCTGCAGGGCTGATGCTGGCCTGTACCGGCCACCTGCGCCGGTACAGCGAGGGCCTTGCGCCTCGGCCGCCAGGGGGGGGGCCGGCTGCCAAGGTTGTGAGGCCCCGGCGTGACGCGTACCATGCGGGCATTCCTTCCAATAACAAACCCGTGCCTCAGCGCGGCCGATACTTGGCCCCTGACGCGCGTCCTTTCGCCTTGCCTGCGGAGAACAGATTCCAGCCCATGAACGGACCCATCCCCACCAACCTGCCCCCGACTGCGGGTGGCGGCAGCTGGCTGAGCGTGATTGCCCTGGCCCTGGCGGCCTTCATCTTCAATACTACCGAGTTCGTCCCGGTAGCGCTGCTCAGCGACATCGGCCGCAGCTTCGACATGACCACCGCGCAGGTCGGCCTGATGCTGACCATCTATGCCTGGGTGGTGGCGCTGGCTTCGCTGCCGATGATGCTGCTTACCCGCAACATCGAGCGCCGGCGCCTGCTGTTGTTGGTGTTCCTGGTGTTCATCATCAGCCACCTGCTGTCGTGGTTGTCGCAAAGCTTTGCCATGCTGCTGGTCAGCCGCATCGGTATCGCCCTGGCCCACGCCGTGTTCTGGGCCATCACTGCGTCGCTGGCCGTGCGCGTGGCGCCGCCGGGCCAGCAGGCCAAGGCCCTGGGTTTGCTGGCGACGGGCACGACCCTGGCGATGGTGCTGGGCATCCCGTTGGGGCGCGTGGTCGGCGAGGCGCTGGGCTGGCGCATCACCTTTCTCAGCATTGCCGGCGTAGCGCTGGCGACCATGCTGTGCCTGATGAAGTCGCTGCCATTGCTGCCGAGCCAGAACTCCGGTTCGCTGCGCAGCCTGCCGATCCTGTTCAAGCGCCCGGCGCTGGTGATTACCTACCTGCTGGTGACGCTGGTGATTACCGCGCAGTTCACTGCCTATAGCTACATCGAGCCCTTTGCCTTGCACGTGGCGCAGATCGGTGGCGAGCGCACCACGCTGTTGCTGCTGTTGTTCGGTGGCGCTGGCGTGTTCGGTTCGCTGTTGTTCAGCCGCTACAGCGACCGTTACCCGCATGGCTTCCTGGTGGGTTCGATCGGGGTGCTGGCGGCCTGCCTGCTGTTGCTGCTGCCGCTGTCGGGCAATTTCTATGTGTTCGCCGCGTTGAGCATGTTCTGGGGCGTGGCGATTCTCAGCTTCAGCCTGGCGCTGCAATCCAAGACCTTGAAGCTGGCGTCCGATGCCACCGACGTGGCCATGGCGCTGTTCTCCGGCATCTACAACATCGGCATCGGTGGCGGAGCGTTGCTGGGCAGTATCGTCAGCAGCCAGATGGGCGTCGCCGATATCGGCATGGTTGGCGGCAGTGTGGCGGTGGTCGGGTTGCTGCTGGCGTTGGCCAGTACCCGGCGATTCCGCGAGGCTCTGAGCCACTGAAGAACCGCACCGGCCTCTTCGCGGGTTTACCCGCGAAGAGGCCGGTGCAGGCAATAGCAATTCTCAGCTCAGCACGGCCGCCCAGGCGGAAACAAGGAGCACCCCCGCCAAGCCGCGGTTGAACCACAGCAACCGCCCTGGCGCCTGCAACCAGCGCGCACTGCCTGCCCCCAACAGGGCCCACACCGCCATGCAGGGCACGGCAACCAGCAGAAACACCAGTGCCAACTGCCACACCGGCAGCGTCGGCGCCGCAAACACGCCAATCACGGCCACCGCCATCATCCACACCTTCGGGTTGACCACCTGCAACGATGCCGCGCTGGCTGCGCCGAACGGCTTGCCGCCTGCGCTATCCAGCGGCTCGCCAGCGCTGCGCAGCATGCGCCAGGCCAGCCAGCTCAGCCACAGCACTCCAGCCCAGCTCATCGCCTGCCGGGCTATTGGATGGCGCAGCAACGCTTCACCCAGCCCCAGGCCGACCAGCAATACGATGGCCGCCGCCGCACCGCAGGCCGCCAGGATCGGTGCCAGGCTTGCGCGCAGGCCTTGCCGGGCGCCGTGGGCGAGGATCAGCAGGTTGGTCGGCCCCGGGCTGATGCTCGAGACCAGCGCGAAAAGCATGAAAGGTAACAACGATTGCGACATCGGAACGGCTCCTGAGGATCAGGGCCCCATGGTCGCCATGGCCGCCTTGTCAGTCTGGAAGGTTTGAGCAGCGGCGTCGATAGTCGGCCGGGGTAAGCCGATAGGCACGACGGAACCAGCGCCCCAGATGGCTCTGGTCGGCAAAGCCAAGGGCCATGGCCACCTCGGCAGGTGTCTGGCCGTGGGCAAGCAGGCGCCGGGCGCGGGCCAGCCGCAGCTGCACCAGGTAGGCATGGGGCGCCAGGCCGAAAGCGGCCTTGAAGGCGCGGGTCAGGCGGAAACGGTCGACCCCGCAGGCCTGGGCAACCTGCTCCAGGCCGATGTCCTGGTCGAAATGGGCGTGCAGGAAATCACGCGCCCGCTGTGCGGTCAGTGGCAGGCGCGGGTCGGGGTTGAGGCGCTTGCGCCAGTGCAGGTGGCCGGTCAAGGCGGCCAGCAACGTGTCCATGGCCGTCTGGCGCACGATGCGCAACTCCTGGCCATGCACCGCCTGGAACGCCAGGGCGATGGCATGGGCCAGTCGCTGGTCGTGGCACAAGGTGTCGGCGAATCGCGGCAGGCTGTCGCCGGGGGCCTGTTCGAACAGCGCCCGCAGCTCGGTGTCCAGCCAGCCCGGTTCAAGGTACAGGGTCGAGTAGGTGAAGCCTTCGGCAGTCGGGGCGTGGCCGTCGTGAAGGTCGCCGGGTTCGAGCAGGAAGACTTGGCCGGCAGTGCTCTGGTGGCGAACCCGGCGGCAGTTGAACTGCTGCACACCCTGTTCGGTGAAGCCGACCAGAAAGCTGTCGTGCCAGTGCGGGTCGTAGGCGTGGCCGACAAAATGCGCGCGGACCGACTCGATGCCGGTGTCGGCGTCTTGCTTGAGGTCGATCCAGTTGCTCATGGCGCTGGGCTGCTGACGGGGGAGGGCAGTGACACCTTAACGCAGGTGCGCCCGGCGGTTTAGAACAATTGTGCAGGCTGCAGCGCGGCAAAGCGCTCGCGTAGCCACAGGTGCAGTTGCGTCACTGCCGGCGACAGCTGTTTGCGGTGCGGGCACACCAGCGTCACGGGCGTGGCTTCGCCCTGGTGGTCTGGCAGCAGGACTTCCAGCTCGCCGGCGGCGATGTTGGCGCTGACGTCCAGCCACGACTTGTAGACGATGCCTTCACCTTCCAGCGCCCAGCGCCGTACCACGTCGGCATCGTCGCTGACCAGCGGCCCGCGCACCTGCACGGTGCGGTTGCCCAGCTGCCATTTGTCGTACACGCGGTTGTGCTGCAGGTACAGCAGGCAGTCATGTTGTTGCAGTTCTTCGGCGGTGCGGGGGCGGCCGCGGCGGGCCAGGTAGGCGGGGGATGCCACCACCACGCGACGGTTCCAGGGCGCCAGCGGCAGGGCGATGTAGTTGGCGTCCTGGTTGAGGCCATAGCGGATGGCGATATCCACCGGGTCACGGCTGAAATCGGCCATCTGGTCGGAAAGGAAGAAGCGCAGGCTCAATGCCGGGTGCTCGCGGCGAAACGCACTGAGCCAGGGCAGCAACAGGTTGCGGCCGATGTCGGAAGGTGCGGATACCTGCAACACCCCGCGCAAGGTGCTGTGGCTGCCGTGCAGCTGTTCGTGGCCCTGGCGCAGGGTGTCGAGCACGCGCTGGGCGGTGGGCAGGTACAGCTCGCCCTCGGCAGTCAGGCGCAGGCTGCGGGTGGTGCGGGCGAACAGGCGCACGTCGAGGTCGCGCTCCAGGCGCTTGATCGCGGCGGCCACTTGCCCGGGCAGCAGGTCGGCCTCATGGGCGGCGGCGGTAAAGCTGCCAAGGGCGCTGCTGCGCACGAACAGTTCGAGGTCGGTGAAACGGAGCATTTTCACTCCACAAGGTAAAGTGTTGCTGCATTCTGCCGCTTTTTCTGGTTTGCAGGAAAGATAAGATGCGCGACAAATCCCTTTTCTTTCACTGGAGTTTCAGCATGGATACCGTCTCCCTGGCCAAGCGCCGTTACACCACCAAGGCCTACGATGCGGCCCGCAAGATTCCCCAGGCCACGGTCGATGCCTTGCTTGAACAGCTGCGTCACAGCCCGTCCTCGGTCAACTCGCAGCCTTGGCATTTCATCGTTGCCGACAGCGCCGAAGGCAAAGCCCGCCTGGCCAAGGCCGCCGACGGCCGGTTTGCCTACAACTCGCCGAAGATTCTCGATGCTTCGCACGTGATCGTGTTCTGCACCCGCACCGACATGACCGAGGCGCACCTGAATGCCGTGCTTGAGCAGGAGCAGGCCGATGGCCGCTTCCGTGACGAGCAGGCGCGGGCAGGGCAGAACCAGAGCCGTCGCGGCTATGTGGACCTGCATCGGTTTGACCAGAAGGACCTGCAGCACTGGATGGAGAAACAGACTTACCTGGCCCTCGGCACCGCACTTCTGGGCGCCGCCGCCCATGGCCTGGATGCCACGCCTATCGAAGGGTTTGACAGCAAGGTGCTGGATGTCGAACTGGGGCTGCGTGAGCAGGGTTACACCAGCGTGGTGATCTTGAGCCTGGGTTATCGCAGCGAGGCGGACTTCAATGCCGGGCTGAACAAATCGCGTCTGCCGGCTTCGACTGTATTCACCTTCCTGTAAGTGCGTTGTTGCCGGTGCTGGCGTCTTCGCGGGTGAACCTGCACGCACAAGGCCTCCACCGGCTTCAAGGTCGGTGATATCCCTGTGGGTTTACCCGCGCAAGGGCCAGAACCGGCTAACCCAAGGTCCGCTCGATCCCCCCAACCAGCAGGCTTTCCATCAGCCTCAATCCCTGTTCCTCAGGCAAGCCCTTGAGCATCCCCGGCAACTGGTTCAGCAGCGTCGCCACGACATGCGCCGTCGCCACCAACGCCTCGCCCTGTAATGTCGCCCGCGGTGCGATCAGGCGTAGCAACCCCGCCTCATAGCGCTTGCGCAGCAATCCCAGGCGCGCCTGCTGGGCTTCGCTCAGGCAGCACAGGTCCCGCTCCGCCAGGCGAAACTGCATCGGCCGCTCGGCATGCAGCTGCCAATGCGCGGCAATCAGGCAGGGCATTGCCGAGCCGCCTCGGGCCATGGCCCGGCGCCCTTGCTCCAGGGTCGCCTGCAGCTCCTCGTACAGCTCCTCGATGAGGTCGAACAGCAGGTCCTGCTTGCTGGGGAAATGGTGATACAGCGAGCCGGCGGTCAGGCCGACATGCGCCGCCAACTCGCGCATGCTGACCTGGCCAAAGCCCTTTTCGGCGAACAGCGCCATGGCCCGGTCGCGTCGCTCTTCGAAGTTGGCACAGCGCATGGCGGCATTGACCGGAGGCATGGCGTGCGCTCCTCAGTAGCTAAAGAAGCCGCGGCCGCTCTTGCGCCCCAGCCAGCCGGCCGCGACCATTTCCTTGAGCAGCGGGGCGGGGCGGTACTTGCTGTCGTTGAAGCCTTCATGGAAGGCCTCCATGATCGCCAGCAGGGTATCCAGGCCGATCAGGTCGGCCAGGGCCAGCGGGCCGATCGGCTGGTTGCAGCCCAGGCGCATGCCGGTGTCGATGTCCGCGGCACTGGCCAGGCCTTCCTGGCGCACGAAGATCGCTTCGTTGATCATCGGCACCAGGATACGGTTGACCACGAAGCCCGGGCGATTGCCGGCGGTGATCGGTGTCTTGCCGAGCTTCTCGGTGACCACCAGGGCCTGGGCGTAGGTGCTGTCGCTGGTCTGCAGGCCGCGGATGATCTCGACCAGGGCCATCATCGGCACCGGGTTGAAGAAGTGCACGCCGATGAAGCGCTCAGGGTGTTCGATGCTTGCAGCCAGCTGGGTCACCGACAGCGACGAGGTGTTTGTGGCGATCAGGCAGTCGGCGGCCACGTTGGCCGCCACCTGCTGCAGGATGCGCTGCTTGAGCTGCAGGTTTTCGGTGGCTGCCTCGATCACCAGCTGCGCGTGGCTCAGCTGGGCGTAGTCGGTGCTGGTGCGGATACGGGTTTTCGCGGCCTCGGCGCGCTCGGCGTCGAGCGTGCCCTTGCTGACCTGGCGCTCCAGGTTCTTGCTCAGGGTGGCCACGCCACGCTCCAGCGCGGCGTCGGAAACGTCCACCAGCAGCACCTGATAACCGGCCACCGCGCACACTTGGGCAATACCATTGCCCATGGTGCCGGCGCCGATCACGGCAATCTGTTCAATCGTCATGGTTCAGCCTCTCAGACGCGCTCGAAGACTACGGCGATGCCCTGGCCGCCGCCGATGCACATGGTGGCCAGGGCGTAGCGGCCCTGGATGCGCTGCAGTTCATGGATGGCCTTGGTGGCGATGATCGCCCCGGTGGCACCGACCGGGTGGCCGAGGGAGATGCCCGAACCGTTCGGGTTGACCTTCTCAGGGTCGAAGCCGAGCTCGCGGGTCACGGCGCAGGCCTGGGCGGCGAAGGCTTCGTTGGACTCGATCACGTCGAGGTCGGCAACGGTCAGGCCGGCCTTTTCCAGCACCTTGCGGGTCGCCGGGATCGGGCCAAGGCCCATCAGCTCCGGCTCGACGCCGGCGTGGGCATAGGCCACCAGGCGCGCCAGCGGCTTCAGGCCAAGGCGGCGCACGGCGTCACCGGTGGCCAGCACCAGGCCGGCAGCGCCATCGTTGATGCCGCTGGCGTTGCCGGCAGTGACGGTACCGTCCTTCTTGAACACGGTTTTCATGCCGGCCAGTTGCTCGGCGGTGACATCGGCGCGTACATGCTCGTCGACGGCGAACTGCACGGTGCCTTTACGGGTTTTCAGCTCCAGCGGCACGATCTGGCTGTCGAAGCGGCCTTCGGCCTGGGCGCGGGCCGCGCGGCGCTGGCTGGTCAGGGCCAGTTCGTCCTGCATTTCGCGGCTGATGCCCTGCCGGGCGGCGACGTTCTCTGCGGTGATGCCCATGTGGAAGTGTTCGAACGGGTCCTGCAGCACGCCGACGGTGTAGTCGATGCCCTGCAAGTCACCCATGCGCGCGCCCCAGCGCGCCTGGGGCAGCAGGTACGGGCCGCGGCTCATGGACTCGGCACCGGCGGCCAGGGCCACGTCGGTATCACCCAGCAGCAGGCACTGGGCGGCCGAGACGATGGCCTGCAGGCCCGAACCGCACAGGCGATTGACGTTGAACGCCGGGGTTTCCTTGGGGATGCCAGCGTTCATCGCTGCCACTCGCGAGAGGTAGGCATCGCGTGGTTCGGTGGGGATGACGTTGGCCATCACCACATGGCCGATCTGGTCGGCGGCCACCCCTGCACGCTCGATGGCGGCGCGGGTCACGGCGGTGGCCAGGTCGGCCAGTGGCAGGTCCTTGAGGGAACCACCGAAACCACCAATGGCGGTACGGACGGCACTGACGACGTAGATTTCTGCGCTGCTCATAGAGGCTCCGATTGCGAAGGCATGGCGGGAGCGGGCCAGGCTCTGCGAGAATGGCCGGCGATCCCGAGGTGGGTTCGAGTCTAGGCAAAGGCTCTGTTGCAGCCTATGCCGGATCTGTTCAGTCAACCTGGCATTTTTTGCCACTCAGCATAGACAGCGAATTCCGCCATGCGCGATAGCGATTCGGTCGCGGTGTACTTTCTCAATGCCATGTTGCACGCCCTGCGCGACCAGCCCGACGTACTGCAGGCGCGGCTGCGCGGTGTGGGCATCGACCCGGCCGTGCTCGGCCAGCCCCAGGCGCGGGTGCCGGCCAAGGCCTTCGCCGGTTTATGGCTGGAAATGATCGAGCTGCTGGACGACGAGTTCTTCCGCCTCGACAGCCATGGCATGCCGCTGGGCAGCTTTGCCCTGATCTGCCGTGGCTTGATTCAGGAACCCAACCTGGAGAAGGCCCTGCGTCAGTGCATGAGCAGTTTCGCCCTGTTCCTGCGTGACCTGCGCGGCAACCTCACGCTGCGCGGTGGGCGTGCGGTCATCAGCGTGCAGTCGACGATTGCCGACCCGCTGACCCGGGTATATGCCGAGGAAACTTACCTGGTGCTGGTGATCGGCCTGCTGTGCTGGCTGGCCGGGCGGCGCATCGCCATCGACCGCACTGAGCTGGCGATGGCGCGCCCGGCCCAGGACGACGACCCGCTGCTGTGGGGGCCGGACCTGCGCCTGGGCAGTGGGCGTACCGAAGTCGAATTCGACAGCGCCTGGTTGCGCTTGCCGGTGGTGCAGGACCTGGCGGGGCTGAAGACCTTCCTGCGTAGCGCCCCGCAGGGCCTGGTGATCCGCTTTCGCAATCAGAATGGCCTGGTTGCCGAGGTCTACCGCCATTTGCGTGCTCGCCGTTATGGGCAATGGCCGACCCTGGCGGCGATGGCCGAACAGCAGGGAGTCAGCGCCAGCACCTTCCGCCGCCAGCTGGAGCGCGAAGGCCGGTCGTACCAGCAGATCAAGGATGAAGTGCGCCGGGCGATGGCCTTCGAGCGGTTGCGCGAAGGCACGCTGAGCATCGCCGAGGTCGCCGAGCAGGCCGGCTTCCAGGAGCCCAGCGCGTTTCACCGGGCGTTCAAGAAGTGGACGGGGCAGAGCCCGGGCAGCTATCGGGCGAAGCTGGCGGGGCGGTAGCCTTCTCCCGATCAATAGATAGCCACCGGGTTGATGTTGACCTGGGTCGAGCCCTTGTACAGCGGCTGGCCCAGCACGAACAGGAACTCGAAGGCTTTATCCTTGACCAGCGCACGGGTGTCGATCAGCTCCAGGTTGTAGATCCCGCGTTTGGCCAGCATGAACTGATTGACCGGGAACTCTTCACCGGTCGGGTTCGGGTAAACCTCCGAAGCCCAGGTGTCACCGCCGAAGGCGACGATGCCCTGGTCCGCCAGCCACTCGGCGGCCGCCAGGTCGATGCCCGGCTCGGTGGCGAGGAACTGCTGGTTGTCCTTGCCGATCAGCTCCAGCCAGCCGGTGTTGAACAGCACTACATCGCCCTTGCGCAGGGTGATGCCTTCTTGCTTGAGCACCGCCTTGATGTCGTCGACGCTGAACGCGGTACCGCCGGGAACGGTGGCCTTGCCGTAGTGGGCGGTCATGTCCAGCACCACGCCGCGGGTGACCATCGGTGGCACCTTTTCCACGCCCAGCTTGGTCACGCCTTCAACGGTGACGAAGTCGGCTGCCTTGTTGCCGTTGTAGTAGACATTGTCGATGCCGATATGGCCAATGCCGTTGAGTTGGGTGCCGACGCCGGTCCAGCCGTTGACCAGCTCGTCGTTGAAGCTGAATTTGTTGCGGCCCAGGG
Source organism: Pseudomonas sp. NPDC086566 (assembly GCF_050280885.1). Lineage (NCBI taxonomy): Bacteria > Pseudomonadati > Pseudomonadota > Gammaproteobacteria > Pseudomonadales > Pseudomonadaceae > Pseudomonas > Pseudomonas sp. NPDC086566. The sequence goes on from NZ_JBNNWD010000001.1 coordinate 330,410, forward strand.
TCTGGCCGGCCTGCTCACCGGGCTGGATGTTGTACAGGTGGAAGCTGCGGTGGCGGAAGGCCGGCAGGTCTTTGCTCACCGGTACGGCCAGCGGGTAGGTCTTGCCGGTCTTGACCAGGCCGACGGCCTGTTTCACAACCTCGGGCGTGAGCAGGTTGGCGGCGCCGATTTCGTCGTTCTTGCCGTAGGGCGAGGTCTGCCAATCGGCGGCCAGAGTGGCCTGGGCAGTGGTTGCCAGGGCAACAGCGAGCAGCAGGGGATTGAGGCGTTTCATTGAGTTCTCCTGAAGGTGAAGCGTTGTCAGGAGTGGATTCTGGGCAGGGCCGCCATCGGGAAAAAGCGGCCGGGGGGACAATGACTTTTGCCTGCTGGTCAATAACCGTCGTCGTTCAGGGCCAGGCTTTGGCGCAGCTGTTCGACCATCGATATGCGCAGTGTTTCCGGCGCCTTGACGCGGATCGAGCCGGCCTGGGAGAGCAGCCAGCTCATCAGCGCACGGCTGTCTTCGACCGTGGCCGCGAGCATCGCGCCGCCGTTGTCTTGGGGCGCCAGGCGCATGTCTTCGGACAGCGGCTGGTCTTCCAGGCGGCGGGCCAGGCCATCGTCGACCCAGGCCTGCAGCTCGATCTGCTGCGAAGGGGAGAGCGCATCGGGCTGCAACTGCTCGGCCTGGCCCAGGCTCAGGCCTGGCTGCCAGTACCAGCCGTAGGGCATGCCTTTGCTGTTGCAGTGCAATGGGAACAGAGTTGCCAACTCGTTGAGGTCGCGCTCGACCGTGCGCTTGCTGGTCTTGTGGCCGGCCCTGGCCAGTGCGCCCTGCAACTGCGTGGAACTCATCCCGGGATGGCGGTCGGGCAGGAGCTTCAGGAGCTGCCATTGTCGGGCGATGGTATGGCGGGTCGGGTGGCTGGGCACGGGGGCTTCATCCTTGAAGGCCAGGTACGAGCTGTACCTGGGTGATGGCATATGGCTATTGCGATAGCATACGCTTTCAGCGGATGGGATCCAAGTTTGCTGGAGGGCGGCAAAGGGACTCTGCCGAGGACCGTATAAGGTCCGTCTGGCTTGCTGGCGATGCGATTGAGCAGTCGCGGGTTGTTTGTATCCTATATATGGACCAAAATATGGTCCTCTATAAAGGGTGAAAAGCATGCAGAACATCTTCGCTAACGTGGCTGTAAGCGTGTCGGAGCTGAAAAAGAACCCGTCGGCCGTGATGACCGGCGCAGCGGGCATGCCCGTCGCTGTGCTCAATCACAACCGAGTGATGGGGTACATGGTGCCGGCCGAACTGTACGAGGCCATGATGGAGCGCCTGGAAGATCTTGAACTGAGCGAGCTGGCCAAATCGAGGATGGGCGAAAAGGGCGTACCGGTATCTCTGGATGACCTATAAGCTCGAATTCCTGCCATCCGCGCTGAAAGAGTGGGGCAAGACTGGCCACACCGTGCGCGAGCAGCTCAAAAAGAAGCTTGGCGAGCGCCTGCAGTCACCCAAGGTCCAGGCCGATGCGCTGCGCGACATGCCGAACCACTACAAGATCAAGCTCAAGGCTTCAGGGTATCGTCTGGTCTATCGAGTCGAGGATGAGCGTATCGTTGTAGTGGTTGTTTCAGTTGGCAAGCGTGAGCGTGGCGAGGTTTATCGAGCGGCTCAAAAGCGTTAGGCCAGGCTCTGCTGCAACGCCTCGATAAACACCTCTTCAGCCCGGCTCAATCGCTGTTCCCTGTTCCACAACAGATGAATATCTACATCGGCAATCCCGTCCTCCGGCGGCAGCTTCCACAGCAATCCCGCCGCCACATCCGGCGCCACCACATGCTCGGGCAGGCAGCCGATGCCGAACCCGGCAATCACTAGCCGGCGCACTTCTTCAAGGCTTGGCGATGACGCCACGATTCGCCCGGAAAACCCTTGCTGGTCGCGGAAGATGGTCAGCGGCGACAACATGCCACCAATCTGGTCGCTGGTGAAACTGACGAAATTCTCCCGCTGCAGATCGCCCTCGGCCTGGCCGAACAGGGCATGGTGCTTGCCGCAGAAAAACGCATAGCGCTGACGCAGGAAGAGGCGCTGCTCCAAGCGTGGCTGCGGCCGACGATTGAGGCTCAGGCCCGCCGTGGCGGTCTTTTCCTGCAAGGCGGCGACAATGTCCGAGCTGCGCATCACGTCGATTTCCAGGTCCACCCGCGGGTGCTGACGGTGGAAGTCCGCAAGGAACTCATCGAAGCGTTCGCTGACGATACGGCTGATCATCAATAAGCGCACCTTGCCCACCAGCTCATCCGCCGGTTGCTCCAGCAGGCCGCTGATCTGCGACATTTGCCCATACACCTCACCGGCCAGCTGGAACAGCTGCTCGCCCATGTCGGTGAGCACGAAGCGCGGCCCGCGGCGAGCGATCAGTTGGCGGCCGAGCTGTTCCTCCAGGCGTTTGAGCGCCTGGCTCACGGCCGGTTGGGTCAGGTGCAGGCGCGCGGCGGCGCGGCTGATGGACAACTCCTGGCCGATCACCCGGAAGGTGCGCAGCAGGTTCCAGTCGAGGCGGTCGTTGAGCAGGCGGTCGGACATGGCAGGCTCGATGATAAGCGAGGCTAATAGTGCGAATAATAAATAGAAAATTGACTAATCATAGCCCCCGGACGATAAATCGCAGTCATTGAGGCCAGCACCGTTCAAAAGGCCAAGCGCCACCAGAGCGCCGCCGTGACCTTTAACTCCTGCCAGAAAAACAAGCAAAGGAGCCACCATGAAGCCCACCGCTTCGCCCCAGCCGCGCCGTGCCGCCGCCGCCGCGTTCATCGGCACCATGATTGAGTGGTACGACTTCTACATCTATGCCACCGCCGCCGCCCTGGTGTTCGGTGCCCTGTTCTTCCCCTCCGACGACAGCCTGTTCAGCACCATGGCCGCGTTTGGCACCTTCGCCGTGGGCTTCTTCGCCCGGCCACTGGGTGGCATCGTGTTCGGCCATGTGGGCGACCGCATCGGGCGCAAGAAATCGCTGGTCATCACCTTGTTGATGATGGGCATCGTCACCGTATGCATCGGCTTGCTGCCGACTTACGCGCAGATTGGCGCCGCCGCGCCGGTGCTGCTGATCATCCTGCGGGTGATCCAGGGCATCGCCGTGGGTGGCGAGTGGGGCGGTGCCGTGCTGATGGCCGGTGAACATGCGCCGAAGGGCAGGCGCAATTTCTTCGCCTCGTTCGCCCAGTTGGGCAGCCCGGCAGGCCTGATCCTGTCGCTGCTGGCCTTTGGCGCAGTGACCCGCCTGCCCGAGGAAGATCTGATGAGCTGGGGCTGGCGCGTGCCGTTTTTGGCCAGCGCACTGTTGCTGCTGGTGGGCCTGGCGATTCGCCTGGGGGTCAACGAGTCGCCCGAGTTCATCGCCAGCCGCGAGCAGGCGGCCAGGGCCCAGCGCAAGGAGCAGGCACCGGTACTGGAAGTGCTGCGCACCGCCTGGCGCCCGCTGCTGCTGTGCATCGGTGCCAACACCCTGGGCATAGCCGGGGTCTATTTCACCAACACCTTCATGATCAGCTACACCACCCAGCAGCTGCACCTGGAGCGCTCGCTGATCCTCGAATGCCTGTTCTTCGTGGCGATCATCCAGTTCTGCGTGCAACCGCTGGCCGCGTGGCTGTCGGAAAAGCTCGGCGCCACCCGCTTCCTGGCCTTGGTCGCGCTGCTGGCGATGGCCTCGCCGTACCCGATGTTCGTGCTGGTCAGCTCTGGCCAAGGCCCCTTGATCGTGCTCGGCATCGCCCTGGCGGCGGCCTGCATGGCTTCGTTCTACGCGGTGATCGCTGGCTACGTCAGTGGCATGTTCGACACCCGCGTGCGTTACACCGCGATTTCCCTGGCCTACCAGGTGTGCGGCGCCCTCGCGGGCGGCCTGACACCGCTGATCGGCACCTGGCTGGCCCACACCTTCACCGGCCAGTGGTGGCCGATGGCGGTGTTCTACAGCCTGATCGCCAGCATTTCGCTGGTCTGCGTGCTGGCCCTGGCACGCCAGTACGCCCGTAGCCAGCGCCTGGAACTGGCCTGATCGATACCCCTGATTGTGGAGTACCCGTACATGTTGAAAAGCAATGGCGAACGCCTGTGGGCGAGCCTGATGGCCATGGCCGAAATCGGCGCCACCGCCCGCGGCGGCAGCCGCCGCCTGGCCCTGAGCGACGAAGACAAGGCCGGCCGTGAACTGTTCAGCCACTGGTGCCGCGAGGCGGGCCTGACGTTGAGCGTGGATGCCATCGGCAACCTGTTCGCCCGCCGCGCCGGCAGCGATCCGGACGCCGCTCCAGTGATGATGGGCAGCCACCTCGACACCCAGCCCGAAGGCGGCCGTTTCGATGGCGTCTATGGCGTGCTGGCGGGGCTGGAGGTAGTGCGCTGCCTCAACGACCTGAACATCCAGACCCGCAAGCCGCTGGAGATCGCCGTCTGGACCAACGAGGAGGGCGCCCGCTTCACCCCGGCCATGTTCGGCTCGGCGGTGTTCACCGGTACCCTGGCGCTGGAGCAGGCCCTGGCCATACGCGATGCCGAGGGCATCAGCGTCGCCGACGAACTGCGGCGCACCGGCTACGCCGGCCAGCGCCCGCTGGGCGGCCCGGTCGATGCCTACTTCGAGGCGCATATCGAGCAAGGCCCGATCCTTGAAGACAATGCCAAGGCCATTGGCGTGGTCAGCGGCGGCCAGGCCATCCGCTGGCTGGACGTCACCGTCGAAGGCATGGCCGCCCACGCCGGCACCACGCCGATGCCGCTGCGCAAGGACGCCCTGTACGGCGCTGCGCAGATGATCCAGGCGGTCGAGCAACTGGCCGCCGACTTCGCGCCAGAAGGCCTGACCACCGTTGGTGAACTGTCGATCGCCAAGTCTTCGCGCAACACCATCCCCGGCGTGCTGCGCTTCACCGTCGACCTGCGCCATCACCGCGACCAGGCCATCGAAGCCATGGAGCGCGACCTGACCCTGAAGCTGCAGGCCATCGCCAGCCAGCGCGGCCTGCTGGTGCGCATCGAGCGCCATTGGGTCAGCCCGGCCACGCCGTTCGACGCGGACTGCGTTGCCGCCGTGCAGCAGGCGGTGGACGGCCTTGGCTACACCCAGCAGTCCATCGTCAGCGGCGCCGGCCATGACGCCATCCTGCTGGCCCGCTACTGCCCGACGGCGATGGTATTCATCCCCTGCGTCGGCGGCCTGAGCCACAACGAAGCCGAAGACGTGCTGCCCGAGGATGCCCGCCAGGGCGTCGACGTACTGCTCAACGCCGTGCTGGCCCGCGCCGGCCAAGCCGAACAAGGAGAAGCCTGATGCGCTGCTACTTCCACCCCGAACAGCTGCTGCACCATCCGCGCAGCTATTACTCGCGCGGCGCCATGCGTACCCCGCAGGAAGTGCCCGAGCGCGCCCAGCGCCTGCTGCAGGCCGCAAAGGATCTGGGCTTCGACATCCGCCAGCCTGACGACGCCGGCCTTGCGCCGCTCCAGGCCGTGCATGGCGAGGCCTACCTGGCGTTCCTCGAAGAGGCCCATGCGCGCTGGAAGGAAGTGCCTGAGGACTGGGGCGACGAGGTGATGTCGAACATCTTCGTGCGTGAGCCCAACGCCCTGCGCGGCATCCTCGCACAGGCCGGGCGCTATCTGGCGGACGGCAGCTGCCCAGTTGGGGAGAACACTTGGCGCTCGGCCTACTGGTCGGCGCAGAGCGCGGTAGCCGGGGCCAAGGCCATCCTCGATGGCGAGCCGGCGGCCTACGCGCTGTGCCGGCCACCGGGTCACCACGCGCGGTTCGATGCGGCGGGTGGGTTCTGCTACATCAACAATGCCGCCGTGGCCGCCCAAGCCCTGCGCAGCCGTTACAGCCGGGTGGCGATTCTCGACACCGACATGCACCACGGGCAGGGGATCCAGGAGATCTTCTACGAGCGCAATGATGTGCTGTACGTGTCGACTCATGGTGACCCGACCAACTTCTATCCAGGGGTGGCCGGGTTTGAGGACGAGCGCGGCAGTGGCGCCGGGGAGGGGTACAACCTCAACCTGCCGATGGCCCATGGCGCCAGCGAGGCGGATTTCATGGGGCAGCTGGAGATTGCGCTGGATGCGGTGAAGGACTTTGGTGCCGAGGTGCTGGTGCTGTCGCTCGGGTTCGATATCTACGAGCTGGACCCGCAGAGCAAGGTGGCGGTGACGACGGAAGGGTTCGCTGCGTTGGGCGAGCGGATTCGGGCGTTGCGGTTGCCTTGCCTCATTGTGCAGGAGGGCGGGTATCACCTGGAGAGCCTGGAGGCGAATGCGCAGGCGTTTTTTGCCGGCAAGGCGGATTGGTGGTAAGCAATAAGGGTTGGGGCTGGCAACGAGGCATGACAACTAGCATTTTTACCAGTTGTGAGCGTTCTCGGGAAATGGAAATCTGAAGGTGCAGTCCAAAACGATTACACCGTTCAGGAGCTTTGGTTATGGAAGATAAAAGCTACAAAGGGGCACCGCAGCCTACTTCGTTAGATAAGCAAATCACCGATATGGCCTATGAAAATGCGAAGAAGTTTGTTCGTGCATTGGATCAGGATAAAGACGGTACTATTTCATTTGAAGAGTTTTCTCGTGTCATGCGTAATAATCTCAACGAAATAGTTGGCTTGGCGGGCGGGATCTCCCTGCTTCTGCATGTTATGCGGCAAGATAGGGATGGTGATGGAAAAATTAATGTCGCCGAAGCCATGCGAGCGCTGAGCACAATTCGCTAGTGGCGGCCATAGCGGGTGATGTGAGGGTGTCAGAAATTTTGTGTTCGGGCATAACATGAGTAAGAGGTGCATGTATGCCAACCAAAAAGAAACCCGTGCGTGACCTGCCCAAAATACCTAAAGAGCTGCTGGAGCAGTTCGGTGAGGGCCTGATGACTGCAGAAGCTATCGAGGATGCCTCTGCGGCGTTCAAGAAGGCCTTGATCGAACGTGCCCTGAGTGCTGAGCTTGGCCACCATCTGGGTTATCCGCCGGGCGCGCAGCGCCCGGAGGATGAAACCAACCAGCGTAACGGCAAGAGTGGCAAGACGGTCCGATCTACCAGGCCATCAACGCCGAAGCGGCTGAGCAGGCACTCGATGAGTTTGAGAACGGGCCTTGGGGCAAGCAATACCCAACGGTTGTCGCGGCCTGGAGACGCGCCTGGGATCGAGTGATTCCCTTCTTTGTTTTCCCGCCTGCCATCCGGAAAGTGATCTACACCACCAACGCCATCGAGAGTATCAATGCCCAGCTACGCAAGATCATCAAGACCCGGGGCCATTTCCCGAACGATGACGCAGCCACCAAGCTGATCTGGCTGGGACTGCGAAACATCACAGCAAACTGGGGATCAGCGGCGCATGATTGGAAAAGTGCGATGAATCAATTCGCGATTTTGTACGGAGATCGGTTTATCAGGCCGACTTGGTGAAAGTCAGGGCCTGCCTGACGGTAGGCCTTTACCGGCCCGCACACAAAAAATCTGACACTTCCAGCGCCCGCGCGGCGCTTCGCGGGGCAAGCCCGCTCCCACAGTCTGTTTCGGGCCAATCTGTCCTGTGCAAGTACCGGCGCCTGCCTTGGTGCATGACTGAAGACAGATGAAAAGCAACTGCGCCCACCTCAATATCGAAGGGAACAAACAAGGCGGGCAGTGGAGACCTTACAGGAGTAACTGGCCCGAAACAAACTGTGGGAGCGGGCTTGCCCCGCGAAGCGCCGCGCGGGCGGCGCTCGATCTCACAAGCGCCGAAAATCTTGTGGCAAGCACCTATCAGCCCTGACACTCATCTTAATCATGCACACCACCAACCTGAATCCCACCCCGCCGCACATGCTTCACGAGCACCTTCTCCAACAATTCCCACATCGCCGGGTCGGTACTGAACGCCACATTGAACCGCATCCACCCAGTCGCCTTGGCATCGACCATGAACAACTGCCCAGGCCCGAGCATGATGCCTTTCTCCAGCGCATCATCCAGCAACGCCGCACTGTCCGGTATCGCCGGATGCCGGGTCCAGATATACATCCCTTCATCCGATTCGGTGAACAGCTCGAAGCCCAATCGATGCAGGTGCCGGCCCACTTCCTGGTGCGCCTCGGCCAAGCGCTGGCGCAGGCGCTTGAGGTGCTTGCGCCAGCGCCCGTCGATGATCGCCGCATACACCACCCGCTCCATCACGTGCGAAGTGGTCAGCCCCGAGCGCATCTTCAGGTGCAGCAGCTTCTGCGACAGCTCCGGGTTGGCCAGCAGGTAGCCGACCCGCACGTTGGGCGAGATGCTCTTCGAGTAGCTACCCACGTACACCACCTGCTGCAGGTGGTCGAGGCTGGCCAGGCACGGTTGCGGCTCGGCGACCATGTCGGCGTACAGGTTGTTCTCCACCAGGCGGAAGCCATGCTGGCTGGCCAGTTGCAGCAAGCGGTGCAGCTGTGCCAGCGGTGTGCGTGAACAGGTCGGGCTGTGCAGGTGCGGCTGGGTGAAGAACGCGGTAGGGCGGTGGTGCGCCAGCAGTTGTTCGAGGTGATTGAGGTCGTAACCGTTGGGCGTGCGTGGCACGCCGATCAAGGTCGCGCCCTGGGTGCGCAGGATACTCATCAGGTTGGGGTAGCCGGGGTCGTCCACCAGCACCACGTCACCGGGGCGCACCAGGGTGCGCACGGCAAGGTCCAGCGCCTGGCTGGCACCGTGGGTCAGCATCAGCTGCGCCGGGTTGCAGACGATAGACAGCTCCTGTTGCAGGTTCTGCGCGGTCAGCGCACGCAGCTCCGGCAAGCCCATCGGGTCGCCGTAGCCGGACAATTCCAGCGGGCTGCCTGCGACCTGGCGCAGGCCGCGGCGCAGGCCTTCTTCGTACATCCAGTCATTGGGCAGCCAGCCGCAGCCGGGTTTGAACGGCAGTTGGCGAATCTCGAAGATCTGCTGCAGGTACCACTCGGAATTGAACGTCGGGCGGCCGGTTTCGGCCTCACTGTTGTGGCTTTCCAGCAGCTCGTTCGCCGCACGATTGACGAAGAACCCCGCATTGCCCTTGCTCACCAGCAGCCCCTGGGCAACCAGGCGGTCGTAGGCCTCGACGACGGTGAAGGTGCTCACCGAATAGCTCGCGGCAAAGGCGCGGATCGACGGGACCTTGGTGCCGGGCTTGAGGGTCTGGTTATCGATCAGCTCGCGCAGGCCGTCGATGATCTGGTTGACCAGCGGCGTGGAAGAGTCTGGGTGTAATTCGAACATTCGGGGCCTTCAGGGGTGCGTAACGCCAGGCGCCAGCGGGTGTATTGCATTGGCGGCCTGTACAGTGCAGTGCGAGATTCATGCCACTGTGCATGGCTCTCTACGTCGGACATTTTTACATTAGGTGTCAGATATCGCCACATAAAGCATGTTCAGTTCGCCTCAGGTGCCAACCCTGGGGCGCGTCAGCAGGCCGCCACGGAAGGCCTGCGTGTGTTAGCGCACACCATCCTGCCCGCATTAGCACTGATGTACAGGTGAAACCGAGAGCCATCGGGGTTTCACAGTTTTCCTTGGATAAAAAGAAGCACGGGGTACACAACTGATGGACGCAACATCCACAACCACCACCGCGAAAAGCGGGCACGAGAGCAAGCTCAGTGCCTCGCTCAAGTCGCGCCACCTGACGATGATGTCGATCGCCGGGGTTATCGGCGGCGCCTTGTTCGTCGGCTCCGGCAGCGTGATCCACAGCGCCGGCCCGGCCGCAGTGCTGGCCTATCTGGCCGGCGGCATCCTGGTGGTACTGATCATGCGCATGCTCGGTGAGATGGCGACTTCCTCGCCGGACACCGGCTCGTTCTCCACCTACGCCGACCGCGCGATCGGCCGCTGGGCCGGTTTCACCATCGGCTGGCTGTACTGGTGGTACTGGGTCATCCTGATGGCCTGGGAAGCCTATGTGGCGGGCAAGATCCTGCACGGTTTCTTCCCCGACGTCAGCGTCAACGTGTTCGTGCTGGCCACGACCCTGCTGCTGATCACCGTCAACTTCTTCAACGTCAAGCACTACGGTGAGTTCGAATTCTGGTTCGCGCTGATCAAGGTGGTGGCGATCGTCTGCTTCCTGGTGGTGTGCACCGCCGCGGTGATGAACATCTGGCAGTTCGGTGAAGTGCGTGGCATGACCCACCTGACCGCCGAAGGCTTCATGCCCAACGGCATCACCACGGTCATTGGTGCCTTGCTCGGGGTGATGTTCGCCTTCCTGGGCGCGGAAATCGTCACCATCGCCGCTTCCGAAGCCAAGGACCCGGCTACCCAGATCGTCAAGGCCACCAACTCGGTGGTATGGCGTGTGTGCCTGTTCTACGTCGGCTCGATCTTCCTGATCGTCTGCCTGGTGCCGTGGAACGACCCGCAACTGGGCGTTTCCGGCTATGGCGCCTACCGCCGGACCCTGGAACTGCTGGGCGTGCCGCACGCCGAACTGCTGATGAACTTCGTGGTGCTGACCTCGGTGAGCAGCTGCCTGATCTCTGGCCACTACACCGCTTCGCGCATGCTGTTCTCCCTGGCCCAGCGTGGCGACGCGCCGTCATTCTTCAAGATCACCCGTGCCGGCACCGGCGTACCGGTGTACGCGATCATCGGCTCCTGCGCCGTGGCCGTGGTCTGCGCGCTGATCAACTTCAGCGAGACCCTGCGCCCGAAAGACGTGCTGGAAACCCTGATGAACACCACCGGCATGATTGCCCTGCTGGTGTACCTGGTGATCGCCTTCTCGCAGCTGCGCATGCGCCGCAAGCTGATCGCCGAAGGCAAGGAAGTGCGCCTGCAGATGTGGCTGTTCCCTTGGCTGACCTACCTGGTGATCGGCTTCATCATCGCCGCACTGGTGACCATGGCCTTCATGCCTGACTACCAGATCCTGGTGATCTCCACCGGCATCGCCGCGGCTGTCGTGGTGGCCATGGGCGTGGTGCACCAGATCCGTACTGGCAAGCAGCACTAAGCGTCACTTGCTGTTGGAAACGGCCGGCTCCCTTGGGGACCCGGCCGTTTCGCGTTGTTGGGCCGGGTGTTTGCCCTCGGGCATGTGAAAGCGCTGGTTCATCCAGGGCGAACCGAGCAGGGCGGCGGCGGCGATCAGCGCCAGAATGGCCAAGGCCAGGGATAGCTTCATGGGCATGCGCATAAAGGGACTGACTTCAAGCATGGGCCGACAGTTCAGGCGCATGCGCTTCGGTACATGGCGTATGCTCAGTGCATCGTCCGCCAAAAGGAGCCGCCCATGGCCTGGTCCGCCACCCAGTATTCCCTCTTCGAAGACGAACGCACCCGCGCCGTGCGTGACCTGCTGGCCGCCGTGCCGCCGCGGCCGGTCCGCCATGCCACCGACCTGGGCTGTGGCCCCGGCAACTCCACCGAGGTGCTGCTGCAGCGTTGCCCGGACGCCCAGGTAACGGCGCTGGACAGCGACAAGGACATGATCGACAAGGCCCGCGAGCGCAAGCGCCTGCACATTCCACGGGTACGCTGCGAAATTGCCGATATCAGCGACTGGTCTGCCCCCGAGCCGCAAGACCTGATCCTGGCCAATGCCTCGCTGCAATGGGTGCCTGACCATGGCTCGCTGTACCCGCACCTGGTGCGCCAGCTGAGCGAGGGTGGCACCCTTGCCGTGCAGACCCCGGACAACCTCGACGAGCCCGCTCACCGGCAACTGCGCAAGATTGCCAGCGAGGGGCCGTGGGCGGAAAAATTCGCTGAGTTCCAGTTGCCACCGCGGCACAACGCGGCGTTCTACTACGACCTGCTCAGCCCTCTGTGCTCGCGGGTGGACGTGTGGCGCACCACCTATCACCACCCGTTGACGGGCGGCGCCGAAGCGGTAGTGGAATGGTTCAAGGGCTCGGCGCTGCGGCCTTATCTGGCCAGGCTGGACGAACAGGAACAGGCGAGCTTCCTGCAGATGTACCTGCAGGCCATGCAGCATGACTACCCGCCCGCCACCGACGGCAAGGTGCTGCTGCCGTTCCCGCGGCTGTTTGTCGTCGCCACCCGTTAAGGCCGCCGCCAGCGCCTGTGTTGCCTGTGCTGGCCCTTTCGCGGCTGTAGCAGCGGCTTTAGCCGCGAAGAGGCCGGCACAAACGCTACAACGCTTCCTGAACCATCTGCAGGAAGGTCGCCACCACGCGGCGGCTTCTTTGCTCGCTCAGGCACACCAGCGTCTCGGTCAAGTGCCGCTGGCAGTCAACAATGGGTAGCGCACACACCCGCGCATCCGCGCCGAACTCGGCCGCCGACACCACCCCTACGCCAATCCCCACCACTACCGCTTCCCGCGCCGCTTCGCGGCCTTCCACCTGGATCGCCGGGCGAATCCGCAAGCCTGCACGCTGCATCTCCTCCTCCAGCGTCTGCCGAGTCACCGACCCTGGCTCGCGCAGCACCAGTGGCGTGTCGTCCAGGTCGGCCAGGTTGATCGAGCCGCGGCTGGCCCACGGGTGGTTGTGCGAGACGAACGCCACCATCGGGTCGCGGCGCAGCGGCACGCAGTAAAGCCGCTCGTCATCGACATCGCGCCCGAGCAACGCCAGGTCGGCCTGGTAGCTGAACAGCCTGGCCAGCGACGCATCGGTGTTGCCGGTCTCGACCTTGACCTGGATGCCCGGGTAGCGCTGGCAAAAACGTGCGATCTGCGGCAGCACATGCACGGGCGCATCCACAGCCAGCACCAGGCTGCCGGTGTGCAAGGCGCGGGAGTCCTGCAGCAGGTCGTGCGCCTCGGCCTCGCAGGCGAACAGGCGCTGGCTGATGCCCAGCAGGCGCTCGCCCAGGTCGGTCAGCTGCACCGAGCGCTTGTTGCGGTGGAACAGCAGCACGCCGAATCGCTCTTCGAGCTTGCGCACCTGGTCGGACACCGCCGGCTGGGTCAGAAAAAGCTTCTGCCCGGCGCGAGTAAAGCTGCCGTGCACGGCCACTGCATGGAAGGCCTTGAGTTGCGCGTGAGATACCGACATGCCGTCTCCAGTAACAAGCTGGGCTTATGTGTGAAATACGATAAATCGATTTTCTTTATCAGTCAGCAACTGTTTCCATACGTTTCAACCCGAGGCCAACGCCACAAGCAGTGGCCGGGCCATGGCCCGCAACCCGGTGCCATCTGACCAGATGACGAGCCCACGTCATGCAGTGCGCAACACAACAACAAGACAGGCGTTTTTTAACAATCTGCCGGCACACTTGAGCAAGAGGTCAGAATCAATGAATCAAGCACTCGCTGCGTTGAAACGCTGGCGCATCCAGATTTTCGCGATCACCTGGCTGGCCTACGCCGCCTTCTACTTCACCCGCAAGGCCTTCTCGGTGGCCAAGCTCGGCATCGCTGAAGACCCGACATTCATGCTCGACAAGGCCGCCATGGCCAACCTCGACGCGATCTACCTGGCCGCGTATGCCGTGGGCCAGTTCACCTGGGGCATGCTCGCCGACCGCTTCGGGCCGCGCGTGGTGGTGCTCGGTGGCCTGCTGATCTCGGCGGCGGCGGCCGTGGTGATGGGCAGCTTCGCGACTTTCCCAATCTTCGCCACGTGCATGCTTATCCAGGGGCTGGCGCAATCCACCGGCTGGGCCGGGCTGTGCAAGAACATCGGCAGTTTCTTCCCGGCTTCGCAGCGCGGCCGGGTGCTAGGGCTGTGGAGTTCGTGCTACGCCTTCGGCGGCCTGGTCGCTTCGCCGTTCGCCGGCTGGTGGGCCTATACCCTGGTCGGCACCTGGCATGCGGCGTTCTTCTCCAGCGCCGCGGTGGTGGCCGGGGTGGCCGTGCTGTTCTTCTTCCTGCAGCGCAACAAGCCGGAGGACGTCGGCCTTGCTCCCGTCGAACCCGAGCCGCAGAGCATGGCCCCGGCCGGTAACCTGTGCAGCGTGTGGGCGCCGCTGCGCGAAATCCTGCGCAACCGCACGGTGCTGACCCTGGGCCTGGCGTACTTCCTGCTCAAGCCAGCGCGCTACGCCATCCTGCTGTGGGGGCCGGTGATCGTCTTCGAGCAGATGCCTTCGGTAGGCAAGGTGGGCGCGGCGATCATCCCCACTGCCTTCGAACTGGCAGGGCTGTTGGGCCCGATCATCATCGGCCTGGCTTCGGACAAGCTGTTCGGCGCCCGGCGCATGCCGGCCTGCGTGATCAGCCTGGTGCTGCTGACGGTGACCCTGGCAGCGTTCATGGCGGCCATGCACAGCGGCAGTATCGTGATGGTGGTGGCCTTGCTGTTCGTCATGGGCCTGACCCTGTACGGCCCGGACTCGATGATCAGCGGCGCGGCGGCCATCGACTTCGGCACGGCCAAGGCCGGCGCCACGGCGGCAGGTTTCGTCAACGGTTGCGGCTCGGTGGGCGCGGTGCTCGGTGGCCTGCTGCCGGGCTACTTCGACAGCGTCACGGTGTTCATCGTGTTTGCCGGCTGCGCGTTGTTCTCGGCCCTGGTGCTGCTGCCACACTGGAACAGCCGCCCGGCCGGCACCGCCGCGGCCAACGACGTGGCACCCAACACCAGCATGGCGATCAAGCCACTGCGTACCTGAAGGGCAGCGAGCAAGGCCGACGAAGCGTGAGATTACTTGTCGATCCACTGCCCGAGGGCGTATAAACTGCACCCACTTTTGGCCGGTCGCTTCCTGAACCGGCCGCTGGAACAAAGAGAGTCGACATGGGCGCACAGTGGAAAGCCAAACATAGAGAAACAGCTGCCAATGCCAAGGGCAAGATCATGGGCAAGCTGGCCAAGGAAATCCAGATCGCGGCCAAGTCCGGCGCCGACCCGGACATGAACCCGCGCCTGCGCCTGGCCATCGCCCAGGCCAAGAAGGCCTCGATGACCCGTGAGACCCTGGAGCGTGCCATCAACAAAGGCGCTGGGCTGGACAGCGATGCCGTGCAGTACCATGCCGTCAGCTATGAAGGCTTCGCCCCGCACCAGGTGCCACTGATCGTCGAGTGCCTGACCGACAACGTCAACCGCACCGTGGCGCAGATCCGCGTGCTGTTCCGCAAGGGCCAGCTCGGCGCCAGCGGCTCGGTGACCTGGGACTTCAACCACGTCGGCCTGATCGAAGCCACCCCGGAAGGCGATGCCGACCCGGAAATGGCCGCCATCGAAGCCGGTGCCCAGGATTTCGAGGACGGTGAAGAAGAAGGTTCGACCTTGTTCATCACTGACACCACTGACCTGGATGCGGTACAGAAAGCCCTGCCTGAGCATGGTTTCACCGTCACTTCGGCGAAGATCGGTTATACCCCGAAGAACCCGGTGAGCGCGGCCAGCCTGAGTGCCGAAGCGCTTGCTGAAGTGGAAGCGTTCCTCGAGGCGATCGATGAGAACGATGACGTGCAGAACGTCTACGTGGGCCTGACCGCCTGATCGCTGGGGCCGCTTTGCGGCCATTCGCGGGTAAACCCGCTCCCACAGGGATATCACAATCCTCGGTTTTGTGAAGTCCCTGTGGGAGCGGGTTTACCCGCGAATGGGCCGGTGATGTTCATAGAGGGGAGCCTGCATGAACCCGACTTTCGCCTCCCTCAGCCTCGCCCACCTGCGCACCCTCGACTGCCTCCTGCAACTGAAGAACCTCAGCCACGCCGCCGACCGCCTGGGCGTCAGCCAACCGGCCCTGAGCCGCCAGCTGGCCCACTTGCGCGAAGCCTTCGACGACCCGCTGCTGGTGCGTCAAGGCCGCGGTTATGTGCTTAGCGAACACGCCGAAGCCCTGGTGGAACCCCTGCGCCAGGTGCTCGAAGAACTCCAGGCCCTGCGCCAACCCGCCGCTTTCGACCCGGCCCGCTGTGAGCGCCGGTTCTGCCTGGCCGCCTCCGATTACGTGGCCGAACACATGCTGCCGTTGCTGGTGGCTGCCCTGGAGCAGGAGGCGCCGGGTGTGTCCATCGACTACCGCACCTGGCAGGCCGGGCAATACGCCTTGCTTGCCAGCGGCGAGATCGACCTGGCCACCACCTTGTTCGACGAGTCGCCGCCCAACCTGCATGGTCGCTTGCTCGGCGAGGATCGCGCGGTATGCCTGATGCGCCAGGACCACCCGCTGGCCGCGCTGGACGTGCTTGGCCAGGACGATTACCTGGCCTGCAAGCACGTGCGCATTTCCGGTGGCGGCGACAAGGACAGCTTCATCGACCGCCACTTGCGTGCCCAGGGTTTGCAGCGGCGCATCAGCCTGGAAGTACCGTTCTTCTCGGCGACCGTGCAGGTGATCGGCAACAGCCAGGCGCTGGCCACCGTGCCCGAGCACATCGCCCGGCAGTTGTGCCGCCTGCATGGGCTGGCGTGGCGGCCGTTAGGGTTTGTCGAGCATACCCAGCGCTATTGGGTGGTGTGGCACCAGCGCTTGCAGGCCTCGGCCGAACACCGCTGGTTGCGCAACCGGGTGTTCGAGCTGTGGCGCCAGTCTCAGTTCGGCGTGCAGGGCGGGGATGCAGGTTTGCCATAGCAGGTATGCGCGAAGCGGGGTTATTCGCGCAGGAATAGGCGCCTAGACTGGGGGCATTGTGTTGCCTGCCCTGGCCTCTTCGCGGGTGAACCCGCTCCCACAGGTGCTTCATTGTCCTTGAGACCTGTGGTGATGCTGTGGGAGCGGGTTTACCCGCGAAGGGGCCGGAACAGGCGGCAGACAACCCACAGGAGAGCGCGTGTGACCCCAGAACAATTCCGCCAGTACGGCCACCAGCTGATCGACCTGATCGCCGACTACCGCCAATCCGTCGGCGAGCGCCCGGTCATGGCCCAGGTCGAGCCCGGCTACCTCAAGGCGCAGCTGCCGCAAGGCGCGCCACAGCGAGGCGAATCGTTCGAGGCGATCCTCGACGACGTCAACCAACTGGTCATGCCTGGCCTGTCGCACTGGCAGCACCCCGACTTCTACGGCTACTTCCCCTCCAACGGCACCCTGTCGTCGGTGCTTGGCGACTTCCTCAGTACCGGCCTTGGTGTGCTCGGCCTGTCGTGGCAATCCAGCCCGGCGTTGAGCGAGCTGGAGGAAACCACCCTCGACTGGCTGCGTCAGTTGCTCGGCCTGTCGGCCCAGTGGAGCGGGGTGATCCAGGACACTGCGTCCACCAGTACCCTGGTGGCGCTGATCAGCGCCCGTGAGCGCGCCACCGACTATGCGCTGGTACGCGGCGGCCTGCAGGCCGAGGCCAACCCGTTGATCGTGTATGTCAGTGCCCATGCTCACAGCTCGGTGGACAAGGCTGCACTGCTGGCCGGCTTTGGCCGCGCCAACATCCGCATGATCGCGACCGACGAGCAGTTCGCCATGCGCCCAGAGGCGTTGCTGGCTGCCATCGAGCAGGACCTGGCCGCTGGCAACCAGCCCTGTGCGGTGGTCGCCACCACCGGCACCACCACCACCACCGCCCTCGACCCGCTGCGCCCGATCGGCGAAATCGCCCAGGCCAACGGGCTGTGGCTGCATGTCGACTCGGCCATGGCCGGATCGGCAATGATCCTCCCGGAATGTCGCTGGATGTGGGATGGCATCGAACTGGCCGACTCGGTGGTGGTCAACGCGCACAAATGGCTGGGTGTGGCATTCGATTGCTCGATCTACTACGTGCGCGATCCACAGCACCTGATCCGGGTGATGAGCACCAACCCGAGCTACCTGCAGTCGGCGGTGGATGGCGAGGTGAAGAACCTGCGTGACTGGGGGATCCCGCTGGGCCGTCGGTTCCGTGCCTTGAAACTGTGGTTCATGTTGCGCAGCGAAGGCGTGGAGGCGTTGCAGCAGCGCTTGCGTCGTGACCTGGAGAATGCCCGCTGGCTGGCGGAGCAGATCGAAGCGGCGGCGGAGTGGGAAGTACTGGCACCGGTGCAACTGCAGACCTTGTGCATTCGCCACCGGCCGGCGGGGCTGGAGGGGGAGGCGCTGGATACCCATACCAGGGCCTGGGCTGAGCGGCTGAACGCGTCCGGGGTGGCGTATGTGACGCCGGCGACGCTGGAAGGGCGGTGGATGGTACGGGTTTCGGTGGGGGCACTGCCGACCGAGCGGGAGCATGTGGCAAAGCTTTGGCACAACCTGCAGGAAGTGGTCAAAGGCTGAGGTGCCGGGGCCGCTGAGCGGCCCCAGCTATCCATCAGTGGCTCACAGCCTGAAAGCTGCCTTTGCGGCTGGCTTCGAAGGCGCCCTTGTCCATCGGCTTGGCATCCGGATTACCCAGGTCTTCCATCGCCAAGCGGTGAGTCTCCGGCGCAATGTAGGCCGCCAGTGCACAGACGCAGGTGATGAAGAAGGCCAGGCCGCCGATCACCAGCGGGATGTTGTCCGAACCCGGTGGCGCCACCAGGGCGAACAGGGCTGGCAGCATGGCGGTGAGCATGGTGCCGATGTTCTGCGCGATGGCCATGGCCGAAACGCGGTAGCGGGTGTGGAACAGCTCCGGGTAGAAGCTTGGGAACACCGCGTTGTAGCCCTGGTAGACCATGCCCCACATCACGATCGAGGTGGCAAAGGCCAGTGGCACGTTCTGGATGCTGATCGCATACAGGTAGACGAAGGCCAGCAGGCCAGAGCCCAGGCAGCCCGCGATCATCGTCGGGCGGCGGCCGATCTTGTCGGACAGGTTGCCCACGAACGGAATCACCAGCACCGCGACGATGTTGCCCACCACCGGGATCCACAGGTACACGCTTTTGTCGAAGCCGATGCCGTAGGCGGGCTGCACCGCATAGGCTGCGCCGAAGATGGTGGCAACCACCGGGATCACATTCATCAGGGCCATGAACATCACTAGTACCATGTGCTTCCAGCTGTGCCGGAAGGCTTCGCTGATCGGCGATTTGGCGACCTTGTCCTGCTTCTCTTCCTTCACGAACGCCGGGGTTTCGTGCACTTCCCGGCGGATGATGAAGCCCGCGATCAGGACCACGGCGCTCAACAGGAACGGAATGCGCCAGCCCCAGTCGTTGAAGGCTTCACTCGGCATGAAGTAGGCCAGCGGCAGGAACACCGCCGCCGCCAAGACCTGGCCGGCCTGCACGCCCTGCAAGGTGAAGCTGGCGTAGTAGCCGCGTCGGCCGAACGGCGCGTGCTCCATGATCATCGAGCTGGCCCCGGAGATTTCACCGGCCACGGCAAAGCCCTGGACCAGGCGCAGCAGCACCAGCAAGGCCGGGGCCAGCAGGCCGATGTCGTGGTAGGTCGGCAGCAGGCCGACAGCCATGGTCGACAGGCCCATCAGGAACATGCACAGCAGCAGTACGTTCTTGCGCCCGCGGGTGTCACCCCAGTGGCCGAGCACGAAGGCACCGACCGGGCGCGCCAGGTAGCCCACACCGTAGGTGGCCAACGAGGCGATGATGGCCATTTTCGGGTCGGTGTTGGGGAAGAAGATCTGCGGGAAGATCAGCGCCGCTGCCTGGGCATAGATGAAGAAATCGTAGTATTCGAGTGCCGAGCCAATCCATCCACTGGCGGTCGCTTTCTTGGCTTGAGAGCTTGAGTGAGCCATCGTTGTCTCCGTTGTTCTTGTAGGTCGCCGCACGGCTGGCGTCGCCCAGGGGCGGCCAGAGGGTGCGATCGCTTTTCGGGAGTAGGGCGGTTATAGCGCGATAGACCGCAGGCGGTGTCTGCAGAGGGATGACGAACGAGCAGGTGCGGATCGCAAGGCGATGGAGGTGTGCATAGGTCGGTACCCGGTTTATTGAACTTATTATGTTGTGACGTTGGGCTTGTCTGCGCAGGTTCTGCGAACGGCCTTCAAGGCAGAAGAGGGCGGTCGGTGTGCCTGCGTCTGGGTCCATGTTTGCTTAGGGTTGGCAGTGAATCAATTCGCCGAAATCGGTTTTGTGCGGTAATCGAACGCAAAACTAACCATTTCGTACAAACAGATTGCCCGCCCGACTTTACCTGCGAATAATCAACAGTGCCAGAAACCCCAACGGGTTCTCGGCGCGTCGTCCGTCCAATAACAAGGAACTTCCCCATGCAGCGTTCGATAGCCACCGTGTCCTTGAGCGGCACTCTGCCGGAAAAGCTCGAAGCCATCGCCGCCGCCGGTTTCGACGGCGTCGAGATCTTCGAGAACGACCTGTTGTACTACGCCGGCAGCCCGCGCGAAGTACGCCAGATATGCGCTGACCTTGGCATTGCCATCACCCTGTTCCAGCCATTTCGCGACTTCGAAGGCTGCCGCCGCGACCGCCTGCAGAAAAACATCGACCGCGCTGAGCGCAAGTTCGACCTGATGCAAGAGCTGGGCACCGACCTGGTGCTGGTGTGCAGCAACGTCCAGGCCGACGCCCTGGGCGATGAACAGATCCTGGTGGACGACCTGCGCCTGCTCGCCGAGCACGCCGGCAAACGCGGCCTGCGTATCGGCTACGAAGCACTGGCCTGGGGCCGCCACGTCAATACCTACCAGCAAGTGTGGAACCTGGTGCGCCAGGCCGACCACCCGGCACTGGGGGTGATCCTGGACAGCTTCCACACCCTGTCGCTCAAAGGTGACCCGGCGGCGATCCGCGACATCCCGGGCGACAAGATCTTCTTCGTGCAGATGGCCGACGCGCCGATCCTGAACATGGACGTGCTGGAGTGGAGCCGCCACTTCCGCAATTTCCCCGGCCAGGGCGAAATGGACCTGGCCGGCTTCCTCGCGCCGATCCTGGCCACCGGCTACCGCGGCCCGCTGTCGCTGGAAATCTTCAACGATGGCTTCCGTGCCGCGCCGACTCGGCAGAACGCCGCCGACGGCCTGCGCTCGCTGCTGTACCTCGAAGAGCAGACCCGCCTGCGCCTGGAGCAGGAAGGCACTGCCATCGAACCGGGTGTGTTGTTCACCCCGCCGGCCGCCAGTGTCTACGACGGCGTGGAGTTCCTCGAATTTGCCGTCGACGAAGCAGTCGGCGCGCGCCTGGGCGGTTGGCTCAAGCGCCTGGGCTTTGCCGAAGCCGGCAAGCACCGCAGCAAGGAGGTGCGCCTGCTGCGGCAGAATGACATCAACATCGTGCTCAATGCCGAGCCATACTCCTTCGGCCACAACTTCTTCGAAGCCCACGGCCCGTCGCTGTGTGCCACAGCCTTGCGGGTGAAGGACGAGCACGCCGCGCTGCAACGCGCCACCGACTTCCGCGGCCAGCCATTCCGCGGCCTAGTCGGCCCCAACGAATGCGAAGTGCCAGCCGTGCGTGCGCCGGACGGTAGCCTGATTTACCTGGTGGAGCAGGGCAAGGAAGGGCCGTCGCTCTACGACACCGACTTCCGCCTGGACCCGGCGGCCAATGCCACCGGCGGTTTGCAGCGCATCGACCACATGGCCCTGGCGCTGCCGGCCGAGTCGCTGGACAGCTGGGTGCTGTTCTACAAGAGCCTGTTCGACTTCGCTGCCGACGACGAAGTGGTGCTGCCCGACCCATATGGCCTGGTCAAGAGCCGCGCCTTGCGCAGCCAGTGCGGCAGCCTGCGTCTGCCGCTGAACATCTCGGAAAACCGCAACACTGCCATTGCCCATGCGCTGTCCAGTTACCGCGGTTCGGGTGTGCACCATATCGCCTTCGATTGTGCGGATATCTTCGCCGAAGTGGCGCGGGCCAAGGAGTCGGGTGTGCCGTTGCTGGAAATCCCGCTGAACTATTACGACGACCTCGCGGCGCGGTTCGATTTCAATGACGAGTTCCTCAGCGAACTGGCGTACTACAACGTGCTGTACGACCGTGATGCCCAAGGCGGCGAACTGTTCCATGTGTACACCGAGCCGTTCGAGGAGCGTTTCTTCTTCGAGATCATCCAGCGCAAGGGGGGCTATGCCGGGTATGGCGCAGCGAACGTTGCGGTGCGCCTGGCGGCGATGGCCAAGCGGCGTAGCGGGGCGGCGCGCAAGCCGGTGTTGTGATCATCGGTACTCAAACCATGTCCATCGTCCAGCGCCGGCATCGACCGGCAAGTACTCCGTGACACGCGGATATGCGAAAGCCGTTGCCGAGCAAGGTCTGCCCCGTCTGTGGCCTGCCGTTCAGCTGGCGCAAGCGTTGGGCGCGATGCTGGGACCAGGTGCGCTACTGTTCCGAACGCTGCCGCCGATCAGCGAAACGGCAACCCGGCAGCGCTTGCCAATGCCCATGAGCCCGAGCCGCCGGACGGTGCTCGGTCTCATGGGCGCTGCAAGCCTCGCTATAACTGATGGGTGAACGCTTTGCGCGGCAAATCAGCGCCGCAGCAGTCGACTGACAACCAGCGCAAGCCCTGCTGCCACAGCCAGCGCTGTCAGCGGCTTCTCCCTTACAAATGTGGAAACGTTATCCAGTGCATCACCATAGCTTTTGGTGAGCTGGCCCGATGCCTGGCGCGCATCTCCCTCCGCTTCCAGGGCCGGATCTTCCAGCCACTTGCCGGCTGCGCTCTGCGCCTTGCCGGCTACCTTTTCCGCAACACCTTCGATCTGTTCACTTTTCATTGATCAAACCTTCCTGTGAATGACATTGGGCTTATCGCACAGGGTTAGGGGGCAGCCACTGTGGCTTAGTTCCAACGTCGCAATCGACAAGGCATTGCATAACCCAGACGCCACACACCCTGCGAGCCTTCGACCAACAGCCCGCTTCCCTGCATCCCCCCACTCACGGATAATCCCTCTCCAATTCCAATAATCACCCCCGTGAGCCCCCATGACCGACCCCGTAGCCCCCCTCAGCCCGCCTGAACCCTCGGCTACGCGCCAACCGCGCAAGAACAACCCCGAGAAAACCCGCGAGGACATCCTCCAGGCTGCCATCAACGAGTTCGTCCAGCAGGGCCTGGCCGGCGCACGGGTGGACGCCATCGCCGAGCGTACGGCAACCTCCAAGCGCATGATCTACTACTACTTCGGCAGCAAGGAGCAGCTGTACGTCGAGTGCCTGGTCAAGCTTTATGGCGATATTCGCCAGACCGAGCAGAGCCTGGACCTTGAGTCGCTGCCGGCCGAACAGGCGATTTGCCGGCTAGCCGAGTTCACCTTCGACCACCATGACCGCAACGTCGATTTCGTGCGCATGGTGTGCACCGAAAACATCCATTACGGCGAGTACATCAAGAAATCGCCGGCCATTCGCGAGATGAGCAGCCTGGTTCTGCAGGCGTTGGGCAGCACGCTGGAACGTGGCGTCAGAGAGGGCGTGTTCCGCCCGGGCATCGAGGTCATCGACCTGCACATGCTGATGAGTTCGTTCTGCTTCTATCGGGTGTCCAACCGCCATACCTTCGGCGACATCTTCCAGATCGACCTGGCCGACGAGCAGGTCAAGCTGCGTCATCGGCAGATGATCTGCGACGTGGTGCTCAGCTACATCCGCGCCTGAACCCGCTTACTCGCCCAGCCGTTGCTCGCGTGACGGCGGGTAGCCGAAGTAGGCGGCGTAGCATTTGCTGAAGTGCGATACCGAGACGAAGCCGCTGGCCACTGCCACCTCCATCACCGACAGGTCGGAGTACTGCAGCAGGCGGCGGCTCTTGGTGATGCGCAGCTCCATGTAATAGCGCCGCGGCGAGGTGCCGAGCTGGGCCTGGAACAGGCGGTCGATCTGACGACGCGAGCGACCGCTGTAGGCTGCCAGCTGGTCCAGGCTCAGGGTCTCCTCGAGGTTGTTCTCCATCAACTCGACGATGGTGCGCAGGTGCAAGCTCATCGACTTCTTCGCCCCTGGGCCGACCTGGCGGTAGCGGGCGCCGGAGAACGAGAGGATTTCTTCCACGCCTTCGGCCAAACCGTCGCCGTACAGGCGGCGCACCAGGCCAAGCATCAGCTCCATGGCGCCGTTGGGGCTGGCGGCGCTGAGGCGGTCGCGGTCGAGGGTGAAACTGGCCGGGGTGATGCGGGTCTGCGGGCTGCGCTCGGACAGGCTGGCGCGTTGTTCGGGGTGGATGCTACAGCCGTAATCGTCGAGCACACCGGCGCGGCCGAGGAACCAGGCGCCGTTCCACAGCCCGCCCAGGGCCATGCCGTGGGCGGCACATTCCCCCAGCAGTCGGTCGAGTTCAGGGTATTTCAGCGGCGTGCGCAGGCCGCCGCAGACGATCAGCAGGTCGAGTGCCTTGAGTTCGTTGGCGGACAGTTCGCTGGCAACCAGTTCCAGGCCCAGGTCGCTGAGCACCCGGTCACCCTTGAGTGACAGCGGGGTGAAGCGAAAGCTGTCGGCACGCAGCAGGTTGGCGGTGACCAGCACGTCCATCGCCACGGTGAAGCTGGCCATCGAGAAGTGCTCGAGCAGGATGAAGTCGACGCGGTAGGGCGCCTCGGGGCTACCGGCGCTGGCCTTGAGCCGCAGCATGTTACTGGTGCTGGTCTTCTTGCTGAACTGACGTGGGGTGGGCACTCTGGACTCCGCTTCCTGGCTGGCCAGCAGAGTGTGGCGGCAGCGTGCGGGAAAGACAATCGCCGGCGCGCGCGTGTCGTGGTGCAGGTCGTGTTGAGGCAAGTGGGCTATGCTGGCGCCTCTGTTCAGGAGAGCCCCGATGAAATACGCCATCGCATTACTGTTCGGTCTGCTGCCGTTGCTGGCCCACGCCCTGGAGCCAGGCGAGCGGTTGGCACCCTGGACGCTGCTTGACCAGTACGATCAGCCTTACAGCCTGAAAACCGACACTCACATACTGCTGGTGGCCCGCGACATGGAGGGTGCCAAGTTGGTCAAGGCCGCCCTGGCCGACGCGCCCAAGGGCTACCTGGAGGCGCGCGATGCGGTGTTCGTCGCCGATATCCACCGCATGCCGGCGCTGATCAGCAAGCTGTTCGCCATTCCGGCGATGCGTGATTACAGCTACCGGGTGCTGCTCGACCGCGAAGGCCGTATTGCCAGTCGCTATCCGGGGCAGGCGGGGCAGGTTTCATGGCTGCGCTTGAAGGATGGGGTGCTGGTGAGCGAGCAGGCCTTTGCCGATGCCGTGGCGCTCAAGGCGGCCCTGGACGGGGTGCCTGCGCACTGATGGCGCACAGACATTCCATCGTGACATTGGCCTGGTGCTCCACGCCAATGTGCTTTTAGCGAGCAGGTGACGCAATGATCGCCATCATCATCCAGGCCGCTCGGCACCGGTGACACAAGCGCTGCTTGTCACCGGGCGTTCGCAGCAAATCCGACTGAACCCTGAGCGCTGGCAGCAACCCAACCCAGTACATGCCAAACGGGAGAGTGCTCATGGAAATCGGAACGATCTGGATCATTG
This sequence comes from Pseudomonas sp. NPDC086566, assembly GCF_050280885.1. Lineage (NCBI taxonomy): Bacteria > Pseudomonadati > Pseudomonadota > Gammaproteobacteria > Pseudomonadales > Pseudomonadaceae > Pseudomonas > Pseudomonas sp. NPDC086566. The sequence continues at coordinate 355,608 of NZ_JBNNWD010000001.1, forward strand.
TCGCGGCCTTGGTCATCCTGCTCGAGATCTTTGCCATCTGGCACATCATCGGCAGCGATCGGCGCGCAGAGCGTAAAATGCTGTGGGTTGTGTTCGTGGTTTATGCACCGTTCCCGGGTCTGCTGTTCTGGGCCTGGCGTGGACCGCGGGCAGTGAAGGGCAGGGCCGTGCTGGAGGAGAAATGACGGCGGCGGTATCAGGCGCGTGGCGCCTGATACCGGTGGCTTCAATCGGGCGTGATGCCGATTTTGATGGCCGGGTCCAGGCCGCTGACCATCAGGCTGCCGGCGAAGCTGATCGTGTCCTCTACCTCCAGTGCCTTGAACGCGTCACGGATGCGGGTACGAATCGCCTTGCTGGCTTCCTTGCGCTTTTCGTCAGGTGTACCTGGTGACAGGACAACCTCACCGTGCAGCGTCGTTTCGACTTTGCCGGAGGTCTTCCAGCCCATTTCCTCGCGCAGGTGGGTTCGCGCTATCGCGGCGTCACCTTCATGATCATTGTTCACCGGGCTGATGGTGTAGGCGAGTTGGAACGCATAGGGCTTGCTCATGGCTTTTCCTTCAGTGAAGCGGCGCTATGCCGCAGTGCTGGCCTCCGTGCCGGGAGCTGCAATCTAGCGAACTGTGCGGCGCAATCCTACATACACGTGGTTGAGGTTCTGCACGGCAACAAAGAAAATTCCTACAACAGCTTGACCTCTACCTAACTCGAGCCCACAGACTCGGACGCTCATTCATACGAAGGAGCGTCCCATGACCCGCGCATTCCAATTGTCCAACCCGCAAGGCCTGTACGACCCCAGCGCCAATGCCTATTCCCACGTCGCCGTGGTCGGCAGCGGCAGCCGCCTGCTGTTTATCGCCGGGCAGGGCGGGGAGGATGCCCATGGGGAGCTGTCGCCCGATTTTGCTGGCCAGGCCCGCCAGGCGCTGGCCAACCTGCAGACGGCGCTGGCTTCGCAAGGGGCGGAGCTGGCCCAGGTGTTCAAGCTGACCTTGCTGATTGTTGATCACAGTGAACAACGCCTGGCGCAGTGGGTGGCTGAGGCGGATCGCGCCTGGGGAGGGCACATGAAGCCGACCTGTACGCTGATACCGGTGCCGCGCCTGGCGCTGGACGGGATGCTGGTGGAGATCGAGGCGGTGGCGGCTGTAGCATAAGCCTGTGACGGCCCGCGAACAGGCCATCACAGGTAACACAAAAACCTTAGAATGACCTTTTTCCGAGCCATCCCAGCCATGCTGCCCATCGAACTGCTGCCCACCACAGCCGACCAGGCCGAACTGATCCGTAACCTCTACCAGTTCTATGCCTATGAGTCCTCCGACTGGGAGCAGGAAGATGTCGAGGTGGATGGCCGTTTCTACATCCACGAAGAGCACCTGCAGCGCTACTGGCAGACCCCAGGCTGGAGCGCCAGCCTGGTGCTGGTGGACGGTTTCATCGCCGGCTTCGTGCTGGTCGAACGTAGCGAATTGCCCGGCATCGAGGCACTGGAACTGGCCGACCTGTTCATCCTCAAGCGCTATCGGCGCCAGGGCATCGGCCGCGCCGTGGCCAGTCAGTTCCTCGCCAGCCCGGGTGACTGGCTGCTGCGCTGCTACGCCCTCGACCCGATTGCGGTGGCATTCTGCAAAGCCGTGGTGGCCGACTTGCAACGGCCAGTGCAACAGATTTTCCCCGACGATGAGCCGGACATGCTGACTTATCAGGTGACGTCGGTCTTTCACTGACTGCCGGGTGTGTGCCTTGAGGTCGATGTTGGGGCATAGATCGAGCGCCGCCCGCGCGGCGCATCGCGGATAAATCCGCTCCTACATTTGTTGCAACGTGCCGAACCTGTTACGCCATGCAGCAACATTCTGTGACCCACTTCACAAAATCTACTCGCAAGGCATAATGCCAGCACTAGCCCTGGCTCCTCTGGCCAGGGTTCCTTTCGCACACGTCGCAGGTTCAGGTAATTTTCATGTCGTTAGTCGCAAGCCCCGACATCATGTACCGGCTGTTGATCCAGAGCGTGGTGGACTATGCCATCTGTCTGCTCACGCCCGACGGTATTGTCGCCAACTGGAACCCCGGCGCCCAGCGCGCCAAGGGCTATCGCGCCGAGGAGATCGTCGGCCAGCATTACTCGTTGTTCTACAGCGAAGACGAGCGCGCTGCCGGCCTGCCCGAACAGAACCTGGAACAGGCGCGCAGCACCGGTCGTTTCGAAGAAATCGGTGCGCGCCTGCGCAAGGACGGCAGTGCCTTCCACGCCCATGTGGTGATCGAGGCAGTACGTGACGACCATGGCCAGCTGGTCGGCTTCGCCAAGGTCACCCGCGACATTTCCGAGCGCCGCCAGCAGGAGCTGGAGCTGCTGCAAGCCAAGGAGCTGGCCGAGCAGTACAGCCAGGAAATGGCCAACCTGTCGCAGTTCCTGGATTCGGTCATCGCCAACATCCCCGCCAGCGTCATCGTCCAGGACCTGGAAAGCCAGCGCATCCTGCTCGCCAACCAGCAGGCCGAGCGCCTGTTCGGTGGGGGCGCCAAGCCAATGATCGGCCACACGCCCGGCGAGTGCCTGGCACCGGCCGCGGCGGATTACCTGGAGACCCAGCTCAGCCGTGGGGCGCGCAGCAGCAAGGGCTTTGCCGCCGAAACCCGGGTCGACACCGCCTGTGGCCCGCGCACCCTGCGCAGCCGTGCGCTGCTCAGCCAGAAGTGTGAGGGCCAGGCAGAGTACGTGCTGTTCGTGGCCGAAGATGCCACCGAAGAGCTGGCCGCCCACGCGCAGATCCACCATATGGCGCATCACGACGCCCTCACCGGGCTGCCCAACCGCACCTTGTTCAACGAGCGCCTCAAGCAGGCCCTGGTGCGCGGTCACGACAACGAAAAGCTCACTGCCGCACTGTGCCTGGACCTGGACAACTTCAAGAACATCAATGACTCCCTCGGCCATGCCTTCGGTGACAAGCTGCTGCGCGCACTCGGCAAGCGCCTGCGCCGCGAGCTGCGCGAGCATGACACCCTGGCCCGCTTGGGCGGTGACGAGTTCGCCGTGGTGCTGACCCATCTGGACAGCCGCGAAGCCGCCTGCAACACCGCCAGGCGCCTGATCGAGGCGATCTGCCCGCCATTCCAGATCGAGGGTCATCAGTTCGCGGTGGGGGTCAGCATCGGTATCGCCATTGCCCCTGACGACAACGACGAGGCCGAACAACTGCTCGGCTACGCCGACATGGCGCTGTATGAGGCCAAACGCAACGGCCGTAACCGTTACGAGTGTTTCCACCTCGAACTGGATGTCGCTGCCCGTCAGCGCCGCCTGGTGGAAACCGACCTGCGCACTGCGCTGCACCTTGGGCAGCTGCACCTGCATTACCAGCCGGTGGTGGACCAGCATACCAATAGCGTGACCGGCTACGAGGCGCTGTTGCGCTGGGAGCACCCGACCCGGGGCATGGTCATGCCGATGGACTTCATCCCCATCGCCGAGGAAACCGGGTTGATCCACGAGCTCGGCACCCGGGCGCTGAACCTGGCGTGCCAGGAGGCGGCCAGCTGGGGAACCGAGCAGACCGTGTCGGTGAACCTGTCACCGGTACAGTTCAAGAACGCCAACCTGGTCCACACCGTGGCCCTGGCCCTGGCCGACTCGGGCCTGGCACCGCAGCGCCTGGAGCTGGAAATCACCGAATCGGTGCTGCTGGGCAACAGTGAAGAGAACGTGCGCACACTGCGGGCGCTGAAGGACCTGGGTGTGTCGATTTCGCTGGACGACTTCGGCACCGGCTACTCGTCGCTGGGCTACCTGCGTTCGTTCCCGTTCGACCGGATCAAGATCGACAAGTCGTTCGTCCATGACATGTGCGACAGCCGCGAGGCGATGTCGATCATCCGTGCGATCACCGAACTGTCCAACAGCCTGATGATCAAGACCACGGCCGAAGGGGTGGAGTCGGAGGAGCAGATGCAACGGCTGCGGGCGGAAGGGTGCTCGCATTTCCAGGGCTACCTGTACGGGCGGCCGGCGCCGGCTAGTGAGCGCTTGAAGCAGGTTTGTGTGTAACCGTTTCAGGGCCTCTTCGCGGGTAAGCCCGCGAAGAGGCCCTGACAGGACTCAGCTGTTCCAGTCGGGTGCAAACTCCGGGCTGACCACCCGCTGCCCCTTCGGCAACCCGGCAATCAGCGCCCGGTCGGCATCATCCAGCCGCACCTCCAGCGCTGCCAGGTTGGCCAGCTGGTTGTCCCGGCTGCCGGCCTTGGGAATCACCGCCACGCCATCCTGATCCAGCAACCACTTCAACGCCACCTGGCTCGGCAGTACGCCATGCTTGCGTGCAATCTCGCGGATCACCGCCTGCTCCGCCGCGCGGCCACGGGCCAGCGGGGTGTAGGCGGTCAGCACCAGGTCATGCTGGCGGGCGTAGTCGAGCAGCGGTTGCTGGTCGAGCAATACGTGGTACTCGACCTGGATTGCCGACAGGGGCGCGCCCAGTTCCTCGACCACACGGCGCAGCAGGCCGAGGGGGAAGTTGGCCACGCCGATGCTGCGCGCCTTGCCCTCGTCGCGCAATGCCACCAGGGTTTCGATGCTACGGGCCAGGTCCCAGTCCTTGGCGGGCCAGTGGATGTGGAACAGGTCGACCTGCTCGGTGCCCAGCGCCCGCAGGCTGTCTTCCAGCGATTGGCGCATGGCCTTGGGCCCAAGGCGGTCCCACCAGACCTTGGTGGTCAGGTGAATCTGCTCACGGGGCACGCTGCTGTCACGCAGGGCCTGGCCGACAGCGGCTTCGTTGGCGTAGGCGGTGGCGGTGTCGATGTGCCGGTAGCCCAGCTCCAGGGCCTGGTGCACGGCGCGGGTGCATTCGTCGCCGGTCATCGGCCAGGTGCCCAGGCCGATACAGGGCAGGTCGAGGCCATTGCGGGTGGTGAGCCGTTGCATGAAAACTCCTTGTTCGAAGGCGAAGGTCCGCAAGCGATAGTGCTCGTTTTGCCGGGCACGGGCCATGCAGCGGCGGCGGAAAGTGGTCGATCAGCGAACGGAATGGCAAGCGTCCCAGGGAAAGCGTGGAATTGAACTTCCTTAAGTTGTCGTATCTCTTCTAGAATCCGTGCTGTCGCACCTGCCCCCTGGCGCAGCACTGAGCCGCGCCGCCGACGAGAACGCCATGAGTTCCAGTACACCGTTGTCCGGAGTCAACCAACCCCTGCGTGGCATCGCCCTGGTCGTGGTGGCGACCTTCCTGTTCGCCAGTCACGATGCCTTGTCCAAGTTCCTCGGTGGGCTGTACCCGGTCGTCATGGTGGTGTGGGCACGTTATGTGGTGCATACGCTGTTGATGGCCGGGATCTTCCTGCCCAAGTCCGGGCTCAATGTCTTGCGCACCCGTCGCCCGGTGCTGCAGACCTTGCGTGCACTGAGCCTGTTGAGTACCAGCCTGCTGTTCACCACCGGCCTGCAATACCTGCCCCTGGCGGAGGCCACCTCGGTCAACTTTCTCGCCCCGGTGCTGGTCACTGCACTGTCGGCGCCCTTGCTCAAGGAGCGGGTGACGGCAGGGCAGTGGGTGGCGGTGGTGTTGGGCTTCATCGGTGTGCTGGTGGTAGTGCACCCCGGGGGCGCGATGTTCACCCCGGCGATCCTGTATCCGTTCGGTTCGGCACTGGGCTTCTGCTTCTATCAGTTGCTCACGCGCATCCTGGCGGCTTACGACAGCCCGACCACCAGCAACTTCTACGCCGGGCTGTGCAACACCCTGGTGATGAGTGCGCTGGTGCCGTTCTTCTGGGAGGTGCCGCGTTGGGACCATGCGTTGTTGATGCTGGCCCTGGGCGGTTTCGGCATGAGTGCGCACCTGCTGCTGACCCAGGCCTTCCGCCATGCCGCGCCAGCGCTGCTGGCACCGTTCAGCTACTGCCAGATCGTGTTTGCCGGGTTGCTGGGGCTGCTGATCTATGGCCAGGTGCCTGACAGCGCGAGCCTGCTGGGTATTGCCATCATCTGCCTGAGTGGCCTGGGCGCTGCCTGGATGCAGCGCAAGAAGTGACAAGGCACTCATGCCCTCATTGCTGCGAGGGCATGACCGATACAGTGCTATGGCTTGGCAACAACCACCGTCATTGATCTTGTCACTCGCGAATCGGCAAGCTTCAAGCGGACCTCCAGGCTTTGCTTACCGTCGCGCAGGTAGCTTGTATTGAGGTGATCATTGATGAACCTGCCATCGAGGCCTACCGACTGAATGCCGACCCATTCCTGTGCGCTGTTTAGCGCCTCGACCACTGCGCCCGGCGGCGCCGCCTTGCCCCTGACAATCAGAACGTCATTCTCGGTGAGCTCCCCGGATAGCGCGAGCATCTGCGCGACCTTGGCGCTATAGCGTTCCTTGAAATAGCGATCGGCATAGAACATGCGCACTGTGAACGTCTCTTTGCCATCGACAAGATGGTTGTCGCCCAGGTGGTCGTTTTCAAAGTCACCGTTGGCGCTGACACTGGCAACGCCTGGCCAGGAGCCGTCCTGGTTGCTGGCTTCGATGACGGCTGACGGGGGTACTGCACGCCCCTTGATCCAGATCTTGTTCTCAGGTGTACGTAGCGCCGACAGCTCGGTGACTGCTGGCCGGTCCACGACCTCGAACTTTAGCGTTTCGCTACTGCCTTGTACGCGTGCTTCTAGCTGTTGTTTGCCATCCACCAGATACTGGGCGTCCAGTTGGTCGTTGTCGAAGAACAAGTGTTGATCGATGTCGGCAATGTCGGGCCAGGTGCCGTCCTGGCGGTGAACTTGAATGCGAGCATTTGCAGGTGCGGCGTAGCCATCGACCTGTAATTTCCCGTTGGCTCGCCAAAACCCCCACAAGCGCAGCATCCGATCCTCGTTACTACCCTTGAATACTGGGACTGTAGAGGGGTCGTCCACGGGTTTGTCCAAGCCCAGCGCCTTGATTGCCGCCAGTGTCTGCGCGTCGGGGCGCAGGCCCCATCGGATGAAATAATCAGAGAGGTCGGCGTTTGCTGCCTTGCTTGCCTCAACCTGGAACAACTGCTTGCGTTTGGCGGAAGTGCCCGGGTCATCAAGGCGGCGAACGGCCTGCTCCAGCTTGTGATAGAAAGGATCGCCGAATGCTCGGCGCAGTTGCTCGAACATTACAAAAATGATCGCGTTTTCGACTTTCTCCAGGTTTTCGAAATCGCGGTCCTCGTCTGGTGCCGCCAGGTAGATCATTGCCTTGTCCCAATGCGCTGGGCTTGGTCCTCCCGTGGGAGGGAGGAAGTCGTCACCAAACCAATGGCGCAGAGCCGCAAGGGTATAGATATTGACGGTCACTTCTCCCAAGGAACCGCGGTTCCAGGTCCACAGGGGAGACTGGCGATGATGCCCGAGCTCGTGCCATAGCCCCCAGTTGGCTTTGGCACCGTCGGCGCTCAGGATACCGGTAGCAGGAAACGGCAGCATGGCGCGGTAGTCGCTGGCAGTGGGGTTGACGGATTGCCGGGTCTCGACGATCAACGGTCGCAAGTGGCTCGGTTCATTCTGCTGTGAGCTGGCATCGAGGCCAGCAATGGCGTTTTGCGCATCGATACCTTGTTGATAGACATCGAGCAGTGCCTTGGCATCGGGCTCTGCGGCTTGCTGCATGCTTTGCAGGGTACTGGTCAAAATTGCTTTGTCGCTCACCAGCTGTGCGAGTGGGATAGTCGACTCTTTCAGCATGTGCTGCCACTGTTCGTTGGTCGTTTTGCCCATGCTGAAGAACGGCACTGGTTCAGCTTGCGGACCCAGTTGAAGGTCGATGCTCGAAGGCGGTGATACCTCTTTGACAAAGCGTACCGAAAGCAAGCCACTGCGAGGCGCATAAACCGTGTTCTCCCCTGTTACGAGTGGCACACTGACTGGCAGGGGTTCGCGCTCGTTGAGGTCCCAGGGTACTACCAGGCCGGGTGTGCCGATCAGCATCTCCAGCGTCGCCCCCTCAAGGTCTCCGGCCACGGTGACGGTCAGTGGCGTGTAGGCATTGAGGTAGAATCCTACGGGTTGCCAATCTGCCCACAGCATCGATTGCTTGACACGGTCACGCTCGGCAATGGACGAAGGCAGCGACGTCACTTTCAAGGCTCTTGGCTGAGGAAAGGCGTCGGGATTGGTTTGCTTGTATTCGGGGTCTCGGGGCATGCCATCGGTTGACCACTGCGCAGAGGGCTGCGCTTGCGCTGTACAGGTGACGAGCGTTACGGAGCCTTTGTCGCTATCCAGGCATCGTTGTTCGGTAGAGTAGGCATTCTGCAGGCGACCGTATCCGGGCACCATGTCCCTCAGCAACCAATGCGACTCGGAACGCTCGGTGTCACAGCTGCCCATCCTCGCTTGCCACTGGTAATTGATCAGGCAGCGCTGCGGTTCACCCGCTACCTGGTACTGGTTGACCAGCATGAGCCCAGCGGGACCCTCGCGCACCGTCCACCGGGCGAGGGCATCATCAACCTTGTCGCCAGGGCAGGGACCGAGCGTGAGGATGTCGTTAGCGTCCGACGCGCGCAAACATGCATTGACCTCTCCCTGCTCTGTTGCTGCGTGGTTTCTCATCGGTGTGAACGTTTCGGCGCTGGCTGGGAGGCGGGTTCGGTAGCCAATCGTCAGCAGCAGTGCGGCCAGCAAGGGCAGCGTGATCAGTAAGAGGGTGCGCCACCCCGGCATGCTCGCAATACTTCTCATGAGTCGTTTCCTCGTTGAGCACAAGCTCGTCGAGGTGATTTAGCGACAGTGGAAAAGTGCGGACAACTGGCAGAAGTATCAGGTCCCGGCTCGCCCGCGCCCGGCAGGTGCACGGCGGTAGAGTGGCCGCGGGGTGCTGGGATCAATCTCTGTCACCTTACTGCCGGCCGCGACGAACCCGGCACGTTCGGCCAGGCGCTGGCTGGCATGGTTATCGATATCAGTGGTCAGCCACACCGGGGCATCGACGGCGTCCAGCAGGCAGGTCAGCGCCTCACGCATCAGGCCCTGGCCGCTGCTGGCCTGGCTTGCCCAATAGCCCACTTCGTACTGGCCATCGCCAGGGCACAGGCCGATGCAGCCGATCACTTCACCGCTCTCCGGAGCGAGGATGAAATAGCGCTTTTCCTTGGCCGGGTCGAGGAACTCCTCGGCGCTCAGTTGCAGCGTTTCCTGTACTTCCTTCAAGGTCCAGTCGGGCTTGGCCCAGGCCAGGAACGGTTGGTGCAGGCTGTAGCTGTCGAGCAGCGCCTGCAGCAGTTGCTGGGCGAACGCCGGCGCCGGGCGAACCAGCAGAGTGCGCGGCGTGGACAGGGTACGAGGCAGATCGGGGTAGGGCATTGCAGGCCTTCCTGGCGGGTTGATCGGGAAGTTTAAGCCTATTTTTGTGTAATCTGTGCGAGCGCGTTTACGGATATGCCGTGAATGCCCAAATCGATCATTCAAAGGAAACTGAAGGTCCACCCATGCCCGACTATACGCTGCATTGCTTCGCCGAATCCGGCAACGCCTACAAGGCTGCGCTGATGCTCGAACTCACTGGCCAGGACTGGCAACCGGTGTTCGTCGACTTCTTCAACGGCCAGACCCGCGACCCGCAATGGCGTGACGAGGTCAACGAGCAGGGCGAGGTGCCGGTGCTGGAGCACGCCGGGCAGCGGCTAACCCAGTCGGCGCTGATTCTCGAATACCTCGCCGAGCGCACCGGCCAGTTCGGCCCTCGTGACGACATTGAGAAGCGCGAGATCTGGCGCTGGATGCTGTTCGACAACCACAAGTTCACCAGCTACTACGCGGCGCTGCGTTTCCTGCTGTGCCTGAAGAAGACCGGCGAAACAGAGGTGACAGGCTTCTTGCGTGAGCGGGCCACGGCGGCGTACCGGATTGTCGATGCGCACCTGGCGAAGGCGCCGTTCATGGTTGGCGGGCGGCTGACCATCGCTGACCTGTCGCTGGCGGGGTATGTGTTCATGCCGGAGGACACCGGGATCGTGCTGACCGATTTCAGCCACATCGAGGCGTGGAAGCAGCGGATTCAGGCGGTGCCGGGGTGGAAGCATCCCTACGAGCTGATGCCGCGGACGGCGTAAGCCAGTACGGCCTCTTCGCAGCTAAATCCGCTCCGTGCAGGGGCGGATTTAACCGCGACAGGCCGCCACAGGAAAAATCAGTACCGAACTTCAACCCCTACATAAGCCCCGATCCCATCCCCCGGCCAGAACGACGCGGTATCCAGCCCGCGCGCGTTGTACACCGGCGTCACCGCCGTCACGTACGCCTTGTTCGCCAGGTTCTTCAGGTCCAGCGACACCTTCCAGTTGCCCTTCGGCGCCTCATACCCCAGGTTCGCCCCCCAGATCGTATACGACGGCGCATACAGGCTGTTGGCATAGTCCACCGCCGTGCGCGATGCCGATTGCACGTTCACCCCGGTGTACCAGCCGCTGTGGTCCTGGTACTGCAACTCACCTTGGTAGATATGTTTGGGCACGCCCGGCAGCTGGTTGTCGCCGAAGGTGTCGTCATGCCGGTAGTAGAAATCGTTGTAGGTGTACGACTGGCGCCAGCGCACCAGGTCGCCCTGGGGGTTGTCCCACAGGCGCGTGTTGAGCCCGGCCTCGACGCCCTGGTGGATGGTCGGCGAGGCGTTGAACGCGCCAGTGACCGCCGCGGCCGTAGACGTGGCAGGGATGATCTGCACGTTCAGCAACTCGTCGTGGATCCACGAACGGTACAACGCCAGGCTGCCGTCGAAGATGCCGTGGGAGCCCTTGATACCGACCTCGAAGGTGTTGGCCTTCTGCTCCACCAGCGGGCGAATGTACGGCAGTGTCGGGCCGGAGCCGGAGTATTCCCATGAGGCGGGCGGGTCGATGCTGCGGCTGAAGTTGGTGAACACCTGCAGTTCGGGGTTGATCTCGTAGCGCAGGCCGATGCGCGGGGCGACGCTCCAGTTGTCGTAGTCGACATGCTGCGGGAAGGTGGTGGTGTTGGGGTTCACCGCGTAGTCGATGTTGACCTTTCGCCGCACGTTGATGAACGACACACCGCTGGTAAGCCACAGGTTGTCTACCAGGTTGATGTCGTTGCCCAGGGCAATCACCCGGTCGAACGAGTCCTTGTAGTTGACCTGCTTGAGCGACACCTTGTTGCCGTTGGCCGAATCCACCCCACCGCGCAGGTGCTGGGTCGAAGTAAAGGCGATATTGCTGCGGCTCTCGTGGCCGAACAGGTAGTCGACGCGGTCATAGCCCAGCAGCACGCCGAGGTCGTGCCAGTCCCAGTAGCTGGGGTTGCTCGGGCTGCGCGGGCTGTTGGTGTGGCGGTAGTCGTGGTACGACAGGCCGAAGGTCAGCCGCGCATCGTCGTCGAAGGTGTAGGTGGTCTTGCTGCCGACCCAGATACTGCCCGGGCGGCGTGCACCGGCGCCGCTGCTTTCGGCGGTAGCGCTGGCCCGACGCGGGTGGTGCAGGGCATTGTCGAGGGTGGTGGCGCTGGGGTCGTTGTGGGTCTCGTCGCGGTAGCGCAGCAGCAAGCGGGTTTCCAGCTTCGGGTTGAAGCGGTAGCCGGCGTTGGCGACGATGCCCGAGCTTTTCGACAGGCTGTAGTCGCGGTAGCCGTCGTTGCGGTAGTTGTCGGCCTGCAGGTAGTAGTCCAGGTCGCCTTCGACACCGCCGTAGCTGATGCTCTGCTTCTGGTAGTGGTAGCTGCCGGCTTCGGCACGCACGCGCAGGCCGGGGGCGCTATAGCCGCTGTGGTTGACGAAGTTGACCGCGCCGCCGAGGGTCAGCGCGCCATACTGGAAGGCGTTGGCGCCGCGCAGGATCTCGGTGTAGTTGACGCCGCTGGCATTGAGGAATTCGTAAGGGGTACCGCCAGGGCCAGTCAGTGGCAGGCCGTCGAAGAGGAACTTGATGCCTTCGCGGAAGTAGCCGGGCGAGGTGTTGGCGCCGGAACCACGGATCGAGATCTTCGCCGCGTCGTTGCCGCCGGTGGACTGTACGAATACGCCGGGCTGGTAGGCCAGGGTGTCCTGCAAGGTGGCGGTACGGCCTTTGGCGACTTCTTCGCTGTCGACCACACTGGTGCCACCGGGCACCTCGGCGAGGGCGCTGGCGGCCTGTTGCACTTCAGTCTGCTTGGCGGCCTGCACGGTCACCGTGCCGAGGGTCGGGTCAGCGGCCAGTACCGTGGCCGGGGCCAGCAGGGTGGCCAGGGCGGCGTGGCGGATGGCCAGGCGCAGTGGGTGGGGGTGAATCGCACGCATCGTCGTATTCCTTGAAAGTCATCGTAGGTCCTCGGCGTTCTATGGGAATAGTCAGGCCTGTCGAAAGCGGTAAGAGCAGATTCTGTGCCAGCTGGTAAAAGGCCGGAAGTTGCGGCCTTGACAAGTTGTTGAGCGTGCGGCGATGAACGAAACGGCAAATTTTGTTGTGATTGTGTTGAATCCGAAACAGTGCCGGTTATATACAAATATCCAAATCAAACAGCGAACCCTGTAGTAGCGGGTTTACTCGCGAATGCTCTGGAATGGCCACTGCCGCATTCGCGGGTAAACCCGGTCCCACAGGGCCCCGCATTGCCTGGGTGTCTGCATTCCAACAGTAGGTGAGCAGTTTGTTTGGTTGGCGTGTTCGGAAAGTTGCTGAAGTCCAGTAAACGCACAGAAAGAGGCTGGCACGACAACTGCAATACCCCTTTATGTAGCCGTCTATATAAAGGCCCTGTTGTGCAGCCAAATGACCGTTTATTCAATGTATGCCTGTTGGCCAGTGCGCTGTTAGTTGCCGCCTGTTCACCCGCCACGCCCCCGCAGACCCAGTCCACCCTCAAGGGCGAAGCGGTCAGCGAGGTGAACGGCGTGATGCGCTACCCGGCCAGCGACTTCGTCGAGCAGCAGCGCGGCCAGCGCGGCGGCACCTTGCGCGTATCGGCAGCGACCGACGCCGGCAGCTTCGACATCCACGCGCTGTCCCACGGCAACATGCAATGGATGGGCCGCACCCTGTTCGACTGCCTGGTCTACCAGGCCGAGGATGGCACCCTCACGCCGTGGCTGGCGAAAAGCTGGGAGATCAGCGCCGACGGCCTGACCTACACCTTCCACCTGCGCGACGACGTCACCTTCAGCGACGGCGAGCGCTTCGACGCCGAAGCGGTGCGGGTCAACCTCGAACACATGCGCGACCCGAAGACCAAGTCGCCTCTGGCGGCCGCCTACATCGCGCCTTACCTGAACGGCCGGGTGGTCGATGCGTTCACCTTCGAAGCCACCTTGCGCGCACCTTACGCGCCATTTCTCGATGTCCTGTCGCAAGCCTGGCTGGGGATGATCTCGCCACGGCAGATCCTCGAGGCGCCCGCGACCATCGCCAGCCAGCCGATCGGCACCGGGCCGTTCGTATTGACTGGCTGGGTGCGTGACCAGCGCGCCAGCTTCACGCGCCGCCCGGGCTACCACTGGGCGCCACCTGCGATCCATCACCAGGGCGAGGCCTACCTGGACGGCATCGAACTGAGCTACGTGCCTGAAGCGATGATCCGCTACACCTCGCTGGAAGCTGGCGACAGCGACATGGCCCTGGACGCCCCGGCGCAGAATGCGGCGGCGATCCGCGCCAACCCGCAGTTGACCCTGCGCAACCGCATTCGCAAAGGCAACCCGGCGCGCAGCATTACCTTCAACGTCGAGCGCGTACCGTTCGATGATGTGCGGGTGCGCCAGGCCGTGGCCAAGGCCATCGACCGCGACGGCCTGGCGTGGATCTCCGGTTTCGGCGAGTACCTGGCCAAGGGTGACTTTCTGGCGGTGAACACCCCCGGCTACGACCCGGTGGCACGCGATGCCCTGGCGTTCGACCCCGTCGAAGCGGGCCGCCTGCTGGATGCTGCCGGCTGGACCGGGCGTGATGCCGAGGGCTACCGCACCCGCGACGGCCAGCGCCTCGGGGCGACGCTGCTGACCTACGACAACCCGGCATTCCCGGCCAATGTCTCGGTGGCGGCCCAGGCCGACCTGCGCAAAGTGGGCTTCGACCTGCGCATCGAGCTGCTGCCGATCAGCAAGGTCATGGAACTGCGCTACCGAGGCAACTTCGATGCCCTGGGCGGCGGCTACTGGCACACCAACACGGCCGACGGCCTGTACATCCTCTACCACAGCCAGTCGATCCCCAGCGCCCGAATGATCGGCCAGAACGTCGGCCACTTCCGCGACGCCAGCCTCGACCAGCTGCTCGGTGACGCCCGGCGCAGCACCCAGCCGGCGCAGCGCCGCGCACTGTATCGCCAGGCCCAGCAGCGCCTGGGCGAGACCGTGCCGGCCGTGCCCTCAGTGGAAAGCCAGATGCTGCTGGCCTACCGCAACGTGGTTGGTGGCGTGCTGTTCGACGGCTCGCACAACGTGCCCTTGTTCACCAGCGTGTGGCTGGCGAAGGAGCAACCATGAACGTTTTGGCAACCTTGCTGCGCCGCCTGCGCGACGGTGTGATCGTGCTGTGGGCGGCGGCGAGCCTGACCTTCCTCGGCATGCAGCACAGTGGTGGCGACACCGCCCTGGCGATTCTCGGCGGCCCGGATGCGATGCCGAGCGAAGCCATGCTGGCCCAGGTGCGTGCCGAGTACGGCCTCGATCAACCCCTGTGGGTGCAGTACGGCCATTACCTGCTGCGGCTGGCCAAGGGCGAGCTGGGCGAATCGTACCGTTTGCGCATTCCGGTCGGCCAGGCGATTGCCGAGCAGGCCGGCGCGACCCTGGCCCTGGCGACCAGCGCGGCGGTGCTGGCGGTGCTGCTGGCACTGGCCTCGGCGCTGCTCACCGCCAACCGCGGACGACGCTTGCGGGCGCTGGTATCGGGCATCGAACTGGTGCTGTCCTCGGCGCCCAATTTCGTGATCGGCACCGTGCTGCTGCTGGCCTTCGCCTTTTACTTCCATGTGCTGCCGCCGTCTGGCTCAAGCGGATGGCGCTCGCTGGTGCTGCCGAGTCTGGCCCTGGCATTGCCGATTGCGGCGGTGCTGGCCCAAGTGCTGCGCCAGTCGCTGGAGCAGGTACTGGAACAACCCTTCATCACCCAGGCCCGCGCCCGCGGCATGGGCGATACCGCTGTGCGCCTGCGCCATGCCTTGCGCCACGCCCTGGTGCCGCTGGTGACCCTGGCCGGCTACGTGTTCGCCAGCCTGCTCGGGGGTGCCGTGGTGCTCGAACTGCTGTTCGGCCGCCAGGGCATCGGCCGGCTGATGCTCGACGCCACCGCCACCAAGGACGTGCCGCTGGTGCTCGGCGTGACCCTGCTGGCAGCGGCCCTCTACGTGCTGGTCAACCTGTTGGTGGACCTGGCGACCCAGGCCATCGACCCGCGCACCGCACGCCCCTGAATTCACGAGAAAGGAACTGCCATGAGTCAAACCTCGATTACCGATGCTGATCTGGATGAGCGTTTTGCGCCGATCTACGCACGCATTGCCGAAGGCGCAGTGGCCCGCGAGCAGCAACGCACCCTGGCCCATGAACCGGTGGCCTGGCTGCGCGAAGCTGGCCTCGGCGCCCTGCGCGTGCCCCGCAGCCACGGCGGCCTCGGCGCCACCTTGCCACAGCTGCTGCGCCAGTTGGTGCGCCTGGGCCAGGCCGATTCCAACCTGCCGCAGATCTTCCGCGCTCACTTCGGCTTTGTCGAAGGGCGGCTGTCCTCCAACGACGCCGCTTCCCAGGACTACTGGTTCGCCCGCGTGGTGGCCGGTGAACTGTGGGGCGCGGCCATGGCCGAGCGCACCGACAGCACCGGCAATACTGTGCAGCTCAGCGAAGGCGAGGGCGGTTACCACCTGGACGGTGAAAAGTACTACTGCACCGGCACCCTCTACGCCGACTGGGTCGCGGCGGTGGCCAACCACGGCGACGACTTCGTCAGCCTGGCGGTACCGACCCGTGCGCCTGGCGTGGAGCGGGTCGATGACTGGGATGGCTTCGGCCAGCGCCTGACCGGCAGTGGTACCACGCGGTTCACGCAGGTGAAGGTACAGCCTGAGCATCTGTTGCGCCGCTTCGCCAAAGGGGAGTTGCGCGCTGAGTCGTATCTCACCGCGTTCTACCAAGCCGTGCACCTGGCCACGCTGGCTGGCATCAGCCGAGCGGTGCTGGCCGATGCAGTGACCTTCGTCAAAGGCCGCACCCGCGCCATTGGTGTGCCCGGGCACTCGCAACCGGCCGCCGACCCGCTGGTGCAGGCGGTGATCGGCCGGTTGTCGAGCCTCGCTTTCGCCGCCGAGGCCCAGGTGGCTGCGGTGGGCCAGAGCCTGCAGGCGGTGTTCGAAGCGGTGCAGCGAGGCGAGGTGCCCGAGCAGCTCTACACCGACGCCGAAATCCGCGCCTTCCAGGCCCAGCAGATCGTCCTGCCGCAAGTGCTGCAGGCCAGCACCTTGCTGTTCGAGGTCGGCGGCGCCTCGGCGACCAGCAACACCCGGCGCCTCGACCGCCACTGGCGCAACGCGCGCACCCTGGCCTCGCACAACCCGGCGATCTACCGCGAGCAGGCGCTGGGCGACTACTACCTCAACGGCATCAGCCCGGCCCAGGCCTGGCGTGCCCGCCAGGCTGCCGCCAGTGAAGGGCAGGGCAGCGGCGACGAAGCCAGCGCAGTCTGATCAGGAGAACCGCATGAGCAGCAAACAGATGAGCCTGGGCATGAACATCCTCGGCTTCGGCTCGCATTCCGGCGCCTGGCGCCAGGGCGAGGCGGCACTCGACGCCTATATCGACGTCAATTACTACCGCGACATCGCGCGCATTTCCGAGCGCGGCTGCCTGGACGCGATCTTCCTCGCCGACGGCCCGGCACTGCCGCCGGATGTGTCTGCGCAACCCGGCGGGCGCCTGGAACCGACTGTACTGCTTACCGCCGTGGCCGCCGCCACGGAGCGCATCGGCGTGATCGCCACCTGCTCCAGCACCTACAACGAACCGTTCAACCTGGCCCGGCGTATCGCCTCGCTGGACCATATCAGCGGCGGCCGTGCGGCCTGGAACGTGGTTACCAATGCCGGTGATGCGGCAGCGCAGAACTTTGGCCTGGCTGGCGCGCCGTTGCATGTCGACCGCTACGGGCGAGCCGAAGAGTTCGTCGAGGTGACCCTGAAGCTGTGGGACAGTTGGGAAGAGGACGCCATCATCGGCGACCGCGCTGGTGGCCGCTTCGCTGACCCGCGCAAGGTCCACACGCTGGACTTTCAGGGCAAGCATTTTCAGGTCAAAGGCCCGCTGAACCTGCCGCGCTCGCCCCAGGGCCGACCGGTGCTGGTCCAGGCCGGTTCGTCCGAAGGCGGCAAGGCGCTGGGTTCACGTTATGCCGACGCGATCTTCACCACCCAGACCACCCTGCCCGACGGCCAAGGGTTCTACCAAGAGATGAAAGCCCGCGCCAGGGCCTGGGGGCGTGACCCCCAGCACCTGAAGATCATGCCCGGCCTGTCGACCGTGATCGGCAGTACCGAAGCCGAGGCCCATGCCCGCTTCGACCAGCTCAATGCCTGGCATGGCGAACATGGCCTGCTGCAGCAAGTGGCTGGGCGCATCGGCATCGATGCCAGCGAGCTGGACCCGGATGCGCCGTTACCTTGGGACCGGATTGGCGCAGTGGCGGATTTCGAACGCGGTTCGCACGGGTTTCTGCAAGCCCAACTGAACCTGGCGCGCAGCGAGAACCTGACCATTCGCCAACTGTCGCGGCGGATCCTGGTCGGCCATCGGCTGGCGGTCGGCACACCCGAGCAGGTCGCCGACACCCTGGCCGAATGGTTCCTGGCCGGGGCCGGGGATGGCTTCAACATCATGCCCGACATGTTCCCGTCGGGTGCGCGGGTGTTCGTCGAGGAAGTGGTGCCGCTGCTGCAGAAGCGCGGGCTGTTCCGCACCGAGTACACCGGCACCACCCTGCGCGAGCACCTTGGCTTGCCCAAGGCCGTGAACCAGTTCGCCGCTTAGCCCAGAAGTCGTTTTTCAGGAGATTTCCAATGCGTTACCGCACACTCGGCCACACCAACCTCCAGGTCAGCCTGCTCAGCCTCGGCACCATGACCTGGGGCCATCAGAACAGCGAACAGGACGCTCACCAGCAACTGGACGCCGCCATCGCCGCCGGCATCAATCTCATCGACACCGCCGAGATGTACCCCACGCCCACCCGCGCTGAGACCTGGACCACCACCGAGCGCTACCTCGGCAACTGGATCAAAGCCCGCGGCAACCGCGACAGGCTCATCCTGGCCAGCAAGATCGCCGGTCCGGCGCGTGATCCTGGCGGCCAGGCGCATATCCGCGATGGCCTGTCGCACCACGACCGCAAGAACATCGTCGCCGCCCTGGAAGGCAGCCTGCGCCGGCTCAACACCGACTACCTGGACCTGTACCAGCTGCATTGGCCCGATCGCACCAGCAACTTCTTTGGCATTCGCGAATATCCCTATGTCGATGACCACCCGCAAACCGCCGCCATCGAAGAAACCCTCGCGGTGCTCGACGACCAGGTCAAGGCCGGCAAGGTGCGCCATATCGGCGTGTCCAACGAAACCCCGTGGGGCGTGGCGCAATTCCTGCGGCACAGCGAGGACAAAGGCCTGGCGCGTATCGCCAGCATCCAGAACCCCTACAGCCTGCTCAACCGCCTGTACGAGAACGGGCTGTCGGAGTTCAGCCATCGCGAAGGGGTCAGTCTGCTGGCCTATTCGCCGCTGGCATTCGGGGCGTTGACCGGCAAGTACCTGAACGGCGCCAGGCCGGAGGGTTCACGGTTGTCGTCGGTGTATCGCACGTTCAACCGTTATGGCAGCGAAGAGGCCAACAGTGCCATCGGCAGCTATGTGCAGATTGCGAGGGCGCATGGGCTGACACCTGCGCAACTGGCCCTGGCCTTCGTGATTCGCCAGCCGTTCGTGGCCAGTGCGATTACCGGGCAGACCACCTTGCTGCAGTTGCAGGAGAACCTCAGTGCACTGGATGTGCAACTGACCGACGAGGTGCTGGCCGAGATCCAGGCCGTGCACCGGCGTATTCCCAACCCGGCACCGTAGCCCGCATGGCAAGGGCTGCGCCCTTGTTCGCGGCTAAAGCCGCTCCCACAGGATCATCACCCTCCTGAAGTGATTGGGGGGCCACCCTGTGGGAGCGGCTTTAGCCGCGAAGAGGCCAGCACAGGCGACAACTGAAGGACAGACATGAACGCGATTGCATTGACACCCCCCGCAGCGACCCGCAGTTGGCAGGTGCGCCCAGGCATCACGCTGGCCTGGCTCATCCTGGCCCTGCTCCTGCTGGCCGTAGCCTTCCCCGACTGGCTCTCCCCAACCGACCCCCTGGCCGCCGACGCCCGCCTGGCCTACCTTCCACCCAACACTACCTTCTGGCTCGGCACCGATGAGAACGGCCGCGACGTCCTCAGCCGGCTGATCCACGGCACCCGCCCATCCCTCTACATCGGCCTGGCCGCCACCCTGGTCGGCCTCGGCCTGGGCACGTCGCTCGGCCTGCTCGCAGGCCTGGCTCCCGCCTGGCTGGACAACCTGCTGATGCGCGCCGTCGATGTCCTGCTGGCGTTCCCCGACCTGCTGCTGGCGCTGGTCATCATCACCCTGTTTGGCCAGGGCACCAGCACCCTGATCCTCGCTGTCGGCATCGCCTCGGTGCCGCGCTACGCCCGCCTGGTCCGCGCCCAGACCCTGACCATCCGCCATGCCGGCTTCGTCGAGGCCGCCGTCACGCTGGGCCGCAAACGCTCGGCGGTGGTACTGGCCCACGTGCTGCCCAACGCCGTGCAGCCGGTGCTGATCCTGGCCTGTATCGGCCTCGGCGGCGCCATCACCGCCGCCGCCGCGCTGAGCTTCCTCGGCTTTGGCGCACCCCCGCCCGCGCCGGAGTGGGGCGCGATGATGGCCGTGGCGCGCAACTTCATGGCCAACGCACCCTGGCTGATGGCCTGGCCGGCGTTGGCGATCACCCTGACCGTCATTTCCATCACCGTCATCGGCCGAGATTGGCTGCGCCGTAGCGAGGGCAGAAACCCATGAGTATCTTCGAACAGCACCCGGCACCCTTGGTCGACATCCGCGACCTGCGCGTGAGCTTCAACGGCGTGCCGGTGGTGCACGGCGTCAACCTGCAACTGCACGCCGGGCAGTGCCTGGCACTGGTGGGCGAATCGGGCTCGGGCAAGAGCGTGACCGCTCGTACCCTGGTCGGCCTGACCGGGGCCGGCGCCCAGGTGCAGGCACAGCGCCTGGCGTTTGCCGGGCAGGACCTGCGCCGGCTTGGCGAGACGGACTGGCAGCGCTTGCGCGGTGGGCGCATCGGCTTCGTCATGCAGGATGCGCTGGGTTCGCTCGACCCGCTGCGCAGGGTCGGCGCCGAGATCGAAGAGCCGCTGCTGTTGCACACCGGCCTGGGCGCCGAGCAGCGTCGCTTGCGTGTACTCGAACTGCTGCGCCAGGTCGGCGTACCTGAACCTGAAGTCCGCGCCCGGCAGTACCCCTGGCAGCTGTCCGGCGGCCTGCGACAACGGGCCCTGATCGCCTCGGCCATCGCCTGCCAGCCGCGCCTGCTGATCGCCGACGAGCCCACCACCGCACTGGACGCCACGGTGCAGGCGCAGATCCTCGACCTGCTGGAACACCTGCGCGCCCGCGACAACAGCCTGCTGATGGTCAGCCATGACCTGGCCGTGGTCGCACGCCTGGCCGACTGGGTGGCGGTGATGCGCCATGGCGTGGTGGTCGAGCAGGGCACGGTCGAACAGATCCTGCAGGACCCGCAGGACCCTTACACCCAACGCCTGCTGAGCGCAGCGCGAGCAGTGCATTTTCAGCGTCCGTCGGTCCCGGCGCTTTCGCTGGTGGAGGCCCCCGTGGACGAGCAACCGGTAGTGCTGGAGGCGCGTGGCCTGCACAAGGCTTTCGTCGGGCCGGATGGCCAGACGCGTCAGGTGCTGAACGATGTGTCACTGCAATTGCGTGCCGGTCAGACGCTCGGCGTGGTCGGTGAATCCGGCTCTGGCAAGAGCACACTAGGGCGGATCCTGCTGGGGCTGGAGCGGCCGGAGCAGGGCAGTGTGCACTTGGCCGGGCAGGACTGGCTGGCGTTGTCCGCCGCTGAGCAGCGCCAGGCACGACAGGGCATCCAGGTGGTGTTCCAGGACCCGCTGGCCTCGTTCGACCCGCGCTACACCGTACTGCGGGTGCTGGCCGAAGTGCTGGCCCAGGCGGGCGTGCCGCGCGGGTTGCGGCGTACCGAGGCGGCCGCGTTGCTGGAGCGGGTGCAGTTGCCCGCGGGGCTGCTCGACCGTCGTCCCCTTGAGTTGTCGGGCGGGCAGCGGCAACGCATCGCGATCGCCCGGGCGCTGGCGATGAAGCCCAAGGTGCTGGTGCTGGATGAGCCGGTGTCGGCGCTGGATGTGTCGGTGCAGGCGCGGATTCTGGCGTTGCTGGCGGAGCTCAAGGCGCAGTTGGGCCTGGCTTGTCTGTTCATCTCGCATGACCTTGGGGTGGTGGAGCAGGTCAGTGATCAGGTGCTGGTGATGCAAGGGGGCAGGGTGGTGGAACACGGGGCAGTGGCGCAGGTGCTTGGGCAGCCGCGTCATGCCTATACCCGAGCGCTGCTCGATGCGGTGCCGCACCTGCCGGCAGCGCGGCCTCGCTGGTTTGAACGGATTGCGGTGTAAGCCTGTGCCGATCCTTTCGCGGGGTGGTATCTGCCGGTCTGTCAACCTGTGCACAGCTGCCACCTACCTGTTTGACAGCAGGTTAGTGGCGGCCCCCAAAATGGCTACCAAAGATGCTGAAGATTGTCCCCGATCCACCCCACGATATTCATTCCCTTGAAGACACCCTGATCCAGGCCACGGACTACGCCTTGTGTGCGACGACCGTGGTGCATCAGGCGTTGCTGCTGCAGCCCAAGTCACCGGCGTCAATCCTGATGATGGCCTCGATGCATGCAGGCGCTGCGGGCTTTGCTCGAATCGGCGTTGATCCAGGTGCAGACCCACTGTTCTGCGGCCAAGGCGCTGATGGATGATGCCGAACTCGGCACGAGGCATTGAAGAGCCCGGCCTGATAACGCATCACGGCCACCATGTGTTCGCCGATAGATGTGCAGCGCCTATCAGATCGAGCGCCGCCCGCGCGGCGCATCGCGAGCTGCGCTCGCTCCTACGTTTGTTTCTGGCCAGTAACGCCTGTGACAGGCGCGCGCGATCGCCTTGTTTGTACGACACGATATCGCGGCATGCGCTAAGGCGTCCGCGCGCAAATCCCCCAGGAATAATTGGCCCGAAACAGACGCAGGAGCGAGCGCAGCTCGCGATGCGCCGCGCGGGCGGCGCTCGATCTCACAGGCGCGAAAAACCTCAAGACAGGCACCTGTCCGCCTCAACCCATTACTGTCGCCACACCAACACCCCCCAAACACTTTGCCCCCATCCCAGCACCCAACCCCCGCCAAACCCCAACAAAATCAACGCCTTGAACCCGGCACAACTCCTGCAACAGACCTCCCACAGCCCAGTCCCCCGCAGGAGCGCCCTTGAACACACCGATCCTCCCCCTGATCCCGCTCTGCACCGCACTGGCCTTGCTCGGCTGCGAAAAAGCCGAGCAGCACACCGCGCAAAGCACCACCCCACAACCGGGCGGCACGCTGGTCTACGCCACCGACCGCGAACCCACCTGCCTCGACCCGCATGTGGCCGGCGACATGCCCCAGGTGTTCGTCGCCCAGCAGTACCTCGACTCGCTGGTGTCGATGGACAGCCAAGGCCAGATCGGCCCCTGGCTCGCCACGCGCTGGGAAATCTCCCCGGACGGCCTGCGCTACACCTTCCACCTGCGCCGCGATGTGCACTTCACCGACGGCACCCCGTTCAACGCCGAAGCGGTCAAGGCCAACCTCGACCACATGGCCAACCCCAAGACCCAGTCCAGCACTGCCGGTGGCTATATCCGCCAGTACCGCGGCACCAGGGTGATCGACCCCTACACCGCCGAGGTGACCCTGGCGACGCCTTACGCGGCCTTCCTCGAAGTGCTGGCCCAGGGCTTTCTCGGCATCCAGTCGCCCACCGCGCTGCTGCGCAGCCGCGACCAGAACTGCGAAAGCCCGGTGGGCAGCGGGCCGTTCAAGGTGGTGCGCTGGGACCGGCAGAACCAGGTGGAGCTGGTGCGCAACCCCGACTACAACTGGGCGCCGCCGACCGCGAAGCATCAAGGCCCGGCCTACCTTGACCGCATCGTCTGGAAGTTCATTCAGGAGCCGTCGGTGCGCTTTGCCTCCTTGCAGGCCGGTGAGGTTGACGTGATCGAAGCGCTGCCGCCCGAGTCCCATGAAGCGGCGCGGCGCAACCCGGACGTGGACCTGATCATCGCCCAGCGCCCGGGCAACCCCACCAATGGCACCTTCAACCTGCGGCGTGCTCCCTTCGACGACATCCGCGTGCGCGAGGCCTTCGTGCGCAGCGCCGATGTCGAAGGCGCGCTCAAGAGCGTGTACTTCGGCGAGTTCCCCCGCGCCGGTGGCCCGCTGAGCATCGCCACGCCGTTCTACAGCGGCGACTTCGAACACAGCCAGGACTACGACCCGGCCCGAGCCGCCAAACTGCTCGATGACGCCGGCTGGACCGGCCGCGACAGCGAGGGCTACCGCACGAAGAACGGCCAGCGCCTGCGCGCCGTGGTGCTGATTGGCGCGCGCACGCCACCCTCGGAACTGACCTTGTGGGAACAGGTGCAGGCCACCACCCGTCAAGCCGGCCTGGAGCTGGTGCTCGACCAGATGAGCGACGCCCAGGTCACCGCTCGCCAGGCCGCCTGGGACTACGACATCCGCGTCGGCTACTGGAACACCAACACCCCCGATGTGCTGCGCATCATCTTCACCACCGCGTTCGTGCAGCCCGCCGGAGTCGGCGGCTATCACCAGAACTCCTCGGGTTACGCCGACCCCGGCTACGACGCGCTGCTCGACAGCGCCCTGGCCACCCAGGACGCCGACCAACGCCGCCAGCGTTACTTCAAGGCGCAACAGCAGGCCGCCGCGCAGTACCTGCAACTCACCACCTACCCGCAAAGCACCCGCCTGGGCATCTACAAGACCGCCCACGGCGTGCGCCTGGAGCCTTCCCTGGCGGTGACCTACCTCTATGACGCATGGGTGAACAAATGACTACGACGACTCTGGCGGTGACCGACCCGCACCGCGAGCGCCTGGCCGCCCTCGGCCGGCGCGCCGCCATCCGCCTGGGTGGTGGTGTGCTGGTGCTGTGGGCGGTAGCGACGCTGACTTTCTTCGCCCTGCGCCTGATGCCGGGCGACCCGGTGCTGGCGATTCTCGGCGGCCCGAGCGCCAACCCGACGCCCGAAGCGATCGAAGCTGCCCGCGTGGAGTTCGGCCTCGACCAGCCACTGGCCGTGCAGTACCTCTTTTACCTCGGGCGCCTGCTGCAAGGTGACCTCGGCGTGTCGTACTCACAGCACTTGCCGGTGACCCGCGTGCTGGCCGAGCAGGGTGGGGCGACACTGGAACTGACCATCGCCGCGTTGGCGCTGGCCTGGCTGCTGGTCCTGCTGCTGACCGTGGTCACTGCCGGGCGGGGCAGGCTGGTGGGCGGCATCGCCTCGCTGGCCGAAACCCTCAGCGCCGCCTTGCCGCACTTCTGGCTCGGCGTGGTGCTGCTGGCAGTGTTCGCCTTCGGCTTGCGCTGGTTCCCGCCCGCAGGCAGTGACAGCTTCGCCAGCCTGGTGCTGCCGGCGTTCTCCCTGGCGATTCCGTTGGCCGGCTTCATTGCCCAGGTCACCCGCGAATCCCTTGAGCTGACCCTTGAACAACCCTTCGTGCTCACTGCCCGCACACGGGGCCTCAGCGACCTGGCCGTGCGGTTCCGCCACGCCTTGCGCCATGCCTTGCTGCCGGGCGTTTCGCTGTCAGGCTGGGCCATCGGTGCGCTGATCAGCGGCGCGGTGGTGTGTGAGGTGATCTTCTCGCGCAAGGGCATCGGCCGTCAGCTGTACCAGGCGGTGCAGGCCCAGGACATGCCCCTGGTGATCGGCGTCAGCCTGGTGGTGGCGGCGGGCTATGTACTGGCGAACATTCTGGTCGACCTGCTGTACCAGTGGATCGACCCACGGCAACAGGAGGCCGCAGCATGACAGACCTGACCCTTGACCAAGCGCTTGCGCCGTTGCGTCGGCAACGCCAGCTGCAGCTGCCACCCCTGGGTGCCAGCCTGGCGATCCTGTTCCTCTTCACCCTGGTGTTGGCTGCAATGGTGCCGGGATTGTTCACCGCTATTGACCCGCTCGCCATCGTCCCGCGTGACGCTTTCCAGCCGCCAAGCTGGGCGCACTGGCTGGGCACCGACCAATCGGGCCGCGACATCTTTGCGCGGATCATCCATGGTGCGCGGCAAAGCCTGTTGATCGGCGTGGCGGCCACGGCCATCTCCATGGCCATCGCCATTGCCCTCGGTTTGCTCGGGGGGCTTGGCGGCGCCCGTGTGGACCGAGCGGTGGGCTGGACGCTGGAAGTGCTGTTCGCCTTCCCCAGCCTGGTGCTGGCGCTGCTGTTCGTGGCGGTGTTCGGCAGCGGCGTCGGCCCGCTGATCGTCGCGACCGGTCTGGGCGGTGCGCCGGGCTATGCGCGCATGGTCCGTGGCCAGGTGCTGGCGGTGCGCAATGCCGGTTACATCGAGGCGGCGCAGGCCTTGGGCCATCCGACCTCACGCATCGTGCTGCGCCAGCTGCTGCCCAACGCGATGCGGCCACTGGTGGTGACGCTGACCATGGGCGTCGGCCAGGCCATCGTCTGGGCCTCGGCGCTGAGCTTCCTTGGCTTGGGCGCCCGGCCGCCAGCGCCGGAGTGGGGCACCATGTTGTCCATGGGGCGTGACTTCATCGCCAACGCCTGGTGGCTGACCTTCTTCCCCGGCCTGTTCATCGTTCTCACCACCTTGGCCACGACGGTGACTGGCCGCTACATCCAACAACGTCTGGAGGGCCGCCTGCCATGAGTGACAAGACCTTGGTCGTCGAAGGCCTGAACGTGGCTTTCGAGGGCCGCAGTGTGGTGCGCGACCTGTCCTTTACCTTGGCGCCGGGCCGCTGCGTGGCGCTGGTGGGCGAGTCGGGTTCAGGCAAGAGCGTCAGTGCCCGCAGCCTGGTTGGCCTGGCAGGCGCGAGGGCTCAGGTGAGCGCTAGCCGACTGAGCTTTGCCGGGCATGACCTGCTCGACTTGAGCGAACGCCAGTGGCGTGGGGTACGCGGCAAGGACATCGGCTTCGTGCTGCAGGATGCCTTGGTGTCACTCGACCCCCTGCGGCCGGTGGGCAAGGAAATTCTCGAAGTGTTGCAGACGCATGGGTACGGCGACCGCCAGTCGCGGACAGCACGGGTGCATGAGTTGCTTGAGCGGGTCGGGGTGCCCGACGTCGAATTGCGCGCCCGGCAGCGCCCCGGGCAGTTGTCGGGTGGCCTGCGCCAGCGTGCACTGATTGCCAGTGCCCTGGCCTTGGACCCTGCGCTGGTGATCGCCGATGAGCCGACCACTGCGCTGGACGCCACGGTGCAGGCGCAGATCCTTGAGGTGTTCCAGCAGATCAAGGCGCGCGGCGCCTCGCTGTTGATCATCAGCCATGACCTGGCGGTGGTCGCGCAACTGGCTGACGAGGTGGTGGTGCTGCGCCATGGCGAGGTGGTGGAGCAGGGGCCGATGCAGCAGGTGTTGCGTCAGCCTCGGCATCCGTATACCCAGGCCTTGCTGGCGGCAGTGCCGGCCGAGCATCCCCGTGGCAGCCGGCTGTCACCGGAGCGCGCGGGTGTGCGCCGTGCGCCACGGCCAGGTGCGCACCGCGACGTGTTGCTCGAAGGCCGTGGGCTGGGCAAGCGCTACCTCGGCCCGGACGGCCTGTTGCGCCAAGTGGTGCAGGGCGTCGACTTCACCCTGCGCGCCGGGCGCACCCTGGGCATCGTTGGCGAGTCCGGCTCGGGCAAGACCACCGTGGCACGCATCGCCCTTGGCCTGTTGCAGCCCGACCAGGGCGAGGTGCTGTATCGCGGCCAGCCGTGGAACCGCCCGGGCGATGCCGTCAGCGAAGCGACGCGGCGGCCGTTGCGCCGGGAGATCAGCGTGATCTACCAGGACCCGCTGGGGTCGTTCGACCCGCGCTGGAGCGTGGCGCAGATTCTCGATGACGCCTTGCAGGTGGCCGGTGTCGAAGCGCCGGCCCGGCCGGCACGTATTGCCGTGCTGCTCAACCAGGTACGGTTGCCGGCCGACCTCGCCCGGCGTAGGCCACTGCAGCTGTCCGGTGGCCAGCGCCAGCGTGTGGCAATCGCCCGGGCAATTGCCAGCGAACCCAGAGTGATCATCTGTGACGAACCGGTGTCGGCGCTGGACGTGTCGGTGCAGGCCCAGGTGCTCGACCTGCTGGCCGACCTGCAGGACGAACTGGGCCTGGCCTACCTGTTCATTTCCCACGACCTGGGGGTGATCCGCCATGTCAGCGACGACGTGCTGGTGATGCGCCACGGGCAGGTGGTGGAACAGGCGCCGGTCGAAGTGTTGTTCGAGCGCCCGGCCCACGCATACACCCAACGGTTGCTTGGCGCAGTACCGCGCCTGCCTGGCAGCGGCGCCGATCTGGTGGTGCCGCCGCTGGACCTCGAACACGAGGCCTTCGACCTGTTCGACGAAACCCGCCTCTGGAAAATCGCGATCTGATGCCTTGCTCCATCTAAAGACTGACGCGCCCCCTCTGTGGAAGCGGGTTCACCCGCGAACACCGGCGAAGCCGGTGCCAGGCACCGCGGCGCCTGCTTCGCGAGTAAACCCGCTCCCACAGGGACGGCGTTTCACATTCGAGTGTTGTATTTGAAGGACTGAACCATGACCACTTTCCAACGTTTCCCTACCCAGGCGCCTGCGACCGATGCCGCGCAGCTGAAGGCCCGGATCCTGGCCCTGTTGCCCGCCATCGGCGCGGGCGCCGCACAGCGCGAGCGCGAACGCCAGCTGCCCCACGAAGCCATCGCCCAACTCGCAGCCGCCGGGCTCTACACCGTGCGTATCCCGGCCCAGTATGGCGGCCCCGGTGGCAGTGTCAGCGATGTCATCGAACTGCTGCTGCACATCGCCTCGGTCGACTCCAACGTCGCCCAGGCCCTGCGGCCGGGCTTTGCCTTTGTCGAAGGCCTGCTGGCCGCCCAGGGCGATGCTGCCGAGCAGGAGCGCGAGCGCTGGTTTGCCCGGTACCTGCAAGGCGCCGTGATCGGCAATGCCGGCTGGGAACTGGGCGGCGCCAACGGCTCCATTGCAGCACGCCTGGTCCGCGAGGGCGATCACTGGCGCGCCAACGGCAGCAAGTTCTACAGCACCGGCGCATTGTTCGCCGACTACGTCAGTGCGGTAGCGCTGGATGAGGACGAACAACCGGTGTCGTTCATCCTGCCGCGTGACCGTGAGGGCCTGGAGCTGGTCGACGATTTCGACGCCATGGGCCAGCGCCTGACCGCCAGTGGTACCACACACCTGCGCAATGTGCGGGTCGAGGCCAGCGAGATTCGCACGCGCACCGTCGAGGAGGGCAAGCGCACCGTCGTCACGCCGTTCTTGCAGCTGTTTCTCGGCACCGTGCTGGCCGGCATCGCCCGCAACGCGCTGGATGACGCCACACGCTTCGCCCGCGAGCATGCCCGGCCAATCAAGCACAGCACGGCCAGCCGTTCGGTGGATGACCCCTACGTGGAACTGTCGGTAGGCGACATTGCCGCCCGCGCCTATGGTGCCGAGGCGCTGGTGCTCAAGGCCGCAGGGACGATCGACAGGGCCTGGGCCGCGCAGTTGGACGACGCGGCCGTGGAGCAGGCCGCCATCGAGGTGGCGCAAACCCAGTACCTGGTCGCCGAGCTGGCGCTCAAGGCGGCGGAAACCCTGTTCGACGTCGGGGGGGCTTCCACCACCGGCCGTCAGCACAACCTTGACCGGCATTGGCGCAACGCCCGCACCGTGGCCAACCACAACCCGCGCCAGTGGAAGGCAGCGGTGGTCGGTGCCTGGCAGCTCAAAGGTACCCGCCCACCTGTGTCGGGGCTGTTTTGACCGCCCAGCCGGCCTTGCTGGCCGGCCATCTGCAAAGCCCCAAGGTGCCGGTGATCATTGGCGCTGCGCTGTTCATGGAACTGCTCGACAGCACGGCGGTGATGACTGCCTTGCCGCAGATGGCCGCCGACTTCGGTGAACCCGGGCTGCGCATGAACCTGGTAGTTTCGCTGTACATGCTCGCCCTGGCCCTGTGCGTGCCGGTCAGCGGCTGGGCGGCCGAACGCTTTCACCCACGCCAGGTGATGTTGCTGGCGATGGGCTTGTTCACCGCTGCCTCGCTGGCCTGCGCCCTGGCCGAGACGCTCTGGCAGCTGTGCCTGGGGCGCATGCTGCAGGGGGCGGCGGGGGCGTTGATGACGCCAGTGGGGCAGGTGATCATCCTGCGCTGGTCTAGCCGAGAACAGTTGCTGCAGGCCATGTCCTGGCTGGCTTTGCCGGCCTTGGTGGGGCCGTTGATCGGGCCACTGCTCGGCGGGTTGCTGGTGACGGTGCTGTCGTGGCACTGGATCTTCCTGGTCAACCTGCCGATCTGTCTGGTCGGTTGCTGGCTGGTCCTGCGCCATGTGCCGGACTACCCGCCACGGCAGGTGCCGGCGCTGGATGGGCGCGGCCTGCTGCTCAGTGGTGGCGCCTTGGCCATGCTGGTGTTCGGCCTGGAGTCGCTTGGGCTGGGGCAATTGCCATGGGCCTGGGCATTGGCGCTGGTTGGCGGTGGCGTCGCCTGTGCCTTGGGTTATCTGCTGCACGCCCGGCGGCACCCCAATCCTCTGGTCGATCTGTCGCTGTTGCGCCTGCGCAGTTTTGGCGTGGCCCAGGCCGGTGGCGGGCTGTTTCGCCTCGGTTCGGCGGCGCAGCCATTCCTGATCGTGCTGTTGTTGCAGAACTGCCTGGGCATGAGCCCGCTGGCGGCAGGCTGGCTGGTGGTCAGTGGTGGCGTAGGGGCGCTGCTGATGAAGCTGCTGGCTGTGCCGTTGGTGCGGCGCTACGGCTATCGACGGGTGCTCAGTTGCAACGCCGCGCTCAGCGCTGCGGGCATTGCCCTGTGTGCCAGCTTCGATCGCGATACTGCGGTCTGGTTGATGGCGGTGGTGCTGTTTGCGGCGGGCCTGGTGCGCTCACTGCAATTCTCGACCTTGGGGGCTGCGAGCTATCAGGACGTGCCCGGGGAACGTTCGGCGGCGGCCAGCTCGCTGTCGGCGATGTCTGTGCAATTGACCATGGCCATGTCGGTGAGCCTGGCCGGGGTGATGCTAGGGCTGTTGGCCGGGCTGGACGGGCGCAGTGAAACGTCGGTGGCCGACATTGCTACGGTGATGTTGCTTTGCGCCGGGGTGTGCGGGGCGTCCGGGTTGGTGTTCCGGCGTTTGGCCGGCTGATTGTTGTGTTGCCTGTGTCGGCCCTTTCGCGGGGCAAGGCCGCTCCTACAGGGATTCTCGCCAGGGTCGCTAATTTTTCAGAAGCTTCCTACGTCTACCTGAGAACTTCCCTGCGCCAAGGCGCAGTGGCATCCATCACTCAAGGAGACAAGCAATGACTTCCGTATTCGACCGCGACGATATCCAGTTCCAGGTAGTGGTCAACCACGAAGAGCAATACTCCATCTGGCCCGACTACAAGGCCATCCCCGAAGGCTGGCGCGCCGTCGGCAAGCGCGGCCTGAAGAGGGACTGCCTGGCCTACATCGACGAAGTCTGGACCGACATGCGGCCCTTGAGCCTGCGCCAGCAGATGGCCGCAGCTGCCGCCCAGTGACTCCGCTCAACCTGCTGTGCCTGCCGTATTCCGGGGCCAGTGCCATGGTCTACAGCCGCTGGCGGCGCAAGCTGCCGGCCTGGCTGCAGGTATGCCCGGTAGAACTGCCTGGGCGTGGGGCGCGCATGGGCGAGCCGCTGCAGACCGACATGCAGGCGCTGGCCCGGCAATTGGCCAGTGAGCAACGCCTGGCCGTCAACGCGCCTTATGCGTTGCTCGGCCATAGCCTTGGCGCACTGCTGGCCTTCGAACTGGCCCACGAACTGCGCGCATTGGGCTGCCCGGCACCGCTGGCGCTGTTCGCCTGTGGCACGGCGGCGCCCACCCGGCGTGAGGATTACGATGGCCACAACTGGCGCGACCCCAAGACCGATGAACAGCTCAAGTCCGAACTGCGCGAACTCAATGGCACGCCGGAGGAGGTGCTGGCCAATGCCGAACTTATGAGCCTGACCTTGCCCACCCTGCGCGCCGATTTCCTGCTCTGCGGCCGATATCTCTACCGTCAGCGGCCTGCCTTGCAGTGCCCGCTGCACGTGCTCGGTGGCGAAGCGGACCGGGCCAGCGCAGAACAACTGCAGGCCTGGCGCAGGGAAACCGTCGGCGCCTTTTCGCTGCAGATGTTCCCCGGTGGTCACTTCTTCATTCACGAGCACGAGGACCGGGTACTCGCCGCGCTGACACAAGCCCTTGAGGCCCATCGGCGTTCCGCCTGATTGACGGCGCCGCCTGCCTGGGGGAGGCTAGGCCTTTTCCCAGGCAAGAGGCGGACAATGCTGATCGAACATCACAAGGCCACGTTGCTGGTGGTCGACATCCAGGAAAAGCTCATTGGCGCCATGAGCGACCCACAAGGCACTCGCGCCCGCGCGCGCTGGTTGCTCTCGGCCTGCCATGACCTGGAACTGCCTATCGTGATTTCCGAGCAGTACCCCAAAGGCCTCGGTCACACCTTGCCGGAACTGATCGCGGTCGCCCCGGCAGCAGAGGTGGTGGAAAAGACCCACTTCTCCTGCGTGGCCGCCGAATGCTTGCCGGCCGGCCTGATGGCCCGTGAGCAGGTGATCGTCTGTGGCATGGAAACCCACGTCTGCGTGCTGCAGACCGTGCTTGGCCTGCTGGCCCTGGGCAAGCGGGTGCTGGTGGTCGAGGATGCCTGCGACAGCCGTACCCCGGCCAACAAAGGCGCGGGCCTTGCGCGCATGAGCCAGGCTGGGGCGCAGGTGGTAACCGGGGAAATGGTCCTGTTCGAGCTCATGGGCAGCGCCAGCCACCCGCAGTTCCGCCACATCAGCAAGACCTACCTGGTCGGTGAACACCCCTGAACGGCCGTCTGTTGGCGGCCGGGCTGATGGCCCTGGCGCTGTTGCAGGGGTGCGCCGGGCGGCGCGAGGAAGAGCCGGAGGCCGACCCGGCCAAGGTGCGTGCCCAGCTGATGCGCCTGCTGCCGGTTCAGGCCAAGGACCGCGAAGGCTGGGCCAGGGATATCCAGGTGGCGTTCGAGGCCCAGCGCATTGCGCCGAGCAAGCGCAACCTGTGCGCGGTGCTGGCGGTGACCGAGCAGGAGTCGACCTTCAATGCTGACCCGCAGGTGCCCGGCCTCGGGCGCATCGCCCGTGAGGAAATCGACCGCCGAGCGGCACGCCTGCACGTTCCCAAGCTGCTGGTCGATGCTGCACTGAAGACGCCTTCGGGCAATGGCCAGAGCTATCAGCAGCGCCTGCTGGCAGTGCGCAGCGAGAAGCAGCTGAGCGCGCTGTACGACGAGTTCATCGCTCGCTTGCCGTTGGGCAAGACCTTGCTGGACGGCTTGAACCCCGTGCACACCGGCGGGCCGATGCAGGTCAGCATCGATTTTGCCGAAAAGCACGCCAAGGATTATCCCTACACCTATGACGGCACCATTCGCCAGGAAGTCTTCAGCCGCCGTGGGGGCATGTACTTCGGTATTGCCCATCTGCTCGGCTATCCGGCGCATTACGAGCGCCAGCTGTACCGCTTCGCCGATTTCAACGCAGGGTGGTACGCCAGCCGCAATGCCGCGTTCCAGGCTGCCTTGAGCAAGGTCACGGGGGCCGCCCTGGCGCTGGATGGCGACCTGGTCGCCCCCGGTTCGATCATGCCCGGCAGCACTGAGCAGGCGGCGCGCAAGCTCGGGGTCAAGCTGGGGCTGCGAAACACACAGATTCGCAACCAGCTGGAGCTCGGCGACAGCCTGGCGTTCGAGGACAGCAAGCTGTACAACGGGGTGTTTGCCCTGGCGGATGCGGCGGCGGGCAAGCCGCTGCCGCGCGCCGTGTTGCCAGGTATCGAGCTGAAGAGCCCGAAGATAACCCGCAAGCTGACGACCGCCTGGTTTGCCGGGCGGGTGGATGAGCGTTATGAGCGGTGCATGAATCGATAGCGCATTGCCAAGGGCCAGCACGCCGCATGTTCAGGCCGACAGCAACGGCCAGCCCTGGTGACGCTCCACCAGAAAATCCACGAACACCCGCACCCGTGCCGGCATCGCCGGCCCGCCGACGAACACCGCATGCAGCGGTTCGCGGTCGCCTGGGTTGTAGTCCTCCAGCAGCGCCACCAGTTGACCGTTTTTCAGCTCATCGGCTACGGTAAAGGTCCCGATCCGGGCAATGCCCGCCCCCAGCCGGGCCAGTTGCGCCAACGCCTCGCCACTGCTGCACTCGATATTCCCCGTCACCTTCAGTGAAAAATCCTCCCCCGCCCGGCGAAACGGCCAATCCGGTGCCGCACGCCGGAAGTTGAAGCGCAGGCAGTTGTGCTGCGCCAGGTCCTCCGGCACCTGCGGCGCGCCGCAGCGTGACAGGTACTCGGGCGAAGCGACCACCACCTGGCCGGTATGACCGATGCAGCGTGCACTGAGCGAGCTGTCTGGCAGTTGGCCAAAGCGCAGCGCCACGTCGGCCTGACCGCCATGGATATCGGCGATTTCATCGCTCAGCGTCAGGTCTACCAGCACCTGCGGATACAACGCGCTGAACGCCGTCAGCAACGGCACCACCGTCTGCCGCCCATGCCCCAGCGCCGCGCTGACCCGCAAGCGCCCACGCGGCACGCCCTGATCGGTGATCGCCTCTTCGACTTCCAGCAGGTCGGCCAGGATGCGCCGCGCCCCGCGCAGGTACGCCTCGCCCTCGGTGGTGAGGGTGATCGCCCGGGTGGTGCGCAGCAGCAGGCGGGTACCCAGGCGGTGCTCGGCGCGGGCGATGATGCGGCTCACCGCCGAGGGTGTCAGGCCCAGCTCGCGGGCCGCGGCAGACAGGCTGCCGGCATCCACCACCTTGGCAAAAACCTCCATTTCCCCGGATCGCCCGTTGAAGTCCATCTGTGCCTCCAGCGCAAAGGTGGTTGCCGGAAAACCGGTCTAGTGCATTCAAAAGTCAGATCGTAGCATTCCCGTCATAGATAAGGAGCCTTGTATGCGTATCAATCCCCCTCTTGTGGCGCTCGCCATCGGCGCCTTCGGCATCGGTGTCACCGAGTTCGCCCCCATGGGCATGCTGCCCGGCATTGCCAGCGACCTCGGCGTGTCGATCCCGGCGGCAGGCCTGTTGGTCAGTGCCTACGCCTTAGGCGTGCTGATCGGTGCCCCGCTGATGACCCTGGCCACCGGCAGAGTGCCGCGGCGCTACCTGCTGATCGGGCTGATGGCCATCTTTACCCTGGGAAACCTGCTGTCGGCCCTGGCCACCGACTACCAGAGCCTGCTCATTGCACGGGTGGTGACCTCGCTCAACCATGGCGCCTTCTTTGGCGTCGGCTCGGTGGTGGCGGCCAGCGTGGTGCCGCCCGAGAAGCGGGCAGGGGCGGTGGCCGCCATGTTCATGGGCCTCACCCTCGCCACCATAGGCGGTGTGCCGCTGGCCACCTGGTTCGGTGAGCTGCTCGGCTGGCGCACCGCGTTCTGGGGCATTGCCGGCCTGGGCCTGGTGGCGATGGCTTCGCTGTGGTTCGCACTGCCCAGTGTGCCGCTGCCCAAGAGTGCGGGTGTGATGGCCGAAATCCGTGTGTTGGGGCGGGGGCCGGTGCTGGCGGCGCTGACCCTGACCGTGGTCGGCTCCAGCGCGATGTTCACCGTGTTCACCTACATTGCGCCGATCCTGCACAGCCAGGCGCAGGCTTCCACGACCTTCATCACCGCCATGCTGGTACTGTTCGGCATTGGCCTGACCTTGGGCAACGTGTGGGGCGGCAAGGCCGCGGATCGCTCGGTCGAGCGCACCTTGATCGTGTCGTTGCTGGTGTTGATTGCCGTGCTGCTGGTGTTCCCGGCGATGCTTGGCTGGTCGCTGCCGACGGCGCTGGCGATCCTGGTCTGGGGCATTGCCAGTTTCGCCCTGGTGCCGCCGCTGCAGATGCGCGTGATGGATGCCGCCAAGGACGCGCCCAACCTCGCCTCGGCAGTGAACATCGGCGCGTTCAACCTTGGCAATGCCATCGGTGCGGCGCTGGGTGGCGCGGTGATCAACGCCGGCTTGGGGTACTCGGCGGTGTCGTTTGCCGGGGCTGGGATGGCGCTGCTGGGGCTGCTGCTGACCATCGCCTGGCGGACGCGGACGCGGCCGGTAGTGCCGGTGCAGCAGGCGGCGTAACGGACGGTGGGCTGCAAAGCAGCCCCGTTTGTGTAGACTTGCCGGGTGCCGATAAGGAAATCACCATGCATCCCACCCAGGCCGATATCGAAGCCTTGCTGTCCTACCAAGCCCAGCTCTACCCCAATGGCGTAGCGATCAAGACCTACACCCTCCAGGCAGGCAGCCATTGGCCCGATTATGAGCCAGTGGTCAGCGCCTTTTACCAGGAGGCCGCCAGGGACTGCTGGATCGATGTCAATTACCGGCCCACCGCCGACCACTTGCTCAGCGCCCCCGACACCATCGCCCAAGCCACCTTGCCCCAACTGCAGAGCCTGCTGACCTACTGCGTGCGCGGTGAACGCTTCTGTGACGGCCATTGGGCGGCCATGATCGAACGGGGCCACGTGCAGCGCATCCTCTCGCGTTTGGCCGCGTTTGCCTGAAGGCACATAAATAGCTTGGCTTGATACGGTGGTGCAAATTAGAATCGGTCGCATTCAAGCCTTGCCAGAGCCGACCCCATGACCGATCTCGCTCCGCCTCCGGAGCCCAGCCTGCCTGCCCTCTACCGCGACCACCGCGGCTGGCTGGAAGCCTGGCTGCGGCGGCGCCTGGGCAACGCCTGGGATGCCGCCGACCTCAGCCAGGACACCTTCCTGCGGGTACTCACCAGCGCCCAGCCGCTGGCGGACATTCGCCAACCGCGTGCTTACCTGCTGACCGTGGGCAAGCGCCTGCTAAGCAACTTTCACCAACGCCGCAGCCTGGAACAGGCCTACCTCGACGCCCTGGCGCAACTGCCCGAGCAGAGCCTGCCGTCGCCGGAGCAGCGCTGGATCCTGCTGGAAACCCTGCATGCACTGGATGAGCTGCTCGACGGCCTCAAGGCCCCGGTGCGCAGGGCCTTCCTCTGGAGCCAGGTGGAAGGCCTGGGCTACTGCGCAATCGCCGAACGCCTCGATGTCTCTGAACGCACGGTAAAACGCTACATGGCGCAGGCCTACGAGCATTGCCTGCTGGCAGAACTGTAAATGGCCGCGCCTGCCGACGCCCGCGAAGTGGTGCGTGCCGCCGCCCGCTGGCTGGCGCTGCTGGAGTCTGGCCAGGCCAGCCAGCGCGACCTCCAGCGCCTGGCTCAATGGCGGGCCAGCGACAGCCTGCACGAGGACGCCTGGCAGAAGGCGCAGCTGCTGCGCCAGCGCTTCTCGCAACTGCCTGGCGAGTTGGCCATGGCGACGCTCGACCGGCCGGACGCTCGCCGTCGTGCCGTGCTCAAGCAGGCCTTGGGCGTTGCCGCGCTGGTACCGACGGCCTGGCTGCTGAGCCGGCAGTTGCCGCTGGATGCCTGGACCGCCGACCTGCATACGGCGATTGGCGAACGCAGGCATCGGGTATTGAGCGACGGTACGGTCTTGCAGCTGAACACCGACAGCGCCGTCGATGTCGACCTCGCGGCCCGGCGCGTGAAGCTGCTGCGGGGCGAGGTGGCGGTCGCGGTCCCCGCTGCGGTCGACCTGGTAGTGCAGGTGCCGTATGGCCAGGTCCAGGTCAGGGGTGGCGAGGTCTGCGTGCGGCTTTTCGATCAGGCTTGCCGGGTGTCGGTGGTAAAAGGCTTGGCGACCCTGCAGCCGCTGCGCGGCAATCCTGTAGTGCTGCAGGCCGGCCAGCAGGCCAGCTTGCGTGCCAGCGGGCCAGGCCCGGTCATGGCCGTGGATGATCTGCTGTTGGGCTGGCGCGACGGCGTGCTGCGCCTGGACGACCGCCCGCTGGGCGACCTGCTGCACGAGCTGCGCAGGTACCGTCCGGGCCTGCTGCGTTGGGCAGCGGAGCTTGAACGCCTGCGGGTCACCGGCACCTTTCGCCTCGACGACACCGACCGAGTGCTGGCGCTGCTCGCCGCCAGCCTGCCGCTGGAGGTGCATGCCCGCACCCGTTACTGGGTGACGCTGGTCCCGCGAGAAAATCGTGCCTGAGGCTGTCCCCTTTTTTTCCCTCGTCGGTCATTACCGATAAGAGAACGCAAAGGGAGCCTGTTTCAATGCCAGCTGTTACGCCATACCGCCTCATCCCGCTGGGGTTCGCCATGAGCCTGTTGCTGAACGTGCCTGCCTGGGCCGACGAGCAAGCCCGCCGCAACTACCAGGTGCCTGCCGGCAGCCTGGGCGCGGCGCTGACCCGCTTCGCCGACCAGGCCGGCGTCAGCCTGTCGTTGGACCCGGCGCTGGTCAGTGGCCGCCAGAGCGGCGGCCTGGCTGGCAGCTACAGCGTCGACGAAGGCTTTGTGCAACTGCTGCGCGGCAGCGGCCTGCAATTGCAGCCGGCAGGCGAGGGCGCCTTCACCCTGGTGCCGGCCGCGCAAGGTGCCGATGCCCTGGAGATCGCCCCGACCACCATTGTCGGCGGCCAGGCCTCGCCCGGCGATGCCCAGCCGTATGCCGGCGGCCAAGTGGCGCGCAAGGGCTCGCAGGGCCTGCTCGGTGCGCGTGACTTCATGGACACGCCGTTCAGCATGACCACCTACACCCACGAACTGGTGAAAAACCAGCAGGCCCGCACCTTGGGCGACCTGGTGGCCAGCGACCCGTCGGTGCGCGCCACCAACCCGGCAGGCGGGCGTTTCGAGCAGTTCACCATTCGTGGCTTCAGCCTGTTCAACAGCGATGTGTCCTACAACGGCCTGTACGGCATCCTGCCGACCTATTCGATCGACATGGAGATGGCCGACCGCGTCGACATCCTCAAGGGCCCAAGCCAGCTGATCAACGGCATCTCGCCACGGGGTAGCGTCGGCGGCGCCATCAACGTGGTGCCCAAGCGCGCCGGCGACAAGCCGATCACCGAATTCACCGGCAGCTACGCATCAAACAGCCAGGTCGGCGGCGCCGTGGACATCGGTCGTCGCTTCGGCGAAGGCGAGCAGTTCGGCCTGCGTTTCAATGGTGTAAAGCAGTCCGGAGATACCGAATGGGACCACCAGAGCGTCGACCGCGAAATGGCCGTGCTGGGCCTCGATTTTCGCGGCGAGCGCCTGCGCCTGTCGGCCGACCTCGGCCACACCGAGCGCGACACCGACGCCCCGCAGGAGCGCGTGCTGGTCGGCGCCAACGCCAAGGTGCCGAGCGCCAGCGACGTGCACCACAACTATGCCCAGGCCTGGAGCAAGGCGCGCACCAACGATACCTTCGGCGCGCTGAATGCCGAGTACGACCTCAGTGATTCGCTCATGGTCTATGGTGCGGTCGGCGCACGCAAGAGCAACCACGACTTCCTCCGCCACAACGTGTCGATCATCAACGATGCCGGTGACTTCACCGTGCAGCCGCGCGATTTCACCCGCGACGAGTCGGTGCGCACGGCCATGGCCGGGCTGCGCAACTGGTTCCACACCGGCCCCGTCAGCCATGAGCTCAACCTGGCTGCCAGCTACTTCTACATGGATTTCACCAACGGCGGCGCACGCTACGCGTCGGCACCGAGCAACCTGTACAACCCGGTCGCAACCCCGACGCCCGGCACGCCGACGCGCATCGACCCCGAGGTGTACACCGAGAACCGTTTCTCCGGTGTCGCGCTGGCCGACACCCTCGGGTTCTTCGACGACCGCTTGCTCCTGACCTTGGGTGCCCGCTGGCAACGGGTGCAAGTGGATGACTGGAGCGCTGGGGTGAAAGGCGACACGGCCTACGACGAGGAGAAGGTCTCGCCCTCGGGCGGCGTGCTGCTCAAGGTCACCGACCAGCTGTCGCTGTACGCCAACTACATGGAAGGCCTGAGCCAGGGCAAGATCGCCCCGTCGACCTCGGTCAACGAAGACCAGATCTTCCCGCCCTTCATCAGCCGCCAGGTCGAGGTCGGCGCCAAGTACGACCTGGGCCGGGTCGCGTTCACGGCCAGTGCCTTCCGCATTCGTCAGCCGGCCTACGAGACCAACGCCACGTCACGGGTGTTCGGCCCCAACGGCAAACGCGATAACCGCGGCATCGAGCTCAGCGTGTTCGGCGAACCGCTCGACGGCGTGCGGGTACTGGGCGGGGTGATGTACATCGACAGCGAACTGACCGATACCGTGAACGGCGCCTTCGACGGCAACCGTGCGCCGGCCACGCCCGAGTACAACGTCAATCTGGGCGCCGAGTGGGACATTCCCGGGGTGAACGGCTTGACCCTGACAGCACGCGGCATCCACTCCAGCTCGCAGTACCTGGACCAGGACAACAGCAAGCAGATCGACGGTTGGGAGCGCTTCGACCTCGGCGCGCGCTATGCCTTCAAGGTCGACGCCACCGAGGTCATCTTGCGCGCCAGTGTCGAGAACGTGATGGATGAGCGTTACTGGGCTTCGGCGGGGGCGTCGGATGACAGTGAGCCGGGGCTGACGCTGTCCACGCCGCGCACCTACCTGCTCTCCGCCACCCTCGGTTTCTGAACGCGTGGGCAGCAGTCACCTGCTCAAGGCAGGCCGTTGCGCCCATGGGCAAGGTAGCCAGGCCGCTGGCTCAGGCGTTCGTAATAGTCACTCACGGCGGGCAGTTGGGGATGATCGATCGGTGTGGCGAACCAGCGCTGCACCGACAGGCCGATGGGGATGTCGGCCAGGGTGAAGTGCTCGCCAGCGACGAACGCGCCGGTCGCAGCCAGTTGCCGATCGAGGATGCCCATGTAGCGCGCCCACTCTGCGCAACCGGCAGCCAGCGCTTGGGTATCCTGATGCGCAGGCGAGTGGCGCACCCGCGACATGAACGGGTAGCTCCACGCCCGGTTCAGGTCCGAGGCCTGCCAGTCGATCCACTGATCGACACGGGCGCGTGCCTGCGCCTCGGCGGGATAAAGGGCCGGGTCGCCGTAGCGGTTGGCCAGGTAACGGATGATGCTGTTGGATTCCCACAGCGTGAAGTCGCCGTCCTGGATCACCGGGACCATGGCGTTGGGGTTGAGCGTGAGGAATTCGGGCGCATCGGTGGGCCGGAAGCCGTTGCCCCAGTCTTCGCGCGTGAAGGGGATGTTGAATTCGGCGCAGGCCCACAGCACCTTGCGCACGTTGATCGATGAGGCCCTGCCCAGTATCCGTAACATAGCTTCGTCCTTGATGAGGGGAGTGCTGATCGTCAACGACCGCATTGTTTGGGTCAAGCTGGATCTGAGGCAGACATTCACGTGCGGCTCTGGCAAGGTGGAACGCCGATCACGTCAGGCTTGAATCGCCCATGGATGCCTTCTACCTCATCGCCCTCGGTGCCATCGTTGCCGGTTTCGTCCAGGGCCTTTCCGGCTTCGCCTTCGGCATGGTCGCGATGTCGTTCTGGGCCTGGGGCCTGGAACCGCGGCTGGCAGCGTCGCTGACCGTGTTCGGCAGCCTCACCGGTCAGCTGATCGCCGTGTTCAGCGTACGGCGCGGCTTCAGTTGGGCGCTGCTGTGGCCGTTCGTGCTCGGCGGCCTGGCCGGCATCCCGCTGGGGGTGTGGGTATTGCCGTACCTGGACATGCTCTGGTTCAAGGCGGTGTTCGGCACCTTGCTGGTGCTGTGGTGCCCGCTGATGCTCCTGGCGCCGCGCCTGCCACGGCTGCCGGGCAATCGCCTGGCCGATGGTGCGGTGGGCCTGGTGGGCGGGGCGCTCGGCGGAATCGGTGGTTTTACCGGCACAG
Organism: Pseudomonas sp. NPDC086566; assembly: GCF_050280885.1. Lineage (NCBI taxonomy): Bacteria > Pseudomonadati > Pseudomonadota > Gammaproteobacteria > Pseudomonadales > Pseudomonadaceae > Pseudomonas > Pseudomonas sp. NPDC086566. The sequence continues at coordinate 396,727 of NZ_JBNNWD010000001.1, forward strand.
TGCCTACACTGTGGTGTACTTTGCGCGGCTTCGAGCGTGATACCCAGCGTGCGGTGATCCAGAACTTCAACCTGTCGATGCTGCTGGTGACCATGCTCACCTACCTGGGCACCGGCGTGGTGACCCGCGACATGCTGCCCGCGTTCGCTGTGGTGCTGCTGGCCATGGCGCTGCCGGCGCTGCTGGGCACACGGGTGTACCTGGGGATCAGCGAGCTGGCGTTTCGCCGGGTGGTGCTGAGTTTGCTGACGGCCTCGGGGGTGGCCATGCTGATGGCGTCGCTGCCGCAGTTGTTGAGCCGTTGAGCCCTTGCCTGGCAACGTTGAACTTGGCACCCTTTGCGCCGCTTCGATCTTCCGTGCCGTAACAGAAGGAATTGCACCGTTGAGCTGGGACAAAGTCGGCAAACTGCTGGTCGCCATGCTGCTTGGCCTGATGGTCATGCTGGTGGCTTATGTGCTGTTCAAGGCCCAACCACGGCTCGAGGCCAGCTTGACCTACGCCTACCTGACCTATCCCAGCCAGTTCAGCGAGCGTATCAGCAAGGCCAACGAGCAGCTCAAGTACGAGCAGTTGCAGCCTCGCATCAACACCATCAGCGACGGTGCGTTGAACCCGTATCAGGTCGACAAGCTGATCGAACTGGCTCAAGCACCTTATGCGCAGTTGTTCGCCAAACCCTTTGAAGCCGGGTTGGTTGACCACCGTACCGGCTTGCTCATCGTCCTGCACAACCGTGGCGACAGTGATGTGCGTGAGGTAAAGATCCGTCTGCCGGCCAAGGGTTTGGTGCAGGTGCGCGATGGGGCAGGGAACGACACCCTGTACGAGGCCGCGACGGCGCAGGTAGAGATACCGGCTATCGAGAAGGGCAGCGAGTGCCGGGTCTGGGTGTATTTCGACGCCGACTATTCACAGATTCGCCAGGGTGGCATCAGTGTCAGTTTTGCCGGTGGCGAGGCGGATGTGCGGGTCTACCGTGAATACACCGGGTTTCCGGCACTGGTGGCACGCTACAGCCGCGAGTTGGTGGGGTTGCTCGCGGTACTGATGCTCAGCGTGCTGGGGATGGGGTACGCCTGCCTGGCCCGGCGGCGCACCCTGGCCGGTGCAGGATGACTCATGCCGGAACCATGGCAAAGCCCACGCCAAAGCGGTTCCAGGCGTTGATGGTGGCGATGGCCAAGGTCAGGTTGGCCACCTCGGCCGGCTCGAAGTGCTGTTGCAGCGCTTCGTATTCCGCTTGCGGGGCACCTCGCTCGGGCAGACGGGTCAGGCACTCCACCCAGGCCAGCGCGGCACGTTCACGCGCCGTGAAGTACTTCGTCTCTTGCCAGGCGCACAAGGTCTGCAAGCGCGCCTCGGTCTCGCCGGCCTTGCGCGCATCATTGGCATGCATGTTCACGCAATAGGCGCAGCCGTTGATCTGCGAAGCCCGCAGGCGCACCAGTTCCAGCAGTGAGTTTTCCAGGCCACTCTTGGCCAGGGCCTGTTCCAGGCCGACCATGGCCTTGTAGGCTTCCGGCGCGTGTTTGGCCCATTCGATACGGTTGTGCATGGCGTGCTCCAGGGGTGCGTTGTGGACATGGCGCTACCTTAGCGCCGAGCGGTGATTGGCCCGATAGCCAATCGCGCGCTTTGCCGGGAGGCCAATCGGGCCATTAAGGTCGCCACTGACCTGCATCCAATCTCTTCATTTCTTCCCTGAGTGCCTGGACAGGATAATGGCCGGGTCTTGCTTGGGAGTTTCGTGATGAGAGGGGCGTTGAACCTGTTGCTGGTGATCTTGCTGGCATTGAACCTGAGACCGATCCTGACCAGCATCGGCCCGTTGCTCGAGCCGATGCGCGCCAGCACCGGGCTGGGCTACCAGCAGGCGGCCTTGCTGACCGCGTTGCCGGTGCTGTGCATGGGCCTGGTGCCGTTGCTGCAGCCTTGGCTGCGGCGTTGGATCAGCGAGCACGGGGGCATGCTCGGCGGCCTTGGCGCCATTGCCCTGGCCTGCCTGTGGCGGCTGCAACTGGACAGCGCCTGGGCGCTGATCGCCAGCGCGGTACTGGCCGGGTTGGGTGTGGCGGTGGTGCAGGGCATGATGCCGGGGCTGGTCAATCGATGGTTCCCCGGCCGCCTTGCCGGGACCATGGGCCTGTACTCGGCGGCGCTGATGAGTGGCGGCGGCCTGGCTGCGGTGCTCGGCCCGTCTGTCAGCGGGCACTTCGGCCACTGGCAGGCCGGGCTGGGCTTGTGGGCGATCCCGGCGCTGCTGGCGCTGCTGGCCTGGGCCGTGCTGCGGCCCCGGGGGCACACACCGAAGCTGGCCGGCGGCGCTGGCGGGCACTGGTTCGGCACGCGGCGGGCCTGGCTACTGGCGCTGTACTTCGGCCTGATCAATGGCGGCTATACCAGCATGGTCGCCTGGCTGCCGGCCTACCACCTGGAGCACGGTGGCAGGGCGGTGGCGGCCTGGTCGGCCTGATGACCATTTTCCAGGTGTGCGGCGCCCTGGGCCTGCCGCTGTTGCTGCGCGGTGTTGCCGACCGGCGCCCGGGCCTGTGGCTGGCACTGGCGATCCAGCTGGCGGGCTTCCTCGGCTTGCTGCTGGCACCGACGCTGGCCATGGGCCTGTGGGTAGCGTTGATCGGCTTTGGCTTGGGCGCTTGCTTCAGCCTGAGCCTGACCTTGACCCTGGAGCACCTCAAGGCACCCGCTGAAGCCGGCAGCCTGGCGGCCTTCGTGCAGGGCATCGGCTTCATCATCACCGGCATCATCCCGTACATCACCGGTTGGTTGCGTGATGTCAGCGGTGATTTCCAGGCATCGTGGACGCTGCTGACCGTCACCGTGCTGGCGATGCTGCTGGTGACCGCCTGTTTCGCCCCACGCGGCTATGCAGCGGCCATCGCCCGGCCGCGGCAGGCTGGCGAGGCGGCGGCGGTCAACTGAGACGTTGCAGGGTATCGCGGACCCGGTCCAGTGCCGGGTCGATATCCAGCAGCTCGATGGCGCCGAAGCCCAGCAGCAACCCTTGGCGCACGGGCGCTTCGCTGAAGAACGGCGCCAGCGAGTACAGGCCCACCTCCACCTTGCGGGCGAGGTTGACCAGCAACTCGACATCCACCCCGGGCCGCGCCAGCGCGCTCAGGTGGAACCCTGCGGTGGCGGGCACGGCGCTGAACCAGGGCGCCAGGTCGCCGTCCAGCCGCGCCAGGATGCGTTCGCGGCGGCCGCTGTAGATGTCATGGCAGCGGCGGATGTGCCTGTTCAGGTGACCCTCGCCAATGAACCGGGCCAGCGCCCACTGCAGCAAGGGCGGGCTGTGCCAGTCGCTCAGGTGCTTGGCCACGCAGGCGGCGCTGAGCACTGCAGGGGGCAGCACCGCGTAACCCAGGCGCAGCTCCGGCAGCAAGGTCTTGGAAAAGGTCCCGACATACGCCACCAGCCCTTGCCGGTCGAGGCGCTGCAGCGCATCGGCGGCCTGGCCCTGGTAGCGGAATTCGCAGTCGTAATCGTCCTCGATGATCAACGCGCCCAGCTCGGCGGCCCGCGCCAGCAAGGCATGACGGCGAGCCTCGCTCATCGGCATGCCGAGCGGAAACTGGTGCGAAGGCGTCACATAGATCAGCCGGGTGCCCTCGGCGATGTGAGAAACGCACAGTCCCTCATCGTCCACCGGCACGGATTGCAGCTTCGCTCCCAGGGCCAGGAACAGCTGGCGTGCCGGCGGGTAGCCGGGGTCTTCCATGGCGACCTGGCAGCCGGGCTCGACCAGCACCCGGGCGATCAGGTCCAGGGCCTGTTGGGCGCCATTGCACACCAGTACATCGGCCCCACTGCACTGCACGCCACGGGCGTAGGCGATATGGTGGGCGATGGCTTCGCGCAGTTCCGGCAGGCCTTGGGCGGCAAACTGCCGTTCGGGGTGTCGCTGGCTGCGGCGCAGCGCGTAGTTCAGGCAGCTGCGCCACTGGTCGAAGGGGAACTGCGCCTTGTTCGAGGCACCGCCGATGAAGTCATGGCGCGACGGGGCTTCCTGGGTGCGCCTGGCGAGGACCGTGGCGCGTTGCTGCCAGCGCTCCAGGGAGGCAGCTGCGGCCAGGGGCACGGTGGAGGATTCAGGGGGGCGCAGCGGCTGGCGCGGAGTGATGAAGGTGCCGCGGCCAACCACGCCGTTGAGCAGGTTGTCGTAGGTCAATCGCGAATAGGCCTCGGCCACGGTCTTGCGCGACACGTCCAGTTGCTCGGCCAGCAGCCGGGTCGGCGGCAATTGCGTGCCGGCGGCCAGGTGGCCGCTGTCGATGCCGGCGCGCAGTTGCTGGTAGAGCTGGTCGGCCAGGCCTTTGCGGCCGTCCAGGCGGATATGCAGTTCCATGGTCGCTGTTCCAAGCACGAGAGTGCTGAGGATAGCGGATCAGAACCGCGCGGTGCTCACCGTGATGTAGCCCTTGTCGTTGAGGTCGATGTGTATCACCGTCTGATCCGCCGACGCCTTGCGCTTCTGCTTGATGCGCACGCCCTTGACGCCAATGGCGCGCATCCGGTGATGGATGGCTCGCCCGCTGGGATCGAAGAAGATCTCGCTGGCCAGCAGTTCGATGCGCTCGACCAGTTGCCGGCTGTACTCGTCGGTTGCACAAAAGAACAGCACACCTGACAGGTGCGGGTCGTCGTCCGGGTTGTTGACGTCGTGGGCCAGCAGCTCGCGCAGGGCACTGCGCAGTTCGGCCTGGGTGCGGGAATCTGGGTGCATGCGCAGTGTCCTCTGGGGCGAAGACGTCGATGATGTTTTGACCGACCCACGGGCGGCAAGTAAGGCACTTCGGAATGCGCTGTGGGAATTTTCTGTGAATACCCAGCAGGTGAAAATGCCGACCCGCAGTCGCGCAGCCCGCACTGCGCAGCGGGTGGGCATTTCCACAAAGGTTCCTACTGCTGAACCTCCTGCTTGAACTTCAAGCGCCACCCATGCAGCAACGGCTCGGTATACCCGGCAGGTTGCTCACGCCCCTTGAACACCAGTTCCCGCGCCGCCCGGAATGCATGCGAACCAGCGAAATTCCCGGCCATCGGCCGGTACGCCGGATCCCCGGCATTCTGCTGGTCCACCACCTTGGCCATGCGCTGCAAGGTCGCCTCGACCTGGTCACTGCCAACCACCCCATGGTGCAGCCAGTTGGCGATGTGCTGGGCCGAGATGCGCAGGGTGGCACGGTCTTCCATCAGCCCCACGTCGTGGATGTCCGGCACCTTCGAGCAGCCGACGCCTTGCTCCACCCAGCGCACCACATAACCCAGGATGCCCTGGCAGTTGTTGTCCAGCTCGGCCTGGATCTCCTCGGCGTCCCAAGGACGGTCCGGGCTGACCGGGATGCTCAGCAGGTCATGCAGCAGCTGTTCGCACTCGGCGCTCAGGTCGACGCTTTCCAGCCGAGCCTGCACAGCCGGCACGTCCACCTGGTGATAATGCAGCGCATGCAAGGTCGCGGCAGTCGGCGAGGGCACCCAGGCGGTGTTGGCGCCGGCGCGGGGCTGGGCGATCTTTTGCTCGAGCATGGCCGCCATCAGGTCGGGCATGGCCCACATGCCCTTGCCGATCTGGGCCTTGCCGCGCAGGCCGCAGGCCAGGCCCACCAGCACGTTGCTGCGTTCGTAGGCCTGGATCCAGGCGCTGCCTTTCATGTCGCCCTTGCGCAGCATGGCGCCGGCTTCCATGGCACTGTGCATCTCGTCGCCGGTGCGGTCGAGGAACCCGGTGTTGATGAACACCACCCGCGCTGCCGCGCTGGCGATGCAGGCCGCGAGGTTGACGCTGGTACGCCGCTCTTCGTCCATGATGCCCATCTTCAAGGTGTGCCGGGGCAGGCCCAGCAGGTCCTCGACACGGCCGAACAGTTGGTCGGCGAAGGCCACTTCGGCCGGGCCATGCATCTTCGGCTTGACGATGTACAGGCTGCCTTCGCGGGAGTTGCCGCGACGCTTGAGGTCGTGCAGGCCGATCAAGCTGGTGACCACGGCGTCAAGGATGCCCTCGGGGATCTCCCGGCCATCGCCGTCGTGGATCGCCGGGCTGGTCATCAGGTGGCCGACATTGCGGATGAACAGCAGCGAGCGGCCGGGGAGGGTCAGTGGCTGGCCATCCGCACCCTGGTAGTCGCGGTCCTTGGCCAGCGTGCGGGTGAAGGTCTTGCCACCCTTGCTGACTTGCTCGCTGAGGTCGCCCTTCATCAGCCCCAGCCAGTTGCGGTAGACATTCACCTTGTCCTCGGCATCCACCGCCGCCACCGAGTCCTCGCAGTCGATGATGGTGGTCAACGCCGCTTCGATGAGGATGTCCTTGACCCCGGCGTGGTCGACTTTGCCGATGGTGCTGGCTGGGTCGATCTGGATTTCGGCATGCAGGCGATGGTGTTGCAGCAGGATGGCCGTTGGTTGGCCGGGTTCGCCTTGGTAGCCGCGCAGTTGCGCAGGCTCCGCGAGGCCGACCTGGCGGCCATCACGCAAGGTCACCGACAGCTTGCCCTGATCGACCGCGTAGGCCTGGGCGTCCGTGTGGGAAGCGCCTGCCAGCGGTGCCGCGCGGTCGAGAAAATCCCGGCCGAAAGCGATGACCTTGGCGCCGCGCACCGGGTTGTAGCCCTGGCCGCGCCCGGCGCCGTCACTGTCGGGGATGGCGTCCGTACCGTACAGCGCGTCATACAGCGAGCCCCAGCGGGCGTTGGCGGCGTTCAGCGCGTAGCGGGCATTGCTCAGTGGCACTACCAGTTGCGGGCCGGCCTGCTCGGCGATCTCACGGTCAACCTGGGTGGTGCTGATCCGCACTGGTTGTGAGGTTTCGACCAGGTAGCCGATGCGGCGCAGGAACACCTGGTAGGCGGGCATGTCGCTGATCGGGCCCGGGTGCTGGCGGTGCCAGCTGTCCAGTTCGTGCTGCAGGCGCTCGCGTTCGGCGAGCAGCTCGCGGTTGCGCGGGGCGAGGTCGTGGACCAGGGTGCTGAAGCCTTGCCAGAAGCTGGCGGCTTCGATACCGGTGCCAGGCAGCACTTCATCCTCGATGAAGCGCTGCAGGCTCGGGGCGACCTTGAGGGGATGGGTCATTGTCTTCTCGCTCGGTGTTCAGGTTTCAGAAATGTGCCGCTTGTGCCGGCCTCTTCGCGGCTGAAGCCGCTCCCACAGGTACTGTGCAGCCTTTCAAAGGGCTGCCACGCCTGCCTTGGCCACCTCGGCATCCTGCTCGGGCTTGACCCCGGACACGCCGACGGCGCCCACCACCTGGCCATCGACCAGCACCGGCACGCCGCCTTCCAGGCTGGTCAGCAGTGGCGCGGTGACAAAGGCGGTCCGCCCGCCATTGACCATCTGCTCGAAGTCGCGGGTTTCCTTTCGCCCCAGGGCGGCACTGCGCGCCTTTTCCATGGCGATGTAGGCACTCGACGGGGCACAGCCGTCCATACGCTCCAGGGCCAGCGGGTGGCCGCCGTCGTCGACCACGGCGATGGTCACCTTCCACTGTTGCGCCTGGGCCTGCTGGCGGGCGGCAGCGAGCAGGCGGCTCACTTCCGCCTGGCCGATCACGGGTTTGCTATGCATGGCTGTTCTCCTGGCTCAAGGCTGCTTCGACGATTTCGATCCAGTGCCGCACCGGCGTGCGTCCAGCCCCGTCGAGGTGGGTCTGGCAACCGATGTTGGCGGTGGCGATGACTTGTGGTTTGCCGCTTTCCAGCGCGTTCAGGCGGTTGTCGCGCAATTGCCGCGACAGTGCCGGCTGGGTCAGCGAGTAGGTGCCGGCCGAGCCGCAGCACAGGTGGCCGTCCGGCACTGCGGTAAGGATGAAACCCAGGCGCGTCAGCAGACTTTCCACCTGGCCGCCGAGCTTGAGTGCATGTTGCAAGGTGCAAGGGCAATGGAAGGCCAGGCGCTGGTCGGCGCACACGCCGAGTTGTTCGACCGGTTCGTCGCGCAGCACTTCGACCAGGTCCCGCGACAGGGCACTGACCCGTGCAGCCTTGGTGGCGTAGCGCGGGTCGTGTTCCAGCAGGTGACCGTAGTCACGCACGAAGGCACCGCAGCCACTGGCGGTCTGCACGATGGCTTCGGCGCCGGCCTCGATGGCCGGCCACCAGGCATCGATGTTGCGCCGGGCGCGCTCCAGGCCTTGCTCCTGGGCATTGAGGTGATAGTCCACCGCACCGCAGCAGCCGGCTTCAACCGCAGGCTCCACGCTGATCCCCAGGCGGTCCAGCAGGCGGGCGGTGGCGGCGTTGGTGTTGGGCGACAAGGCGGCCTGCACGCAACCTTCGAGCAGCAGGATGCGCCGCGCATGGCGGGGCACGGGCCGTTCGCCGGGTGGCGTCACCTGGGCCGGCAGCTTGCTCTTGAGCTCGGCCGGCAGCAGCGGCCGCAGGGCCTGGCCAGTACGCGTCAGGGCCTTGAACAGCGCCGCGCGTGGCACCACTGCGCGCAGGCCCTGGCGCAGCAGGCGCTGGCCGAGCGGGCGCGGCACCTGCTGCTCGACCACGGCGCGGCCGATGTCCAGCAGGTCGTGGTACTTCACCCCCGACGGGCAGGTGGTTTCGCAGTTGCGGCAGGTCAGGCAACGGTCCAGGTGCAGTTGCGTGCTGGTGGTGACCGGCGCACCTTCGAGCACTTGCTTGATCAGGTAGATGCGCCCCCGTGGCCCGTCCAGTTCGTCGCCGAGCAACTGGTAGGTCGGGCAGGTGGCCGTGCAGAAACCGCAGTGCACGCAGGAACGCAGGATGCTTTCGGCTTCCTCGCCACGGGGCAGGCGCTTGGCGCTTTCGCTCAGGTTGGTTTGCATGGGCGTGGCCTCACAGGTCCGGGTACAGGCGGCCAGGGTTGAATACGCCCTGGGGATCGAGTTGCTGCTTGAGCGCCAGGTGGTAGCGCATCAGCGCTGCCGGCAGCGGCGCGCTGCTGTCGTCGCCGGGGGCATAGAGGGTGGCGTGGCCGCCGACCTTGGCCGCTAGTTCGCGGATCAACTGCGCAGGTGCCGCTGACTTCAGCCAGCGTTGCGCGCCGCCCCAGTCGATGAGCTGCTGACCCGGCATGTCGAGTTCGCCGCTGGCGGTCGGGACCGACAGCCGCCACAGCGGCGCCGGGGCGCTGAAGAAGGCCAGGCGCTGTTCGCGCAGGTCGCTCCAGAAGCGGCTGTCGAGCACCTCGCCGCCCAGGCGCTGGCGGGCCGACTGGACCGAGCCTTCACCCCCTTCCAGGCGCAGGTGCAGTGCTTCACCATCGTGGCAGGCGGCGCTGATCGGCAGCGGCTGCTGGCCCCATTCGGCCAGTTCGGCCAAGGCCTGGTGGCGGTCCATCGGCAGGCGCAGGCTGAGGCATTGGCGTGGGCGTGGCAGTACCTTCAGCGACACTTCGGTCAACACCCCGAGGCAGCCAAAGCTGCCGGCCATCAGCCGCGAGACGTCATAGCCGGCCACGTTCTTCATCACTTCGCCACCAAACCGCAGCAGCTTGCCGTGCCCGGTGATGACCCGCGTGCCGAGCACATAGTCACGTACCGACCCGGCCCATGGCCGGCGCGGCCCGGACAACCCGGCCGCGACCATGCCGCCCAGGGTCGCCCCGGCGCCCAGGTGCGGCGGTTCGCAGGGCAGCATCTGCCCGGCCTCGTGCAGCGCCGCCTCGATCTCCAGCAACGGCGTGCCAGCCCGGGCGGTGAGCACCAGCTCGGTCGGGTCGTAGCTGACGATGCCCCGGTGGTTGCGAGTATCGAGGATTTCGCCGGCCACCGGGCGGCCGAGCATGGCTTTGCTGTTGCCGCCCTGGATGCGCAGCGGCGTGCCATGGTTGAGGGCCTGGTGGACCTGCTCGAGCAGGTCCGGGCTCATGTCGCGGTCCATGCTCATCAGAAGCGCTCCAGTTCGGGGAAGGGCAATTGCCCGTGGTGCACGTGCAGCGCGCCGAACTCGGCGCAGCGGTGCAGGGTGGGGATGTTCTTGCCCGGATTGAGCAGCCCTTGCGGGTCGAATGCCGCCTTGACGGCATGGAACAGGGTGATTTCGTCGCTGTTGAACTGCGCGCACATCTGGTTGATCTTCTCGCGGCCCACGCCGTGCTCGCCGGTGATGCTGCCGCCTACCGCCACGCACAGTTCGAGGATGCGCCCGCCGATGGCCTCGGCGCGTTCCAGCTCGCCAGGCAGGTTGGCATCGAACAGGATCAGCGGGTGCATGTTGCCATCGCCGGCATGGAACACGTTGGCCACGCGCAGGCCATATTCCTCGCTCAGTTCACTGATGCCCTTGAGCACCCGAGGCAGCTCGCGGCGCGGGATGGTGCCGTCCATGCAGTAGTAGTCCGGGGAGATCCGCCCCACCGCCGGGAAGGCATTCTTGCGCCCGGCCCAGAAGCGCACTCGCTCGGCTTCGTCGCAGGCCAGGCGTACTTCACGGGCACCTGCTTGCTTGAGCACCTCGGCCACCCGCTCGCAGTCATCCTGGACATCGGCTTCGACACCATCCAGCTCGCACAAGAGGATGGCGGCCGCGTCCACCGGGTAGCCGGCGTGGATGAAGTCCTCGGCGGCGCGGATCGCCAGGTTGTCCATCATCTCCAGGCCGCCGGGGATGATGCCGGCGGCGATGATCTCGGCCACGGCGCGGCCGGCGTCCTCGACGCTGTCGAAGCTGGCCAGCAGCACCCGCGCCACCTGGGGTTTGGGCAGCAGCTTGACGGTCACTTCGGTAACGATGCCGAGCATGCCCTCGGAACCGGTGAACAGCGCCAGCAGGTCGAAGCCCGGGCTGTCGAGGGCGTCGCTGCCCAAGGTCAGGCGTTCGCCCTCGACGGTGAGGATTTCGACCTTGAGCAGGTTGTGCACGGTCAGGCCGTACTTCAGGCAGTGCACGCCACCGGCATTTTCGGCGACGTTGCCGCCGATCGAACAGGCGATTTGCGAAGAAGGGTCGGGGGCGTAGTACAGGCCATGGGGTGCGGCCGCCTGGGAAATGGCCAGGTTGCGTACACCGGGCTGCACACGGGCGAAGCGCCCTTGCGGGTTGACTTCGAGAATGCGGTTGAAGCGTGCCATCACCAGCAGGATGCCCTTGGCCAGCGGCAGCGCACCGCCCGACAGGCCGGTACCGGCGCCGCGTGCCACCACCGGCACGCCACGCAGGTGGCAGAGCCTGAGCAAGGTCTGCACCTGTTCCAGGCGTTCGGGCAGCACCACCAGCAGCGGCACGGTGCGGTAGGCCGAGAGGCCGTCGCACTCATAGGGCTTGAGATCTTCCGCGCGGTGCAGGATTTCCAGATCGGGGAGGGCATCGCGCAACGCCTGGAGCAGCGCGGGCTGATCCACGGCGGGCAGCGCGCCGTCGACACGTTCGTCGTAGAGGATGTTCATGAGGCTCACTCAGCGGCAATTTTTGTTGTTGTGGGCAAACCGGACGCTTTGCAGCCTGCGCGTTTGGCCGGGAACGGTCGAGGGCACAGGGCACTGGTCCTACCAGTTTTTCTGTTCTGGGCTGGTTATCCATGCCTTCAAACGGCAAGATTGGTGTCGTTGGATGGCAGTGGTCCTACCAGTTGGAGTATGCCCATGGGAATGGAAGGCAAAGCCAAGGTCGCAGACCAGGTGGCCGAGCGGGTGGAGCGGCTGATCGTCGAAGGTGTGCTCAAGGTCGGCCAGGCCTTGCCATCGGAGCGGCGCCTGGTGGAAAAACTCGGTTGCTCGCGGTCGGCATTGCGTGAGGGCCTGCGTATCTTGCGTGGGCGGGGCATCATCGATACCGAGCAGGGGCGCGGTTCGTTCGTTGCCGACCTCGCCGGGCAGGCCGGGGCCACACCGTTGATGCACCTGTTCAGCTCACAGCCGCGCACGCTGTTCGACCTTCTTGAAGTGCGCGCCTTGCTGGAAGCCGAGTCGGCACGCCTGGCGGCCTTGCGCGCTACCGATGTCGACCGCGTGCTGATCCGCAGGCGCTATGAAGACATGCTCGATGCCCATGCGGCTGCCGAAGCGCTCGACCCCCGCGAACATGCCCGGCGTGACCATGCCTTCCACCGGGCGATCAGCGAGGCGTCACACAACCCGGTGCTGGTGCATACCTTGCAATCATTGAGCGACCTGACCTTGAGCACGGTGTTCGCCTCGGTCAACAACCTGTATTGCCGCCCTGCGCAAAAGCGCCAGATCGACCGCCAGCATGCGCGGTTGTATCACGCGGTGATGGAGCAGTTGCCTGAGCAGGCGCAGCGCGCGGCGCGCGAGCATATCAACGGGATTCGCGACAGCTTGCGGGAGATCGAGCAGGAAGAGCAGCGCCTGGTCAGGGCGACGATGCGCATGGACGGCTGGGGCTGAGTTTGCCTGTGCCGGGCTCTTCGCGGGCACGGCTAGCCCATCACTTCGACAGATGCCTGATCATCGCCACGGTGAGGTAAAGGCGCGGCGCAATGCTGCCCAGTTCGATGTATTCATCGTCCCCATGCAACCCGGCCCCGACCACCCCCAGCGTTTCCAGCACCGCCGGCTTTTCGCTGCCGGGCACGTAGGCATACCCGGCATCGGTGCCGAAGCGCATGGCAATCGGCTCGATCTTGTAGCCAGCTTCTTCGTACAGCTTCTGCGCTGTCTCGGCCAATCGGGCCGAAGCCGGGTTACGCGCCAACGGCGGTCGCCCCTTTTCGACCACGACACGGGTCTGGGTATCGGCCACCAGTTGCTTCTGCACGATGCGTTGGGCCTCGGCCTGTACCCGCTCAGTCTCGCCCAGGTCCGAATAGCGCATATCCGCTTCGGCGGTGGCCAGTGCCGGAATGATATTAGCCTTTTCGCCGGCCTTGGCGAGCGTCCAGTTCACCGTAGTGCCTTTGCTCGTATCGCCAAGTTCGTTGAGCTGGAGCAGTTGATGCGCCAGTTCGGTCAAGGCATTGCGGCCTTCCTCGGGCGCGGAACCTGCGTGGGAGGCGCGCCCCTTGACCTCGAGCTTGAGCCGGTTGATGCCGTTGGTGGCGACGGTCACTGCGTCTTTGTCGGGCGGCTCGTAGGAGAACACGTAGTCATGCTTGCGGGCCAGTTCGGCGATGACCTGCTTGGAACCAGCAGAGCCCATTTCCTCATCCGGGTTGAACAGCACGGTGAGTGTGCGGTAACCCTTGAACTGCTGGTCGTTCAGCAGCTTCAGTGCATGCAGGATCATCGCGACGCCACCCTTGGCGTCGGCCACGCCCGGGCCATAAGCGCGGGAGCCGTCGACCCGGTACGGGCGTTTGGCGACAGTGCCGGGGACGAACACGGTGTCGTAGTGCACCATCAGCAGGAAGTCCTTGCTGCCACTACCTTTGAAGGTGCCGACAATGTTGTCGCCGACCGACGGTTTGGCAGGGCGAGTCTGCACCTCGGCGCCCAGGGCATTGAGGCGCTTCACCAGCTCGGCACTGACTTGCGTCAGGCCCGCTTCGGTACCGGTACCGGTGTCTACCGAGACCAGGCTCTTGAGGGTTTGCAGGTACGCCGGTCGTTCGTTTTCGGCCTGCGTGAGCAGCTCCGTGAAGGTGGGTTCTGCGGCAGTTGCCTGGGTACAGGCGATCAGCAGCGCCAAGGCGATGGCGTGGGGAGGGCTGGGCAACGGCATGGGGGCTTCCTTGTTGTAGTGAGTCCTTGAACCTAGCCACTAAGCTCGATGTCGCTCGGGTAAACCAGTGCGCACATCAACTCCACCGCTGTTCGAGCCGGTGGAGTCCGTGCGGCAAAAGTTCAATGATGGGCGACCGGACCATCCTGCGAGAGGATTGCCTTGGCCAGCTCTTCGTCACTGGCCTGCAAGCCAGGATTATCCTTGCGAGCCTGTTCCAGCGCCGACTCCACATAGGCGCCACGAATGGTCCCGCCGCTGGCGACGAAGGCCGACAGCTCGTCCTGTGCGGGGATGATGCGTTTGTCGTCCTTGAAGGTCGAATACAGCGAGGCGGAAACACCGGCCGAGGTGGCGACGTCGCCCGCATCGACGCGGGCCAGGGCAGCACCGGCAGGCAACAGGAGCAGCAGCGCAGGGGCGAGGAATAGGTGGCGCATGTTGTGTTCTCCAGTAACGTGAAGCACAAGGAAATAAACCACTCACTGCTTAAGAGGGCGGGCGAGTGGCAGGAGTTCCCTGTGTTCTGCCGCAGCGTCGTCGCGCCTCACACCTTGCTGCCCAGCAAGTGCTGCAGCGAAACATCGAAGTCGCGCAGGGCAGCGGCCTTGGCGGCCTGCTCGTCCTCGAGCATCCGCGCCACATTGCTGACATCCTTGTGCGCACGCCCTTCGGCGCGGCCAATGTAGGTCAGCTGGCTGTCGAAGAACCGTGCCACCACCCGGCTCTCGACGTCTGCCGTGGCCAGGCGGCTTTCGCTGTCCAGCAGCACGATAACGTCCGGGTGGTCGGCAAGCAGGCTGTCCAGGTCTTCGTAGAAGGTCACTTCGGCGAACTGCTGGGCCAGCGAATGCGCCAGCCAGTCGTAGGCTTGGCTGCCCCCGCGCAGGGTGGCTACCGGAATGCTGCGCGGCTGAGCACTTGCCACCGCATCGTCACGGTGCTGCTGCAGGTAGCTGAGGGTGCTGTCGGCATTACGCCCGAGCAGCACGGCCACATGCTGCCCCGGGGCCAATGCGACACTGGAAATGGCCGTGGCCGAGTAGAAGTGCCCGTAGGGCAGGGCAGCCTGCTGGCCAGCCGGCGCGGCACAACCGCCAAGGGCAGCGAACAGGGCGAGCAGGGCAGCGAGCATGCCGGTTTTCATGGGTAGCGCCTCATCGATCAGTGAATGCCGCCATCTTCCGCCCGTCGCGGCTGCGGCGGAACTTGATGGCATTCATGGTGGCTATCGATGGGGTCGATGGATCAGCTCGGGCGGGCCATGTACTGCAGAATGCGCTCGCGCAGCCAGCGCTCGGCCGGGTCGTTGTCGTGGGCGCCGCTCCACACCATCGACAGCTCGGCCTCGGTGATCTCGAAGGGCGCGGGGTCGGCGCGCAGGCTGCCATCGTCTGCCAGGGCGCAGGCGGCATAGTCCGGCACGGTGGCGATCATTTCGGTATTGCGCAGCAGTGCACGCAGGCTGCCGAACTGCGGCACGGCCAGGACCACCTTGCGGCAGCGGCCGATGCGTGCGAGGTCGAGGTCGATGTTGCCGCTCATGTCACCGGAGAACGACACCATCACATGGGGCCGGGCACAGTACTCGTCGAGGGTCAGCGGGCCGGGGCGGTCGTCGGCGCGCAGCACACGCACGCCGATATCGCGCAGCTTGCGGCGTTTGGCGGTGGCTGGCAGGTCGGTGGTGTAGCTTACCCCCACAGAGATCTCGCCGCTGGCCAGCAGGCCTGGCATCAGCAGGAAGTTGGCCCGGCGCACCACCACGCTGATGTCAGGCGCTTCCTCGCGCAGGGCTTGCAGCAGGGCCGGGAACAGGCCGAACTCGGCATCGTCCGACAGGCCCAGACGGAACTGGTTGCAACTGCTGGCCGGGTCGAAGTCACGGGCGCGGCTGATTGCGGACGAAATCACATCCATGGCCGGACCCAGTTCGGCGAAGATTTGCATGGCCCGCGGTGTAGGCTCCATGGCCCGACCGCTGCGGATCAGCAGCGGGTCGTCGAACAGCTCGCGCAGGCGGGCGAGGGCGGCGCTGACGGTGGACTGGGTGATGAACAGCTTTTCGCCCACGCGGGTCAGGTTGCGTTCGATCATCAGGGCTTCGAAAAGCACCAGCAGGTTCATGTCGACGCGGCGCAGGTCGTTGCGGTTCATGGGGCTTGGCTCACCGGGCTAGAGGGGTTGGCGGTGTATTGAAGCACGACACCGAGCGTTGTGCCTTGTATGGATGTGCCGGGGCTATCAGCCTGGAAGAGCCACTCTATTAGAAGTCTGTCCACGCTCGGCTAGTCTTTCCCCTGGCCCTGCGAAATCCGCCTGCGCGCGGCTTGGCAGCACGTGCGTGCAAGACCGCGCCGCACGTGACGTGGGAGCTTCCCCAGCCCCGTGTCGGCACACCGCCGACCCGACCTGACGAGGGGTAGGCACGAGCCCACGTGCTCGGCTGAAAGAACACCTGGCAGAGACCGGAAATCTGGATAACCGACCCAAAGGTAACAGCAGATGTCGAACGAATCGAAATGCCCGTTCCATCAAACCGCAGGTGGCGGCACCACCAACCGTGACTGGTGGCCTGACCAGCTCAACCTCAGGATCCTCCATCAACACTCGTCGAAATCCAGCCCTGACCCGGATTTCGACTATGCCAAGGCGTTCAAGAGCCTCGATTTCCAGGCCCTGAAAAAAGACCTGACCGCCTTGATGACCGATTCACAGGACTGGTGGCCAGCTGATTTCGGCCACTACGGCCCGCTGTTCATTCGCATGGCCTGGCACAGCGCCGGCACCTACCGCATCGGCGACGGCCGTGGCGGTGCCGGCTCTGGCCAGCAGCGCTTCGCGCCGCTCAACAGCTGGCCGGACAACGTCAGCCTGGACAAGGCCCGGCGCCTGCTGTGGCCGATCAAGCAGAAGTACGGCAACAAGATTTCCTGGGCCGACCTGATCGTGCTCACGGGTAACGTCGCCCTGGAATCCATGGGCTTCAAGACCTTTGGTTTCTCTGGCGGCCGCGCCGATGTGTGGGAGCCGGACGAAGACGTGTACTGGGGTTCGGAAAAGGTCTGGCTTGGTGGTGACACCCGTTATGGCAAGGAGCAGGTCAAGGCCCAACCGCCAGGCCAGGGTGACCTGGTCGCAGAGCCGCAGAAACATCCCGAGGAACAAAGCCGCGACCTCAGCGGCGAGCGCAACCTGGAAAACCCGCTGGCGGCGGTGCAGATGGGCTTGATCTACGTCAACCCGGAAGGCCCGGAAGGCAACCCGGACCCCGTCGCATCAGGCCGGGATATCCGCGAAACGTTCGGCCGGATGGCCATGAACGACGAAGAAACCGTGGCGCTGATCGCCGGCGGCCATGCCTTCGGCAAGACCCACGGTGCCGGCCCGGCCGACAACGTAGGCCCCGAACCGGAAGCGGCGAGCCTCGAACTGCAGGGCCTGGGCTGGGCCAACCGCTTTGGCACTGGCAAAGGCGGGGACACCATTACCAGCGGCCTGGAGGTGACTTGGACGTCGACACCGACACGTTGGAGCAACGAGTACCTCAACAACCTGTTCAACTTCGAGTGGGAGCTGACCAAGAGCCCGGCCGGTGCGCACCAGTGGCGACCAAAGGATGGCAAAGGCGCAGGCACCGTGCCGGATGCCCACGACCCGGGCAAGAAGCATGCACCGTCCATGCTCACCTCTGACCTGGCCCTGCGCTTCGACCCGATCTACGGGCCGATCGCCAAGCGCTTCAAGGATAACCCCGACCAGCTGGCCGATGCCTTCGCCCGTGCCTGGTACAAACTGATCCACCGTGACATGGGCCCGCTGGCGCGCTACCTGGGCCCGGAACTGCCCAACGAAGAGCTGCTGTGGCAAGACCCGCTGCCCAAAGCCGACTACCCGCTGGTGGACGAACAGGACATCGCCGGGCTCAAGGCCAGGATTCTCGCTTCGGGCCTGAGTGTCGCCGAACTGGTGTCCACTGCCTGGGCGGCTGCTTCGACCTTCCGGGGTTCGGACAAACGCGGTGGTGCCAACGGTGGCCGCCTGCGCCTGGCACCGCAGAAGGACTGGGTGGCCAACCAGGGCACCGACAAGGTGCTGGCGACGCTGGAGAAGATCCAGGGCGAATTCAATGCCGGTAACAAGAAGGTCTCCCTGGCCGACCTGATCGTCCTCGCCGGCTCCGCTGCGGTGGAAAAGGCGGCCAAGGACGCTGGGCACAATGTCAGCGTGGGCTTCCGCCCGGGCCGTGTCGATGCCTCGCAGGCGCAGACCGACGTCGAATCGTTTGCCGTGCTTGAGCCGCTGGCCGATGGTTTCCGCAACTTCAGCAAGGCCCGCTACAGCGTCAAGGCCGAGAAGCTGTTACTGGACAAGGCCCAGTTGCTGACCCTCACGGCGCCTGAACTGACCGTGCTGATCGGTGGCCTGCGCGTGCTAGGTGCCAACCATGGCGGCAGCAAGGACGGCGTGTTCACCGACAAGCCCGGCACCCTGAGCAACGACTTCTTCCGCAACCTGCTGGACATGGGCGTGGAATGGAAGCCGACTTCGCCGGACAACGACCGCTTCGAGGGCCGTGATCGCAAGACCGGGCAGGTGAAGTGGACGGGCAGCCGGGTCGACCTGGTGTTCGGCTCGCACGCGCAGTTGCGGGCGCTGAGCGAGGTGTATGGCAGCAGCGATGGCAATGACAAGTTCGTCAAGGACTTCGTGGCGGCCTGGGTAAAAGTGATGGAACTCGATCGCTTCGACCTGAAATAGCGTTCTCGCTGATAGCCAGGGGGCGCCTTGCGCCCCCTTTCAGCCCGTCAGCGCTGCTCGTGCTGGCGTCGATACGCCCCCGGTTGCACACCAACGGTCTTGGCAAATGCCCGGGTAAACGCCGCCACCGACTGATATCCCACCTGTGCCCCCACCTGTTCCACGGTGTTACCCGCCTGCAGCAACCGGCAGGCATGGCGCATGCGCAGCGCCAGCAATACCTGCCCCGGCGACTGCCCGGCCAGTTCGTTGAAACGCTTGAAGAACGCCGAGCGCGACAACCCGGTGCAGGCGGCCATGCTCTCCAGTGTCCAGGCCTGGCCAGGCTGTTCGATCAACTGCTCCAGCAACCCGGCGAACGCCGGCTGACGGGCGAGGGCGACCAGCCCACCCAGCGATTGCCCAGCGTGTACCTGCTGGCGCAGCACATACAGGAACAGCAGCTGGGTCAGGCGCTCCAGCATGGTTTGCGAGGGCGAGCGCCGGCATTCCTCCAGAATCAGCCCGAACAACGCCCGCGCCGCATGCCCGGCCGGTTCATCGGCACGCAGCACGATCCAGTCGGCCAGCCCATCGACGATCAGCGACGACAAGCCGGGGCGGAAGTCGAAGAAGCCGCATACCAGGCCCACCCCATCGCTTGCCGTGGCATCCAGTGTCTGCATTTGCTGGCGTGGCTGCTCGCAGGCGGCAATCGGGTCCTGGTCGCTGGACAGCCGATAGCTCAGGTCGCGCAACAGAAACACCGCATCGCCGGCCACCAGGCGCACAGCCTCGGTCTGGCCATCGAGGTGCAACCAGCAATGCCCCTGCACCACCAGGTGAAAACTGGCGCGGCCCATGCCTTGGGTGCTGGCATGCCAGCCACCGCAATAGCGCCCGACATGAAACAGGCTGGCATCGAGTTCGAGGCCCTCTAATAACCAATCGACAAGATGGCTGGATGAAATCATCTAATGCAAAGACTCAGGAGCAAGGAAAGGCGACTGATGAATATGGAGGGTAATTCTTATAACCAACAGACTGTAGCGACCTTCATCGACAGGAGACCACTCCATGACCTCCCGCATTACTCTACACACTCTGCAGAGCGCTCCGGAAGCGGCCCGCCCATTCCTCGAGAACGCCCAGAAGAACTCCGGCTTCATTCCCAACCTGCTCGGCGTGCTGGCCAATGCCCCGGCAGCGCTGGAAACCTATGTCACCGTCTCGGCCCTGAACGGCAAGTCCGGGTTGTCCCTGGCCGAGCGTGAAGTGGTGCAGCTGATTGCCGCCACCCAGCACGGCTGCGACTTCTGCGTCGCCGGCCATACTGCCGTGGCCCTGAACAAGGCCAAGCTGCCCGCCGAGGTGGTCGACGCCCTGCGCGCCCGTGGCGAACTGCCGGATGCCCGCTACGAGACCCTGGCCGAATTCGCCCGTGAAGTCATTGCTACCCGTGGCAACGTCAGCGACGCCACCTACCAGGCCTTCCGCGCAGCCGGTTTCACCGAGGGCAACGCCCTGGAAGTGATTCTGGGCGTGAGTCTCGCAACCCTGTGCAACTTTGCTAATGTGTTCGCCCGGACGCCGCTCAACGACGAGCTGAGCCAGTACCGCTGGCAGCCAACTGCGTAATCGACGCCTGGCGCGGGTGGCGCCTGTGATTTCAAAAGGAGTAGGGACATGCTTGATGCTGCATTTCGTCAATGGCTGGATGCCAATGCCGAGGCAATCGACCAGGGCCAATGCGACCCCCAGCACGTGCTGGCGCATATTGCCGAATCGCAACTGCTGCGCGTTGGCGTCGCCCCGGCACTGGGCGGCAGCGGCGGCGCAGTGACCGATGCGGTCGAAGCCATCGCCGCCATCGCCAGCCGCTCACTGGCCGCAGCCTTCGTCTGCTGGGGCCAGCGCGCGTTTATCGAATACCTGCTGCAAAGCCCCAACCAGGGCTTGCGTGAGCGCTTGTTGGCCAACCTGCTGACCGGCGAGCTGGCCGGTGCCACCGGGTTGTCCAACGCCATGAAGTTCCTTTCCGGGATCGAGGCCTTGCAGGTGCGTGGCCGCTCCGAAGCGGCGGGCTGGACGCTGGAAGGCCGCCTGCACTGGGTGACCAACCTGCGCAAGAGCGGCTTCGTCGTGGCGGCGGCCATCGAGGACGACGCCGGTGGTTCGCCCTTCGTGATGGCCATTCCCTCCGACAGCCAGGGCCTGGAGCGCTCTGACGACCTGGAACTGATGGGCCTGCAATCGAGCAACACGGCCGCGTTGGCGTTTCATCAGGTGCAGTTGAGCCGCGACTGGCTGTTGCACGAGAACGCCCGCGAATTCCTGCCCAAGGTGCGCCCGGCGTTCCTCGCCCTGCAGTGCGGCATGGCCATCGGCCTGGCGCGGCGCTCGCTGGAGGAAGTTCACGAGCACCTGCACGGGCGCCTGTCGTTCCTCGAAGAACACCGCCAGGTGCTCAAGGAACGCCTGGAAAACACCGTAGCCGAGCTCAAGCAAGGCCTGCTCGAAGGGCGCTACCAAGGCCAGCCGGCTGCGCTGTTCAAGCTGCGCATCACCCTCGCCGAAAGTGCTGCCGACGCCGTGCAGCTGGAGCTGCAGGCCAGCGGCGGCAAGGCGTACCTGGATGAGTTCGGTGCCGGTTTCGCCCGCCGCTGGCGCGAGTCGGCGTTCGTGCCGATCGTTACCCCAAGCCTGGTGCAACTGCGCGCCGAGCTGCATCGCCAGGCCGCCAGCGCATGAGCCAAACGCTACTCCAAGCCTGCGCGATCAGCCTGGGCTACCCGCGCGAGGGCGGGTGGCAGGAGGTGCTGGCGCGCTTTGACCTGCAACTGGCGCCAGGCGAGGTGGTGACCATCCTCGGCCCCAGTGGCGTCGGCAAGTCCAGCCTGCTGCGGGTGCTGGCCGGTTTGCAGCAGCCACGCAGCGGCCGCGTTACCCTGCACGGCGAGCCGCTGCAGGGGCCGCACCCGCGCCTGGCAGTAGCCTTTCAGGACCCGAGCCTGCTGCCTTGGCTGAGCCTGGAAAAGAACGTCGCCTTCGGCCTGGATTTCGCCCGCCAGCCCAAGCTGCCGGCAGCCGAGCGCCGCGCGCGCATCGACCAGGCCATCAGCGCGGTGGGCCTGGCCCATGCGCGCAGCCAGTATCCGGCGCAGTTGTCGGGCGGCATGGCCCAGCGCACCGCACTGGCCCGTTGCCTGGCGCGCCAGCCCGAAGTCCTGCTGCTCGACGAGCCGTTCGGCGCGCTTGACGAAGTGACCCGTGCCGACATGCAGCAATTGCTGCTGCAACTGATCGCCGCTCACAACACGGCGGCGGTGCTGATTACCCACGACATCGACGAAGCCCTGTTGTTGTCCGACCGGGTGCTGCTACTGGGCGACCACCCGGCGCACATCCTTGGCCAATGGCACATCGACCTGCCGCAACCGCGCACGCAGCGGGTCGAGGAGCTGGGCGCGTTGCGAATCGAGATCCTCAAGACCCTTCGGCGGGCGAGCCGCACGGCTGAACCTTCCCCTACCTCGTTGCCTTCGGAGCCTGCCCATGTGCATGGATGATTGCTGTTCCTCCACCTCGCGTCGTGATTTCCTCAAGCTCAGCGCCATGCTCACCGCGGCCGGCGCCGTACCGCTGCTCTCCAGCTTGCAGGCTCGCGCCGCCGCCGAGCCCGACGCGCCGGTGCGCATCGGCTACCTGCCGATCACCGACGCCACGCCGCTGCTGGTGGCGCATAACAATGGCCTGTTCGAGGCCGAAGGCATCAAGGCCGAGCGCCCGGTATTGCTGCGCAGCTGGGCGCAGGTGATCGAGGCGTTCATCTCCGGCCAGGTCAACGTCATCCACCTGCTGTCGCCGATGACCGTGTGGGCACGTTATGGCAGCAAGGTACCGGCCAAGGTGGTGGCCTGGAACCATGTCGGCGGCTCGGGCCTGACCGTGGCGCCGGATATCAGCGACATCAAGCAACTGGGCGGCAAGACGGTGGCCATCCCGTTCTGGTACTCGATCCACAATGTGGTGCTGCAGCAGATGCTCAATGACAACGGCCTGACCCCGGTGTCGAAACCTGCCAATGCCGCGCTGGCGGCCAATGAGGTCAACCTGCTGGTGCTGCCGCCGTCGGACATGCCGCCGGCCCTGGCCAGCAAGCGCATCGCCGGCTACATCGTCGCCGAACCGTTCAATGCCTTGGCCGAGAACCTCAAGGTCGGCCGCGTGCAGCGCTTTACCGGCGACGTCTGGCGCAACCACGCCTGCTGCGTGGTGTTCATGCATGAGCACGACCTGAACAACCGCCCGGAGTGGTCGCAGAAGGTGGTCAACGCCATCGTCAAGGCCCAGCAATGGACCCGCGACCACCGCGCCGAAGCGGCGGCGCTGCTGTCCAAGGCGGGCCCCAACAAGTACACCCCGCATGAACCGGCGGTGCTGACCAAGGTGCTGGCGCCGGCCGCCGAAGACCGCGCGGGCTACGTTGCCAGTGGTGCGATCCGGCATCAGCAGTGGGACGAGAAACGCATCGACTTCCAGCCCTACCCATACCCCAGCTACACCGAAGAACTGGTCAAGCGCCTGAAGCACACCCTGATCGAGGGCGAAAGCGGCTTCCTCGCCGGATTGGACCCGGTGCACACGGCTCGCGACCTGGTCGACGACCGCTTCGTGCGCAACGCCATTGCCGCAGTCGGTGGCCCGTCGGTGTTCGGCATTGCCGAGAACTTCCAGCGTAGCGAGGAGTTCGCGGTCTGATGCGCAAGCACGTCGTGTCTGCCGGCCTGGGGCTGGCCGGCCTGCTGGGGTTGCTGCTGCTGTGGTGGGCGGGCGTTCAGCTGTTCGGCGAGGCTGACGGACTGTCGGCACGCTTCTCGCCCCAGGCGACCCTGGCCAGCCTGGTCGAGTTGCTTGGCCAAGGCGAGGTCTACGGGCATGTCTGGGTCAGCCTCAAGCGCATTCTGGTCGGCTTGTTGCTGGCGCTGCTGATCGGCGTGCCGCTGGGGCTGCTGGTGGGGAGCTACCGGCACCTGGAAGCAGCGACCACGCCGGCGTTCCAGTTCCTGCGGATGATCTCGCCCTTGTCGTGGATGCCGGTGGTGGTGATGCTGATGGGCGTGGGCGACCAGCCGATCTACTTCCTGCTGGCCTTTGCCGCACTCTGGCCGATCCTGCTCAACACCGCCGCAGGCGTGCGCCAGCTCGACCCGCGCTGGCTACAGTTGAGCCGCAGCCTCAGCGCCACGCGCTGGGAAACCTTGTGCAAGGTGATCGTGCCGGGGGTCATCGGCCATGTGCTGACCGGGGTGCGCCTGGCCATCGGCATCCTGTGGATCGTGCTGGTGCCGTGCGAGATGCTCGGGGTGAGTGCGGGGCTTGGGTATTTCATCCTCGATACCCGCGACCGCCTGGCTTACTCGGAGCTGATGGCGATGGTGCTGCTGATTGGCGTGCTGGGGTTCATGCTCGATGCGCTGGCCCGTGGGCTGCATCGGCGTTGGGTGCATGCCTGAGCGGCCCGTTGTGCTTCTTCGCGGGTAAACCCGCTCCACAGGTATCACGCAGGCCTGTGGGAGCGGGTTTACCCGCGAAGGGGCCCTCAGATCAGTGCACTGACTTGCGCTCCCGCACACAGGCCTTCGCCTGGGCGGTCAACTCATCCAGCCACGCATCCCGCTGCTGCTCCGCATCGACCATCGCATCTTCACCCTGCTGATTGAGCAGATACGTGTGAATCTGCAACACCTCGGCGGTCTGATAGATCGGCGCAATGTCCAGCCGCCCGATCAGCGCACCACTGGCCTGGCCGGTGCTGCTCATCAGCACCTGCGGCCCGCTGGCGCTGACCACCTGCATGCCCATGTTCTCGAACCACGGCACCTGGCCGGCAAACGCATTCAGCTCGACGCTGGCATAGCGCGCCTGCGCGTCACCCAGCAGGGCACGGGCAATACCTTGGCGGCGGTGGCTGGGCACCACGGCCAGAAACGCCACAGCGCAGGCCCGCGGATCGTCCTGGGCCGGTAAGGTCAGGGCGAAACCGAGCAGCTGGTCCGGGCCATCGGCATCCAGGGCCAAGGTCAGTTCCACAGCCAGGCCACGGGTGCCGTCCATCGCCTGCAGGTACTGGTGCACCTCCATGCCGACACCGTACTGGTACAGCGGATAAAGCGGGTTTTCGGCGCGAATGGCGACACTGCTCAGATCGCCGACGTTGTGGATCACCAGCTCGCGGATCTGGCTCTGGAAGGATTCGGGCGGCACGCTGTCGAGGCGGCTCAGAATGAACATCGGTGGACGGGCTCCGGCTGCGGTTGGCTCACCCCGCGCCGGGTTGGCGCGGGGTGCACAGTCTAAACCCTTTTTAGCCGCGCATCGCGGCGAGCATCAGGTCGAGGTTCTGCACGGCCGCGCCCGAGGCCCCTTTGCCGAGGTTGTCGAACACCGCCGTCAGCAGCACCTGGCCGTGCTCGGGGTTGGCGTACAGCGCCAGGCGCAAGTCGTTGCTGTCATTCAACGCCTCAGGGTCGAGCGGGGTGGCCGGGCCTTGCTGGTGCAGGGGCATCACCTGCACATGGCGGGCGCCCTGGTAGTGCTGTTCCAGGCAGGCTTGCAACTGTTCGGCGCGCGGCTGGCCTGGCAGCAAGCGCAGCTGCAGGGGAATGCTCAGGACGATGCCCTGGCGATAGGCCGCGTAACCGGGCAGGAACATGGGCCGTGCCGACAGGCCCGCGTGCAGCTGGATTTCCGGCACATGCTTGTGCGCCAGTTCCAGGCCATACACCTGCAAGGTCGGGGCGGGTTCAGCGCCCGGCGTCTCGTGCCGCTCGACGGCGGCACGACCACCGCCGGAATAGCCCGAGAAGGCATGGATGCTCAGCGGGTAGTCGGCCGGCAGCAGGCCGGCCTTGACCAGCGGGCGCAGCAGGGCGATGGCGCCGGTCGGGTAGCAGCCGGGGTTGCTGACCCGCTTGGCCTTGGCGATACGCTCGGCCTGCTGCTCGTCCAGCTCCGGCAGGCCGTAGACCCAACCTGGCGTAGTGCGGTGCGCGGAGCTGGCGTCGATCACCCGTACGGCTGGGTTTTCGATGGCCGCCACGGCCGTGCGGGCAGCCTCGTCCGGCAGGCACAGCAAGGCGATGTCGGCGCTGTTGATGGCGTCGGCGCGGCGCTGTGGGTCCTTGCGCTCGGCTTGCGGCAGGGTCAGCAGGTGCAGGTCGGTGCGGCCTTGCAGGCGGGCATGGATCTGCAGGCCGGTGGTGCCTTGGTCACCGTCGATGAAGACAACAGGGGTGTGCATGGTCGGAGTCCGGTCAGGGGAGGGGATGGCCTATGCTCGCCTGTGGCGCTGCCAAAGAAAATTTGAATATGATGACGCTGACGTTCAGTTTAGATGAATCAAGGATCGCCGCTCATGCGCGAAATCAGCCTCGACCGCCTGCGCACCCTCGTGGTGATTGCCGACCTGGGTTCGTTTGCCGAAGCCGCCCGCCAGCTCAACCTCGCGCCGCCCACCATCAGCCTGCACGTGGCCGAGCTGGAGGCGCGGGTCGGTGCTCCGCTGCTGACGCGTAACCGCAACCAGGTGCGCCCGACGGCCATCGGCGAGACGCTGCTGGGCAGGGCCCGGCGTTTGCTGGCCGATGCCGACCTGGCGTTGGACGAAGTGCGCCGCCAGGTCGAGGGCCTGACCGGGCGGGTGCGCCTGGGGGCATCCACGGGTGCCATTGCCCACCTGTTGCCCAAGGCCCTTGAGCATTTGAAAGAGGCGCACCCCGGTATCGACGTGCAGGTTCAGGTGCTGACCTCCCAGGCTTCCCTGGCGCGCTTGCGAGAAGGCAGCCTGGACATCGGCCTGGTGGCGCTGCCGCAGGTAGCTGGCAAGGGCGTCAGGCTCACGCCCTGGCGGCGCGACCCGATCCTGGCGTATGTGCCGGCCGACTGGCAGCCGCCCGCCAGGGTCACCCCGGCCTGGCTGGCGCAGCGTGCATTGATCCTCAATGACCACAGTACCCAGTTGTCGCGGGTGACCGGTGAGTGGTTCGCGGCGGCGGGCTTGTATCCCGAGCCGCGAATCGAGCTGAATTACAACGACGCGATCAAGAGCCTGGTCGGGGCAGGCTATGGTGCGACCTTGTTGCCGCAGGAGGGCGAGGCCGCCGAGCTGGACCGGCGGATTGCGCGCCGGCCGCTGCGGCCCGGGTTGTGGCGGCAGCTGGGGATTGCCTGCCGGGAAGGGGAACCGGAGCGGGCTACGGGGTATGTGCTGGAAGCGCTGGAACGGTTGCGGCAGTAGGGGCCGCAAAGCGGCCCGAGGTCAGCCCCGCTCGCGCAGGCGCACCGCCGTCACGGTCTCGCCGCCCACCCCCCAGTTATCCGTCGGCACCTCCTCGATCACCACAAAGGTACTGGCCGGTGGCTTGCCCAGCACCTGTTCCAGCAACCGCGTGGTGCCCTCGATGAGCTGGCGTTTGTGTTGCTGGGTAACCCCTTCATCGGTCACCCGGATATGCACGTAAGGCATGGCTGTTCGCTCCTCGGTTCAGTGCCAGGTACCGGCGGTGCTGCCACCGTCCACGGGCAGGATGACGCCGCTGACGAAGCGCGCGTCGGTCAGGTACAGCACGGCGTCTACCACATCCTGCGGCTTGCCCGTGCGACCGCTCGGTGAAAGCCCGCCAAGAGCCTCGACCGTGCCGCCGTGCAGCGGTGTATCGATGATCCCGGGTGCGACCGCATTGACCTGCACGCCGCTGGCTGCCAGCTCCAGCGCCAGGCCTTTGACCGCCTGGTTCAGCCCGCCCTTGACCAGCACAGGTAACAGCGCCGGTACGCGGGTATCCGGCTGCAGTGCGATGGAGGCGGTGATGGCGATGATCTGCCCATGGCCTTGCGCAGCCATGACCCTGGCCGCTGCCTGCGACGGGTAGAAGAAGCCCTTGAGGTTGGTGCCGACCAGCGCGTCGACGTCTGTCTCGCTGTACTCGGTGAAAGGTTTGGGAATGAAGATTCCGGCGTTGTTGATCAGGATGTCGACGCTGCCGAAGGTCGCCTGGGCCGTGGCGAACAGGCGCTGGGCAGTCTCGGCTGCGGCGATGTCGCCAGCCACGCCGACGAAGCGCTGCGGGTGACCGAGGCGGGCCGAGGCCTGGTCCAGGCGTGCCTGGCTGCGGGCGTTGCCGACTACATTGTCGCCGCGTTCGAGGAACGCCTCGGCGAGGGCGAAGCCCAGGCCGCTGGAGGCCCCGGTGATGATGACGGTTCTTGGCGTGCTCATGTTTGCGTACTCCAGAAGTGAGCCGGTGGCTCGTGTGGAAGCCAATGTAGGGCGCAACGCCAACTTGAAAAATGAGCTGTATGGCATTTCAATCGATACATCATGTAATCAATCGAGCTGCCATGACCCGCCACTTCGACGATCTGCAACTGGGCAGCCTGGAGCTGTTCTGCCTGGCAGCCGACACCGGCAGCTTCACCGCTGCGGCCGCCGAGGCCGGTGTCACTCCGGCCGCGGTAAGCCGCAGCGTGGCACGCCTGGAGGAGCGCCTGGGGGTACGCCTGCTGGTGCGGACTACGCGGCAAATGCGCTTGTCCGACGCCGGCCAAGCCTATTATCAGCAATGCCGTCAGGCGCTCGGGCAACTGGTCGAGGCGGAGCGCCAGGCCGCCGGTGGCCAGGCCGTGCCAAGCGGTCGCCTGCGCATCAGTGCACCCACTCCCTATGCGCACTATCGTTTGTTGCCGTTGCTGCCGGCGTTCCGTCAGCGCTATCCGCAGGTGCAGGTGGATGTACATGTCAGCAATCGCAACGTCGACTTCACCGAGGAGCCCTTCGACCTCGCCATCCGTGGCCGTGAGCCCGCCGATTCGCGGCTGGTGGCGCGGCGCCTGGAGAATGCCGAGTTGGTGGTGGTGGCGACGCCGGCCTACCTGGCGCGCATGGGCACGCCGCAGGTGCCGCAGGACCTGGCCGGGCATGAGTGCATCCAGTTCGAGCTGGCCAGCACCGGACGCCGTCTGCCCTGGAGTTTCCGCATCGATGGCCGCGAGGTTGAAATCGAGACCCAAGGGGGTTTCACCTGCCAGGGCGATTTCCTGGCGACCGCGACACTGGTGCGCCATGGCGCCGGCCTGATGCAGGCCTACCGCTTCACCGTGCAGGACGCACTGGCCAGCGGTGAGCTGGTCGAGGTACTGGCTGCATACGGTGGCACCTCTCGCCCCTTCATGTTGATCTACCCGCAGGCCCGGCACATGCCCTTGCGGGTGCGAGCGTTCATCGACTTCCTGTTTGCCGAGGAGCGACGACCGCCGAGCTGAACCGACACAGCCAGCCATCGCCGACTATGCTATCCCCTGCGTCGAGCCAAATGCCTCTCGATGATCATTCTGATTTCCCAGGAGAACGCTCCATGAAATCCATCCTATTGCTGGTAATTGCTTCAGTGCTGAGTGTTGCTGCACACGCTGACCCCAAAACCAACTGCGATGCGAAGATCAAGGAACTGGAAGACGACCACAAAGCCAGTGGCCAGGGCATGCACGGCGGCATGGCCCATGATTTCAAAGTGAAATGGGAAGAAGCCAAAAAGGCCCGGGATGCCGGCGATATGGCCAAGTGTCAGTCTGCTGCCGACCAGGCCAAAAGTATCTATAACAAGGCGCGCAGCCGCTAGCGCCACCTTGCTGCGGGCCTCTGCGCTGTTGAATCGGCGAAGAGGCCCGCCTGGCCATCATCAGAACCAGCGGTCGTTCTTCTTACGCCCGCGGGTCAGCGCCGGCAGGATCAGCCCCGCCAGCAGGCCCGCACCGGCGATGCTGCCGCCATAGACCATGTAACGCATCATCACCTGCTTGTTCTCGTCGCCCAGGCGGGCCTGGGTATCGCGCAGGCTCGACTGGCTCTGGTCGAGCTGTTCGCTGAGCGCCTGGTTGCGTGCTTGCAGTTCATCGATGAGCTTCTTGCGCGAGTCGAGGGTCTCCTGCATGCCCTGTACGCGGTTCTTCCAGCTGTCATCGATGGTCTTGAGCTGCCCGGACAGCTCCGCCACCTGAGCGTCGAGTTGCGGCAGGCGCTCGCTCTGGCCAGGCACCGACTGCAGGTCATTGGTGAGGATCCATACCAGGTCGCCATTCTGCCCACGGACCTGGCTGTAGTTGCCCTGGCTACCGACCAGGGTGAGTTTCTGCCCGGACTTGAGCGTGCCCACGATGCGGTGGCCATCGGTCGGGCCACTGCGCACATAGGTGCTCAAGCTGTCGCTGACCCAGCGCGCATCGCTGGCCGGCTCTTCGGCATGCGCAGGGACGGCAAGGGCCATCAGGGCGGCGAGCAGGCTGCCACGCAGGGCAGGGAGGGCAAGGGAGGCTGGGCGGGATTCAGGCATGTTGGGTCTTCGCTGCAACAGGAAAAATAGGCCCGGTAACTGTGGATCAGCGACGAGGCCGGCGAACCGGTCGGTGAATTGACCGTCAGGGACAGACCGCAATTTTGTAAGCAGGTTCACTGCTGAACGTAGGAATTCCCAACAGAATGTTGCAGGTGCCGGGCGATAGGCAGGCGCCCCGGGCGGGGCGCTGTTTTCATGTCGATATGAGGGTCCTGGCGAGGCAGTCCTTGCAATTGACGATGGTTTCCCGAGGCCCCGCCTTCACATGGACCAGGTTCGATCCGCACATGGCGCAGAACAGCCTGCAGCCTTCATCGTCCGCGTGCCCCGGCAGCGCGGCGATGTAGTCGCTGACCTTGCGTCCCAGGCCATGGTCGGGCTGTTGCAACAGCACGTCGAACAGTGCCCGGCTGAAACCTGAACGCGGGGCGTGGGTGTCGTAGCTCGACAGCGTGAACTGCCAGCCCTCGCGGACGGCGCGTTCGCTCAGCGACAGCAGGCTCCCGGGAATGGTGTTGGCGGCATGCAGTTTGTTGACCTGGGCGCGGGCAACGAATGACAGCGCCCCCCGGACCGCAGTGTTGACCAGCGACCAGATGTGCCGTACGGGATGCATGTCGAGTAGCTGGGCTGCGACTTCGGCGGCTTTGTGCCTGGCCTCGAAGGGCAGGCCGTGTTCCGCGCTGCGGGTGGCGATGTAGGCGCACACTTCTTCGTTGCAGAGCAGCTTGATGGCTGCGGCGAGTTCGTCATGCCATTGCGGCTGCGGGCCAGCGGACAGCGTCGCGTGCAGCACGCGATGCAAGGTGCCGAGGCCGGCCCGCTGTTGGTCATCCAGGCTGACATTGGCGATCCAGCGCACCTTGTTCTGCCAGGCCTTTGGTGTGGGGTCGTCGCTGAAGGCCTCCAGCGGCGAATCCGGGTCGACCAGCAGGATCTGGTCCTCGTGCAGCGCCAGCAGGATGGTTGAATCCATGCCCCTGGATGGGCTGACACGGGCATCGCCAATGGTTTTTTCCGCAGCCAGGATGCAATCCGTTTGCGTATCCATGCGGATTTCGAGCACGGCCAGCAACTGCAACTGGCGGGTGATCGACAGCGTGTGCAGTGGCACTGGCAGGTGCTTTGCCAGCGACCAGTGCTCCTTGATGCGCTTGCGCTGCTCGATGGCCTTTGCCTGCCGGGCCTGTTCGCGCGCCGCCAGGCAGGGCTGGCAGGCGCAAGCGCGTTGCCAGCGGTTGCGCCCCGGGAAGTAATGGCGGTGGGCGCAGTTCGGGCAGTAGGCCAGGTTATCGTTCCAGCTGTTGGCTGAGCGGCTTCTGCGCCGTTCGTACAGGCTGACTTCGCAGTAAGGGCACATGAGTTCGGCGCAAGGCACCGGGGGGAAGGCCTTGATCAGGCTACTGGGGGCGAGGTCGATGGCGTAGCGTTCGAGCAGCCGGGCAATTTTCTCACCGCCGATGTATTCGCTGTACAGCGCTTCGATCTGTTCGGCGCTGAGGTGCTGCAACTTTGATTTGAAATCCGACAAACCTGTATCTCCCTGCGAAAAGTCGCTTGTGAGGTTCGTCCGCAATGATGCAGTGCCCCGCCATGTGTGGGTTGTAGGAAATTTCCCCGTGGTTTGTAAGTAGCTTCTGAGCGTTCTCTTGCCGGTGACCCTCGTCAGCTTGGACTGAGGGGCTAGACTCAAGGCTTCCTGTTCCCCCATGGGGCCTTGCCATGACTGCCAAGAACACGATCTGCCTGTGGTTCGACAAGGATGCCGAAGAAGCGGCCAACTTCTATGCCCGGACCTTTCCCGACAGCCAGGTGGTGGCGGTGCACCCCGCCCCCGGCGACTACCCGTCGGGCAAGGCCGGTGAGGTGATTACCGTCGAATTTACCGTGATGGGCATCCCGTGCGTCGGGCTCAATGGCGGTACCACGTTCAAGCACAGCGAGGCGTTTTCGTTCCAGGTCTGCACCGCAGACCAGGCCGAGACCGACCGGCTCTGGCATGCCATCGTCAGCAACGGCGGCAGCGAGAGCGTCTGTGGCTGGTGCAAGGACAAGTGGGGCATCTCCTGGCAGATCACCCCGCGCCTGCTCATCGAAGCCATCGCCCACCCCGACAAGGCGGCGGCCAAGCGGGCGTTCGAGGCGATGATGAGCATGGGCAAGATCGACGTGGCGAAGATCGAGGCGGCATTGAAGGGCCCGGCTTGAGGACTGTGGCGCCTCTAGCCACCGCACCCCTGCGTCAGGCGAATGATCTGCCGCGCACAGAACGCCCCGGTCAGGATCACCCCGAACAGCCGCAAGGTCTGCATCGCCAGCACCAGGCCGACATCTGCATGGGTTTCCACTGCGATGATCGCCATGGCGTCAAGCCCCCCCGGGCTGGTCGCCAGGTACATCGACAAGAAGTCGGTGCCCATCGCCAGGGCCAGCCCGTAGGCGCACGCGGCGCATAGCGCGATCAGCACCACCGCCCCGGCGATCATGGTTGGCAGGCGCTTCCACACATAGCGCACGGTCTGGCGGTCGAAGCGCAGGCCGATGTAACAGCCGATGGCGCCGTAGGCAACGGCCAGCAAGGGCTCGGGCAAGCGGATGGTCAGCAGCCCGCTCAGTTGCAGGGCACCGCCCAGCAGCAGCGGTGTCAGCAAGGCACCGGCAGGCAGGCGGTTACCGAGGGTGATGCCCAGCACCACCACACCCAGGCTGAGCAGGCTGTCGAGCAGGTGCGGGCCTGCCAGCGCCGCCGGTGCATTGGCCACCGCGCCTGCAGCCGGTGTGGCGCCGAGCAGGTGGCTGACCAGCGAGCCGATCATCACCACGCACACCACCCGCACGTATTGCATGGTCGCCACGACGCGGCCGTCGGCGCCATTGTCCTCGGCCATCGACACCATCGCCGAAGCAGCCCCCGGCGCCGTACCCCAGGCGGCCGTGCTGCCTGGGATGCCGCCGAAGCGCACGGTGCCAAGGCCCACCAGGGCGCTGAGCGCCACCGTGATGAAGGTGGCGACCAGCATCAAGTGCCAGGACTGGGCCATTGCCACCAGCACCGCCCACGTCACCGAGTGGGCGACCAACAGGCCCACGCAACCCTGACCAAAACGGAACACCTGGCGATGCAGGTGCAGTTGTGCACCCGAGACGCCGAAGACGATGGCCACCAGCATGGGGCCGAGGAACAACCCGGCCGGCACGGCCAGGGCATGGAGCAGCTGGCCGAAAGCGCCGGCACAGATCAGCAGGGCGAGCCATTGCAAGAGGGGCCTGAAAGCGGGGGGTAGGGAGGTCTGCAACGTGGATACTCCTTGCGCAGCGATAACGCGGGGCTGGCAGCGCCAGCGGAGAAAATTATCGACGGCGCAATCGATCAAGTCTATTTTCTACTTTCGATGAATCCATAACTGAAATTCATGAATCATGGACCTGCGTGACCTCACCTATTTCGAAACCATTGCCGAACTGGGCCACCTGGGCCGGGCCGCGGAAAAGCTCAACCGCAGCCAGCCGGCGCTGAGCAAGAGCATCCAGCGCCTGGAAGAATCGCTGGGCACCCGCTTGTTCCAGCGCGATGGCCGCCGCATCAAGCTCACCGATGTCGGCAAGCTGCTGCTGGCGCGGGGCAAGCAACTGCAGATGAACATCGCTGAAACCGAGCGCGAGGTGCGCGACTTCGCCAGTGGGCTGGTCGGCAACATCCGCCTGGGCTGCGCCGCGAGCATGGCCGATCACCTGCTGCCGCACCTGACCGCAGCGCTGCTGGAGCGGGCGCCGGAAGTGACCTTGAAGCTGTCGATTGCCCAGGACGATGTGCTCAAGGAGTCCCTGCGCGCCGGGCGGCTGGATGTGATCATTTCACCGCAGATCGCCATGGATCCCGGGTTTACCACCTACCCGATTCTGGAAGACGAAGCGATCGTGGTGGCCAGCGCCGAGCACCCGATCTTCGCTGGCCCGATCACTTTGCAGCGCCTCTGCCGGTACCGCTGGGTGCTGGCGGGGCCGACGGTGACTGCCCGTCGCTGGATCGACAACGTGTTCATTGCCCATCAGTTGCCGGCGCCGCAGGTGCAGATCGAGACTAACGCCATCTCGCTGCTGCCGCGGCTGATTGCGCGTACCCAGTTGCTCAGCTTCGCTGCCAGGGAAACCCTGGAGCATGGCTTGGGCATGTCCTGGCTGCGCGAAGTGCCGCTCCAGCAGACCACGATGCGCCGCACCGTAGCGGTGTCGGTGCGCACGGACGGCTACTTGTCGCCGGCGGCAGGGGCGTTGGTGACGCTGCTCAAGGAGAAGGGCAGCAGCTTCTTCGAGCGTGGCTAGCGCAATGCTTGGTCGATGGCGCCGGCCTTTCAGCTGTGTGGCACGGGTTTGGCCGTCGGCGTGCCGGCAAATTGAGGCTTCAGGTGGCCCTGTTCATCGAGCAGATACGCGTCCATCACTTCGCGCACCACCGGCCCGGCAACGCGGCCGCCGGCCTCGCCGTTCTCGATCATCACGGCTACCACCACGCTCGGGTGGTCGGCCGGGGCGAAACCGACGAACAGGGCGTTGTCGCGGTGGCGTTCGAGGGTCTTGTTGCGGTTGTAGCGCTCACCTTGCTTGATCGCCACCACCTGTGCCGTGCCGCTCTTGCCGGCGATACGGTACTGGGCACCGGCCGCAGCGGCGCGGGCGATGCCGCGCGGGTCGTGCATAACCATCTGCATGCCGACGTTGACCTGGTCCCAGGCGTGCTTGTCGTGTAGCACGATGTCGGGCATCGGGTTGGGGTCGACCGGGGTCTCGCCACCGACGGTCATGGCCAGATGCGGGCGGTGCCACACGCCCTTGCTGGCCAGCAGGCTGGTAGCCTGGGCCAGTTGCAGCGGGGTGACCTGCATGTAGCCCTGGCCGATGCCGAGGATCAGCGTCTCGCCGGGGAACCAGGCCTGGCGGCGGGTGGCACGCTTCCAGGCTTGCGAAGGCATCAGCCCTGGGGCTTCTTCGAACATGTCCAGCGAGACCTTCTGGCCCAGGCCGAATTCGGCCATGTAGTCGTGCAGGCGGTCGATGCCGAGCTTGTGCGCCAGGTCGTAGAAGTAGGTGTCGTTGGAGCGCATGATGGCGGTGTACATATCTACCCAGCCATCGCCGCTGTGGTTCCAGTTGCGGTACTTGTGGTCGTAGTTGGGCAGCTCGTAGTAGCCGGGGTCGAACACGCGGCTGCCGGGGGTGATCACGCCGCTGTCGAGGCCGGCGATGGCCACTTCCGGCTTGACCGTCGAGCCTGGCGCATAGAGGCCGCGCAGCACGCGGTTGAACAGCGGCCGGTCGATCGAGTCGCGCAGCGCGGCGTACTGCTTGAAGCTTATGCCCTTGACGAACAGGTTGGGGTCGAAGCTCGGGTTGCTGACCATCGCCAGCACGTCGCCGTTGGCCGGGTCGAGCACCACCACTGCGCCACGGCGGTCACCCAGGGCCTTTTCGGCGGCCACCTGCAGGTGCGCGTCGAGGCTGAGGATGATGTCCTTGCCGGGGATCGGGTCCTTGTGGTTGAGCACGCGCATGACCCGGCCCTGGGCGTTGGTTTCCACTTCTTCGTAGCCCACATGGCCGTGCAGTTGGGCTTCGTAGAAGTGCTCGATGCCGGTCTTGCCGATGGACTGGGTGCCGCGGTACTCGGTGCTGTCGAGGGTCTTGGCTTCTTTTTCATTGATGCGCCCGACGTAGCCGACCGAATGGGCGAAGTGTTCGGCCAACGGGTATTCGCGGATGAACTGCGGTTCCACGTCCAGGCCGGGCAGGCGGAACTGGTTGACTGCGATCAGGGCGATCTGTTCTTCGGTCAGGCCGACCATCAGGGTGACCGGCTCGAACGGTTTGCGGCCGCGGCGCAGGTCTTTGTCGAACTGTTTGCGGTCGTCCTCGCCCAGGCCGAGGATTTGCGCCAGGGTGTCGAGCACCTTGGCCGAGTCACCGGCGCGCTCGCGGGTCATGGTCAGGTCGAAGCTGGGTTTGTTGTCGGCCAGCACCACACCGTTGCGGTCGTAGATCAGCCCGCGCTCGGGGGCAATGGGCAGGATGTGCACGCGGTTGTTTTCCGAAACCGCGCTCTGCTGGTCGTGCTGCAGGACTTGCAGCACGTAGAGCCTGCCCACCAGGACGGCGCACAGGCTGAACACCAGGGCGGCGCAGGCCAGGAGCCGGCGGTTGACCAGGTGTTTTTCCTTTTCGTGGTCCTTGAGGGGGATCGGTTGCGGCATGGGGGCTCTGTACAGTAGCGAATTCGGCAGGCGGGGCTTCGCCCGCGAATGGGCCGCCCAGCGGCCCCGGGGCCGGCGATGCTACGCAACCCGGCCCCGCGCCTCAAGGCAAGCGCGATCCGCGTACCGCTGCGGATCGCGCATCCACCCCACCATCAGGGCGTTGAGGGCCAAGATGAAGATTTGTTCATGCGCTTTTAGAATCACTCCTGAAACCCCTGAGCTTCGTTTCTTGCTCTTGCTCTTGCTCTTGCTCTTGCTCTGCTTTTGCTTTGGCTTCTAAGCGCGCGATAGTTCAGGCGACGCAGAGTGCGACTTCAGGAGGCCGAACGCAGGCGTCTGGAGGGCCAGGGTGCGCAGCACCCCTTCGGCGCAGCCGAAGGCGCGAGATGTAGACTTGCGCAGCAAGTCGTAGGCCGCGCGGGCCCGGAAGGCGCCGGAGTGAGGGGACCCCGGAGCGAAGCGTAGGGGCCGGATGATGGGAGCGGGGGTTTTTGCCTACTTTTGGCAGTCAAAAAGTAGGTCGCCGTAAAGGCGAAAAGCTGATTCAGCGCCACCATGGCGAATGAATGTTGACTTGATTTGAAAGCTCACTTCCAAAAGCCAAAAGCC
Organism: Pseudomonas sp. NPDC086566; assembly: GCF_050280885.1. Taxonomy (NCBI): domain Bacteria; kingdom Pseudomonadati; phylum Pseudomonadota; class Gammaproteobacteria; order Pseudomonadales; family Pseudomonadaceae; genus Pseudomonas; species Pseudomonas sp. NPDC086566. The sequence continues at coordinate 433,324 of NZ_JBNNWD010000001.1, forward strand.
AAAAGCCAAAAGCCAAAAGCCAAAAGCTGGACAGCGATGGTTTTGATTGAGTCGAGTGCATTCATTGGCGGTGGCGACGCACAGTCACCTTTCCGCCCTTACGGCGGGTCACTTTTTGTCAAACGCGACAAAAAGTAACCAAAAAACGCTGGCTCCCATCATCCGGCCCCTGCGCTTCGCTCCGGGGTCCCCTCACTCCGGCGCCCTCCGGGCCCGCGCGGCCTACGACTTGCTGCGCAAGTCTACATCTCGCGCCTTCGGCTGCGCCGAAGGGGTGCTGCGCACCCTGGCCCTCCAGACGCCTGCGTTCGGCCTCCTGAAGTCGCATTCGGCGTTTGCTGAACTACCGCGCGCTTAGAAGCAAAAGCACAAGCAAGAGCAAGAGCAAGAGCAAGAGCAGGAGCAAAAGCAGAACAAGAGCTGAACCATGGGCTTCGTTGCACGGATGGCAATAGTTGACCACCCGCCACCCCCCGCGTAGCCTTGCGACTTCGAGGTTCTTCGGCGCTGCCGAAGCTAAGACGGGAACGCGGTACAAGCCGCGGCTGCCCCCGCAACTGTAGGCACCGACAATGGGTCGACACAGCCACTGCGCCACCGCGCGGGAAGGCGTCACTCCGCCAGCTGCTTGATGAGCTGGAACGGTGCAAGCCAGGAGACCTGCCTCGAGACGATTTCGACTTTCAACCGGGCGGGGTGATCCGGTGGCGAACGAGCCCGGCCGGCCTGGCCTGCGGCTTTCGTCCCGTGTGCCCGCGCCAACCTGCCAAGGGCAACGCGACATGAAAACACTGGCCAAGCTCCCCGTCACCATCGTTACCGGCTTTCTCGGCTCGGGCAAGACCACCTTGCTCCGCCACATGCTCGACAACGCCCAAGGCCGCCGCATCGCGGTCATCGTCAACGAATTCGGCGAGCTTGGCATCGACGGCGAAATCCTCAAGCAATGCAGCATCGGCTGCACCGAGGAAGAGGCCAGCGGCCGCGTCTATGAACTCGCCAACGGCTGCCTGTGCTGCACCGTGCAGGAAGAATTCTTCCCGGTGATGCGCGAACTGGTCGCACGCCGCGGCGATCTCGACCACATCCTCATCGAAACCAGCGGCCTGGCACTGCCCAAGCCCCTGGTGCAAGCCTTCCAGTGGCCGGAAATCCGCAACGCCTGCACCGTCGATGCGGTCATCACCGTGGTCGACAGCCCGGCCGTGGCCGCCGGCACCTTCGCCGCCTACCCCGAGCAGGTCGATGCGCAACGCAAGCTTGATCCCAACCTTGATCACGAATCGCCACTGCACGAACTGTTCGCCGACCAGCTGGCCAGTGCCGACCTGGTGGTGCTGAACAAGGCTGACCTGATCGACGCCGAAGGCCTGGCCAAGGTGCGTGCCGAAGTGGCCGAGGAGCTGCCGCCAGCCGTCAAGGTAATCGAAGCCAGCAGCGGCCGGCTGCCGCTGGAAGTGCTGTTGGGCTTAGGTGCCGAGTCCGAGGCGCACATCGATGGCCGTCGCACCCACCACGACGCCCACCATGACGGCGATGACCATGACGATCACGACCATGATGCCTTTGACTCGATCTCCATCGACCTGCCCGAGGCTGACGAAAGCCTGCTGCTCGATGCCCTGACCCAGTTGGTGGTGGAGTTCGGCATCCTGCGAGCCAAAGGCTTCGCGGCCATCCCCGGCAAGCCGATGCGCCTGCTGGTACAGGGCGTGGGTACCCGTTTCGACAAACACTTCGACCGCGCATGGCGCGCTGACGAACCACGCATCACCCGCCTGGTGCTGATCGGTCAGGACCTTGATGCCCCGCAACTGGAAGCGCGCCTGCGCCAGGCCCTGGGCGCCTGACCCATGCACCTGCTGCGGACCCAGCCCGGCGGCTTCGTGCCGGACGACAGCATCGCCGACCTCGGCCAGACGCCCGCCGACCTGGTAATCCTCTGCAGCGGCGATTCGCACCTGGCATTGCTTGCCGAAACCGCCGAGCAACTGCCGGACGATTTCCCCAGCCTGCGCCTGGCCAACCCGATGCAGGTGCAGAACCATGCCTCGGTCGACTTGTATGTCGACGAGGTCCTGCGCCATGCCAAGGTGATCCTGGTGTCGCTGCACGGTGGCGTCGGCTATTGGCGCTACGGTGTCGAGCAGCTGGTCGAACTGGCAACCCGTGGCGTGCAACTGATCCTGGTCCCCGGCGATGATCGCCCGGACCCGGAGCTTACTGGCCTGGGCACGGTCACCGGCGAGCCGGCCGAACGCCTCTGGCACTACTTGCGCCAGGGCGGCAAGCGCAATGCCCTCAACCTGTTCAACTGCCTGGCCAACCAGTGGCTGGGGCGTGACTACCGTTGGGACGAACCGCAGCCTTTGCCGCGCACTTCGGTGTATCACCCGCGCCTGGCCGGCGCGCAGCTCGAAGACTGGTACAGCCACTGGAACAGCGAGTATCCGGTGGCTCCGTTGCTGTTCTATCGTTCTCACCTGCAGGCTGCCAATACCGCATTCATTGACGTGTTCTGCGAGCGCTTGCAGGCCGCCGGCCTTAACCCGCTGCCCATCGCCGTGGCCAGCCTCAAGGAAAGCGCCTGCCTGGAGCAGGTCGAAGCCTGGCTGGACGAAGTGGGGGCCGAGGTGTTGATCAACACCACCGGTTTTGCCCTCTCCAGCCCGGAACGGCCCAACCTGCGCCCGTTCCGTCGTGATATCCCGGTGTTGCAGGCCATTTGTGCGCAGGACAACCAGCCCGGCTGGGAGGCCAGCGAGCAGGGCCTGGGTGCCCGCGACCTGGCCATGCACATCGCCTTGCCGGAACTGGACGGGCGCATCATCACCCGACCGGTCAGTTTCAAGGACATGGCCTGGCGCAGCGAGCGCAGCCAGTCCGATGTGGTCTGTTACCGTGCGCACCCCGAGCGCATGGACTTTGTCGCCGAGCTGGCGCGGCGCTGGGTCGAACTGGCGCGCCTGCCCAATGGGCAAAAGCGCGTGGCCCTGGTGCTGGCCAACTACCCGACCCGCGATGGCCGCATCGGCAATGGCGTCGGCCTGGATACCCCGGCTGCCGCGTTGAATATCCTCAAGGCACTGCAGGCCGAAGGCTATCCGCTCGCGCCGTTGCCAGGCAGCGGCACGCAACTGATTCACCAGCTGCTGGGCGGGGTGACCAACGACCTTGAACACCTCGACCAACGCCCCTGCGCCCAGAGCCTGAGCCTGGCGGACTACCACGCGGCCTTCGAACGCCTGCCAGAGGCCAATCGCCAGGCCGTGCTGGAGCGCTGGGGGCCGCCCGAACAAGACCCGATGTACCGCGCAGGCCGCCTGATGGTTGCCGGCCTGCGCTTTGGCCTGACCTTCGTCGGTATCCAGCCGGCGCGCGGCTACCAGGTCGACCCAAGCGCGGTGTACCACGACCCGGACCTGGTGCCACCGCACGGTTACCTGGCGTTTCACTTCTGGTTGCGGCATGCCTTTGCTGCCGATGCCGTGATCCACGTCGGCAAGCACGGCAACCTGGAGTGGCTGCCCGGCAAGGGCGTCGGCCTGTCCGCACAGTGCTGGCCGGACGCGCTGCTCGGTCCACTGCCCAATATCTACCCGTTCATCGTCAACGACCCGGGCGAGGGCGCCCAGGCCAAGCGCCGGACCCAGGCGGTGATCATCGATCACCTGATGCCGCCGCTGACCCGCGCCGAAACCTACGGCCCTCTGCGTCATCTTGAGCAACTGGCGGACGAATTCTACGAAGCCCAGCTGCTCGACCCGCGACGTGCACGAGAACTGCAGCGCGACATTCTCGAACTGGTCAAGGCCAACCATATCGACCGGGAGTTGCAGCTGGAGGGCCAGCTGGACGATGCCACGGTGTGGTTGCCGCGCCTGGATACCTACCTGTGCGACCTCAAGGAATCGCAGATCCGCGATGGCTTGCATGTATTCGGTCAGTCGCCGCAGGCGCGCCTGCGCCTCGATACCCTGCTGGCCTTGCTGCGTGTGGAGCGGGGCGACGGTCGCGGTGGCAATGCCAGCTTGCTGCGAACCCTGGCCAAGGCCCTGACGCTGGGCTTCGACCCCCTCGACTGCGACCTTGGCGAGCCCTGGTCAGGGCCACGCCCGGCGATGCTGCTGGCCGTGCAAGCGGGCGCCTGGCGCACCGCTGGCGATACCCGCGAGCGCCTTGAGTTGCTTGCGTTGCGCATCATCGAACAGGCGCTGGAAGGGCCGGCGCAGCTGCCCGAGCAACCGCAATGGCAGCCGGTGCACGACGTGCTGGACGCCCTGCGCGAGCAGGTCGCACCTGACCTGGATGCGTGCGGCGCTGCGGAGATCAATGGGCTGCTGGCCGCGCTGTGCGGGCGTTTCGTGCCGGCCGGTCCAAGCGGTGCACCCAGCCGCGGCCGCCTGGACGTTTTGCCCACCGGGCGTAACTTCTACACCGTCGACGTGCGCAACCTGCCCACCACCACCGCCTGGCGCTTGGGGTTCGCCTCGGCCAACCTGATCCTCGAACGGCACCTGCAGGACCATGGCGACCATCTGCGCCAGCTGGGCTTGTCGGTGTGGGGCACGGCGACCATGCGCACCGGTGGCGACGATATCGCCCAGGCCATGGCGTTGATGGGGGTGCGCCCGGTGTGGGCTACCGGCAGCCAGCGCGTCGACGACTTCGAGATCCTGCCACTGAGCCTGCTCGACCGCCCACGGGTGGACGTGACGCTGCGCGTCTCGGGCTTCTTCCGCGATGCCTTCGGCAACCTGATCCGCCTGTTCGATGCCGCGGTGCAGGCAGTGGCGGCTCTGGACGAGCCGGACGACCTCAACCCCCTGGCCGCACGGGTGCGCAACGAACGCGCCAGCCTGCAGGCGCAGGGCGTGGACGCCGAGCAGGCGGCGCGCCAGGCGGGCTGGCGGGTGTTCGGGGCCAAACCAGGTGCCTACGGTGCCGGCGTGCAGAACGCCATCGACGGCCGCCTGTGGCACAGCCGTGACGACCTCGCCGAGGTGTACCTCAATCATGGTGGCTATGCCTACGGTGCTCGCGATGAAGGCACCCCGGCGCGCGCCCAGTTCGCCCGGCGCCTGGGCCAGGTGCAGGCGGTGTTGCAGAATCAGGACAACCACGAGCACGATCTGCTTGATTCCAACGATTACTATCAGTTCCAGGGCGGCATGCTGGCCGCGTCGGAGACCTTGTCTGGTGGAGCAGTGGCCAGTTATCACGGCGATCACAGCCAGGTCGACCGGCCGCGGATCCGTACCTTGAAAGAAGAGCTGAACCGTGTGATCCGTGCCCGTGCGCTGAACCCGAAGTGGATCGACGGGGCGAAACGCCATGGCTACAAGGGGGCGTTCGAGCTGGCCGCGACCGTCGACAACCTGTTCGCCTTCGACGCCACCACGCACCTGATCGATGACCATCATTACCAGTCGCTGGCCGATGCCTACGTGCTCGACCCGGCGACCCGTGACTTCATGCGCGAGCACAACCCCGAGGCGCTGCGCGACCTCACCGAACGCTTGCTGGAAGCCCAGCAACGCGGGCTTTGGGAAGCCCCCGGTGACTATCGCGAGGCCCTTGAGGAACAGTTGCTCGACGGCGAGGAACAGCCTTGAAATGAGTGAACCCGTGCAATTCCCACTGGCAGCCGTGGTCGGCGCCGAGGACCTCAAACTGGCCCTGTGCCTCACCGCCATCGACCCGAAGATCGGCGGCGTGCTCATCGAAGGCCCGCGCGGCATGGCCAAGAGTACCTTGGCTCGCGGCCTGGCCGACCTGCTGGGCGAGGGCCCGTTCGTGACCTTGCCGCTGGGGGCAAGTGAAGAGCGTTTGATCGGGACACTGGACCTGGATGCTGCACTTGGCCAGGGCAAGGCGCAGTTCAGCCCCGGTGTGCTGGCCCACGCCGATGGTGGCGTGTTGTATGTCGATGAAGTCAACCTGCTGCCCGATACCCTGGTCGACCTGTTGCTGGATGTGGCTGCCAGTGGTACCAACCGCATCGAGCGCGATGGTATTTCCCATCGGCACAGTGCCCGTTTCGTGCTGATCGGCACCATGAACCCCGAGGAAGGCGAGTTGCGCCCGCAACTGCTCGACCGCTTCGGCCTCAATGTGGCGCTCGATGGCCTGCCGGCTCCAGAGGCACGCCAGCAGATCATTCGTCGGCGGCTGGCCTTCGACAGCGACCCGCAGGCATTCTGCGAGCAATGGGCCAGTGCCCAGGCGCAACTGCGCGAGCGCTGCCAGGCGGCGCGCCATGGGCTGGCGGCGATTGCCCTGGACGATCAGGCCCTGGCCTGGATCACCGAGCGTTGTTTCGCCGCTGGCGTTGATGGCCTGCGTGCCGACCTGGTCTGGCTGCGCGCTGCCCGTGCGCATTGTGCCTGGCGCGGTGGGCAGGCGATCGAGGAGGGGGATGTCGACGCCGTAGCCGAATTCGCCTTGCGCCATCGCCGGCGCACGCCAGCCGAGCTGCCAGCCTCTGCGCCGCCCGGTGCAGCGGATGGCCGCGACCGGCAGGGCGAGGGTGGCCAGGGCGATTGGGGGGCACTGCCGGCGCAGCCGGTGAGCAGCGGCGCACGGCGAGAGGTGCCGAACTGGGCAAAAAAGCCCTGAGCATCCGCAAACCAGGTTTGAAGGGGGCGGATGCCATGCCCCGTGCCGGAAAACTGCCAGGTGCCAGCCGAGGCCGCAGCCGTGCAGCCTCCTCTGGCCGGGTAGCCTGGCTGCCGACCTTGCTCAAGGGCCGCCCGACGTTGCGTCAGGACCTTTGCTGGCACCAGCGCCAGGCGCAGGCCAACGAACTGTGGCTGGTGATCGTCGATGCATCGGCTTCCACCCGGCGCCACCAGGCACTGGCGCAGTGCAAAGGCCTGCTGGCCGAGTTGTTCGACCAGGCCTATCGGCAACGCGCCCGTCTTGCGTTGCTCACGGCCAGCGGCGGCGCGCCGCAGTGGCAGCGCCATGGCCTGAAGGCGTCGGCAAGCCTGCAGCCTTGGCTGCAGGCCCTCGGGGCTGGCGGCGGCACGCCTTTGATCGCAGCGCTCGATCAGGCCAGGCGCTGGTTGCAGGCCCGGCACAAAGCCCATCCCCACGAGTTGCAACGCTGCCTGGTATTCACCGATGGGCGCCTCCAACGCAGCAATGGTGTGCAGCCCATGCCTTGCGCAACGGTGCTGGTTGACATGGAATTGGCGCCAGTTCGCCTTGGCCGGGCACAACAGTTGGCCACGCAATTACATGCCGTCTATCAGCATCTTGAGCAATTCAAGGTAAAGCAATGAATAAGGCCGAAGGGATGGGCGCGACACTATGTCGCAATTAAAAAGTTGCCTGGCAGGCCATCGCCAAGTTGCTCAAGTGCGTGCAGGGCACGCACTTGCAGAGGCGCAACGCTATTATTCCGGCATCGACCAAGGTTGCAGGTCGTAACCTTTCTGGGACAGTTCGGCGCGCACTTCTTCGATCAGGCTGGCCCACTGTGCAGGGTCCGAATAGATGCGCGACGATACTTGTTTGCTGCCGATACGGGTGCTGGTCCGGTCGATCACCGCAAGGCTCAGCTCGCCTGTACCGTTGGGCGCATCCCAGGCAACACACTGGAAGGGTTCGAATGCGTGGTCGGCAATCAGCAGTGCCTCGTTGACACGGAGCGGTGCATTCATGGTTCGGTCTCTCTGTGGTCCCAAACAGCGAAATAAGGTCCGCGTAACTGCTACGTCGCTTCAGGTGTTAACGCGATCCGCAGCGCGGGGTTACTCGTACTGATGCTCCAAGTTAAGGGTGGAGTCACACAGCGCATGTAAATTTTTTGCCGGTAACCGTTTTTTTGTTTCCCGGCGCCGCTGTGACGCCAATGAATATGAAAAATTCCCGAAGCGGTTTGGCTCGTCAGAATCCGGCAGACAAACGGTCGTGGGCAGTGTCAAGTTCGTTGCTACTGTTAATTCGGCGCCGCAACTTACTGTTTTAACGAAAAAAACCAACAATTGGCGCCAAGGAACGGTCATGCACGAGACTGCCGCCCTGCGTCGCTTGCTCATCGTCGACCCCTGCGACGATTGTCACCGTCTGCTGCCCGGCCTGGAGAGTGCCGGCTGGGAGGTTCACAGTTGTGGCCTGGATCAGGCCCTGGAGCACCGTTGCGATATCGGCGTGTTGCGCCTGCAGGCCTCGCACTTGCGGCATCCGGACGCCGTCAAGGACATGATCAAGCGCAGCAACACTGAGTGGATTGCCGTGCTCAACGCCGAACAGTTGCGTTTGCAGAACGTCGGTGATTTTGTCTGCGAGTGGTTTTTCGATTTTCACACCTTGCCATTCGATTACTCTCGTGTGCTGGTGACACTGGGGCGAGCGTTCGGCATGGCCCGCCTGCGCGGCAAGGGCTCGGTGAGGGTGGACGGGCTGGAGCATGAGCTGCTTGGCGACAGCCGGCCGATTCTGGAGCTGCGCAAATTGCTCGGCAAGTTGGCGCCTACCGAGTCCCCTGTGCTGATCCGTGGCGAGAGCGGCACCGGCAAAGAGCTGGTGGCGCGAACACTGCACCGGCAATCCCAGCGCAGCGAAATGCCGTTCATCGCCATCAACTGCGGGGCGATCCCTGAAAACCTGATCCAGTCAGAGCTGTTCGGGCACGAGAAAGGGGCCTTTACTGGTGCCCATCAACGCAAGGTGGGGCGGATCGAGGCGGCTAATGGCGGCACCTTGTTCCTCGATGAAATCGGCGACCTGCCCCTGGAGTTGCAGGCCAACTTGCTGCGTTTTCTGCAGGAAAAACACATCGAGCGAGTAGGTGGAAGCCAGCCGATACCGGTCGACGTGCGGGTATTGGCAGCCACCCACGTTGACCTGGAAAAGGCCATCGAACAAGGGCGCTTTCGTGAAGACCTCTACTACCGGCTCAATGTTTTGCAAGTGGTGACAGCGCCGCTGCGTGACCGGCATGGCGACCTGTCGATGCTGGCCAATCATTTTTCGCACTTCTACAGCCTGGAAACGGGCCGCAGGCCCCGCTCATTCAGCGACCATGCGCTTGCCGCGATGGGGCGCCACAACTGGCCGGGCAATGTACGAGAACTGGCCAACCGGGTCAGGCGCGGGCTGGTACTCGCCGAAGGGCGGCAGATCGAGGCCCAGGACCTTGGCCTGCAGGGCCTGGAGCAGGAAGAGCAGCCGCTGGGCACGCTGGAAGACTACAAGCACCGGGCCGAGCGCCAGGCGCTGTGCGATGTGCTGGACCGGCACAGCAATAACATGAGCATTGCGGCGAAGGTGCTTGGCGTATCACGGCCGACGTTCTACCGGCTGCTGCACAAACACCAGATTCGCTGATCAGCTGGATTGGGCGATATGCCCGTCAGACAAGTCTTCCAGCGGCTCTTCCTCGCCAGGTAGTGCGGTGATCACGCTGAAATCACTGACCTCCACCTCGCCGCCGCCGTAGCCGAGCAGGTGGAAGGAAAACGCCTTGCGCATCGTCGGGTTATCGAACCCGAATTCGATTTCCAGGGGTTCGTCGGCCGTCACCCGGATCTCTTCGGGCAACCCCAGCGGCACATCTTGTTCCAACTCCTTGGCCTTGAGCTGGATAAAGGCCGCGTGCTGCCGGTCCAGCGAGCGCACCTTGACCCGCACCCGGGTGTGCGAGCCTTCAGGCATTTCCAGGTACTGCGCGCCGATCAGGTTGTCAGCCCAGTCGTCGCGTATGCGCGCCTGCAACTGAATGGCGGACGGGCCGCCGAACTGATAACGCAGGTTGAGCGGCGTCTGCAAAAGGGACTGGTCGAGCACGCCGGCCAGCGCGCCAATCTGTGTACCCAGGGTGCTGTCGCCAGGGCCGATGTAGCGGGCCTTGTCAGCGATGAAGCCTGGGCTTTCATAGCGGCGGCAACGCTGCTGGAAGTCGCATTCGGTGAAGACGCCCTTGCCATCGTGGTAGCGCAGCATGCCGTTGGTGTAGGAAATCATCTCGCGGCCACTGTCGTAATCGCGGTACAGCGAGCGCCCGCCCAGGGCGACCGGGATCGGCAGGGCGAAGTAGTCGAGCAGCGACGTCGCCAGGTCGATGTGGCCGTAGGTGCCGTTCTTGATGCGTGGCAGTTCTGCCTGCTCCGGTGCCAGTGTCAGGTTGAAACCCCAGGACGAGGCCAGGCGCACGCCATCGATACCGTGGGACTCGTCCGAGGTGACCACCACCAGGGTGTCCTCGAGCACGCCCTGGCGTTCGAGGTTTTCGAGGAAGGCGCCGATCGCATCGTCGAGGTAGGCGACCGCCGCTTGCTTGGCGGTGTCGTAGCGCTGCAGGTAGTCATCGGGGGCGGAGTAGGGCTGGTGAGTCCCTACGGTCAGCAGGGTGAGCATCCAGGGGCGGTCTTGCTGGCGCAACTGGCCAACATAGTCCAGGGCGCCTTCAAAGAAGGCACGATCATCCTTGCCCCACGGGAATTCCAGGTAATTGTCGTTGCTGAACCACTCCAGGCCATGCACCGAGTCGAAGCCGATATGCGGCATGATCCGGTCCTTGGCCATGAAGCGCAGGCCCGCGCCTTGCAGGTAGTGAGTGGTGAAGCCGGCCTGGCGCAACTGTGCTGGCAGGCAGGCCTGGTTGCGCTGCTGCTGGGTGAGCAGCTCGACCCCCTTGGGTGTGCCGTTGGCCAGCTTGTCATAATCGCCGCACAGCATCGCATACAAGCCGCGGATGGTCTGGTGCGTGTGCAGGACGTAGTCCGGAGTGTTCATGCCCCGTTGCGCCCAGTGGCTGAGCTTGGGCATCAGGTCTTCATCGAAGCGGCTGTGCAGGGCCTGGCGGTTGGGTCGTACATAAGCGCCGGGGATGCCTTCGAGAGTAATGACCAACAGGTTGCGGGCACGACCTGGCGCTGCCAGCAGCTTTTGCCCGCTCAGGTCATGCTGGGTCAGGCCGGCGCTGGGCAACGGCGTGACGACGGGAGCCCGACCGGCCCAGCGCTGGGCCTGACGTTCCAGGTCGCCGAGAGCAGCAGACAGCAGCTGATGAGCAAGGGTGTACTGGCGCCACTGGTCGGCGTCACTGGGCGCCAGCTGCTGGCTGCCCCAGTGTGCAGCGAACAACAGCGCCGGGATGGCCCAGGCCTTGCGCGTGAACGTCGCAGCCGGCTGCCTGCGGCTGCGCCAGGCGCTCCCCAGCCAGACCAGCAGGCCGCCCGCGAACAACAGGGGCAGCCAGGCGTGGGCCAGACCGCCGCCGGTGGAGTTTTCCATGAATTGCGGGTCGAACAGATAGCTCAGGTCGCCACTGGTCGGCAGCCTGCCCACGGCGCTGACCAGCTCGGCCGAAGCCACCCACAGCGCGGCCCAGGCCAGCAGAACCGGCAGCGCCAGCCACCATGCGCGGCGCTGTAACAGCAGCACCAGCAGACTACCAAGCGCCAGGTCCGACAGGTAGCCATACGGGCTGGACCAGCCCAGCAGGGCGCGCACGACCAGGGGGATCACCAGCACCAGTGTTGCCAGGGCGAGCAGCCGGGTGCGTGGTGGGCCTTGCAGGTTTTTCACGAAACTTTCCTTTTTGCCATGAAATCGTCACACAATTGTGCGCGATGATAACAGGCCGATTCCCGGAAAGCCGTTGGCTACAAAGTTGGTAACCAATTGGGGCGCGATGCGCCCCGGATGTCAGAAGTAATACGGGAACTTCAGACTAAAGGAAAAGTCCGGTGCATCGTCTGTCAGACCAATCGACAAGTTCGGCACGATCGTCAAGTTGTTGGAGGCAGCAAAGGTCAGACCGACGTTGAAGTTGGCTGCGTTATAGTCGCTGTTGGTGATCGATTGCCAATCGCCGCCATCGGGCTTGATCTTGCTCTTGCGGGCGAACTGATCGGTGACCGAGAACGACATACTCATCTTCTCGTTGAGGGCGAAGGCAATACCACCGCCGATCTGCCAGGAATCGCCGAGTTTCACATCGCCCGGCACCTTGGTGTCCACCTGCGGACTGATGTCGCTGAACGAGTCCTGCATGTTGTAGGTGTACGACAGGCTGCCGAACAGCACGGCAGGGTCGAAGGTCTTCACCAGCGACACGCCCGGGGTGATGGCCCACACACCGTTGCCGGTCGGCAGATCCTCTGGCATTGCCAGGTTGTCGTTGCCCGCCACCTGTTGCAGCTTGATGCCGTACGGGTCTTTGCCGGTTGGCGCCTTCACGCGCAGGGTGGCAACGGCATCCGGCCAGGTATCCGACTCGTCAAGGAACTTGTAGGCAATCCCGAAGTTGACGTCGCCGAGGGTCGGGTCACGGGTAACCGATGCGTCGGAGGAGGTGCCGGCGGCGCCGCCTGCCCCCCCGGAGGAATAGGTGGAGTCGCGGTAGACGATGGGCACGTTGATATCGAACTGCCAACGCTGGTCGACGTTGTAGCGCGCCGTCAGATCCAAGGTCCAGTTGTCCGCCTTGATGCGGTCGATGTTGATGTTGCCGAGGAAGATCGAGTCCAGTGCCAGAAAGCCGTTGAGCACCAGGGCGCGGGTATCGTAGTGGGTGTAGGTCAGCCCGGTTTCGACGCTGAACTTGCCGCCACCGAAGAAGCCGCTGGCCTCGTCATACAAGTTGGACACGCTTTGCGCCGGTTCCGAGTTGTCCTGCAGCGACTGCCCATAAGAGGCGCCACTGCTGCCTGGCGTACCCGTGGCCACGGTCTGGCCGCCTTTCACCCCCTCTGCGGGGGACCTGGTCAGGCGCTTTGGTTGCGCCTGGGCGGGGGCTTCCTCGACCTGCTTGAGCCGCTGTTCCAGCACCATCAATGCGTTCTGTTGGGCTTCGTAGCGCTGTTTCAGCGCTATCAGTTCCTGTTTGAGTGCTTCGACCTGAGGGTCGGTTGCCGCCTGTAGCAGAGTGGCCGGGGCCATTGTGGTAAAACAAACGAGAGCTCTGAACGTCGACAAACGGTGCATGGATTAGCCGTCCCTTCTGACTACATACGATGAGACTTGAGCGTAGATCAGTATCCGAGATTGCGAATGCCTTTAAGCTGCTCAAGATTGGCGCCCACGGAACCGGCCATCGGTGCACTGTCGCGCAGCACGACATTGAGTGAAGTCAGGTTGCTGACCCGGTTGCTGGCACCGAGCAGGGTGGTGTTCTGCATCAGCCCACCTTGGCCCAGGCTTTGTACCGAGTTGCCTTGGTTGCCGCTGGCGACGATATTCATCTGCACGCCAGTTCCTGTGGACGACACGCTCAATGTGCCGGCGCCATTGCTGCCGACTAGCGTGGAGCCTGCAGCCAGGGCCTGGCCCTGCGGTTGACTGTCTGGCGCCTGGTTGCCCTTGGTGACGTTGATGTCGACATTGTTGTTGGCTGCGTTGAAGTCACCGGCAGCGCGTACCACCTGGGTCACGCCCTGGGTCGTGCTAAGGCCGCTGCCACCGCTGACGGTGCCGGTGCCGGTGCCGGTGTGCGCGCTGCCAGTGCCTTTTTCATCGATCATCGAGACGTAGAACTGTGGCTTGATGGTCGACTGCTGCACCTGCATCGCAGAGGTGGCGCCAATCACTTCGCCATTGGCGTTCTGCCAGGTGCTGGTCATGACGATGCCAAAGCTCACGATCCGCCCTGGCATTACATAGCGGCCACGCAGGTTGGCCAACTCCTGGTCCTTCAATTCGATCGGTTTGAACGTTTCTGCATGGGTTGGCAGGCTGGCAGCCAGGCAAACCACTGCCAGCCAGAGGGAAGTCTTCATGGGTTCTCCCTGAGCGTCTTGCCCTACGTCGTTGAACAGGTCGTTAGAAGAAGTCGCTTTGAATGAAACCAAAGTCCATCAGCTCTGCATCTGGCACCGGGGTGAAATTGCTGATGCGGTTCTTGGCGCTCAGCGGCAGCGGTGGGTCGAGCAGGATGTTGTTCTTGTCATAGCCCTTGCCGATCACGGCGAAGATGATGCCGTTCCAGCCTTTGACGAAATCGTCGAGCTTGAAGCGCTTGTGGCCCAGCACCGGGTCACCGATGTACACCCAGCCTCTGTCGACCTTCTGCATCACCACGAAGTGCTTGTAGCCGCGGATATCCATCAGCACCACCACCGGGATGCGGATGCTGTTCAGGGTGTCGGGGGCTACCTTGTAGCCGCGTGCCCGCATGCCCAGGCTTTCCACGTAGTGCTTCATGTCGAGCATTGAGAAGCCTTGGGTTCGGACCAGATCTTCATTGGCATGGGCCAACATGCCCTCGATCACCTGGTTTTCGTCCACGTCCAGCCAGTAGGCCTGGCGCAGGATGGTCGCCAGGGACGCCGCGCCACAGCTGAAGTCGGTTTTTTGCTGGACCAGGTCGGCGAATTTGCGCTCGCGGATGCTCTGGACCGGTTTGTAGATCACCGCACCACCCGGCAGCACGGATAACGGCATCTGCGAAGCTTCGCCGACACTGGCGATGCACAGCAGAAATGCCAAGGCGATAATGCGCATGTTCGACGCCCCCTGCCTTTTTCTTGTTAGAAAGAGGCTCCCCGCAGGGAGCCTCCAGACCGCAGTGGTTACATCGAGGTGTTGGAGATGGCCAGCGAGTTGCTCTGCTGGTTGCCTACACCCGCTGCCACGTTCACGCCCAGGTTGCCGCTGCCACCGTTGACCGAACCACTCAGGGTGGCGGTGTTGGTCACAGGGTTGGCCCAGCCGGTCGGGGTCAGCACTTGGAACGACACGGTGTTGCTCAGCGCGTACTCGCTAGACTCGCTGAAGCTCTTCGAGATGCTGTCCGACGATTGCGACGCTTTTTCGCCAGCTTTCTCGTAGGCCGAGGCACTGGCTTTTTCCCATGCCGATGCGTTGGCCTTCTCGTAGGAGGTATCGCGAGACTTGTCGTAGGACGAGTCATGGCTGCGGTCATACGAAGAATCGTAGGCTCTGTCGAAAGAGGAGCTCAGCGACTTGTCGAACGACGAGTTGCTGGACGACTCATGCGACTTGTCGACCGATGCATCCAGTGAAGCACTGAGCGATGCGTCGAAGTCCGAGCTGCGCGAGCGCGTGAAGTTGCCGAAGGTTTGCGACGACGAAGCGCTGCCATTGGCGCTGGCATCGAGCGATGCGCTGATCGTGGTGTTGGAGGACGAGCTGTGGTCGCGGCTGGAAGAGCCGTTTGCAGCCCAGTTGTTGGAGCCGCTGGCGGTCGAACTGTTGCTGCCGCTGGCGCTGCTGCTGTTGGAGCCGCTGGCGGTCATGCTGGTCGAGCCGCTGGAGCTGCTGCTCTTCGACCCGCTGGCGCTGGCGCTTTGGCTACCCGACGCGCTGTAGCTGGAGCTGGAGCTCTTGTCGACGCTGGCATCGAAAGAGCCGCTACGCGAGGCCGAACCACTCGAAGAAGTGGTGAAGGACAGCGTATCAACGGTGTAGGTACGGTCGGCACGGTTGTTCACGGTCAAGCCAGGGCCGTTCTGATCGGCCGAAGCAGTCGCGCTGGAGTTACCGATAGGCGCGGCGTTGTTGGCGATGGCCATGGTATTTTTCTGCTGGTTCAGGTCGCCGCCAGCAATGTTGATACCAATGTTGCCGCTGCTGCCGTCGGCCGAGCCACTCATGACGGCGGAGCTTTGGGTCGACCAGTTATTGACGGTGTTGTTGTTGCTGCGTTGCGTCACTTCAGCGTTTGCAGTAGCGGTGCCGAAGACAAAGCTGTTGTCGATGTCGGCATTGTCGGAGGACGTATTGGCGATGGCCGCGGCGTTGTCTTGCTGGTTGCCGTTACCTGCCGCCACGTTGACACCGACGTTGCCGCTGGCGCCAGCACCCGAACTGCTCATTTCGGCTTCGTTGATGGTGCCTTCGTTGTGGATGGTGTTGCCAGTGCTTCGCTGGGAGTCAGTGGCTTCAGCAGAAGCGCTGGTGAACACAGCCCTGTCCATTTGCCGGTGGTTGTTGTTGTGATCGTGACCGCGACGATTGTTCTGATCCGCTTGTGCAGCAACAGCCATGACCGCAGCAATTGCGAAAACCAGAGGCTTGATTGCCATCGAGGGTTTCATGGTGTTTCTCCGTCTTTAGGTTAAGTGTTGTTCTTACCTGTACCTTCCGGGTCAGTTCGCGACCCTTACGCTCAGGGTGTTTGCCGTC
The DNA here is from genome assembly GCF_050280885.1 of Pseudomonas sp. NPDC086566. NCBI lineage: Bacteria > Pseudomonadati > Pseudomonadota > Gammaproteobacteria > Pseudomonadales > Pseudomonadaceae > Pseudomonas > Pseudomonas sp. NPDC086566. Next base: position 449,422 of record NZ_JBNNWD010000001.1, read on the forward strand.
TGGTTGCCCACCCCGGCGCTCTGATTCAGCTGGATGACCCCGCGGCTACCGGTGAATGCCTGGTCACCGGTGGTGACATGGCGATAGCCGGGGGAGGTATCAGCTGGATCGGAGCTGTTGATCAGCGCCACGTTCTGTTGCAGCAGGACGCTGTCATCGATGCTTTGCGGTTGTGTACTGATGCTGATGCGCAGGGCGTTGGCCTGCTGGGTCGCGGCCCCCGCGCTCTGGTTGATGCCCAGTGCGCCGCTGCCATGGCTGAAGGCATTGCCCTGAATGCTGGCGCTGGCGCCCATGTTGGGGTCGACGATGGACGCCTGGCGCTGGCGGATCTGCGTGATCGCAGTGGCCTCGTGGCCGGTGGCTATTGCCCGTGCGTTGGCTTGTTGCTGGCCATCGCCGGCGGCCTGGTTGACGCTGAAGTTGCCTTGGTACTGTGCGCCGGAATTGTCGATGTTGGCGTCGTTGATCACCGGGACTGACGAAGGTATTGGCGCTTGCGCCAGCGCCGAGGCACTGCTCAACAGGGCGAGGATAAACAGCGTCTGCCTCATCTCATTTGCCTCCCGTGAGGATCTGCAGTGGGGCAAGACCGCGCTGGACGCTTGAGTTGACCATGTTGGAAATGCCGTTGCCCGAACCCGTCCCGCGGCCAGCAGCCTGGTTGGTCAGCTGCGTCTGGTTGCCGATATGCCCGCCAAGGTTGCCAGTCTGTTGGGTGATCAATGAAGAAATGCCCGTGCCACTGGTGATGCTGGCGAAGTCGCCGTCGCTCAGCTCGTTGGTCTGTTTGAGCACTTGCGCGGAGGGATTGGCATTGGCGGTGGTGGGGTAGGGGTCGGGCGCCAGGGGGGCTCGAGTGGCCATGCGCGGCTGCACATCGCGGGTGATCACGATAATGCCGTTATCGGCCTGCGCGCAGAGCGCCGAACCCAGTGCACAGCCGACCAGCAACAGGCGAAAAATGCCTTTATCCAGTTTCCCCATGACGGCGACTCCTTCTTCGAGCGCTGGTCTCGTTCAGCGGTGCGAAGGAGGAGAGCGAAAGCCGTGCCGGTTTTGGATTCTCTATCGAAATCAGCGTGTTGAGCGCATTGCCTGAACTAACGGTGAATTTGCTGTATCAGCGCTGAGACAGATTTTCAGTGAAAGGGCGTTTGGCCCAGCATTTGCGCTACCCCAAGGGTCTTTTTCACGAATGTTTCACATCCTTGACACTGCCCCCATCAATGGCAGGGAGCCCGCAGAAACGGGGGCTTGGCCTCAGCTGGGTGTGTCATGGGGTTAACACTCGGTGGGGCAAAGCGGGGTTTTCCCTTGCAGCAGGCGCTGAACGGCAAGCAGGGCCGTTGCGCTGCGTTGCTGCCAGTCGCCTTCAATGATTTGCACTGGTTGCCCGTGGCGCTCCAGCCAGCGACGGCTGTCGTCGAAGAACACCTGGCGGTCGGCAAGGGCTGGCTGGCTGCGCTGGCCATCGTCGACCCAGCCTACGCCTTGCGGGCTGAGCAGCAGGTGCAGGTCGTAGCGTCGGGCAAGCAAAGCCTGCTCCAGCCAGGGCGGGCATGCGGCGAACAGGGCCTGGCTCCATAGCATGTTGCTGAGCAGGTGGGTATCGAGGATCAGCAGTTCAGGTGCCTGCTGGCGGGCCTGGTCTTCCCAGGCCAGCTGGCCGCGGGCGATGGTAGGGATATCGGCATAGCAGGTGTCGCGGCATTCCTGATCGATGAAGTGGCGCACGTATTCGGCCACCACGATGCCGCCGAAATGCGCCTGGATTTCACCGCTGAGCCAGCTTTTGCCGCTGGATTCGGGGCCGCACAGCACGACGACCTTCATGGCTGCGCCACGGCGCAGTCACGGCGCCATTCCAGCCAGCCGCGTACCGCGATCACGGTCAGCACGGCAAAGAAACCGGCGGTGAAATACAGCTGCTGGTGCAGGTACTGGCCCACATAGACCACATCCACCGCGACCCACAGCGGCCAGCACTGCACGCGCTTCTGCGCCATCCACAGTTGCGCGACCAGGCTGAAACCGGTCAACGTCGCATCCAGCCAGGGCAGGGCAGCATCGGTCCAGTTGGCCATCGCCGAACCCAGCGCCACGCTCAGCAGCAGCCCTGCCAGCAAGCCGCCGAACAGCGCCGTGGCGGGCAGGCGCGAGACCTGACGAGCGTCCTCGACCCGGTCCGGGCGCTTCCATTGCCACCAGCCATAAAGCTGCAGCGCGGCGTAGGCCAGCTGCAGCAGCATGCCTGAGTACAGCTTCACCTCGTAGAACAACCCGCCATAGATCAGCACCATGACCAGGCCGATCGGCCAGCACCAGGCATTCTGTTTGACGGTGAGCCACACGGCGGTGACGCCGAGCACGGCGGCGAGCAGTTCGAGGCCGGACATCGGCGATCCCTGGTTGGCAAAGGGCGCCGATTGTAGCGTGTGCAGGGCAGCAGGTGTAGCGCGCAACCCGCAGCGGCCCGCTCGGCGGGCCGAGGGTCACGCCTGGTTCAGACGCGGAACTGGCGCAAGAGTTGTTCAAGTTCCTCGCTCAGCTGCCCAAGGGCCATGCCGGCGTCGCTGGACTGGCGCGCGGCGTCGGCGGTCTGCTGCGACAAGCCGGCGGTGTCCAGCACATTGCGGTTGATTTCCTCGACCACATGCGACTGCTGCAAGGTGGCACTGGCGATCGACGCGTTGAGTGCAGTGAGGTTATGCAGCGCCTGGCTGATGGCAACGAGGCTGGTACCGGCCTCGCGGGCCTGGTGCACGGTCTGGCGCGAGGCCTCGCTGCTGGTATCGATGGCTTTGACCGCGGCATCGGATTGGCCTTGCAAATGCTCGATCATGGTGTGGATCTCGGCCGTCGACTGCGCGGTGCGTTGTGCCAGCAGGCGTACCTCGTCGGCAACCACGGCAAAGCCGCGGCCCTGTTCGCCAGCGCGAGCGGCTTCGATGGCCGCATTGAGGGCCAGCAGGTTGGTCTGTTCGGCGATGGCGCGGATCACTTCCAGCACCCCGCCAATCTTGGTGCTGTGCCCGGCCAGCTCACGGATCACCTGCACGGCCTGATCGATGGTCGTCGAAAGGCGGTCGATCTGTTGCAGGCTGCCGTCAATGGCCTGCTGGCCGTGTTCCACCTGCTGCTGCGCGGCGCGCATCTCAGCGGCGGCCTGTTCGGCGGTCTTGGCCACGTCCTGCACGGCATAGGTGACTTCGTTCACCGCCGTCGCCACCTGGTCCATCTGTAGGGACTGCTGGGCGCTGTGCTGCTGAGCAGCGCCAGCGTTGTCGCCCACGTGCCCGGCCGACTGCGCCAGGGCGTGAGCGGCACCCTGAAGCTGGCCGATCACCCCTTGCAGTTTGCCGTTGAACTGGTTGAAGTGCCGGCCCAGGTGGGTGATCTCGTCGTGGCCGTGGGTGTCCAGGCGGCGGGTCAGGTCGCTTTCGCCGCTGGCGATGTTGCCCATCGCCTGCACCGCTTCCTGCAGGGGGCGGGCAATGCTGCGGGCAATCAGCATGACCACCAGGGCCATCAGCACGGCGATGGCCAGGCCGACCAGTGAGGCATCACGCAACTGGCGGGCGAATTCGGCTTGCACATCGTCGACGTAGACGCCAGAACCGATGATCCAGCCCCAAGGCTCGAACAGCTGGATATAGGAGGTCTTGGCCACCGGCTCGCTGGCACCCGGCTTGGGCCAGCGATAGTCGACCGGGCCGGCACCCTGGCTGCGGGCGAGGGCCACCATCTCGTTGAACACTGCGAAGCCGTCCGGGTCGCGAATGGCGGAGAGGTCCTGGCCGTCAAGCTTGGGGTTGGCCGGATGCATGATCATCTTCGGCCCCAGGTCGTTGATCCAGAAGTAGTCGTTCTGGTCGTAGCGCAGCGCCCGCACCACTTGCAGGGCCTGCTGCTGGGCCGCTGCACGGCTGAGTGTGCCGGTGGCCTCGAGGCCTTGGTAGTAGGCCAGCACGCCAGCGGCGGTCTGCACCACGTGGCGGGTCTTTTCCGCCTTGGCCTGGTACAGGTCGCCATGGATCTGGCGCAGCATCAGCAGGCCGAGCATCACCAGCATGCCCACCGCAACCACCAGAATCAGCCATAACCGACGGCTGATCGACATCGACCGCAATGCCTTCATCGAATCCTCTCCTGCATTGTTCTTCTTATTCAGGTGCATCCAAGCATGCTTTGCAGACGGCAGGCACTCGACTAATGGCTAAGTGCTAGTTGTTGGCTACTCTGCCTCAGGCCGAATGCGTGTTTGCTTTGCCGCTTTGATAGGATCTCGGCCGGGCAAGATGAAACCTTTAGCCAAGGTGAACTTTTCCACTGGCATAGGTCCCAGAAGTCGCTGTAAAAAGGCGCGCCGCGTGCGGCAATCAAAAGCAAATCAAGAATAAGAGGCCTGCAAGCAGCAGTGCTTCATCGGGGGAATGATGGATTTTTGGACTGCCTTCCAGGCAATCATCTTAGGTGTGGTCGAGGGGCTCACGGAGTTCCTGCCGATTTCCAGTACCGGTCACCAGATCATCGTCGCCGACCTGATCGGGTTTGGTGGCGAACGGGCCATGGCGTTCAACATCATTATCCAGTTGGCGGCGATCCTCGCGGTCGTGTGGGAGTTTCGCAGCAAGATCCTCGACGTGGTGTTCGGCCTGGCCAGCCAACCGAAGGCGCGGCGCTTTACCGGTAACCTGCTGCTGGCGTTCCTGCCGGCAGTGGTATTGGGTGTACTGTTCGCCGACCTGATCCATCAATATCTGTTCAACCCGATCACCGTGGCGACGGCGCTGGTGATCGGTGGCGTGATCATGCTGTGGGCTGAGCGCCGCCAGCACAGCGTAGCGGTCGACCATGTCGACGACATGCGCTGGTCCCACGCCTTGAAGATTGGCCTCGTGCAGTGCCTGGCGATGATCCCGGGTACCTCGCGCTCGGGTTCCACCATCATCGGCGGCCTGTTGTTTGGCCTGTCGCGCAAGGCAGCCACCGAATTCTCGTTCTTCCTGGCAATGCCGACCATGGTCGGCGCAGCGGTGTATTCGGGCTACAAGTACCGCCACCTGTTCGAACCCAGTGACCTGCCGGTTTTCGCCATCGGTTTTGTGACCTCGTTCATCTTCGCCATGATTGCTGTGCGGGCGTTGCTGAAGTTCATCGCCAACCACAGCTATGCGGCTTTTGCCTGGTATCGCATCGTCTTTGGCCTGCTGATCCTGGCGACCTGGCAGTTCGGCTGGGTCGACTGGGCGACGGCGCACAGCTGACATGGCGCGGGTTCAGTTCACAACGTCACGTGGCGCCGGACGCACGCAGGGCGTGCGCAATGCCCGCGCCAAGCTGTTGCTGCTGGCCGTGCTGTGTCTGCTGCCAGGGCTTGGCGCAGCGAACATGGCCTGGAACGGGCAGAGTTGGGCGCCACTGGCGGTGTACCCGCTGGTCAGCCTGATCAGCCTGCTGCTGTACTGGCAGGATAAACGCCAAGCCCAGGGCGACGCCTGGCGCACACCTGAAAAGGTACTGCATGCCAGCGAGTTGCTGGGGGGCTGGCCCGGCGCACTGGTGGCGCAGCAGCTGTTTCGGCACAAGACGCGCAAGCTGTCCTACCAGCTGGTGTTCTGGGGCATCGTGCTGCTGCACCAAGTGTTCTGGCTCGATTACCTGTTTCTGGGCAGCCGTTTTCTGCCGTTCAACTAATCAGCTCAGCAGGCCTGCCTGCAGCCGTTTTGGCAGCCGCCGCACCACCAGTTGGTGCGAGCGCTGCAGCAGGTCGCACAATTCTTCACGGGCCATGGGGTAGGGTGGCGCCATGCTGATCCACTTGGCCCGTGCCAGATAGGGCGCGGGCCGCACCCCAGGCCGGTCGCAATAGCCCAGGAACAGCTCATCGGCCACCTTGAACGATAACCCGGCGCCAGCCAGGTCGAGCACCGCGAACATCTTGTTGCCGGCCACGGAGAACACCCGCACGCCGCCCCATTTGTAGTCTTCCCGCGCACCCGGCAGGCTAAGGCAGAACGCCGCCACCTGCTCTTCGCTCATCTTCTGCCTAGACATAACGCTCCCCACACGCCTCGAACGACACCGCCAAGTGGTCTATCCAGGCCCGCACGGCCGGTAACAAGCCACGCCGATGAGGGTAGACCGCCTGCAGGTAGCCGCCAGGCAATGACCAGTCCGGCAGTAGCCTCACCAACTCGCCACGTTCCAGTTCCTCTTCGCAGAACATGCTGGGCAGGGCGGTAAAGCCCAGCCCGGCGCGCACGGCAGCATTACGCACGACAAAATCGTCAATCGCCAGGCGTGGCTCCAGGGCGATTTCCTGTTGCCGGCCATTGGGCCCGAACAAGCGAAAGTGCACCAACCGATCGGCTTCGGCGGCTCCCAGCACGGGCAATGTGGCCAGTTCGGCGGGCTCGCGCAGGTACTCGGCAAAGCCAGGCGCTGCCACCAGTTGCATTTGCGCCTGGCGCAGCCGGCGAGTGACCAGGGCCGGGTCTTCGTCGCCCAGGTCGCGTACGCGCAGGGCTACGTCGATGCCTTCGGAAATCAGGTCGACCCGGCGGTTGAGCAGGACCATGTCCAGCTGCACCTGCGGATACTGCTCAAGAAAACGGCTGATGATGTCCGGGAGAAAGGCATGTGCCAATGCCACCGGGCACGACACACGCAGCCGCCCGCGCGGCTCGCTGCTCATGCTCGCCACCACCTCGTCGGCGGCCTCGGCCTCCAGCAGCATGGCCTGGCAGTGATGCAGGTAGCGTTCACCCACGGCAGTGAGTTTGAGCTGGCGCGTGGTGCGTTGCAGCAAGCGGGTGCCGAGGCGTTCCTCGAGTTCGGCAATACGCCGCGACAGGCGCGATTTGGGGATGCCCAGCTGGCGACCGGCGGCAGCAAAACCGCCGGCTTCGACCACCTGGGCAAAATAGAAGAGGTCATTGAGGTCTTGCATGGTACCGGCTCACTGTTCTACCTGTGGGACAAACTAACGCATTTTTAGCGACTTTTCAGCTATTGGTCGTCCCGGTAGGATTCTTCCCATCGTGATCGCCCTCCGCTGCGGTCTTCACTCACAGGAGAGTCCCATGAAACTGTTGCATATCGATTCGAGCATCCTGGGCGACAATTCCGCCTCTCGCCAACTGAGCCGCGACGTTGTCGAAGCCTGGAAAGCTGCAGATCCAAGCATCGAAGTGGTCTACCGTGACCTGGCCGCCGACGCCATCGCCCACTTCTCATCCGCCACCCTGATGGCCGCCGGTACCCCGGAAGAAGCCCGTGACGCCGCCCAGGCCTTCGAAGCCAAGCTGAGCGCCGAAACCCTGGAAGAATTCCTGGCTGCCGACGCCGTGGTGATTGGCGCGCCGATGTACAACTTCAGTGTGCCGACCCAGCTCAAGGCCTGGATCGACCGTGTGGCCGTGGCGGGCAAGACCTTCCGCTACACCGAAGCCGGCCCGGAAGGCCTGTGCGGCAACAAGAAAGTGGTGCTGGTCTCTACCGCCGGTGGCCTGCACGCTGGCCAGCCGACCGGCGTTGGCCATGAAGATTTCCTCAAGGTGTTCCTCGGCTTCATCGGCATCACCGACCTGGAAGTCGTCCGCGCCCACGGCCTGGCCTATGGCCCGGAGCACCGTACCCAGGCCATCGACGCCGCCCAGGCGCAGATTGCCAACGAGCTGTTCGCCGCAGCCTGATCCTCTGGCGGCAGACGAGCCGGCTGGCGTTTCATGCGCCAGTCGGCTTTTTTTCATCCAGTTTTCATGTGCCGGTGCCCATGCCGGTTCTATGCTGACGCTATCCTGGTGCCTGCTGCGCGATAGCTCACCCATGAACACTCCCCGCTGTTTGCTGGCATTGCTGCTCGGTGGCCTGTTGAGCCAAGCCGAGGCCTCGCCTTGGGTTGCCGGTTTGCATCACATGACCCTGGATGACCCGGTCGATGCCCGGCCAATGCAGGCCTTGGCGTTCTATCCATCCCTGGGTACGCCGCGCAATATCCGCATCGACGGCTACCCCATCGATGTTGCTGAAGAGGCCCCGGTCGCCCTTGGGCAGTTTCCGTTGCTGGTGCTGTCCCACGGCAACACTGGCAGCCCGCTGGCGCTGCATTACCTGGCTACGTCCCTGGCTCGCCAGGGCTTCGTCGTGGTGGCGGTCGTACACCCGGGCGACAACGCCCGCGACCACAGCCGCCTCGGCACGCTGAGCAATCTCTATGGTCGGCCCCTGCAGGTCAGCGAGGCCATCACGTCGGCCCGTGAAGACGCGTTGCTTGGCCCTTACCTGAATGATGGCAAGGTCGGTGTGATCGGCTATTCGGCTGGCGGTGAAACCGCGTTGATCTTGTCCGGCGCCCAGCCCGACCTGGATCGCCTGCGCCGCTATTGCCTGGAGCGCCCCGGTGATGCCGATGCCTGCAAGACCCACGGTGTGCTGATTGCCGACCGCAGCGAGCTGGCGCCCAAGGCTGACCCCCGGGTAGGTGCGGTGATGCTGATGGCACCCCTGAGCCTGCTGTTTGGCCGCCATGCCCTGGCTGCTGTGAAAGTGCCTGCGCTGATCTACAGCGGCGACAGCGACCAGTTGGTGGCGGTGGACCGCAATGCCGAAGAACTGGCGCGCAAGCTACCGATCACCCCGGATTACCGTTTGCTGGAGGGGGCCGGGCATTTCGTGTTCATGGCCCGCTGCGACGAGGAGCAGCGGGCGCGTATGCCGGCGCTGTGCAAGGACGCCGAGGGTGTCGACCGGCGCCACATCCATCATTCGCTGCAGCGCGACACGGCCGCGTTCTTCACCCAGGCCCTGGGCGCACCGGAGCCGGCCGAGCGCTCAGCCGCGGCGGCTGCGCCGCGCCAGTAGCAGTGTCAGGCCGACACCGGCCAAAGCCAGCAGGGCTGCGACGCAGAAGATCGAGGCATACCCCAGGTGCACGGCCACCGCGCCCATCAACGGGCCGGCGATGGCCAGTGCCATGTCGAAGAACACGGCATAGGCCCCCAGCCCGGCGCCCCGGCTGCTGCTCGGCACCTGCTTGATGGCTTCGACGCCCAGTGCCGGATACACCAGCGACAGGCCGAAGCCGGTCAGACCGGCGCCGACCATTGCCCAGGGCGGCGAGGGGGCCAGCCACAGCAGGCTCAGGCCGATCACTTCGGTGGCCATGCAGGCCATGGCCACGTTGAAGCCGCCAAAGCGGTTGACCGCATTGACGAACAACAGCCGAGAAATAATGAAGCACACGCCGAAGGCGCTCAGGCACCAGGCGGCGCCAACCCAGCCGCGTTCCAGGTAATACAGGGTGACGAAGGTGGTCAGTGTGCCGTAGCCGATCGACGCCAGGGTCAGCCCCAGGCCGCAGGGCGCGACACGGCCGAAGGCCGACCAGAAGGGTAGCCGCTCACCGCGCGTCACCACCACGTCGGGGCGTTTGCGCAGCACCAGCAAGGCCAGCAGCGCCAGTATCAGCAGGGCAGGGCCAAGCAGGCTGAAACCCAGGCCCGCGACTGCCAGCACACCCATCGGCGCGCCGATGGCGATTGCCCCGTACGAGGCGATGCCATTCCACGAGATCACCCGCGCCGTGTGTTCCGGGCCGACGTGGCTGATACCCCAGCTCAAGGTAGCGACACCGATCAGCCCTTGGGCCAGCCCTAGCAGCACCCGGCCACCGAGCAGCAGGGCCAGGCTCAGCAGCGGCACCTGCAACGACCAGGCCGAAAGCAGCGTCAGCACCCCGCAACCGGCGATGCCAAGCAAGCCATAGCCAATGGCTTTCTTACCCCCCAGGCTATCGGCGACGCGCCCGGCAAAAGGGCGGCTGAGCAGAGTCGATAGGTACTGCAGGCCGATGGTCACTCCGGCAACCACCGCGCCGAAGCCCAGCTGGTCGTGCACATAGCCGGGCAGCACCGCGATTGGCAGGCCGATGCAGAGGAAGGCAATGAAGGTATAGAAGACGATCGACAGGATCTGCAGGGTAATGCTGAGGGTACTGCTGGCAGGGGCGGGCTGTTGCGCTGTCATGGGCACGTTCGCGGGCGGGCGGTTGGGCGTGCCCTGATGATGAACGGTAGGCGAAAGAAATGAAAGCAGGCTAACGAATTATTCGTCGGGAGTGTCATCTTGTGGGATAGGCGGTGGGTTCTTCGCGGGCGTGCCCGCGAAGAGGCCGGCCCGGCCCCCGCAAGGTGACCAGGCCAGCTCAGCTATTTCAGACCACGACACCCTGGCTGCGCAGGTAGTCGTCATAAGTCCCGCTGAAGTCCACGACACCATCAGGGCTCAGCTCGATGATACGGGTCGCCAGCGACGACACGAACTCGCGGTCATGGCTGACGAACAGCAGGGTGCCCGGGTAGTTTTCCAGCGCCAGGTTCAGCGCTTCGATCGATTCCATGTCCAGGTGGTTGGTCGGTTCGTCCATCACCAGCACGTTCGGCTTCTGCAGGATCAGCTTGCCGAACAGCATGCGGCCTTGCTCACCACCTGAAATCACCTTCACCGACTTGAGGATCTCGTCGTTGGAGAACAGCATGCGCCCCAGGGTGCCGCGGATCACCTGCTCGCCGCTGGTCCACTGGCCCATCCAGTCGAACAGGGTCATGTCCTCTTCGAAATCGTGGGCATGATCCTGGGCGTAATAGCCCACTTCAGCGCTGTCGGTCCACTTAACCGAACCTGCATCCGGGGTCATCTCGCCGACCAGGGTGCGCAGCAGGGTGGTCTTGCCGATACCGTTGGGGCCAATGATCGCCACGCGCTCGCCTGCTTCAACGGTGATGTCGAAGTTCTTGAACAGCACCTTGTCATCGAAGGCTTTGGCCATCTTCTCGACGACCACCGCCTGGCGGTGCAATTTCTTGTTCTGTTCAAAACGAATGAACGGGCTGACACGGCTCGAAGGCTTGACCTCGGCCAGCTGGATCTTGTCGATCTGCTTGGCACGCGAAGTCGCCTGCTTGGCCTTGGAGGCGTTTGCCGAGAAGCGGCTGACGAAGGTCTGCAGTTCGGCGATCTGGGCTTTCTTCTTGGCGTTGTCGGCAAGCAACTGCTCGCGCGACTGGGTCGCGGCGGTCATGTACTCGTCGTAGTTGCCCGGGAACAGGCGCAGCTCACCGTAGTCCAGGTCGGCCATGTGCGTGCACACACTGTTGAGGAAGTGCCGGTCGTGGGAAATGATGATCATGGTGCTGTTACGCGCCGTGAGGATGTTTTCCAGCCAGCGGATGGTGTTGATATCCAGGTGGTTGGTCGGTTCGTCGAGCAGCAGCACGTCCGGGTCCGAGAACAGTGCCTGGGCCAGCAGTACCCGCAGCTTCCAGCCAGGTGCCACTTCGCTCATCGGGCCAAAGTGCTGTTCCAGCGGAATACCCAGGCCGAGCAGCAGTTCACCGGCGCGGGATTCGGCGGTGTAGCCGTCCATTTCGGCGAATTCGGTTTCCAGCTCGGCGACGGCCATGCCGTCCTCTTCGGTCATTTCCGGCAGCGAGTAGATACGGTCGCGCTCGGCCTTGACCTTCCACAGCTGGCCGTGGCCCATGATCACGGTGTCGATCACGGTGAATTCTTCGTAGGCGAACTGGTCCTGGCGCAGTTTACCCAGGCGGGTGTTCGGCTCAAGCATGACCTGGCCAGCGGATGGCTCCAGGTCGCCGCCGAGGATCTTCATGAAGGTCGACTTGCCGCAACCGTTGGCGCCAATCAGGCCATAGCGGTTGCCGTTGTTGAATTTGACCGAAACGTTTTCGAACAGCGGCTTGGAGCCGAACTGCATGGTGATGTTGGCGGTAGAGATCAAGTGCTTGTCCTGCGGGGGTTCCAGAGGTGTATTTAGGCCCTCTCGTCAGTTTTGGGCCAATTTTGGGCCAATTCGACTCGGGGCGGCAGCTTCTCCAGCTCCCTCCAATCCGAGGAGGAGCTGATCCATTTCGCGTAGGTAGAAAGCAACATCTCGACGCTGTGGCCTAGCTGGTTCGCGATGAACGCAGGGTTCATCCCAGACATGAGGCACATGGTTGCGTAGGTGTGGCGGGTGTCGTACTGACGGCGTTCACGGATGTCCAGCGCCTTGAGCGCCGATTTGAAGTGGCGGATTGTAACACTTGGCTCGTTGATCCACAGCCCACCTTTGCTCGGTTGGAACACAAAAGGGCTCACTGGATGGGCCGATTTCGACGCCATGCGTCGAAGAGTCGCCATCCGCTGGGCCTGGGTGATGGCGTTTAGAGCGCGTTCGTTGAGCAGCACCACCCGGTGATGCTTAGTCTTCGTGCGCTCTTCGGGGGCTCGGTTGACGATGATCCGGCGAATCGTTGCCGATCGCTGATCCAGGTCGACATCCTCCCACTTCAGGCCCATGGCTTCGCCAGGCCTGACCCCAGTGAAGAAGCAGAACTCGAAGAACGCCGCGTAGATTTGGGAGTACTTGGGAAGCGTTGCATAGAGGTGCGAGATGATTGTCTCGGCCTCCGTCCTGGTATAGGGGTCGACGACCTTCTTCACCGGCCTCGGCTTGTCGAGCGAGGCGGTTGGATTCTTGGTAATCAATCCGTCGAACACAGCAGTCTTGAATACGCTCGACAGCTTGATGATCGCATTGCGCTTCACCCCGGCGGATGTCCATTGGATCTGGGAAATCACCCCGCGCAGCATGGTTGGGGTGATCATATCTAGCCGGCGCAAGCCGAGGTATGGCATCCAGTAGATGTTGAAGATGCTCTTGTAGTTGTTCCGGGTGCCCTGAACGATGTCCCGGCTGTCCAGCCACATCTGGGTGTAGGCGCCCAGGCTGGGCATAGCGTCTGCGGCTTGCCGCGCTGCCTCCGAGCCCGGGAAGAGCTCGGCGTACTTTTCATCATCGAGTAGGTTGTGCCGGATCAGGTTGACTACTTGATCACGTAAACGGCTGGCAGCTTTGATCCCCTGCGCTGTCGGGGGATGTGCGACGGTTTCCCCGCGACGCTCACCGTTCCAAGTGAAACGGATTCGGAGCGAGTCTCCTCGGATTTCAATTCCAGGGGGCAGACCCATAGGCTTTCGAGCCATTCCTCATATCTCCATCTGCTGTACATGATGTTGCGACCGTTTTTGTTCCAGACGCCCTCGGGGATTTTTCCGCGCTGTCGCCTGGTTTGAAGGGCGCGCAGCGTGATGCCCAACAGGTCGGCCATCTTCTCTTCCGTTACCTTGTCCATTTCCTGGACAACGGCTTGTTCCTGCCCGGCGTGTTCATCGCCTGGCTTTTTCCTTTTTGAATGCATCAGAGTCTCCAGGCCGCCAGTGGCGGCAGGTTGGTGGTCAGGCGGGGATTTTCGTAAGCACCGCATCAGCAACCTTGATAGCGGCTTGGGCATCGTCGACGTAGGCAGGCGTGAAGCCTCCGGCGTAGTGGATTACGCGTTGGCAGGAATCCAGCTCCTTGCGCACCAGGCGCAGCGCCTGCACCAGTTCTTCCTGCAGTGCGCCCTCGGCGCGCCCGATATCCCAGAATTCCAGGCCCCAGTGATCGGCAGGCGGCGGGTTATTGTTCTGTTTGCCCATGGCAAGGGCGCCGATGATGACTTCGCAGAGCGAGCGCTTATAGACGTTTTCACCGTCGAGGCTGAGGCCTCCGCGCCGGCGCAACGTGTTCACGACCTCATCGACGTCGAGGCCGCTGTCCTTCAGAACGATATCCAGCTCTGGCTCGCCTGCCGTGTAGATAACCAGCGCCAATTTGGCGCCTGGCTGCAGGTTCTCACTGATCATCACCAGTGCATCGTTGGCGACCTGGTGGAATCGGTTGGTTGCGGACATAGGTCATCCTCGCCCGCGCATGTCGGCGGGCTTGAGTAGTAGGGGGAAGGGTTAGGCTTCTGGCTCGAAGCAGCGTTTGTAGCGCGCGCGGTAATCGTCGCGCTCCAGGTTGTCGAGCAGCTCTTGCTCGCGGCCGTCGGCCCACATCTGCTGATGGCGCTTGTTGCATGTGAAGCCGGTGTCCGACTCGCTTTCACCGTCAACCCACTCCAGCCATTTGCAGGTGTTGCAGTTCTTGCTCATCGAGGCCCCCTGTAGATCAGGTAGGCCATGTACATCAGGGGCAGGATCATGGCTGGGCCTCCATTGCCAGGTCGATAGCCTGGCGGTTCTGCTCTTGACTTGGTTGAAAGTCGTCAGGGCCTTCGAGGTGAAGGCACGCGTACTTCGCGTCTGGCCAGACACCTTCCTGCACGTAGAGTTCGTAGAAGAAGGTGCCCCGACCGTTGGTACCCATCCCTTCCAAAACGACCTGCCGACCTCGCGCCAAGATGAAGTCCAGGCGCTGTGTGTCGTTGAAGTCAGCCATGGATCAGCTCCTTCGGTACCTGGACGGTATCGCCGAGCTTGGCCTGCGCTATCGCTCGGCATGAGGCTGTCAGCGCGCTGGGTCCGTCGCCGCTCGGAAACACTTCCTGGCCGGTGGCCTTGCAGACGTAGGCGCACCAGTACTCTCCGGTTGGGCTTCGGCTGAAGCCCGCGCCATCGAAACTTGTCTGAACGTGGTGCTTGTCGATCAGCGGACCACCAAGCGCCCAGTCCTCCCAAGGGTTGAAGCGCTTGGTGTATTCGGTGGCGCTGGCCTGGTACCGGGCAAACACACGCCAGGGGTCCCCGTACTGCGGCGGTGCGAGGAACACGTCCAGGCCTTCAGCCCTGCCAACTGCCCAGCCCAGCGCCTCGCCGGCCAGGTCTGCCGTCTTCACTTCGATCAAGTCGGTCATGGCATCTTCTCCCCGCGCTGAGCAGCAACGCTGACGATGGCTGTACGCGCCGCCTTCCGGCGATCACCCTGGCCATACTCGCTGTTCACCCAGATCATGGTGTCATCAGCCCAGACGGCCTCATCCTCACCAGATCCTTCGACGTTGATCTGCATGCCCAGGCCAATTGCCAGCTTGAATGCATCGCCGTCGTTGATGCTTGGGTTCCAATGAGCCCGAGTGCCCGACTGCCCCTTGATGCGCAGCGGCCATTTCGGATCGCTGCATGTGCAGGGCTCAACTTCAAGTCCGGCGGCCTTGGCGGCCAGCAGTAGTTCTTCGATCTCGGTCACAGCTCATACCTCTCATCAATCCAGCGCCCAGGCGCCAGTGCGGGTGTAGGTTCGGGTTGGGTTTCGCGGGGAGAGCTGGCGCTCGTTGCTGTATGGAAATGTTTGAGACATAGCTTTGCCTCGCCGCCATTCGGCGGATTAGTTAATATCGGAGGAAATAAGTGTGACCAGGGGAGGTCCACCGGGCAGAAGTCTTGGAAGGCTCAAATCCTTGCTGTGCAAAATGGATAAAGACCATGCCGGATATAGAAAAAAGATATCGCGCTTACACATTGCTGAGAGAGCTGGACTCGCTCACTTCAAACACTATGAATCAGGTAGCGTACGGCCGCTTGGGAGGGCCAGAATGGCAAGCTGCATGCGATGCGCACCGCGCTGCATTCAGCGCCTGGATTGAATTTGCCGATTCGCTTACAGCCGAAGCGAGAAAAAGGGGGCAATCTTCTTGATCCTATAAAACCTATACAGAATTCCAAGATTGTATAAGTTTAAAGCCAGCTGTCGCTTCGCTAGTTTTTCTGACCTACGTCACTTGAACTTTATTGTTTGTGATTTATTTTGGCCCTGTAATGGATGAAAAAAAGATTGGAGGAGGGTCACATGCGAGTTCGTGGAAATGTGTTCTGGGATTGGGCCGATTCAACGCTTCACCACCGTACCCATGACGAAACACTGGACGACGGAACGCATATTGATGTGCAGGTGAGGCTTTCATCCACAGGGCAAACACAAATGTTTATCGGCGTTTACGCACCTGAAGGCGCGGCCTTACACGAGGAGGCGTTCGATTCACGTCCTGGCGAGTCGATGACTCGTGCGATGGCTTGGGGTGTAGGGCGGGCGCGGAAAATCGCCGTTGAGGGCGTGTCTGCAGCGAGACCGACGGTGGCATCCGGGTGAGTTGTTACAAGGGTCGGCCCGAAGCGACGGGCCAACCCGCCCCGTCACCTGACAGGTCCCTCGTACACTGGGATAGGGCCTCGGTAGAACTTGGGATCGTAATGGCGCCCAGGCTGCGTGGCAAAAAACCTGCCGCCTTGCTTCCCGTCTCGGCGTTGGGCGAGGTACGCCACTGGCTCCTTCGACGGTGTTTCTTCTAGCGCTTTCAGTATTCGTACCGCTGCTGCGCTTCCTTCCGGTAGTTCCTCCAGCGCTGCTTCCAGCACGTCGAGCGGTACGGTGATCAGCTTATCTTTACTACCCATCAGCACTCCGTGGTTACGTCTCCTAGCCTCCAAGGCTAGCTCAGCCTACCGAAATTGAGCGGCCGGAACCCAATATCATTCCGATCTGGGTGCATATCGCGTCATTGAATAGAGGAGAGAGGAGGTTTAATGACTTATGTCGCGCAGGTGGGGTCCACCGGGTAGGTAGGCTCTCCGGCGTGCCTCACAGATTGGTGACGACGATGGATAGAGTGAACAGGGAGAAACAGTTTCGGGCGTATGAGTTGCTGCGTGAGCTAGACATGCAAACTACGGCCACCATGAGTCAGGTTGCATACGGGCATATCTCCGGCGCCGAGTGGGACTATGTGTGCAGTCAGCATCGTAAAGCGTTCGAAGATTGGATGGCTTTCGCCGCAACCATAGACAAGCCTGATTGATCGCGCTCCGCTTGTCCGATTCAGTTCTCAACCTTTCCGAGTCCTGTTGATTGCCGCTTCCCGTTGGCTATGGTGGGTTGAGGCATACAACTAAAGTCGTAGGAGGGCGGCATGAGAATTCGCGGTGATGTTTTTTGGGACTGGGCAGACCCCACGTTGCACCATCGCACTCACGACGAAACGCTCAGTGACGGCACCTTCATTGACGTGCAGGTGCGCCTGTCGCGAACTGGTACGACCCAGATGTTCATCGGTGTGTACGCACTTAGCGGCATGGCCATCCATGAGGAGGCTTTCGATTCTCGGCCTGGTGAGTCGATGACCCGGGCACTCGATTGGGGCGTGGGTCGCGCTCGCCGTATTGCTGTAAAGGGTGTGTCTGCAGCAGATCGTCACGCCGCATCCAGGTAGAGGGAGAGGGGTTACAACGCAGTGGAGTACAAATGTGCTCCGTGCCGATTTACGGAGTAACCGCTTCGATTTGATGTCACAATGAATGCACAGGGACATCGGCACGTATCCTCGAGCCAGCCCTTCAGGACAACAGTCCAATGCTAAGCAACGATGATTTTCGATACGCGGCTCATCGGCACCTCCTCGAATTGGATGCCTCAAATTCCAGGCTTAGGCACCTAATTTCTAACGGCGAGATCAAGGGCGTTTCTTGGGACGACGCGGTGGTCTGGCACCAGAAGTCATATGATGCTTGGGCCATCTTCCTGAGCCAGAAAGCTCAGCCTTCGTTACCGGCCTGACCCGAAATCGCAGAGGGATCTGCGATTCTCAGCCTTGATCCTGCTCAGACTTTCTCAACAGCGCGGCCCTGGCAATCGAGCCGTCCTCGACAAACCAAGCTTCCTGTTCGTGCCATAGGACGTTGGCGGGCTCGCCGCTAACGTTGTCCCAGTCGCTGCCAATGTCCTCAGCGAAGTGGCCCCGGTCGGCGTAGAACTTCAGCGCTTCTCGCAGCCGCTGTGTCTCGCCGGTATCGGTCATTGGGCCCAAGCCAATCACTGGTAGGTTCATCTCTGCCGCATCCCTCTCTGCCTCTTCTTTGGTCCACCAGGGCAGTGCCAACCATCCAGGCTATAGGTTCGGGGTGGGGCACAGCGGCGGCGCGCTTGTTCCACTCTTTCACTGCCTGGTCACGGCCTGGCTGAACCTCGTCTTCGTGCTGCTGGACCCCGACAGGCCCGCGAGCCAGGCAGGCTGAATACTCGTCAATTCGGCCTTGGCAGATGACGACAGAGGCATCGCTGTCGAGCTGCTCCACGAAGGCGTCGTGTTGACCGCAGAACGGGCATGGGCTCAGCTTCGCAGCCATCTCGGTGTTGCTGGATCGGTTTTCTGTGGTCATGGGATACCTCTATTTAGTTTTGTTCCGGGGCCGAAACTGAGGGGACAAGTGGAGCTTTCAACTACGCTAAAACTTCGGTCGTATTTGAGGAGCATTGAAATGCTTGAAGCTTCCACAGGAATGAAGCCTGGGCTGCGGTACTGCCTGGAAAATCCAGCAAACGGGGTGGTCTTTGATGGTTTTTTCCAAGATGGACAGTATTTCGACTGCAAACATCATCGAGTGCCGATTGGCTGGCTCGAAGGAAACAACTTCATCTATAACGAGGTTGATGGAAATGGAACCCCGCGATTTCCGAATCGTCTGGCTGGCGTCTTGAAAAACCTCGTACTCACCATGTACGACGGCACGACCATACAGGCACGAGAAGTACAGAACGGCTAGCGCCCCGAGGGGAGGTTATGCGGCCTTCAGGAGCGCCTCGATTACTCGCTGCCCCGCAAGTGGTGGTACCGCGTTACCGGCCATGTGCATGGTCAGCCGGTGGTTGTCTGGGCGCAGGGTGTCAGCCGGGAACGACATGGCGGCCAGGGCCTCTCTGGCACTGAGCATCCGCATGCGGTCTCCGTCGACCAGGGCCCAGCGGTCCAGGGTGGTGATGGTGCCAATAGGCCGGTTGATGTCGCGGCCGGTGGTGCCGGAGCCCTTGCCGTAATAGGGCATGATGAAACGATCTCCGAAGCGCTGGCGCCCGTTGCGCACTCGGTCGAGCGTGGCCTGGGCCCGTCCTGGCTTCTCGATTGGCGACCATCGCCCGGAGTCGAATTCGAGGAAGCTGGCAGCCGGCACATGTCGTTCCTGCGGCAGCTGAAGCATCAGCGGTGCCTTGCTGCGAGTCAGCACCATGAACAGGCGCACCCTGTGCTGTGGGACGCCGAGGTCGGCGCAGTCCACGATGTGGGGCGCGGCTTGATAACCCAGCGCCTGCACCGCCTGCAGCCAGGCCGGGTAGAGCACCCAGTCGGTGAACTCAGGCACGTTCTCGATCACTGCCGCCTGCGGACGGTGGAACTCAAGGGCCGATACAGGCGCCCAGGCCGTCGAGCGCGAGGCGTCATGCTCGGGGTTGCCCGACTTCTTGCCGCGGGCCTTGGCGTGTCCCTGGCAGCAGGGCGAGGCAAGCAGGACGTCGTGCGCCGGCACCTGCTCCCAGCGCGCCTGGTGCAGGTCCTGGCAGACGTGCTGCGTGTCTGGGTGATTGGCGCTGTGCCATTCAACGGCGACCGGCCAGTGGTTTGCCGCCCAGAGAACCTGGACTCCTGCGGCGCGCGCGCCGGTGCTCCATCCGCCGAGGCCGGCGAACAGGTCGATTGCTGTGGTCATAGTGTTCTCGCGAGAGGTCAGTCGAACAGGTGCTCCCGGCGCCCGGTCTCGTGGTAGTGCAAGTCCTGAATGGCCTGCTGCTGGTCGATGGTGAACATTGGGTTGCAGGAAGTGCAGTGGCCGGCGATTTTGATTGCCTGGAACGACAGCGTGATGGATGAGTGGTCCCGGTAGCAGGACGGGCATTTGATCGAGTCGCTGCCGCAGCACAAGCGAGCCTCGTCCTCACCGTCGTGGATGGTCTTGCATACCGGGCACTCGAACATCTCCTCCACTCCTGGCTGGCAGCACTCCCTGGCTCCATCCTCATCGTCGTGGATGTCGCCACAGGAGCCGCACTTGTAGAGCGTCCTGATCTGAATCTTCATGGTGCCTCCAGGCAGGCGCCGCCCTCGCCGGGGAGGCGTTATCGTTGAATAGGGGAAGGCGCCGCGTGGCGCTCGTGACTCTCGTGGGCTATCACTTCATGGGTTACACGACCTGGTGGAGGTCGCCATGACACTGAAAAGCGATACTGAGGCCCTTGCCTCGATCGAGGAAGAAGCCCAGGCGATGCTGAAAAAGATCGGACTGCCGGACGACCAGATGAAAAAGGAAATGGTCATCTGCCTGCGCCAGATCATCGAGATTGCCCGCTACCGGAAAGGCCTTGGCGCCGACCCTGCCGTTGAATAGGGGAAGGCGCAGGCGGGCAGCGCCGTGTACGGCGATCTGTGCCACACTTAAGCGAGACGTCTAAGTCGTGCTTTGGGAGGCGCGGTGTTCATCAACGAGCTGGAATGGCGACCGCTAAGCCAGGCAGAGCGACAGAAACTCGACTTACTGCTCGAGGAGGCACGCCAGTCAAAAAAGCGGGGTAGCGAGGTGCGGTGGTGGGCTTACCGAGCCCGTATCATTGAGCTCCTGCTCGACAACCCGGCAGAGCGTAGAGAAGACACTGATGTATCCAACCTGGTGGTTTTCCTAGCCAAAAGCCTCTCGACCGCCGATGTTGAAGATTTCGGCCCTGAAGAACGCATTGCAGGTAGACGGAAAATGGACGCATGTCGCGGGCTGCCCGGCGTCGCAGTCGAAGCGTTTGTTTTGTTCCAAAGCAATGTCGCCACCTCGCCTCGATATAGCCCGTTTGATGGCAAGTGTCTTATCCCCGATCGAAGAGGTCCTGTCTGAGGCGCTGGGGGCAGCGCCGGAGGGTCAGGCGGCGATCGGGAATTGCTTGGCCAGGGCCTGCTGCACCGTCTCGATGATTCGGCAGAGGTAGGCCCAGTCCGGGTTCGGCTCCATGGCGTCAGCCGGCAGGTTCCACCAGTCGTCACCGAACACTCGGTGCATGAACTCGCGGTGGACGCCCCCGCACTCATTGAGCGAGCTGGTGTGGCGAACATCCTCAGCCTCGTCGAGCAGGCTCCGGGCGTCTTCTGCATCCAGATCCCTGTCGCGCCTCATCTGCACGATCACCTTCCGAGCTTTGTCGGCCAGGGCCTCAGCACTGAACCGGCGCGAGCTCAGCGCCCGGTCGAAGTAGCCGATGATGTAGGCGTCGTGCAGCTTGCAGAAGAACTGGCCAATGTTCAGGCCATCCCACATGCCGCCCCAGTAGGCGTGCCAGGTCTTGTCGTAGCAGCTGACGGTGATCTTGCCTTTGCAGGGCGCCAGGTCTTCGAGGTACACGCTGATTGGGTCGAGGTTCGGAGCCTCGGTGATCAGCAGCTTGGTGACGGTCGATGTCTCGACGTTCATGGCTTTCTCCATGCATGCGCCGCCCCTCCGTGGCTAGGGGAAGCTGCGCGAGCTATTGTGGTTGGATGGACGGATGGCTAGAAGGAGGCCTTCATGCTGTGGTTTGGAGCCGACAAGACCAGGTTCAAAATTCAGCGGTGGATCGCGAGCGTCGTTCTGCTCATCGCATTCTTTTTTCTGGCCGCACAGGTCGAAGCCTGGCTTTCAGGTGCTGCTGATTTTGGCGAGGTACTGAAGGGCTTCTTTTTGACCTGTTTTGCTGGAGGCATGTTTTACCTGGCAGGCAGATGGTGACCCTCGCCGCCCTCCGTGGCCGGATGCGGCATGGTGGAATAGGTGGGTTCAGGCGCGCTCAGCGAGCAGGATCAGGCCGGTATCGTCTGGGTCTTCGCCGAGCTCCAGGCCCGGCGCTCGCAGCTCGCGGCTCAGCCTGAACTGGTCGAGCTTGCGCACCACAGAACTCGAGAGCTTGATTTCGTGGCGCGGCGCGCTGAGGAAGTGGAGGGCCGCTTCAGGCCCTAATTCATGGATGCGGTGGATCAGCAGGGTCATGGCCTCGCCGTTTTCCTCGACCTCGGCCCATTGCATGATCTCGGTAAGAGCTTGGCGGGTGCCGGCGCGGGTCTTCATTCGCAGCTCTTCAACCCCGGCCTTGGCCTCTTTCTTTTTGCGCTTCTCGTCTCGCTCTTGGGGAGTCATCGCCATACGGCACCTCCTTCAATCCGCTGGGCGGTAGGTTGAACTGCTCACGCCGCCTGTGCAGCTGCAGCGATCGGATGATCTTTCGGTTCAAGGGATAGCTCCATGTCGCAATC
The DNA here is from genome assembly GCF_050280885.1 of Pseudomonas sp. NPDC086566. Classification (NCBI taxonomy): domain Bacteria; kingdom Pseudomonadati; phylum Pseudomonadota; class Gammaproteobacteria; order Pseudomonadales; family Pseudomonadaceae; genus Pseudomonas; species Pseudomonas sp. NPDC086566. The sequence goes on from NZ_JBNNWD010000001.1 coordinate 471,342, forward strand.
GTGCCAGCCGGCCAGCCACCATGCGCTGTCGATAGTCATTTCGGGGTGCGGCTGATAAGCCCGACACCTGCCGGCCGCTCGCGTGGTCCGACCCTGGTAGTAGGGAAGGGGGTGAATCTTTTTAGGATTGACCCGTGGCATGGCTAATCCCTCCGCTTCTTTACCGGGAAATCGATACCGAACTTCTTGATGATGCGGCTCATGGTGGTGTGGCCGATCTCTAGGCTCAGCGTGGCCCTGTGACGCGAAAGGCCTTGGTCTTTAAGTGCTTGGATTCGCTCAGCCAGATTGGCGTCGCGCTCTTCATCATCGGGCTTCGGCGTGTGCTTACCGCGCGCCGCAGAGACGAAGGTGAAGCCGTTGCGCTTTGCCAGGTCCCAGAGCGTTGCCTGGGGCACGCCCAGAGCTTGGGATGCTTCGCGGCAGGTCATCGTGGATGCCAGCTCGGCGACCATTTCGGCTTTGGCCTTGGCCTTTTCCTGGCGCGTTCCGTTCTGCACTGGCGGCAGGCCGCGGCGCTTCTTCGGCGATGGAGCTGGGTGTTTGCGATCCGGCAGCGGCCGATAGGTGAATCCCTCCAGCACAACAAGCTGGCCTCCAGACGCGAAGAAGGCCGCTTTGGCGGCCTCCAGGTCGATGGATTGGTTCATGCTGACCTCATTTGATGCGGATCGAGCTTTCGCCGCGCTCAAGGTGCGCCCAGCCTGGCTCGGGGATGAGTTCGTCTTCGCAGTCCTCGCCGGCGGCCATGCGCTTGCGGACGGCCTCGTTGTGCTCGCGGTCGGCCTTGAGCTTGGCGGCGATGGCGTTCTTGTTCGGCGCGATCTTGGTCACCACCGACGTCAGCTCGTCCGGTACAGCGTCCTCGTTGTCGACGATCACCTTTTCCTTGCCGGTAACCAGGCTGATGGTGAACAGCGGGCGCTTAATCGACTTGATGTTGGCCGCGTCCATGTTCCGGCGCAGGTAGTCGGTGATCGCCGTCACGCTGTTAGCCTTGATGCGCTTGAGTTCGTTGAGGCGGTCGATTTCCGCGTCGATCGCGCTGATGTCGCCTTCGATGTTCCGGCGCAGCATGACGATGTTGTCGGCCTTCACCTCAAATTCGCCCTGGATGCCGGCCATGGTGTCCTGAATGGCTTGTTTCAGGCCTTCGTCGTCGGTGTCACACATGGCTGCCAGTTCGGCCATCTGGCCGGTGAGTGCATAGAGCTGGGTCATGCTGCGGCCTCCTGAGGTTTACCGGCGTCGAGGTTTTTCAGTTCAAGCGAGATCCGCGCCGCGCCTTTCTCATCCTTACGGCCGATGAGCTTGCGCACAGCGTGGTCGTGGATCTTCTTCCGCTCATGCGGCGTCACCGCCTTCTGCATGGTCTCGATCGTGTCCTTGATGAAGTCCAGGCGCTCCTGCTGTTGGCGCTCGATCTCGGCTTGGCGGTCTTCGGCCTGCTCGATGGCCTGCTCGGCCTGCAGCTGCTGGACGTAGTTCTGGTCGTCGAACATCCCAAGGAACACGTCAGCGCTGAAGCCCAGCATGGACAGGGCTTTTTTGATGGCGTCAGTGAGGGATTTCTTCGGCGCCTCGCCATCGGTGGTCATGCCGTACTTGGTCTTGTACTGGTACCGGGTGCACCCGTACTGCTCGACCTCGCCGCGCTGGCCGTCCTGCATGAACCAGAGTTGGATTTTGACGGTATGGCCGATCTCCCGGCCTAAACAGATTCGCTTGTCGCCTTCGCCGGCAAACACCTCGTGGCCGTCATCGAATCGCTCCTCAAGCACCTTCCAGCCCCAGCCGATACCGACCGGGCCGAACATTTCGGTCGCCTTCATGACCATCGCGGTGCCGTTCAGGCTGGTGATCTTCTGGCCGCCGACCTCGGCGTTCTTGGTGTAGCGGGTATCGGTGGTCTGCACCTGCTCCCAGATGCGCATGTTGGTAGTGGACATTGGAAAACCTCGCGCCAGGCCGGCGCCGTCAGTTGAAAGGGGAAATGCCAGGTCACCCAGGCACGGAGGTACGCTCTCGGTTCTGGCTGCGGTGGATGTTGTGCGCTCGCAGCTTGAATTGCCTCAACGAGCTACGAAGTGAGGTGGCGAGTAGTTTTATGGAAATGCGGCTTTACAGCAGCGGCGGAGCGTTCAGTACAAATGAAAACTGGAAGGATCTTGTCGTTATTTTGCTGCCAATTTTCGGTATCCCGTCTAAAAGTGCATGGGTTCTTCGGATGACCTGTATACTGACCTGGTAGCCGTTTTTCTTCGGCTCTTCACTTCAGGTAGCATTTATGCACCAGGCCATTTCCCCCGAGACCCAGCGTGCCCATGAGCAGTTAAATGAGCAGACTGAAATCTTCATCAATCATGGAGGCCAGATTGAAAGCGTGCCCTCTGGAGTCAGCGGATTGCCAGCAGGTAGGCCGAAGGTTGTTTGGATGAACCCTCACACGGCCAAGCCGATCCACAAACGATAACGCGCCCAAATGCACAGCGTGGTCACTCCATAGCGAACGCGAGGGCATAAGCATGTCGGATGCGCCAAGTGATCTAGACATCGCCAGCCGGATCGGCGTCAGCGAGACGGATGTAGCTCTTTACCGAGGTGATACATTCCGAATGAATGATGGTTCTTGGCTTATCCATTTCTCCTTCCTGATGCCCAGAGAGCTGCGCCAGGGCCTTACTGGAAGTTTTACCCTGCTAATAAAAGTTGAAAATCCCGACGACAGGCGCGTGAGTGAATTGAATTGAGCATACGATCTAGCGATGCGTAGAAATCTAAGATCTGTCCCGGTGGTCCGTTTTAATTTTTCTGGAAGATTTTGAAGCGCATACTCAAGTTGCTCAGGACTTCTGAGCATTGAGAGGTGTGTATGTCCAGAGACAGGTATGGCGTAGATAGTGACAGACAGATCAGCCAGCCAGCCGGTAACGAGAGGCCGCTAGAGAGAGCAGTCGATCACGACAGAAGGGTATGCCAAGAGGATCGTGACGACTATTTCGACAGCCCTCCCTTTCGAAGAGAAAAGAAACAGGGGCCACCGGACCCATCGAGGGTATCCCATGCGGAGCGTTATAGTTATCACAAGCGCCCATTGGAATAATTCTCAGTTGTAGATGCACCCAAATGAAAAAGCCTGGCCATGCGCCGGGCTTTTTGCGTATGGGGCCGCGCCAGAACGCCCGGCTCCAGGCCTGCTGGCCACTCACGTGCGTACCTCGTAGGCCAGTGTGCAGATGCCGCAGAGGTAGGCTCGACCAGACCAGGCCGCAGGATTCTCGATGTGAGCCAGCCGCGCCTGATTCATGGCGTCCTCCAGGGTCAGGCCCTTGAAAACCATCAGGATGCGGTCATCTGGCACGGCCTGGGCAACCTCTGCCACCTGCTCGTCAACGATCGACATGAAGATCGGCGTAGTCATGCAGCCTCCTTGCGCCGAACGGCAATACGCCGAATGCGCTCGCAGTAGTGTTTGAACTCGTTGGAGTCGATGGCCAGAAGAGAGAAGTAGGCGACCACCAGCGTTTCCGGCCTTGGCGTCCTCCACCGGGCCAGAGCCCGGCAGAAGCATCGTTTCGATTGCGGCCTTGATGGCGCGAACCGCCACGCTGTGAGGATTCATTCCGCCTCCTCGGCCTGAGCCAGCACTCCTTCTTTGGCGAAGGGGGTGAGCAGCTGGCGGGCGATCTCTTCCAGCGCCGATTCAGGGTTGGCCACGCTTATGATCTCGTCGGCGGCCGCTGCTGCATCGCTGGTCACTTTGCAGCGCGCCGCCAGAACCAGGCGGCCCAATACAGAGTTGCTGATGCCGTTCAGGCCCAATTGGCCCATCACGAACTCATCCACCGCCTGGGCGAAGCGCTCGTAGGTGACGCCCTGCTTGGGGCGCATGCGGCGCTGAAACACGAAGTCGCGGCGCGCCATCAGCTCGGCGATACCGTCGTCGATCCAGCGCTCCTCCGCCGAGCTTTCACTCACCGCCGGCGGCATCCGGTCGTCGTACTCAAACTGTGCTGCTTGAAGTGCGCCCATGGTCGCCTCCTGGTGGCGGGTTACTCAGTGGGTGGGGTGAGGTGTGGCTGCCAGTGCGTCACGCGGTGCTCGAAACGCGAGCCATCCCCGTAGCGCCAGTCAATGCCGTTCCAGTAGAGGAAGCGGGCGCCATTGAAGGCGCTCTGCGCTTTGCGTGCTGGTGTGTAGGCGATTACCCAGGCCTTGCCGCCGCCCTTTGGCAGCTCGGGCAGCCTGTCGCTGCACTTGATCCAGCCGCTCATGCTGCCTCCGGCCAATGGCGGTTGATGCTCTCTTTGGCGTAAGAAGAAAGGCGCTCGAAGCTGTTCACTCCGCCACATCCGGGCATCGTTCCTTCCAGCTCGACGCAGGCCTTGATGTCACAGCGCCGGGAGCAGACCCAGCCGCCGTAGTGGCAGCGGTGAACCTCTCCTTTGGGGTCGGGGTGATGGGCAAGCCCACCTTTCCAAGAAGGCGATCCGCGCAACTTGAGGCCGCAGCCCCGGCACACGGCCTGGGTATCGGTGCAGTAGTGCATTTTGGTGATCCTCTGGACCGCATTGGCCAGGAGCCAGGCGCGGGTGACCAAACCCACCGTGAAAGGTGGCCTGGCGCCTGCCAATGCGGTCGTATGTGAAGGGAAGGGGATGCGGGATGCATCGGGGTGCGCAGTGTGGCCGGGGTCGAACCGGCGACCTGCATGTGTGTGAGCCTCTGCGTTCCGGACCGCTCGGGCTCGCTGCTCTACCGCGCTGAGCTACACACTGCGCACTCCGATGCAGCCTGCGATGGGGAGCAGGGCATCGGGCAGTTTTCGTCAGGCTGACGTGGCGCTGGTTGTCTCTTCTTGCGCATCGGCGGTGCAGGCCCTGCCGCACAGAGGGCAATAGTTCGCGACCACCGAAACCGTTTTGTTCACGCGCTTCATGCCGCCGGTTTTCTTCGGCGCCATGTAGTGGCCTGTGACTTCGACGCAGAATCGGCGCATGGCCTTTCCGGTCTCGACGTTAAGCGAAAGGTTGTGTCCCTCTGCGCGCATGTAGAAAGGCCCGGATCCTGGCTCCTCCTCAGCAAGCTGGTCTGTAACCAGCTTCACGGCATCGCTGATGCAGGTGCAGCTCATCGTCTTGCCCTCCAGGGCGGTTGATTTCCCAGCAGCCACTCGTGGGAATGGCTGCGAGTGAAATCGGTATTGCTGGGCTCCGTTACACGCCACGGTGGCCTGGGCGAGTTCTTAGTTGCTGCAGCCGCCACCGGTTCCCCGGCGTGGCCCGCTGTACCAGTGCATCAGCCCGTTCTGAGGACTACCCGGCAGGGAGCGTTGCAGCTCAACCCTCCATCCGCGCCGTAAGCGCCTGATTTCGAGCTGGCCAGTTCCAGAGCTGGCATGGGGATCGAATTTATTGCTCGCACTGTTCGCCTTTCAGCGATGCCCGCAAGGGGCTGCCCATGTAGGGGATCGATCCGCGAGGTTCCCATCAATGTGAAAGAGCGGCGGCCGGTGAGGGCCTCGGCAGTCCCTGGTTGGTGACTGCTTGAGGTGAAATTTAGAAAACTAAACAGATTTGGTCAAGGGGTATTTTTAGAAAACTTAACTTTCTTGGCGCGAGCGGTTTAGTTGGACGTAAAAAAGCCCGCTCAATGGCGGGCTTCAAAAGGGCGCAAGACGGATCCTGGGCGGGGGGAGCCCGAGGTGGCGGGCTTGTGTGGTGGGGTCAGTCGAGAAGAGGAGGGAACTTCCCGCTCACGGTGTCTCGGTAATCGACAGTGGCGTAGATGCTGTGCTCGCTGGATAGCCGCTTCACAGCTGCTTTGGCCTCGTCCTTGGTTGAGAAAGGGCCAGCTGCGATGTTGAACCCTTCCATCGGCACAACTGGGAGGCCAAGAGCGATAACGGCCTGCTCGGATCGACTGCGATCTTCATCTGGGCGGCAAGGAATGGAGGCTACCCAACCCTGTTTCAGTTTTGGCGCCGGAACGGCTTCTACAACCTCGCCGCAGAATCGGCATTTGGTCGCTGCAGTCTTGATCAGCTCAGCGCAAGCAGGGCACGGACGTGTGTCACTGTCAGCTTCGGCAGGGGGCCGACTCCCGCTCTTGCGAGCCATCAGTATCCCTACGATTAGAAGGATGCCTCCGATGATGGTGTAGTTCTGCCGCTCAGCCATGAGCCCAATATTGTTTACGCGCCCCAAGCCTGCAGGCACTGAAACATCCATTACCAGGGCGCCGATGAGCATCAGGGCGCCGATGGTCACCGCAATAATTCCGAAAGCTCGCATTTAGGTCCTCCATGAGTATTTCCGCCATCCTATCATTGTGGCAATCCGCTATCACGCAGGTATGAAAAAGCCCGCACAGGGGCGGGCTTGCAGACCAGAAGGAAGCTATGCGCTAGAGGTGTCCCAGTCGAACCACTGTGCTGTTGTCCGCTTGAACCAACTCAGATTGCTCACGTGCTTATCGGCCTCCTCCTTGGGGTACATTGCGCGGATAACATCATCTCTTGCTAGAAGCTCCAGAGCCGGAAGGGTCGGCGGCTCATCAGCTTCGATTTTGCGAATTCGACTTCTCATTTGTCGGATGGTGCCGGCATCAGTACCAGGTCCCGCGACGAGAAGCTCAGCTTCAATGTCGAGATACCTTTTTCGCAAATCGTTGTGCAGCCATGCTCGCTGCCCAGTACCAACCACTAAATCCACCGATGAAGCCAAAGTAACTAGGAGCGCCGATGCCCCTACGAGGTAAGGGGAGGAACCAGAAATCAAGGAAGTGACAGTGGCGGATCCGAAAATGACGCCGACAAAAGCCGTGAAACGTCCCCATCGCAAAAAGAACGCTCCCCGGCGCATGTGATAACGGACATTGCGCTGAACATAAAACTCAAGCTCATGAATCTGTGTAGCAATGTCTGCATCGCTCATGCTCACGGGTCTCTTTTTGGCCTCGGCGGAACAGGTCTGCTTTCAGAGATGGTGTTGGGCCCGCCGCCACTGTCTTTACGACCCCATCCGTCTTGGTTGGGCCTGGGGCGGTTTGGAATTGTTACAGGCCTTGGTTGAGGTGGCGTTTTAGGCTTATCACTCACTTTAGCACAGCTCCTTTTCTGTAATCGTGGGCATACCGGCGCAAACATAGCTCACAGCAGCACCGAGTACCAGAACACCTTTCCCAACACGCTGATTCCGCTCTCGACCAGCTGCTGCGCGGTGTACTCTTCGTCCGGGTGCTCGTCCTGGTTGAAGCTGCGGAAGCGCAAGCCGCCGCCGGGCATCCGGTACAGCGTCTTCACGCGCAGTTCGCCGCCGTGGTCGACCGCGTACATCTTTCCGTCCTTCACTGAAGTCGACGACCTGTCGACACCGACCGTGCTGCCGTCCGGTAGAACCGGCTCCATGCTGTTGCCGTGCACAGTCACGCACACGGCCTGGTCGAACTGCACGCCCTGATTGCGAAGGGTCTGTTTACCGAAGCGGAGCTTTCTGCTGCTCGACTTCTCGATCACGGTACGTCCCGATCCTGCGGACAGTTCAACTTCCTTGAGGAACGGCACGTAGACCTCGTCGTCGTCCAGCGGTGTTTCATCGTCCCAGACGGAGATCGGGCCGAGCATGGTGGCATTGGCTTTGGCAGGAGGTTCCAGCTCTGGCGAGCCTTTCCCCTCGGACAGCCATTCAGGGCTGCATCGCAGGGCCTTTGCCAGGGACAGCAAGTTTTTCCCCTTTGCGCCGTTGGTCCCGTTCACCCAGAAGGTGACCGTTGCCTTTGATACGCCAGTGGCTTCGCTGATGTCGGTCGCACGCAGGCCCAGAGCCTCCATGCGGGATTTGAGTCGGTCTTTAAATTCCATATTTAGGATTCTAAACATTTGACTGTTTAGATAACTTGCCTTGTGCGGTTAATTTTTCTAAACTCCGAGCAAAGCAGTGGAGACCCATTCATGACCTACAACGAAGCGCTGAAATTCTTCGGCTCGGGCCGAGCCATAGGCGACGCGCTCCGCGTGAGCGGAAGTCGTGTTTCGCAGTGCCGGTCCGCTGGAGGTTTCTCATACCCAATGCAGTGTGTTCTGGAGAAAGAGTCCGGCGGGAAGCTGCTCGCCTGCCGCCAGGACGACCCTGCGTTCGACCCTAACAAGCACGCCGCTTGACCCATTCAATAGCCGCAAGGAGCCACACGAGCATGTACCAAGACCCCAGCCAGAAGCGCGCCATCCCGGTGAAGGTTCGGTTTGAACCAGTGCTTGACCGGATCCTCCGGAAGGCTGCGAGCAAGACGCGCATGCAGCACGCCACCTATCTGTACGAAATCATCGAGTGGGCCGTTGCCAACGGCGTTATCGAGGAGCTGATGCAGGACAAGCAAGAAGATATCGCGGGCTGAAGGCCCTTTGGAGGCCTAAATGACCGTGCAGCTTGATCAGCTGCCGCCAGATGTGCGGCAGCGAATAGAGGGGCTGATGAGGGCCAATAACTGGGATTTCAGCACTGCGATGAACCAGGTGTTCGAAGCAGCTGTTGCCAGTGGCGCTCTTTCAGTGGTTGGCCGCCGTAAGGCCAAAGTCCTGCAGTTGGTGGCCCCAATGAGGGCCTCACCGAGGGACTCTTCAGGGTAGGGCAGAGGCCCTCTCTGAATTACAGGCACAAAAAAGCCGGGATTGCGGCCCGGCTCTCTGCTTCACATAAAACTCTTGAGGTGAATTATGCATCTGCAGGAATCCAGTATACAAGCCCCATCTTTCCTCGCGCCACAAAACGCGAAGCACGATTCTGTGGCGCGCACGATGAGCAGCTTTGATCTGCTCGCCCTGGTCAATGAAGCCAGGATGCAACACGGCGAGAGCGAGGTTCGGCGCGCCGACTTCACTGCACGCTGCAAGGACGAGCTCGACGGCGAATACTACGAAACTTTCGTAGTTAAGAACTCCCGCGGCCCAGCGTCCGAAGGCCTGATGCTGACCAAGGACCAGTGCATGCTGATCTCGATGCGTGAGTCGAAGGCTGTCCGCCGCAACGTGCTGGACCGACTCAATGCAGTCGAGTCACCGCGCGTTATCGCCACGCTGCCGAACTTCGCCGACCCGGTTGCCGCCGCCCGCGCCTGGGCCGACGAGATGGAGCAGAAGCAGATCGCCCAGCAGGCCCTGGCCATCGCCGCGCCGAAAGCCGAGTTCGTCGACAGGTATGTCGAATCCACTGGGCTCAAGGGCTTCCGCCAAACCGCCAAGTTGCTCAGGGCCAATGAGGCCCGCTTCCGCGAGTTCCTGCTCGACAAGAAGATCATGTACCGCATGGGCGGCGAGTGGCAGGCGTATCAGCAGCACATTGACGCTGGGCGCTTCGAAGTCAAAACCGACACTGCCGAGAACGGCCACGCCTTCAACCAGACCAAATTCACCCCCAAGGGCGTTACCTGGGTGGCTGGCCTGTGGGCGCAGTACAACCTGGAGGTCCAATGATGGCCCGCATCCGCACCATCAAGCCCGAATTCTGGTCGAGCGAGCAGGTAATGTCCTGCCGGCCGTTGGCCAGGCTCCTGTTCATTGGCCTCTGGAACTTCTGCGATGACGGCGGCAATCACCCACTGGCCGCCCGCACGATCAAGGCCCTGGTATTCCCCGGTGATGACATCACCACGGAGGAGGTGAGCTCGCTCCTTGGCGAACTGGAAGGCGCCGAGCTGACCCGTAGCTACTGGGTGGCAGGCAAGAACTACCTGCACATCTGTGGCTGGAAGCACCAGAAGATCGAGAAAAAGAACTTCAAATACCCGGCCCCTCCTGCAGAAATCGACGACGAGTCGGAGAGAGGTCGTCGACAGTTCGCCGAGGAGTCGCCGACTGGTCGTCGACCAGTTGGCCCCGGAAGGGAAGGGAATGGAAAGGAAGAACACAACACACAACGCGCGGGCGAGGAATCCGGCGTTGACCCAAAGCTTCCTACCGAGATGGACCTTGAGTGGAAGCCTGACCAGAAGCTGCTGAAGGCCTACGCGGCCCGCATGGGAATTCCTGTCGACCTGTTCACCGATGAGGCGACCGCCGCATTCGTCTGCCACTACTCGGCATCAGGCCGCTGTGAGACCCAGGCCTCCTGGGTGAGCCTGCTGGTCAAGTGGGTGAAGCGCGACATGGCTACCGCGAGCAATGTTCGCCCGTTCCCAGTGAAGCGCCAGGCCAATGGACCGGACTTCAGCGACACGTCCTGGGCTGACGACTTAGGTGACCTATGACCGAACAACCGAAACTGCGCAGCGTCACGCAGATCATGGCCACGGCCCGCAACCTGCCAGCCGAGGCGCAGGCCCCGGCCAAGCAGCTCGACCCCGGCACCACCGAAGTGGTCAACGCCCTGTTCAAGGAGCTGCAGGCCATCTTCCCGGCGTGGAAGCAGGCGTGGCCGGATGACGAGGCCTTGAAGGCTGCCAAGCGCAGCTGGATCAAATCCTTCGTCGCCGCAGACATCAGCACCCTGGAGCAGATCCGCTTCGGCATCCAGAAGTGCCGGGTGCTGGGTACCGACTTCGCCCCGAGCAGCGGCAAGTTCATCAAGCTGTGCCAGCCGACGCCGGAAGAGATGGGCATTCCGCCGCTTGCGCGGGCCCTGGCAGAGGCGCTGGAGAATTTCCACCCGAGCAGGGCAGGGTCACGCGCTTGGACGCACACAGCGGTGCGCCACGCGGCCCTGCAGTGCGAAGCGCAGAACCTTGGGTCGATGGAGGTGGAGCGGGCTGAGAAGGTATTCGCCCGGGCCTACGACATCACGATACGCATGCTGGTAGCCGGCGAGCCACTGGGCGACATCGCCACCGGCATCGGCCATGACAGCCAGAAGAGCGCCGCCCAGCTGGCCGACGAGTACGCCAACCAGAAGCAGGTCCGCCTGCTGGAGATCCAGCAGATCCCAACAAGCGCCGCGGCATGCCGCGCACACCTGCTGGCCAAGTTGAACATCAAGCGCGCCGGGCAGCCGGCCGGGGAGGGGGTATGAAGGCCGCCATGACCGTAGTCCTGTTGCTGGCCCTTTCCGGCTGCCAGGTCTGCTGTGACGCCCAGGGCGAGAGCTGCGCTGCGCGTTGTGAGGTGCACGAATGACCATCGACAAAGCGAAGCTCCGGGCATCAGCCATCGACTGGGGTCACCACTCCATGGAAATTACTGGCGATGACATGCAGGCCCTGCTCGATGAGATCGAGCGACTGGAAACCTGGCGCACCGCATTCCTCGCCGAGCGCGATGCGCAGATCCGTCAGCGCGACCAGCTCCAGGCCGAGAACGAATTGATGCGCGCATTGATTGGAGATGTCGTGATCGAGCTTCGCAAGGCGAACGATTGGATCTGCCGAGAGGTAGGAGCCGTTACAAAGTCCGCCACTCATTGGGCCGTGCGACTTCGCGAAAGAGCAGAACATATCGATGCGGCCATGGCCAAGGAGGCGACCCATGACTGAGTTCCTGATGCGAAGCATGAGCGATGTCAACGCGCTGCTTGGGCGCCTGCAGGCCCAGGACTTCGCCAAGCCCAAGCTGATCGTCATCCGCGACGAGAAGCGCCCGGACGTCTGCAACCGGAAGATGTGGGCAATGCTCCGCGACGTCTCCCAGCAGGTGGAGTGGTACGGCCGCAAGCTGACCGACGAGGACTGGAAGCACATTTTCAGCGCAGCGGTGCAGAAGCAGGACGCGGTACCGGGTATCGATGGCGGCTTCGTCGTCCTGGGCGTCTCGACCCGGAAACAGTCGCAGAAGTGGTTCAGCGACCTCTTCGAAGTGATGCATGCATTCGGCGCTGAGCATGGCGTGCGTTGGACTGAGCCGGATCGGTGGGGAGGGCAGTACTGATGGATCTCAAGAAATGCGAATGCCATCGCTGCATTCAGGAGCACAAGATCGGCATGGAAGGTCCGTTTGGGTGGGTCCCGCTTTCCTCGACGAAGATGATTCTCTGCCCGGTGTGCGGCTGCAAGCGCTGCCCCCATGCGAGCGATCACGACTTGGCGTGCACCGGAAGTAATGAGCCAGGCCAGCCTGGGAGCGTGTACCAATGACCACCTTGAACACACCGAAACCGAAGAAGTGCAAGGCACCAGGTTGCGGCAAGCCATTCAAGCCGACGATGACCACGCAGAAGGTGTGCAGCATCGCGTGCGCCAAGGCCATAGCCAAAGACCCCAAGCTGCAGAAGATCGCGGCCAAGGCCATCACCAAGCAGGCGCGGGAAGATCTGAAGGAGCGCCGCGAGAAGCTGAAAGATCGGCGAGAGCATATTTCCGAGGCCCAGAAGGTGTTCAACGCCTACATCCGCGAGCGCGATGCCGGCCTGCCGTGCATCAGCTGCGACTCTCTGCCGAGCGACCACGACCTCATCACCGGCAGCCGCTGGGACGCCGGCCATTATCGGTCGGTTGGTGCCTGCCCGGAGCTGCGCTTTGAGCCGCTGAACGTGCACCGCCAATGCGTGAAGTGCAACCGGAATCTGTCGGGTAATGCGGTCGAGTACCGCATCCGGCTGATGAAGCGCATTGGCGCCGACCAGGTTGATTGGCTCGAAGGGCCTCATAAGCCCCAGCGCCTGACCATCGAAGACCTGCAGGCCATCAAGGCCCTGTACAGGCAGAAGCTCAAAGACCTACGGAGGGCAGCAGCATGAACTGGACACCAACCGACAGCGGCCAGCTGCTGATCCTGGCCATGGTTATCTTCGGAGGATATGCGCTCGCACGTGGCGCAGCCGTCAAGGCCAAGCGCAAGCGCGAGGAGGGCGGCCCATGCAACTGAACAGCGCGCGTCAGTCCTGGCACGACTGCCTGTACATCCCGTGGGATAGCCAGGGCGTGTTCATCGAGCAGCTCGGCCTGCTTGGCACCATGGTCCAGACCACGGACAAGCAGCGTAAGGCGAGTCACGCTGTGCACCAGGCCCTGGCTGGCGGTGTGCAAGCGGCGATCTTCAAACTGCCCGGCAGCCTCCGGGCCTTCGGCAACTTCATGTACGCCCCGTGCTGCAGCGATGACGAGCGCGAGGTAGCCGAGGAGGTGATCTTCAGCATGGCCATGGCGAGGTCCGGTCGAATGACGGCGGCAAAGCGCGAGCGCTGTGAGTATGTGTGCAAGGGCGTCATGTTCCGGTACCGCCGTATGCACCAGGGCGGGCAATCATCGGCTCAGGACCCGTTCGCCAGTCCTGAGTGGTTCAAGCGGTGGATCGACGAGACCTACGGGGTGGCGTTGCCTTCCTGCGCCTGGGCCCGAGACTGGGAGCCTTTCGTGCAGATCTGCTTCGAGGTTTGCGAGGACATCGACAAGCGTGCGCTGTCGCCGGTGGCAGCGGCAATCTACGAGATGAATGAGGCCGCTTGAGGGCCTATTGCGTTCCCGCACGCGTGGTGCTATCTTTTCGCCATTGTTAGAGTTTTGCCTACGGCAAACAACCACATGAACCCGGCCACTGAGCCGGGTTTTTTATTGCCCGAAGAGGGCCTCAAGAGGCACAGAACTGCGCCGGTCTTATTAATTGTCCCGGTGGTCTGTTATTTTACCCTATGTCAGACTTAGGGCGCATACTCCCTTTAGCTCAGATTTTCTGAGTTATTGAGAGGTACTTATGTCTAGTGACATTACCAAACCAAATGGATCTCCGGGACTTGAATCGGAAGTTGAAGCAGGTACAGAAAAGCGTCAGGGGTTGGACAAATCCAGTCCAGAGGATAGGGACGATTATATAGATCCCGACGCTACGCCTGAACAAGAGCCTGAGTCCCCTGAACGTCAAAAAGCTTCAAATATGGAAAAGTTCAGTAGTCAGAATACTGGCTGGACTTATCCTGGGCGCCGTTGGTAAAGGCGCCCCACCACGTACGGCTCTTTCGCCACAAACGCTCCTCGAGGCTGAAGATCCACTGGGATACACCCCAGATGATGACGAGCCAGGCCTTGATAAAGGTCCGGAGAATGACTGGAGGCAGATGCGTACATATGATGGATCACTCGCTGAGTAATTCATTTATTTGAGCTTGGGTAACCGGGCTCATCAGAGGTTTATATGACAGACAAAACATCGAGCCAGGGTGAAAAAAGTTCTGGCGAAAATACATCTCCCCAAGGCCCAAGGGCGGAGGGAAGTAAGGGTGCCAACACCGAGCGGGCTTCAAAGGCAGAGCTCTATAGTCGGCACGACAAGGTTGCTGAGAAAGATGTCAAAAATGATCCGCGAAAATCGTGAAGTAGAACATTTGAGCTGATTGAAGCGCCCAATAAATTTGGAAAGCGCTAATAAATCACTAGCTAGCCGCCTTCGGGCGGTTTTTTGTTCAGGTGAATTGTCTTCCCATCAGATCAACGGATGTACGCTTACATTCTAAGCCTCGGAACTTCCGGGGCTTTTTGTTATGTGCTGCTCCGCACGTTTGCCCGGTCCCTGAATAGGGCCTCGCCGGGCCTTTTCTTCTAGGAATCACACATGGCCGAACCAGCAAGCACGACTGCCGGCGTCCTGCTGGTGAAGTACGGCGTGATCATTGGCGGCTTCGCAGGAGCGATCCTCTCGCTGACCTTCCTGCGGGGGCTCACCCGGGGCCAGGCGGTCGCCGCCTTCTTCACCGGCTTTGCTTCGGCAGTCTTCTGCACCCCGCTCGCCATCAGCTACTTCAACCTCGGCACCAGCGGAGAAACCCAATACGGCGTGGCCTTTCTGATAGGCCTCCTGGCAATGAACATCATCCCAGTTCTGAAGTCACTGGTAGGACAGTTCGGTGCCAAAGGAGCTACCTGATGAACACGATCATCATGTCGGCAATGGCCGCTACGGACGCCTTCCTGTGCGTCCTGGTGGTCATCGTTGCCTGTGACTACCTACGGCGCGTTCGCCCCATAGACCAGCCGATGCTATCGGTTGCGTTCTACCTGGTCGCCATTGGCGCGTTCGGGTCGTTCCTTGCGGCGATGCAGGTCCAGATGATCAGCCCCTTCACCGTCATGATTCACGCCGGCATCGTGCTTTATGCGTGGGCAAGGCGAGGGCACTTGTTCGTGACTCGCTGAGGCGCGCCACAAAACAGAGGTGCGCCGTTTCGTGGCGCGGGAGCGAGTATGAGCAGACCGATGCCCCCGGACGACCTGCTCGACGCCCTTTGGCTAACGCTGCGTCCTGCTCCTGAGGTGTGGGAGTGGATACAGCGCGAGATCCTTGCCGACACCGGCAGCATCCACAACCCAGAGCATGGTCACCTTATCGACGCCAACATCGGTGTGCTGTGGGCGTCCTCATCGTTCAACAAGAAGGGGCGCAGCGTGCTTGGCCAGGCCGAGCAGCTGATGATCCGTGCCGGGGGATGGCAGAAGGCACGCCAAGAGCAGCAGATGCGAGCCTGGTTCGGCGAAGAGCCCGAGTTCCTCATCACGCTGGCGGGTGACTACTGTGCCCAGTGCACCGACGCTGAGTTCTGCGCCCTGGTCGAGCACGAGCTCTACCACATCGCCCAGGCAACCGATGAGTTCGGCGCACCCAAGTTCACCCAGGAGGGGCTGCCCAAGCTCTACCTGCGCGGCCACGACGTCGAAGAGTTCGTCGGTGTGGTGAGGCGCTACGGTGCCAGCAACGATGTACAGCAGCTGATCGACGCTGCAAGCCGGCCGCCAGAGGTGGCCAAGATCAACATTTCGAGGGCCTGCGGAACCTGTCTGCTCAAGTCTGCCTGACCTTTGACAGACCTAAGACGGAATTGAACCTATGGCGGCCCTGAGCAACGAGGTGAAAGCCTTCATCGTTCAGGCCTTGGCCTGTTTCGATACCCCAGCGCAAGTGGCGGCCTCCGTCCGAGAAGAATTCGGCCTTGAGGTGAGTCGCCAGCAGTGCGAATCACACGACCCGACAAAGAGCGCAGGCAGGGACCTGGCCAAGCGATGGCGGACGCTGTTTGACGACACTCGGAAGCGGTTCCGTGAAGAGACATCCGAGATCCCCATCGCCAACCGGGCATTCCGCCTTCGAACGCTGGGAAGGATGGCCGAGAAGGCCGAGGCCATGAGGAACATGGCCCTGACTGCCCAACTGCTGGAGCAGGCGGCCAAAGAGGTCGGCGACATGTACGTCAACCGCAAACTCGAACCCGACAAGCCCCTTGGCTCCCAGGCGGATCAGTCACACGCCGTTGCTGAGTACAAGCTGGAGCCAGACGAAGGTGTCCCGACTACCCCGTACCTATGACCCGCCGGTGAAGTTGACGCCGAAGCAGGCGAACATTTACGTCTGGGGCTTTCAGCCTGAGGCACGATTCCGTGATGCGGTGTGCGGGCGGCGATTCGGCAAGACGTTCCTCGGCAAGGCTGAGATGCGCCGCGCGGCCCGGTTGGCTGCGGAGTGGGGAGTGAGTGTTGAGGATGAGATCTGGTATGGCGCGCCGACGTTCAAGCAGGCCAAGCGGGTCTTCTGGCGCCGGCTGAAACAGGCGATACCTGAAGCGTGGCGTGCGACCAGGCCGAACGAGACCGAGTGCTCGATCACCCTAAAGTCCGGCCACATCATGCGCGTAGTCGGCCTGGACAATTACGACAACCTGCGGGGCTCTGGCCTGTTCTTCGTGCTAGTGGACGAATGGGCGGACTGCCCGTGGGCAGCCTGGGAGGAGGTGCTTAGGCCAATGCTCTCGACCTGCCAGTACACGATCCCCCAGACCGGGGAGTCGAGGAAGGGCGGGCATGCGCTGCGGATCGGTACCCCGAAGGGCTTCAACCACTGCTACGACACTTATCGCGATGGGCAGCCAGGCGGTGAGCCAGACCACAAGAGCTGGCAGTACACCTCGCTGCAGGGCGGCAACGTCCCGGCCGATGAGCTGGACGCTGCACGCCGCAAGATGGACCCGCGCACGTTCCGCCAGGAATACGAGGCCGGCTTCGAGAACTATGCCGGGGTGGTCTACTACACATTCGACCGGGCTGAGTGCCGCACCAGTGAGCGCATCAAGCCGGGCGAGGCCGTGCACATCGGCATGGACTTCAACGTCATGAAGATGGCCGCGGTCGTGTACGTGGTCCGGGATGGCCTGCCGCTGGCGCTGGATGAGTTCCACTCGGTGCGGGATACGCCCGAGATGATCGAGAAGATCAAGGTTCGCTTCTCCGGCCACAGCGTCTCCGTGTACCCCGACGCCAGCGGCCAGAACACCAGCAGCAAGAACGCCAGCGAATCGGACCTGTCTTTGCTCAAGAAGGCCGGCTTCACCGTGGTGGTCGACTCGCAGAACCCCGGCGTGAAAGACCGGATCAACGCAGTCAACTCCATGTTCCTCAACACCTACGGGGAGCGGCGCCTGAAGGTCAACATCGACCAATGCCCCCAGCTGACCCAGTGCCTGGAGCGGCAGACCTACACCGACAAGGGTGAGCCGGACAAGGACCCCAAGAAGGGGCACGACCACATGAACGACGCCGCGGGCTACTTCATTGCCAAGCGGTTCCCGATCAAGACTCAGTCCGCCGGCACCCGCCGCATCGGAGGTTTGGCGTAATGCCTGTTCAATCCACCAACCCAGACTACGACGCTCACATCGAAGAGTGGCGAATGATGGACGACGCCTTGGAGGGCGAGGGCGCCATCAAGCGCAGCCCGCGCAACCTGCCCAAGCCCAGCGGCATGACCGAGGCCGAGAAACTGGACGGCGCCGGTAACGCATACCTGTACCAGAACTACACCGCCCGGGCCCAGTACGAGCACTGGGTGCGGGACTCACTGCGCTCGATGATGGGTTTGGTCTCTCGGCTGATTCCCGAGGTGAAGTTGCCCGCGGGCTTGAAGGGCTTGGAGGACAACGCCACGGCTGACGGCTTCGGCCTGGCCCAGCTGTTCCTGCGGATCGTGCGGCAGGCCGTTTCCCATGGCCGGGTGCCGCTGGTGGTCAACATCGATGAAGCTGGCCAGCCATACTTCGCCACCTACGCGGTGCGCAACGCAATCAACTGGGACACCGCCGACCAAGGTGGGCGTCAGGACCTGGTGCTGTCGGTGTTCCGCGAGTTCAGGCGAAAGGAGCAGGACCGCTACAGCCACGAATGTGAGACGGTCTACCGCGAGTTCTACATGGACGGCGCGGTCTGCCGCACAGGTGTGCGCAACGAAGCTGGCGAGCTGATCGAGGACGACCGTCCGCTGGGTACCGTCGACGGCAGCAACAACCTGGTGCGCGGCCTGGACTACATCCCGGTCATCTACTGCGGCTCCACCGACAACTCGCCTGACGTGGATGAAATCCCGCTGCTGACCATGGCCCGGGCCGCGCTGAAGTCGTACCAACTCAGTGCCGACTACTTCACCGCGCTGCACCAGACCAGCCATCCGCAGCCGTGGGTGTCCGGCCTGGACGAAAGCGTCGAGCTCAGCGTCACTGGACCTTCGGCGGCTTGGGACTTGGGCCCCAAAGGATCATGCGGCTACCTAGAGTTCCAGGGCGCTGGCATCCAGGCCGTACGCACGGCGATGGAAGACCAGAAGAACGCAGCCCTTGAGGCTGGCGCCAAGGTCATGGACGTCTCCGGCACGGAGTCGGGTGAGGCCCGTAAGACTCGCCAGAACGACCAGCACGCCACGTTGCACAGCATCGTCATCACCGCGGCTGCCGCCATCGAGCAGGCCCTGCGCTACGCGGCGGAATGGACTGGCTACAACCCGGATGAGGTCGTCTTCACGGTCAAGCCCGAATTCGTGATCCCAGAGGTCAACGCCCAGGTCCTGGCCGAGCTGCAGAAGAGTGTCATGGCCGGCACCATCAGCGCCGAGACCTACTGGCAATACCTCACCACCGGGAAGCTTCCCGAGCGCCCCTACGACGAAGAGGCCGAACTGATCGGCGACGAGCACGGCGCGGGCGGCGTCAACTTGGACAAAGACGATGGCGATGAAACCGGAGCAGACGGTGGACGAGAAGCTGCTGGAGCAGGTAAGCCGCCACTCGGTACTGCTTGAGCGGCTGAAGGCGGGCGAGGTCCAGAAGTTCGAAATCTACCTGCGCCGGGCTGACAGCCATGTCCGTGATCAACTCACCCGCAAGGAACTCACCACATACGGCCGGAGCCGACTGGAAGAGTTCCTGGGGCGAGTAGCGGGCAAGCTGCTGGATATCTACAAGGCCTTCAGCGACCGGATGCAGTCCGACCTGGTGGACATCGCGCAGTACGAGGCAGCGTTCGAGGGCCGCAGCCTGGCCAAGGCGCTGCTGATCGACGCGGTCATGCCGGCAGATTCGCTGCTCAGGGCGGCGATCAACACGCAGCCCCTGCAGGTGGCTGGCGTCGATGGCGGCAAGCTGCTGAAGCCCTTTTTGAGCGGCTGGACTCGCACCGAGTCGGACCGGGTAACCAACGCCATCCGAATGGGTGTCGTGCAGGGCCAGACCAACGCCGAGATCACCCAGGCCATTCGCGGCACCGCGGCGCAGAACTTCACCGACGGCGTGCTGGCGGTCACAAACCGGAGCGCCCGGGCCGTCGTCCAGACTGCAGTACAGCATGTGGCCACCACCGCACGCATGGAAACCCTCAAGGCGAACGCCGAGGTGGTGCCTGGCTATCGGATCGTCGCCACCCTGGACCGGAAGACCAGCGTGCAGTGCCGGAGCCTGGATGGCCGCGAGTACGAAATGGGCAAGGGGCCTGTGCCGCCGTTCCACATCCACTGCCGAACCACCATCACGCCGATCACCAGGTTGTCGGCGCTGTTCGGGCAAGGCGCCACGAGGGCAGCTGTGGGCGCGGATGGGGGCGGGCAGGTATCGGCAAGCCTCAGCTACTACCAGTGGCTGAAAACGCAGCCAGCGGCCTTCCAGGACGCTGCGCTTGGACCGGTGCGCGGCAAGCTGTTTCGCGATGGCGGGCTGACTGCCGAACGCTTCGCCGCAATGCAACTGGACAAAAACTTTAAGCCGCTAACGCTAGACCAGCTCAAGGAGCTGGAACCGTTGGCGTTCCTGCGTGCCGGGGTTTGAGGTGTTAAAGTGCCATCTTTGCTTTGGAGGATGGAACCGTGAAGTGGTTGGCGATTTGCTTAGTTCTGGCTTTGTGCGCATTGTGCGGGCTCTTCGGACTAGTTGCAGGAATCAATCTCAATCCATCATCCACTGTGCGCTTCATCCCTGATCTGGGAAGCTTGGGTGATTGGGTGTCGGGACTGGGCGCCATGGCTGCTTTAGGTTTTGCTATGTGGCAGTTCTACTTTCAGCGTAGCAAGGACCGGATTTTCACATCGCTCATCGAAAAAGTGGCTGAAAAGCTGTGGCGGGTAAGGGTGGTCTCTGAGGGGCTTATACCGGTCACAGTTCTTGGTGCAGAGGTACAGCTTGAGGGGGTGGTGCTTTCACTGCCTGACTTCTTCAAGGGCAAAGCAGGCTTCAGCGTTCCGTCTAAGCTCGAGCGGGGCGATGTTCAACAAGTCATAGACCTAGATGCTGGGAACTTTGAGAAATTCTCGAGTTGGTTCATGGATTCGGTTTTCGAAGCGGTGAATCAGCAGGGACTTCAGCCGAGGGATATGAGTTATGGAGTCAACGAAGCCTACTTCACGGCTGTTGACACGCTGATATCAGATGGCGCCACTTTAGTGGTAAAGCTCGCTCACGATGAAGTTCGTCAGCCTCTTCCAGCGTATATCCTCGAACAGCTGTCTCGCCCTCGGGTCCAGCAAGTCCGAGATCAAGCCGCAGAAGATGGCAAGCGAAAGCTCAAGGATGATCAAGCCCTTTTTAAAAGTCTGTTACCGACCGACAGATAGCGCCCTTTCCATAGAAACCCGCTCCGGCGGGTTTTTTTATGCCCGCAAGGCGGGCCAATCCAATCCCCAGGGGATAGCCACATGCCATTTGACTTCGACCCGGCCGCCCATGGCCTCACCCTCGACGAAACCCAAACCGCCGCGCTCAAGGCAGCGCTGGGCGGCGAGGTGCAGAAATTCCTGGACGGCGAGGTCTCGGGCCTCAAGTCCAAGAATGCCGAGCTGATCGGCTCTAACAAGACCATCAAGACCGAACTGGACAAGCTGAAAGGCCAGTTCGACGGCCTGGACATCGAGGCGGTGAAGGGCCTGCTGGCCAAGGCCGGCCAGGACGAAGAGACCAAGCTGATCGCCGAGGGCAAGCTGGACGAGGTCATCAGCCGCCGCACCGAGCGCCTGCGTACCGACCTGGACAAGCAGGTCAAGGCTGCCAACGAGCGCGCCGACAAGGCCGAGGCCTTCGCTGCAAGGTACAGCGACAAGGTGCTGGCTGACTCTATCCGCGCTGCCGCCATCAAGGCCGGCGCGCTGCCCGAGGCTGCCGAGGACATCATCCTCCGCGCCCGCGGCACCTTCAAATTGAGCGAAGACGGCGAGCCCGTTGCCACTGACCGTGCCGGCGAAGTCGTGTACGGGAAGGACGGCAAGACCCCGCTGTCTCCCCTCGAATGGGCGGAATCGCTGCGCGAAACCGCTACCCACCTGTGGCCAAGGGCTCAGGGTGCCGGGCAGACCGGCGACAACGGTGGCAAGGCCACGAAGAAATGGGGCGAGTACACCGAGACCGAGCGTGCTGCGATGGCTCGTGACAACCCCGACGCATTCAAAAAACTCCAAGCCACCCGAGGAACCTAACCCATGGCATCTACCCAACTGTCGGACATCTTTGTCACCGACTATTACGGCACTTTGGAGCCGGTGAACTCCCCAGAAAAGACCGCCGTTTACGAGTCGGGCATCATCACCCGCTCGGCCACCTTGGACAACATCGCCAAGAACGGCCAAGGCACCTCCGAAATCAGCTACTGGCAGGATCTCGACGCCGATGAGGCGCCGAACATCTCCAACGATGACCCCGACGACCTCGGTGCCGTCGGCAAGGCCGAGCAGGGCAGCATGCGTGCCCGGACCCTGTACCTCAACAAAGGCTATGGCGTCTCCGACCTCACTGCTGAGCTGGCCAACTCCGAGCCGATGCAGCACATCCGCAACCGCTTCGGCACCTACTGGACCCGCCAGTGGCAGCGTTACCTGATGGGCGCCGGCCGCGGCATCATCGCGGCGAACATCGCCCAGAACGGCGGCGACATGGTGAAGGATGCGGGTGCCTCGATTAGTGCCAACGCATTCCAGGATGCCGCGTTCACCGCGGGCGACGCCGCCGACATGTTCGGCGCCATCGGCGTGCACTCGGTCGTCATGAACCAGATGGTCAAGCAGGACATGATCGAGTACCTGCGCGACTCGCAGGGCAAGATCATCCTGGCCACCTACCTGGGCAAGCCGGTGTTCATGGATGACGCCCTGACCTACGCGCCGGGCCAGTTCCTCTCGCTGTTCTTCGGCCAAGGCGCTTTCGGCTACGGCGAAGGCGATCCGACCAAGCCCGTCGAGCTGGAGCGCAAACCAGGCGGCGGCAACGGTGGCGGCGCCGAGGTGCTGTGGGAACGCAAGACCTTCATCCTGCAGCCGGCTGGCTTCAGTTGGCAGGGCAGCGAGAACCGCAACCTCAGCCCGACCGCCGCCCAGTACGCTGCAGCAGCGAACTGGAAGCGCGTCTTCGACCGCAAGCAGGTTCCGTTCGCCGCGGTTATCAGCGGCACCGCCACCCCTTGACCCCATGATGCGGGGCGCCGGCCTGGCGCCCTGCGCAGGAGATCAGTATGAAAGTCATCTACACCAACACCCCGGGCACCGAGCGCGGCACCTGTTATCGCCGCCTGGACCAGTTCTTTGGCGTGATCGACGGCGCTACCTCGGTATCCGTGCAGGGCGACGCCCCGCACATCGGCGAGGCTTACCAGCGCCAGGGCATCAGCGTGAGCGAGATCGAGGAAGGCCTGCGTCTGGACGGCCCGACTGTCGCCCAGTGGGTGGCAGAAGGTTACAAGGCGTCGACCTACCCACCGAACGGCTATGCCCCGGTCAGCAGCCAGGCCGAGATCGGCAAGGCAATCGAGGAGGATGACGGCGACGAGACCGACCCTCACAAGATGAAGGTGCCGGAGCTCAAGGAGTGGCTGACCGCCCAGGGCATCACCTTCGACCCAGCCCTCAACAAGCCCGAGCTGCAGGCCTTGATCCCGTCGAAGGAATAAGCCATGACCGACTTTATCACTGTCGCTGACGTCGACCAGGCACTCGGGCAGGGCTGGGCAGGCGACGGTGATGCGGTCCTTGCCGTCGCCATGGCCAATGCCTGGCTGACGGCCAAGATCAAACGGACGGTGCCAGATCCGGTGCCGGACGCGATCGTGAGTGCCGGCGCGCAGGTGGCCAAGCTGGCTGCAGCTGGTCAGCTCTACAAGGACACCCAGCGCGAGGTGCAGAGCAAGACCGTGTCGGCCCAGGCTGGCACCTCGACCAGCAAGACCTACGTTGCGGGGTCTGTCGATCGCTCGACTGGCGAGAACTTCGCTCTCGATCTCATCGCACCCTGGACCCGTCGTGCCGGCACCGTAATGCTCAAGAGGATCTGACCCATGGGCATGCGCGAAGAACTGCAGGCCGAGCTGGCGGAGGCGTTCGATGACCCGGATGGCCTTGCCGACGCGGTAAAGCCCGTTGCCGGGAGCCGCTCGGTCAAGGGCGGATATGACCCTGCGACCGGCGGCACCGTCCCGGCTTCGACCATCCATTACTCCGGGCGAGGCGTGTTCGGCAGCTACCTAGCCAAGGAAATCGATGGCACACGCATCCAGACCGAGGACGTGAAGCTGCTGGTGCTGCAGAACGAACTGTTCGAGGGCCAGGCAGGCGCTGTAACCGATGTCCCAGCGCTGCCCAAGATCGGCGACCAAGTGAGCGGCTACCGCGTACTTAACGTGTCCCAGGACCCGGCCCAGGCGACTTGGACCGTCCAGCTGAGGAAGTGATATGGCGCGAGGATCGCACATGGCCCAGCGGTACGGCGGGCAGCAGGGCGGCTTCGCCGAGGCTATCCGGGCGTTCGCCGAGCAGGCTGAACAAGCCCTGGACGCTACCTTCCGCGAGATCGTGATCGAGATCGGCAGTAGCGTCATCCGCATGTCGCCGGTAGGCAATCCCGAACTGTGGGCGGCAAACGTTGCACATCGGGCAAAGGCCAACAAGGCCGCCGACGACTACGACTTCAAGGTCGCGGTGCGCAACACCCTGATCAATCTGAACCAGGACAACTTCACCAAGGCTGGCAATCTGCGCAAGGGCGTGAAGTACGCCAAGCCCCTGACAAAAACCGAGCGCGAGCAAAACTTCGCCACCAACGGCCTGGTAGCAGGCCAGGGCTATGTCGGCGGGCGGTTCCGGGGCAACTGGCAGTTCTCCATCGATTCGCCGGCGACCGAAGAGCTCGACCGCATCGACCCGTCGGGCAGCGAGGCCATTACCGCGCTGATCACGCAGGTGCAGGCGCTGACCATCGGCCAGACCGCCTACATCGTGAACAACTTAGCGTATGCGGTGCCGCTGGAATACGGCCACTCAACCCAGGCGCCGGCCGGCATGGTCAGGGTCACCCTGGCGAATTTCCAGCGCGTCGTCGACGAAGCCATTAGGAACAACAGCGTATGAGTCATGCCCGAGCCCGCCAGGCCATCGAGATCAAGCTGATGGCCTGGGCCTCGGCACGCCCGATCCGGGTCGCGAATTTCGAGCAGGCCTTCGAGGCTCAGCCAGACGAAACCTACCTGCAAGCCTTTCAGCTGCCCGGAGCAACCACCTGCCGCTACCTGGGCGGCGAGGCCTACGAATACGCCGGTGTCTACCAGGTGAGCATCGTCTGCCCTGCGGGCCAGCCGCTGGCAACCGCGGAGACCCTAGTCGATGAGCTTTCGAGCCTCTTCCGGGTTGATTCGGCGCTCAGTCGCAACGGCTTCGAGGGCCTGGTCACCGAACCGGTTGATCAGGGCCCAACCATCCCCGAGTCGGCGACCTACATGGTCCCGGCCAGCTTCACCTACCGCGGTGTCGCGGACCAACCGCCCGCTGGGGCATAACCAACCGCCGCCCGGCGGGCAACAACGAGGAAACACTCCATGGCCGCAAAATTCCCGCTGCCGAACGGCGCTGTGCTGGAAATCGCCAGCGTTTTCGGCGCTGCCGTCGCCTTCACTGCCCTGACCAATGCTGCACCACCGGTGGCCACCGCTGCCGATCACGACGTCGCCAACGGCGACGTCCTGCTGATCAGCTCCGGCTGGGCGCTCATCGCCGATCGCGCTGTCAGTGCTGCAAGCGTCGCTGCTGACACGTTCGCCTTGAAAGGCCTCAACACCACTAACGTTGACAAGTATACCCCTGGCGCTGGCGCAGGCTCGGTCCTCCCTGTGACTGCCTGGGCGCAGATCTCCAAGGTGACCGCGTTCACTTCGGCGGGCGGCGAGCAGCAGTACCTCACCGTGGGTTACCTGGAGGACGACGACGACCGCCAGTTCCCGACCAACCGCAACCCGATCACCCTGTCGATCACCGTCGAGGACCAGCCAACTGCCGCCTACGTTGCCCTGGTCGAAAACTACGGTGACAGCAAGGAGCTGGTGGTGGTGCGCCTGAAGCTGCCAGGGGGCGACCAGATCCTCTACCCAGGCTACGTCAGCATCACCACTACCCCGACCATGGACCGGAACAGCCTCATGACGCGCACCGTCAGCATCGCGCTGTCGGGTCGTCCCGTTCGCATCCTGGCCGGCGCGTAAGGAGCACT
The DNA here is from genome assembly GCF_050280885.1 of Pseudomonas sp. NPDC086566. Classification (NCBI taxonomy): domain Bacteria; kingdom Pseudomonadati; phylum Pseudomonadota; class Gammaproteobacteria; order Pseudomonadales; family Pseudomonadaceae; genus Pseudomonas; species Pseudomonas sp. NPDC086566. The sequence goes on from NZ_JBNNWD010000001.1 coordinate 497,012, forward strand.
CATGGCGAAGATCAAAATCGCGCAGAACCCGACGTTCAGCGCCGTGGTGCAGGTTCCGCGCATTGGCAGCGAGCCGGCGCCGGTGGTGTTCCAGTTCCGCTACATGGACCGCTTGGCCCTGTCCGCAATGTTCGATCGCTGGAACAAGGCGCGTGATGCCTGGGCGGAAAAGGCACAGAAGGACGGGGCGACGTGGGAGGAGGTCACCAGCGGTGAAATCGCTCTGCAGGCCGAGCAGCTTGGCGACATCGTCACGGGCTGGGATCTGGAGGACGAGTTCAGCACCGAGGCCATCGTCGACCTTGTGCGCACCTGCACCGGCGCGCCGAAGGCAGTAATTGATGCCTTCCAAGCAGCCTACAGCCCGGCCCGCCTGGGAAACTGAGGGCGGCCGCCAGGGCCTGCTACGAGCGCGGTCCGTCCTCCGAGCAGCTGGCGGCGCTGGGGCTTACTCCTGATGACATTGAGGAGGAAGTGGTGGAGGTCTGGCCAGATGCATGGCCTGCCTTCCGTCTCTTCGATGCCATGGGTACGCAGTGGCGGGTGGCCTCGGGCGGTCCGTCCGGCCTGGACTACACCGCCATCCCCACGACCGCCTCGATGCTCGGCATCAAGCGCCGCGACCTCACCGACATTTTCCCCGATCTCCGCGTCTTGGAGGTTGAGGCTTTGGCCGTCATGGCCGAATCGATGGAGTAGATCATGACCACCATTGCCTCTCTCGGTCTTCAGATCGACTCCGGTGATGCCGTCGAGGCCAAGGACAACCTTGACCAGCTGACTGATGCCGGCAAGCGCAGCGAGGAATCGGCCGGTCGAACCGGGCGTGCCTGGGAGGCCGCCCTGGGCAGCCTGCAGGGTGATACCCGGCAGATTGTGCAGGAGCTGCAGGCGCTCAACGCCAAGCAGACCGAGTTGGCGCAGCAGATGGCCACTGTGGGGCGCGCCGTTACCAGCGCTTCCACGGCGTTCAGCAGCGCCGCCGCCAACATGGGGGCGTTCCGGGCTGAGGCCGCGCAGGCGGGCAAGGTACAGGAGGCACTCACCAGCGCCACGGATGCCGGTGCCCAGGCCGGCCGGCGCGCCGCCGAATCCGCCGACGAGCAGCAGGCCAGGATTCTGGCCGTGGCCAAAGCGTCCCTGGAGGCCAGCCAGTACGTTCAATCGCTCAACCGGGCAACCGAGCAGAGCGCCGAGGTCACCGCCCAGGCGAACGCTGTCCTGTCCGACAGTGCCAGCCGCCAGGCAGCCATCAACAGCCGGGCCCAGGCTCTCATCGCCACGGAGGAGCGTCAGGCTGAGGCGGCGAAGAAGGCTGCCGGCGCGCATCGGGAAGAAGGCCAGGCGCTTGAAGAGCTGCTGGGCAAGATCGACCCGACCGTCGCGGCCATGAGCCGGCTGGACCAGATGGAACAAAAGCTGAAGGGCTTCCGCACGAGCGGCGCGCTCGATGCGGAGACGTTCGGCGAGTACCAGACCAAGATCGACCAGGCGCGCACTGCGCTGGGCGGCGCAGATGCTGCGCTGAACAAAACCGGAATGTCGGCCAAGGCCACGGCTGCGGCATTACGCGGCGTGCCGGCACAGTTCACCGACATCGTGGTGTCCCTGCAGGGCGGCCAGGCCCCGCTCCAGGTGCTGTTGCAGCAGGGCGGGCAGCTCAAGGACATGTTCGGCGGCGTAGGTCCGGCTGCACAGGCAATGGGTGGCTACATTGCCGGCCTGATCAGTCCGCTGACGCTCAGCGCGGCGGCGGTCACGGGGCTGGCTGTGGCAGTAGTTGCTGGGATTGGCGATCTCAATGAGTTCAATAAGGCCCTTGCTTCTACAGGTGGCGCTGCAGGGAAATCTTCATCCCAGCTCGTTGACCTTCAAAACAAGCTGGCCAATGGGAAGTACTTCAGCCAGGCGAATGAGGCATTGCTCGCACTGGTTGGATCGGGAAAGCTTACGGGCGAGACATTCGACGCCGTTGCCGGAGCGGCTACCCAGCTATCCGCTGCCAGCGGTGAGAGCGCCGGTAAGTTCGCGCAAATGTTTGTCGACGCAAAAAGTGACGTTACGGCTTTCGCGCTGGAGTTCAACTCCAAGTACCACGCAGTGACCCTGGCAACCTTCGATCAGATTCAGGCCCTTGAAGACCAGGGTCGCCACATGGATGCCTTGAAGCTGCTTGCGGGCGAAGTCTCGGAGGAAATGACCCGCCGCAATGAGGAAACATCAGAGTCCACTCGGGGTATTGCCAAGCTTTGGGATGACGCGACAAGCGCTGTGCGCAGGTACTGGAATGAGCTAAAGCAAGGGGTTGCGGCTGATCCGGATCAGTTCCGTATGCAGGTGCTCCAGCAGCAGGTTGCTGATATAGACAAGCAGTTCTGGTTCAGCGATAGCTCACGAGACGCCCTGAAAAAGCAGTACACCGACGAGATTGCTTTGATCCAAAAGCGAATCGATGCTGGCGCCAAAGAACGTCAGGATCGTGCGGATGGGGAAGCCGCGATCCAGAAGCAAGCCGACCTCCAGAAGAAGCTGAATGATCAGCTTGACCAAGCAAACCCTGAACGCAAGAGGGCGAAGGCGCTACAGGACCTGAAGCAGCGGTTCATTGATTTGCGTGAGGCTGCAAAGGAGACAGGCAAGCAAAGCCCGTTATTGGCTGGTGTGTCTTTCGATGGTGACAAAGTATCGGGAGGTGCTTACGACACTCTGGCCAAGGGCATTGCGGATCGGAACAAGGATAAGGTCGGAAAGACTTCCCCGGTGGACCTCTCCGAATTCAACGACCAGAAGAACGCACTGAGCGCCATCCTGGCCGAGTACAAGAATCAGCAGAAGGAACTGGATGCGGCGCAGAAGGCTGGTCTGATCTCCCAGGAGTCGTACGCAGCCCAGCGCGCGGCGATCATCGAGCAGCAGAAGGGCGACGTCACCTTCGCCTACGAGGCCGAGATCAAGGCACTGGAGGATGCGAAAGGCAAGAGCACTACCAGCGCCCAGCAGCGCATCCAACTGGACCAGAAGATCGCCGATGCCCGCGCTGCTATGGTCAAGGCCCAGAAGGACGCCGACACCGAACTGGCGGTGCTGGCGACCAACGAGCAGGGCCGGCTGGCCAAACAGGCCAGGGCCGTGCAGACCTACACCGATGCCCTCGACCAGCAGGTCCTGGCGCTTAGGCTGCAGGGGCAGCGTTCCGCTGACGGCCTTGGGCTCGGCGATCGACAGCGCGGCCTGCAGGATCAGCAGAACGGCATCACCGATCGTGTGAACCAGCAGCGGTTGGATCTGGCCAACCAGTACGGTGATGGCTCTCGCGGCATGAGCCTCGATGAGTACAATCAGAAGCTAGCTGCCTTGGGCAAGGCCGAGAAGGACCTGCAGGAAACCACCATCGCCAACTACGACCAGATGACGGCCGCCCAGGGCGACTGGCGCAAAGGGGCGTCGTCGGCCTTCCAGAACTACCTGGAGCAGGCCCGGGATGTTGCCGGGCAGACGAGATCCCTATTCACCAACGCCTTCAGTTCGATGGAAGACGCGGTCGTGAACTTCGCTATAACGGGCAAGTTCTCGTTCGCCGACTTCACCAAGTCGGTTCTGGCCGATATGGCTCGCATCGCGACACAGCAGGCTGCTTCTGGCCTGCTGGGTAGTTTGGTGAGCTGGGGTGCCACTGCGGCCTCTGCCTATTTCGGTGGAGGCACCGGTAACGGTATGGAGGCCGGGTCTGCAGGCGCGGTGTCGTCCAACCTGGGCGCATCCCTAGCCGGGTACGGCAGTGCCTACTTCCCTCAAGCGCTGGGCGGGGCATGGTCGAACGGCGTTCAGTTATTCGCCAATGGAGGCGCCTTCACCAACTCAATCGTGAGCACCCCGACGGCTTTCGGCATGGCTGGCGGCAAGCTGGGGGTGATGGGGGAGGCCGGAGACGAGGCGGTCATGCCTCTGACCAGAACTGCAGGCGGCCAGCTTGGCGTGATGGCGGTTGGTGGTGGTGGCGGCGGGACGGCGATCAGCGTGTCTGCGCCGGTCAGCATGGTGGTGGAGGACAGGAGCAGCGAGGGCATGGAGCTCGACCAAGCGCTCCTTCAGCAGAACATGCTGAAGCAAATGCAGGTCGCTGCCGAGAAGGCCGTCGCTGACTCGTGGCGCCCAGGCGGCGTGAGCCACCGAAACACGAGAGGGGCGCGCTGATGGCTATTGAAACGTTCACTTGGCCGACGCAGCGCGGCGAAACGCCCGATATCACCTACCGGGTCCGTGAGTCGAAGTTTGGCGGCGGGTACCGGCAGGTGGTGGGCGACGGCCCCAACAACAAAGAGGACAGCTACCCGATCACCGTAACCGGCACAAAGGCCCAGGTCCGCAAGATCATGGAGTTCTTCGACCGGCATGGCGGCGCTAAGGCCTTTCTGTGGTCTACCCCGCTCGGCGACCTGGGGCTGTTCACCTGTGCCGACCCGAAGCCCACGCCGGTGGGCGGCGGCCGGTTCAAGGTTTCCGCAACCTTCGCGCGGGCTTTCCACCCGTAAGGATTCCGCATGTCACTGATCAAGGACATCCAGACCCTGGAGCCTGGTAGCGAGGTGCTGCTGTTTGAGCTGGATGGCTCGGACTTTGGCGCCGATATTCTACGGTTCCATGGGCATGCAATACCGCACACCCCCGAGGAGTTGGCCGTCGCCGGCGTCGATGCTGATCAGCTGCCGGCCAAGTCGATCTGGTGGCAGGGCAACGAGTACGGTGCCTGGCCCATGCAGATCGACGGCATCGAGGCGAACTCGGACGGCACAGCAGTGCGGCCCACCCTGAGCGTTGGCAACGTCAATGGGAGGATCACCGCCCTTTGCCTGGCCTTCGACAACCTGCTTGAGTTCAAGCTGACCATGCATCACACCATGGCGCGATACTTGGACGCCGCCAATTTCCCCGACGGCAACCCTGAGGCTGATCCAGCAGAGGAGGCCATTGAGGTCTGGTACGTTGACCAGAAGGTGTCGGAGAACGGCAAGACCGTGGCCTGGGACTTGGCCAGTCCTGGCGATGTTGGTGGGGAGACAATTGGCCGGCAGATGACCCAGCTCTGCCACTGGGCAATGACCGCCGGCTATCGTGGCCCGAACTGCGGATACACCGGCCCCTATTACGATTTGGACGGCAACCCCACGGACGACCCGGCCAAGGATCAGTGCAACGGCTGCCTCGACTCAGGCTGTACCGTTCGCTTTGGCCAGGGCAACCAACTGCCCTTTGGCGGCTTCCCGGCTGTTTCCCTCATCGCACGGAGCTGACCATGCGCAAACACATCTTGGCCGCCGTGCAACAGCATGCTGCGGCGGAATACCCTCGGGAGTGCTGCGGGCTGCTCATCGCCGTGGGGCGAGCGCAGCGGTACATCCCGTGCGACAACACCGCTACCGATGCTACAGACGAGTTCCGCATCTCGCCGGAGCAGTACTCCGCAGCTGAAGACCAGGGCGAGGTGATCGGTATCGTGCACTCGCATCCAGATGCCACCAGCAGGCCGTCCCCCCGTGACCTGGCCATGTGCGAGGCCACCGGGCTGCCTTGGTACATCCTGTCGTGGCCGGAGGGTGACCTGCGCACCGTCACGCCCACCGGTCACGCTCCGCTCCTCGGGCGGCCGTTTGTGCACGGCGCTTGGGACTGCTGGCAGGTCTGCGCGGACTGGTACCAGCGGGAATGGGGCCTCGACTTCCCGGCCTATACCCGGGAGGAAGGATGGTGGGAGCAGGCCGACGGCCCAAGTCTCTACGAGCAGGCCTATGAGGCAGCCGGCTTCTACCAGGTCAGCCAGCCACAACGCGGTGACATGATCGTCATGGCCGTGGGGCGCACCGTCCACCCCAACCACGCAGGCATCTTCCTGGGCGCCGACGCGCAGTTGCCTGGCGAGGATGGCCAAGTCTTCGGGCCTGGCCCATTCATGCTGCACCACCTGCTGGGGCGGCCTTCAGAAATCGTCGTGTTCGGCGGGCCCTGGCTCGAACGGACGCGTCTTGTGTTGCGTCATCGGGACGCGAAGTAAGCGGCTAGGCCGCAGGAGCTGTGCATGAAGAAGCGAAACGATTCTGCGAAGGTGAATCTGGTGGATAACTGGAAGGTGCTGCTAAAGCAGCACCCGGTAAGCGGGCAGTATTACGCTGCAGGGTTTAAGCTCGTCTGGTGATGGCCGTGACGAGTGAGTCGACGTACTGATCGTGCAGCTGCTTGTTGGCGCCGTCGATCTGGACATTCTTGAGAGCCTTCAGGTCCTGAGCAATCGCGTTTGCGATGGCATCATTGCCAAATGCAAGCCGCCGCCCAAGAACTCCAGCTGCATTCATGTTGAAGAGGATGGACGTGCGCAGCGCCTCCTCTACACTGGCAAGGCGTTCTTCGATAGTAACCAGGTCGTTCATTCTGCCTCCTAGGCAATAGTGCCCCAGTCCATGGGCTTTCCGGCAACGGACCGGGGCGGTTCGTTGGAGGCATAACGCTACTACGCAGGCGTATCGGCCGGGTACTGGCTTTCCATCCAGCTCGGATGACCCAGGGGTGTTCGGCTATCCTAGGTCTTTCTCGGAAGCCCAGCCTCGCGCTGGGCTTTTTGCATCTAGCTCAGGCCCTGTGCTTCCCGGCGTGATGCTTCCCCAGAGCGCTGGCATGAAAAGCACGCGAGATGCGCACTTTCTCAAGTTGCTCGACCTGGGCAATAGCCTCGGCCCGCTCCCGGGCGCGCAAATCGTCAAGCATCATGGCCCAGTGCTCCAGAGCCTCGGCAAATCTCCGCTTCCCATCTTCGGACATGCGCTTACCGTCCTTTTGAATAGTCGGGAAGTATGAGGATAGTCGGTATGTGCGGAGTGGTTGCTCCCGTTGGGCAATCGGCGTCCAGCAGCTTGAAAGCGAGCATTGTCTTGCGTCACCACAAGGGCGTGCGATGGTACAGTCCCGTTTTTCAAGGGAGGGATCACATGCGAATTCTGATTGGTGCTCTGGGGCTGGCTTTGCTGGCTGGGTGCGTCACGACCGCAGATTTGGAAGGTAATGAGCCTTCGATTAGTGCGGTAACGAAGAAAGGCCCAAAAGAGTATGCATTGTGCGTTTTCCGTAAGTGGCAGGCTGCCAGGACCGAATCCTCAATGGTGGAGACCGAAAACGGCTACCGCCTCTGGGTTTCGAATGGCAGCATGGCAGACGAGCTTCTTGATATCACTAGAACCTCGACTGGCAGTTCAGTAGCTCTTCGGCAGCGCATGCCTTGGTCGGCCATGCCGGGTCGTTCCGCTGTGGAGCGCGCTGTCCGGTCATGTCTTTGAAGATCAACATAAACCGCCTTAAGGCGGTTTTTTTATGCCTGGAGGAAGCATGGTAGCCACAGCGGCCACTTATCAACCAATGACCATCATTAAGCTATCTGGATCCTTGGCGCAGAAGTTCGGACGCACCCATCATCGACAGCTTGACAGCGGTGAGGTCTGGGAGGTTTTCAAGGCTCTGAAAGCTACGTTAAAGGGGTTCGAGGAGGAAATCAGGCGCCTTGATGGGTTGGGATTACGCTTCGCCATCTTCCGTAACCGAAAGAACATTGGCCTCGATGAAATGAACCTGCGCGGAACTCGGGAGGTTCGGGTTGTGCCTGTTGTCCATGGCAGCAAGCGTGGGGGAATACTACAAACCATCATTGGTATCGCTTTGATGGTATCCGCCATATGGCTGGGCCCGTCCGCATTTTATGCTGGCCTTTCCATGACGCTTGGCGGAGTGGTGCAGATGCTCAGTCCGCAGGCCCAGGGTCTGTCTCAGAGTGCTGCGCCCGAGAACCTGCCGTCCTACGCCTTCGGCAGCGCCAAGAACACCACCGCCAGCGGCAACCCGGTACCGATTTGCATCGGCGAGCGCCGCTGGGGCGGGGCAGTCATATCTGCCTCGATTCGCGCAGAAGACAAGACGTAGCGTTATCACAACTAACAAGCCGCCTTCGGGCGGTTTCTTTTTGCCTGGAGAAAAGCATGGGCGTAGCAGAGCACCTCGAAATCGCTGGCGCGAAAGGCGGCAGTAGCAAGCCGAAGACGCCTGTTGAGGCGCCGGACAGCCTGCAGTCGACCAACATCGCTAGCATTCTGCTGGCCGTAGGCGAGGGAGAGTTTGACGGCACGCCGACCGACCGTGACATCTATCTCGATAACACGCCGATCATGGATGCTGGCGGCAACGTGAACTTCCCTGGTGTGAAGTGGGAGTGGCGCCCAGGCTCTGTGGAGCAGGACTACATCCAAGGTATACCTGCGATCGAGAACGAGACCACGGTCAACGTCGAGCTGCGCAGCGATAACCCGTTCAGCCGGGCGCTCAGCAACACCCAGCTGTCGGCCGTGCGCGTTCGCATGTCCTGGCCGCGCCTGGCGCAGCAGGACAGCAGCGGCAATACCAACGGCTACCGCATCGAGTACGCCATCGATATCGCAACCGACGGCGGCCCATACGTGGAGGCTCACCGCGGTGCTGTCGACGGCAAGACTACCAACGGCTATCAGCGTTCTGTGCGCGTGAATCTGCCGCCGGCGACCTCTGGCTGGATGCTGCGCGTGCGGCGAATCACCCCAAACGCCAACAGTGGCACCGTCGCGGATACGATGACTATCGCTGGCTACACCGAGATCATCGACGAGAAATTGCGCTACCCGAACACCGCGTTGCTGTACATCGAGTTCGACGCTCAGCAGTTCCAGAACATTCCGGCTGTCACCGTGAAGTGCAAGGCCAAGCGCTGGCCAGTGCCGAGCAACTACGATCCGGTGGCCCGCACGTACAGCGGCGTGTGGGATGGCACTTTCAAGCAGGCTTGGACCAACAACCCGGCGTTCGTGACCTACGGCCTGTGCGTCGAGGATCGTTTCGGCCTGGGCAAGCGCATCAAGTCGTGGATGGTCGACAAGTGGGAGATGTACCGCATCGCGCAGTACTGCGACCAGCTGGTGCCGGACGGTGTCGGCGGGCAGGAGCCGCGTTACCTGTGCGACATGAACCTGCAGGGTCGGGCCGAGGCCTGGTCGCTGCTGCGTGACTTGGCAGCCATCTACCGGGGCATGGTGTATTGGGCACACGGCTCGCTGTTCATGCAGGCGGATATGCCGCGTGCGCAGGACATCGACTACGTGTTCACCCGGGCCAACGTCATCGACGGTGACTTCGTCTATGGCGGCGCGGAGCGCAACACGCACTACAGCCGGGCCCTGGTCAGCTACGACAACCCGGCGAACAACTACGACACCGACGTCATTCCGGTGACCGACAACACGCTCCAGCGCCGTTACCGGGACCGCCCGGTGGAGATTTCTGCCATCGGTTGCACCCGTGCTTCCGAGGCTCAGCGCCGCGGCAAGTGGGCGCTGCTGAGCAACAACCAGGACCGTACCGTCACCTTCAAGACCGGTATGGAAGGCCGTATCCCGCTGCCGGGCTACGTGATCCCGGTGGCTGATGAGCTGGTGGCGGGCCGTCCGAACGGTGGCCGGATCACGTCGGCAGCCGGACGCGTCGTGACGCTGGACCGTGACACACCGATCAAGGCCGGGGACCGCCTGATCCTGAACCTGCCGAACGGGACCGCCCAGGCGCGCACCGTGCAGTCTGTCGCTGGGCGTGCGGTGACCGTGACCACCGCGTACAGCGTGCAGCCAGAACCTGAATTGCAGTGGGCGATCGACTACGACGACCTGGCGGTCCAGCTGTTCCGCGTGCTGAAAACTGTGCGCACCCAGGAAGGCGAGTACGAGATCACCGCCCTGGAGTTCAACCCGAGCAAGTTCGCAGCAATCGACACGGGCGCCAAGCTGGACGAGCGCCCGATCAGCGTCATCCCGGTGACGACCGTGCAGCCGCCGGCCAGCGTCACGCTGTCGTCGGCGCACATGATCGACCAAGGCATCGCAGTCAGCACCATGACCATTGCCTGGCCGGCCGTGGAGGGTGCTGTCGCCTACGACGTGGAATGGCGTAAGGACAACGGCAACTGGGTACGCCTGCAGCGCACCGGGGCGGCCTCTGTCGACGTGGTCGGCATCTACGCTGGCGCCTACCTGGCCCGCGTGCGTGCGGTCAGTGCTTTTGACATCACTTCGATCTGGAAGAGCTCGACCCTGACCCAGCTGAACGGCAAGGAAGGCCTGCCGCCGGCGGTGACATTCCTCAACACCGAGAGCCTGCTGTTCGGCATCAAGATCACCTGGGGCTTCCCGGCTGGCGCCGAAGACACGCAGCGCACCGAGCTGTGGTACAGCGAAGGCACCGACCTCGAGGCGGCCACCAAGCTGGCCGACCTGGCATACCCGCAGCAGGACTACGTCATGCAAGGCCTACGCGCGGGGCAGCGGTTCTTCTTCTGGGCGCGCCTTGTGGACCGCACCGGCAATCTCGGGCCTTTCTTCCCGGTGGCGCCGACCGTGGTCTCCGGAATGGCCAGCGCGGATGCAGCGCCGATTCTGGAGCAGATCAAGGACCAGATCACCGAGAGCGAGTTGGGCAAGGAGCTGATCGACCGAATTGACCTGATCGACAAGGATGGGCCAGGATCGGTCAATGAGCGCCTGGGCGAAGTGCGCAGCGAGCTGGACGAGCAGATCAGCGACGTGAGCAACCACGTCAACGAGGTGCAGAACGAGCTTCAGCACCAGATCGACACGATCGCCGACCTGGCCGACTCGATGCCGTACAAGCCTGACCAGACCTACACCGCTGGCCAGGGCGTGCTGGGCGACGACGGTAAGCTGTATCAGGCCAAGGGCAACGTTCCCGCTGGCAACCCACCGCCGAACGCCACCTACTGGATCGACGTCGGCCAGGCAGTGCAGACGGCAAACGGGCTGGCCGCGCGCGTCGGCACGGTGGAGACGAGCGTCACTGAGCTGAACGGCGAAATGGACGCGCAGGCCCAGCAGCTCGACGGTCTGCGAACCAGCATCGCCGGAAAGGCTGATTCGTCAGTGGTTGACAGCCTGTCGAGCCGTGTCACGCAGAACGAGCAGGGCCTTTCGAGCCAAGGCCAGGCCATCACCGGCCTGAACAACAGCCTGACGACCACCAACCAGAACGTCACTGCTGCGCAGCAGGCCGCTCAGGCGGCTGCCACCGCAGCTGGCGCGAAAGGCGAGGTGATCTACGGCTCGACCGCACCTGCGGCCGACAAGCGCTTGGCCCAGAACCTTTGGATCGACACGGCGAGCAACGCCAACACCCCGAAGCGCTGGAATGGCTCGGCTTGGGTCGCCGTGACGGACAAAGTGGCAACCGATGCCGCTTCAGCGGCTGCCAGCGCGCTGACCCAGGTGGCGACCAAGGCCGATGCTTCCACGGTTCAGTCCCTGACCAACACCGTGGACCAGCAGGGCGCGGCGATTACGGCCAATGGACAGGCGATCACCAACATCAACACCTCGCTGACTCAAGTCGGCGGGGAAAACCTGTTGTTCAACCCGTCGTTCGACACTGCTTCGGCCAGCAACCCCGGCCTGGCAGACGGTTGGGGCTGGCGTAAAACGGCAACTGTGGTGGTGACGCCGACGCTACGAGACGCCGACCTGGGTGCGGAGGGCAAGTGCCAGCGGCTGGATATCACCGGGCTTACTGCAGGCTCTGGCTCGACCTACATAGACTTCGTGCCATCAGCAGCTAACCCGGATGTACGGCCACCGGTTTACGAGGGGGTAATCAACACAGCCTCGGTCTACGTTCGCGGAAATACCGGACTGACCGCGCAGATCTACCTGCAGTACAAGGATGCAGCCGGTACCACACTGAGCACGGATGGCCCGGCAAATGCCGCGCTCACCCCGACCTACCAACGTCTGTCTTTGACATCGAATCCAGCGCCGGCGAATGCCGTCAAAATGGATGTGCTATTCAGGCTTCGCTCCTCGCCTGGCTCAAGCCTTACCGGTGGATTCGTCGACCTGGACAAAGCGCAGCTGGAACTCGGAAGCATTGCCACGGGCTGGCGGGACAACGGCAAGACGAACGCTACCGCGGCAGCCGCCAATGCTTCAGCAACTACCGCTCTAACCGGGCGCGTGGCCACGACGGAAGCTGGGCTTTCCTCGGCGTCGAGCCAGCTCACCAGTCTGTATAACAGCATTGGGGACATTGGCGGGGAAAACCTCTTCTATAACCCGGGGTTCACGAAGGCCGCCACTTCGAACGGAGTGCCCGAAGGTTGGGAAACCGAGGGGCCAGTGGCGACTACCGACACCTTGGTCACGTCTTGGCTGAACACCGGCGAGAAAGCGCAGAGGATCGTTGCGCCAGGCCTGACCAACAGTGCGCAGTACAAATCACTTCGACCGTCGGCTACCAAGCGGATCAAGGTGAGCAGCGGCCAGGCCGTGACAGCCTCGGTCTACGCCCGGAAGAATGACAGCGACATCGGGATGCGCATTTTCATCCAATGGGTCAACGCCGCTGGCGCGGTCATCAGCGCCCCAAACTCCGCGATGATCCCGCTTACGATCGCTGGTGCACGCGTGACGTTCTCTGCTGTGGCCCCTTCCGGAGCTGCCGAAGCGTACGTCTACTTCCGGGTCTACGCCATGACTTCGACTGCTACCAACGGTACGGTCGAGTTTGCCAGGCCCCAGGCGGAGTACGGGGCTCGCGCAACTGGCTGGAGGGACAACGGCCAGCTGAATGCGGCGAACAATTCCGCAACATCCGCCGCGGTAGACGGTTTGACCTCTACGGTAAACCAGCAAGGGGCGACACTGAGCAGCGTGGCGGGCCGAACCACCACGCTGGAAAGCGCGGTCAACAGCACAGCAAATGGCCTGGCCACCAAGGCATCCGCCTCGGCAGTTGATGCGCTCACCAACCGTTTAACTGCGGCAGAGGGCGTGAACACCAGCCAGTCGAGCAGCATCACCGAGCTAAACAACAACGTCGGCGCGATCCAGGGTGTGCTGGGTGCCTCTGGTCTGGACCCGGCGCCAAATAGCCTTTGGCAGTTCGACAGCACCGCTGAAGGCTGGGTGGCTGCGGGGGCAACGCTCTCGCAAGGGGCTGGCTTCATCAAGATCACCTCAACCGGATCCGATCCGCAACTCCAGAGCGGTACGGCGGCAACCCTGTCCATCACCGGCAGTCTCTACAGTCGCGTGCGGGCGCGGATCACACGCCGCGCAGGTGCGCTTTCGGACTGGGATGGCCAGCTCTTCTACCAGACAGCAGGGCACGGATTCTCGGGTAGCTATCGAGCGATTGCAGCCAACCCGAACCTGGCTGTGGGGCAGTCGGCGGTGGTTGAGTGGGACATGGCCAACCTGGTTGCCGGTGGCACGGACTGGGTCGATAACACCATTACCCGGCTGCGCCTCGATTTGGGTAATAGCAATGGCGGCGTATTCGACGTGGACTGGGTTGCAGTCGGGCGTCTCGCGCCTTCCGCCTCGAGCCGGGCGGTTGAGTCGTTGACCTCAACCGTCACCCAGCAGGGCCATGACTTGAGCGCCCAGGCGCAGCAGCTCAGCGGCCTGCAGACGTCGGTCGGAAACAACGCCGCCTCGATTCAGCAGGTGTCGCAGGCCCAGACCACGCTTAACGGCAAGGTCAACGCCTCGTACTCGGTGAAACTCCAGGTCACTGCCGGCGGGCAGTACGTCGCAGCAGGCTTCGGTCTGGGCGTGGAGAACAGCGGCGGTGTGCTGCAATCGACATTCGCTGTGATTGCCGACAAGTTCGCCGTGCTCAATGCGGCAGGGAATGGGTTTGTCAGTCCGTTTGCGATCCAAAACGGCCAAGTGTTCATCAACGATGCATTAATTTCCAACTTGGCAGTTCAGAACGCGATGGTTGGTGGCGGCCTCCGTTCAGCTCAAGTTACCACTTGGGACGGCCAGCCGGTTATGTTTCATGACTTCAACGTTGGAGCAATCATTCTCAGAAATCAGACAAGGGCGAACACCTATATGATGCAAGACAGTCGCGGTCTCCACTTGGTTGTAGATAACGTGCTTCGCGTGAAAATAGGGGTTTTCTAATGGCGTACTTCGAGCTGTATAACGCTGACGGTAGTCTCAATTTTAGCTCTGATAACAGATTGCTCCGAGTTCTGGGGCAAGTTCAAGTCGGGATTGATGCAGGGAGTGTGACTCATCCAGGCTTTGTTACTGGCGATCCTTGGTACGCGATGGTGCCTATGTATGATAATCAGGATGTTTACACAGCGGCAAAATATCCTGATATCGCAATCAACTACGGCTCTCCGAAATCGATAAGTTGGTCAGCACGCCCCCAGTCGGGTGAGTTTGTTTTCTACCCGATGATGATGGTGTACGGAGTTTATTGATGTCCACATACCTTGATATACGGAATGCGGCGAATACCGTTCTGATCGATGACGATTACTCGAATTTCGGCCTCGCCCTCTCAGGCGCCGGGACGCTTGGCAGGGTAGATGGCCGAGCGGAGAACGTCTGCGGGGCTATAGATATTTACTACCAGCCCCCATCCACGGCGAGCATGCCGGTGATAGCCATCCGGCCAGTGCAGAATGTGCCCATGGTCGTGGGGCGGATGCAGGTCAGCAATGGGGTATACCATTGGCGCGTGCATTGCTCCACCTACAACGTTCAGGTGGAATACTGGATATTCAATATCCCCTCGCAGATTCCGAACTCTGGTGGAATATTCCAAACATGGAATGCTCAAGGTGTTCTGGTTTTCGATAGCAATTTCAAATATCTGAAAATCGTTGACTTCATCAATAGGTCGCTTAACCCGGAGCCTCCAGCTACGGGCTGGTCACCTGTTTATTATCCTGCAGGTCGAAAGTATGCGTTCATTTGTCTCACTTATTGCAATAGCTTCAGGACGTTCACATATGAACGGCCTCCCGGTAACGTCTGGGTTACAGGTATTGATTGGTATGACTACGGTTTTTGGTTAGATGGGGCTACCTTGAACGGAGCCGCTTACAGATACGTGGGCCAAATATCTGGCCCGCTGGGTCCGCCAGTAGGTTATTACTTGAGCTCTAACGCCGGGCTCATGGTTGTAGATGTGACCGGGTTGTAAGATTTTACAAATCATGAAATGCAGAGAGGAACGAAAATGCCATTTGTCGCTATTAATCTCACCAACGATTACGACGTTGCCAACAAGAACCGCTATGCCACCCAAGAGGAGGCCGACTCGCGTGCTCGCGAAATCTTGAGCCAATTCCCCGCTGCCCAAGTTTGTGTCGCGCAAGTGCTGAAGGACTACAGCGCCAAGGTGACCGTCACCGCGAAAGATCCCGCCGAGCCTGAGCCGACGCCGCAGGATGCTGAAGCCTGATCTGACAGCCTGCTATTCCACAGCCCGCCTCACGCGGGCTTCTTTTTGCCTGGAGAAACCCTATGACCCAACCTACCCCCCGAGGCGTGCGCAACAACAACCCCGGCAACATCGATTTCAACCCTCGCAACGCCTGGCAGGGCCAGCTCGGCCTGGAGGAGGGCGTGGGCAAGCCGCGCTTCGCCCGATTCGACGAGCCAGAGAACGGCATCCGCGCCCTGGGCAAACTGCTGATCAACTACCGGGGCAAGGATGGCATGCCCGGTGTCGGCGGCAAGGGCATCGACACCGTGCTGGAGACCATTAACCGCTGGGCGCCGAGCAACGAGAACGACACCCAGGCCTACGCCTCGGCTGTGGCCAAGCGCCTGGGCGTGTGCACCACCGACCCGATCAACATCAAGGATCCGGCCACGCTGCGCGGCATGGTGGTCGGCATTATCGTGCACGAGAACGGCGGCAACCCGTACAAGGACCAGGTGATCGACGAAGGTGTGCGGAGGGCCTTGGCATGAAGTCATGGGCAATCAGATCGATGATTCTGCTGGTGCTGCTCGCATCCTACTGGGGCGTTTACCAGCACGGCAGAACGGTGGAACGTGCCGAAGCCGCCCGGGCATCAGCGGAACGTGACAGTGGCGACCGTCTGGCCGAGGTGATCGGCGAGCGCGGCGCCCGCCAGGAAGAACAACGACGCGTCCAGGCGCAGGAGGAGGCGAGAGCCCATGCCCACAAAGAACGAACCACTGCTGATGCTGGCGCTGCTGGTGCCGATGCTGCTGGCGAGCGGCTGCAGCGCGAAGGCGCCAAGCTCGCCGCCACCGTCCGTTGCCCCGGCACGGATACCGCCGCTATCGCCAGAGGCCAGGCAGCCACCCGCGCCGCCATGGTGCTCTCCGAACTGCGCGACCGGGCTGATGCACGAGCGGGAGAGCTGGCAGAAGCGTATGACCGAGCCCGAATAGCGGGACAACTATGTGAATCCTCCTATAATGCTCTGATTCCGTAGCTGGATAAGGCAATGAAAAGGACGTTGGAAGGCATGGCCCTTGCGGGCGAGCCCCTGCTTCGTGATGCTCTTGAGGCCATCCGGGCTCACCGGGATGCTGAAGAGGGTGGCGCCCCATTCGCAGAAGTTGAGCGCCTGCGCCTACTTGCCGACTCGCTTTACAACGCAGTGATTGATTACCAGCTGATCGCAGCTGGCCAGCCACCCTCTACCACGCATTGAGGATGACAGTGAGCCACAAACCGGCACCTCTGCTCCCTGATGACCCTATGTACGCTGAAGCCGTGGCGGCGATGAAGCGGTACCATGAGGCTCAAGCGGCTGGTCAACCTGCCGACGATGTCGAGCGCCTGCGTCAAATCGCCGAGTCGCAGTTCCAGGCGGTGAACGACTACCAGCTCAGAGCTCTAGGTCGCCCTGCCGGTCCTGTTCACTGACAGGATCAATCAGTGCGGGGCCTTGGTTTCGAACATTTCCCACCGCTTTGCCCACGGGGAACCACCGGAAATCCTGTGCCGGTCGGCATCCAGCCTCCACTATCGCCTCTAAGCGATCACCTGATGTTGTTGGATCCAGCCATTCTCTGGCAGCTTGAGGCGAGAGCACTAACGGCTTCCTGTCGTGGATGTCGACAAGGCCTTGATCCGCGGCCGCTGTGATGACCACAAAGCCATCACGCTCATCCGGTTCTAAGCCTTGATGCACTTCGGCTAACGCTGCAAAAAATAGCGGGCCTCCATCAGCGCTCGTGATGTAGTAGGGCTGTTTTTTCTTTGGGTCTGCTGGATCAGGTATCCATTCAAACCAGCCATTGGCAGGAGCCAGAGCTCTGCCAGTCGGCCACAGAGCCTTGAAAAACTTTCCCGTCACCACTGTTTCGGCGCGCGCATTGATCGGGTCCGGACGTTTTCCCTTCGCCCAGAAAGGCGACCATCCCCACTTGACCCGATCCACGCTCAACCCATTACCAACCTGGCGAACGATTTCCACGCGAGTGGACGGCGCTACGTTGTATCGGTTGACCGGCTCATGGTCGTAGCCATTTATCACCACCAGGTCCAGCGATAGCTGACGCAGGTAGTGATCCATCGACTCGTAGATCGAGTACCGTCCGCACATATCTCATCTCTCGCTTGTCAGAAAAATCACTGCCCAGGATTGACCGGACACCCGATGCCAGATTTACTGTATATGCATACAGTTTGCATTGGACCTTCCGTCATGACCATCACATTCTTGGGTACGCCAACCGGCGGCACCGAACCGCTACCGCTGTACTCGTTCCATGTCCCGGCCGGTTTTCCTTCGCCTGCGGCAGACCATCTGGAAGGCCATATTTCCCTGGATGAGCTATTCGACCTTCGCGCGCCCCATGTGTATCTGGTTAAAGTGGAGGGCGATAGCATGCAAGGGGCGGGGATCTACTCGGGTGACCTCGTAATCGTAGATCGCGGCCGCGAGGCCGAGCACGGTGATGTGGTCATTGCCGCGATCAACAGTGAGCCAGTATGCAAGCGTTTGCACCGTCGCGACGGCGTGGTCATCCTGAAGTCTGAAAACACGGCGTATCCGCCTCGATACATCATGGAGGGTGATGAGCTGGTGATCTGGGGCGTTGTGCGGTACAGCGTTCGTGACCATGCGCAGTGACCAGGTGTTTGCGCTGATTGACTGCAACTCGTTCTATGCGAGCTGTGAGCGAGTGTTCCGGCCCGACCTGGCCAAAACTCCGATTGTTGTGCTTAGCAACAACGACGGCTGCGTAATCGCCAGGTCATACGATGCGAAGCCATTCGTGAAGATGGGCGAGCCCTATTTCCAGGCGAAGGACAAGCTGCGACGACATGGCATCATGGCCTTCAGCAGCAATTATGCGCTGTACGGCGACATGAGTGAGCGCGTCATGACCCTGATCGAGTCGATGGTGCCGGCCGCCGAGATTTACAGCATCGACGAATGCTTCGCTGACTTGTCCGGCATTCAGGAAAACCTGACCCAGTTCGGGAGGAAAGTGCGGTCCAGGATCTTCCAATGCACCGGCATTCCCGTGGGTGTCGGTATAGCTGGCACCAAGACGCTCGCCAAGTTGGCCAACCATACGGCCAAGCGCCTGCAGGCACAGACTGGCGGTGTGGTCGACATTACGGATCCTTTTAAGCGCGATTGGGTGCTACGTAACACCCAGGTGAAAGAGGTGTGGGGCGTAGGCCGACGTATGACTGCCCACCTTGAGGCGATGGGGATTCACACGGCGATGGACCTGGCCAAAGCTGATGCCTGGACGCTGCGCCAGAAATTCAGTGTGGTGGTTGAGAAAACTGCTCGCGAATTGGCTGGCACACCGTGCTTGGATCTGGATGAGGCGGAACCCCCGAAACAGGAGATCTGCTGCAGCCGGATGTTCGGCAAGCGCCTCACTGAGCTGGCGCCCATCAAGCAGGCGGTGGCTACCTATGTTGGTCGGGCCGCAGAAAAGCTTCGGGCCCAGGGCTCAGTGTGTAAACGCATGCGCGTGAGCATCCGCACCGGCATGTTCAATCCAGACGAAGCGCATCACGCTCAAGGGACTCTGGTTGAGCTTCCATACCCGACTTGCGACACCTTACTGATGACCCGATTGGCCACAGAAGCTGTCGACCGCATCTTCAGGCTCGGTTTTCGGTACAGCAAGGCAGAGGTGCTGCTGATGGATCTCTGCGGCAACCAGGTGAGTTTTCAGAGGACTTGTTTGCGCTCAAGCAATCCGTGGCATGTGACCGACTGATGCAGGTGATGGATGGCATCAACGAGCGCTGGGGGAGGGGGACAATGCGAGCCGCCAGCGTGCCTGCGACACCGGACTGGGGGATGAGACGGGAAATGATGAGCCAATCCTATACAACACGGATCGATCAGCTGTGGACTGTCAAGTGCTGAATCTTCCTGGCGCGTGGCTAGACGAGTTGAATGACCAGACGGCACTTAAGGCAGACCCGGATGGTCGTGCACTTGTCCTGAGTGAAATGGCACACGCGGCGCATCGCCGACGGGATGTCGGTGATGAGGATCTTGTTGAGATGCTCGAATTCGCTGAGGCCGCCAGATTGTGGGCGTTGACCGAGACAGATTTCGCCTAATCCCGGTCGATAACGATGACTGGCGAACGGCTGCTTTCGACCCATAGCGGACAACTACAAACCGAGTTGCCGACGTCATTCAATGACCAGTGGATCTCTGAGGGTGCTCATGATTTGATCATACATGGCATCTACCGCACGAGACCCTTTTGAATCCCTGCTCCGGATGAGCACGACTTCCACCACGGGAAGCTCGGGCAGCCCTTGGCGTCCGTCAAGCATCTTCAGGTTGGGAGGAAGGCTGCATCGAGTCAGTACGGCGACCGCCATGCCGCCCAGTGCAACGGCGATCTGGCCGCCTACGTTCGGGCTGTTGTAAACGACACGATACTCGCGTTGTTGGACGTCAAGCGCCGCCAGGATTTCGGTACGCAAGCGTCCGCCGAGCTCATGAACCGCAATTGGCAACGGATCGCGCTTCCAGACTTCGTGTTGCTCGTCTGCGCCCCACACCAGCGCTTCCCTGAAGAGCAGCGTGCCGCGCGAGGGTGCATCACGGGTGACTACCGCCAAATCGATTTCGCCTCGATCGACTTTGGCCAACAGTGCGGTGGATTCTTCACAGACAAGGGTTACTTCGACTTCGCCAAAGCGAGCGATAAAGCTTTTGAGCACCGGCACAAGATAGGGTTCCGCATAGTCATCCGGAACACCGAAGGTCACCCTTCCGGAGAGTGCTCCCCCATGCATCGCAAGCACCAGGGCGGAATGGGACGCCAATAGTTTTCGCGCGTGCCCCAACAGATCAAAGCCTGCCGGCGTTAATGAAAGCCGCCTCGGCTCCCGATTCAGAAGTGGTCGACCCACGCTGTCTTCGAGTTTCTTCAATTGCATGCTCACGGCTGATTGAGAGCGCGAGATCTGCCGAGCAGCCGCTGTCATGGAGCCAGTATCAACGACCGCAACGAACGTCCGTAACCAGTCGATCTGCAAATCCTTTGATTGCACCGTCGAGCCGCCCATTCGAAAATCGAATGCCTTTTATAACACTTATTCGCTTTTCTGTATCCCGTTCGAGCTCGCAAAATACCGCATGAATTGAGGTGTCGGGGCAGAGGAGGCGAAATTTTGTTGAGTATCAGTAGTGGCTCGGTCGGGCTTGATAGGCATGAGGTATGGAGTGGCTTCAAACAGCTGCTGCCGATTTCCTCGTTCGTAGTGGTTTTCGCAGTGGCCTTCGGCCTTGCCGCCGCACAGACCGGCTTGAGCGAATTCTCAACTGTGCTGATGAGCGCCTTGGTGTTTGCTGGCGCGGCACAGTTCGCGGTTCTTGATCTGTGGGGGCAGCACGTTCCGGTCGTTCCGTTAATTGTCACGGTATTCGCAATCAATGCTCGGCACTTGTTGATGGGGGCAACCTTGTATCCGTGGTTGCGTGAGCTGCCCCGGGCCAAGCGCTACGGTGTGATGCTCGTGGTTTCCGATGCCAACTGGGCGATGTCGATGCAAGCACTCAATGGCGGCAAACCAGGGATTGGCCTCTTGTTTGGTGGTGGTATTGCCCTGTGGTCAGCATGGACATTTGGCAGCTGGCTGGGCCTTTATTTTGGTAGCGCGATCCATGACCCGGTGAGCTTGGGCCTCGACATGGTGATGGGCTGCTTTTTGCTGGCAATGGTGATCGGTGGGAAGAAGAACCTGCGCATGCTGATCATCTGGAGCGTGGCTGCCGGCGCGTCATTGCTGGCGTACAGGTATTTGCCTGAAAACAGTCATGTCGTTGCCGGCGCATTGGCTGGCGGCCTGTTGGGCGCTGTCTGGATGGAGAAGAAAGATGCACATTGAAAGCACTGGCCTGGGCACCTTCTTCATCATTCTCATCATGGCCGTGGTTACCCTGATGACCCGTTGGGGAGGCGTGTTCGTGATGGCCTTCGTTCCCATCAACTACAGGGTGCAGCAGTTCATCGGTGCCATGTCCGGCTCGGTGCTGGTGGCGGTCCTTGCACCATTGGCGGTTACCGGCGACAACGGCGCACGGCTTGCCTTGTTGACGACGGCAATCGTGATGTTGGTGCTGCGCAAGCCCTTGCCTGCAATTGCGGCAGGGGTTGTCATGGCTGCGATGTTCAGGCATCTGCAGGTTGCCCTGTAGGATGTCCTTTCACACTTACCGATGACGTGAAAAATGGATCTGCATTGTATTCTTGCTTTTACCATGGTGGCGGCCATCGCCATCGCGAGCCCCGGGCCTGCTACCCTGATGGCGATCAATAACAGCCTGGCCTACGGGCCGCGTTACGCCTTATGGTCCTCAATCGGCAATGCGTCCGGGCTGTTCTGCTTGTCGGCTGCCGCGATGCTCGGACTAGGCGCTCTGCTCGCAAGCTCTGAGTGGATGTTCAGCGTTGTGAAGATCCTGGGCGCCGGCTATCTGTTCTACCTGGGGGCCAAGCAGTTGTTCAAGAAAGGGCCGATACTTGCTCAGGCAGTACATCCAGACGGACAAACCTATAGACCATCGCGTTTGAAGCTGTATAAATCGGCGTTTCTCACGGCAGCCACTAACCCAAAGGCCACGATGTTCTTCACTGCGCTGTTCCCGCAGTTCATCGACCAAAGCGCTGCTCTGCTGCCGCAGTTTCTGCTTCTCACGGCGATATTCATGGGGCTGTCGCTGGCTTCATTGAGCCTGTATGCCGCTGCGGCGGCCCAAGCTAAAGGCATGCTGACCCGGCCTGCGTTTTCCGTCTGGATCAGCAGATTGGTCGGCTCGACGTTTATCTGCTTTGGTGTTGCCGTTCTCGCTACGCGTCGGCCGATTTCCTGAGAGGCGCCTGCTCAACTTTTGGCGAACGTCCGGTTTGGGTCGAAAGCGGTCGGTCGAGGATGAGCATTTTTGCCGCTCGTAGCTTCGGTAGGGGCGTGGGCTGGATAGCAATCGATCAGGCTAATAAATCGGCTTGTTCAGTTACGAGTTTTCCAAAAGGCAGCGAAGGTGACGAGCCAGGACGGATCGTGATCGGCAGGACGCCGGAGTGGGGCGCATAGGCTGTCTAAAACCGCGCTGATGCTTCTCGGTTTTACTGGGCGAAAGTCGCCCAAACTCGCCAATGCATATTAGACAGGGCCGACGCATAGGCCGCTGGTGGCGCGGCCTGAGGTCGAATTTCCACACTACTGCTGCATTACTGGCAGTTGCGCACGTCGAAGAGGTAGTAGCCGATGATCTCGGCGCGCCGAGCGTACCGCTCGATGTCGTCTGCCCGAAACAGCTCATGGCCCGGATACCGCTGGACCACCGAATTTCGGATTGCCTCGAAGAACTCCTCAAAACCGATGCTGTAGCCATGCTCTGCAAAGGTCGCCTGCAGGGCATGGTGAAACCGCTGCTCATCCTCCGGATGCTTCGTGTACCAGGTACTCACGCGGAGCCACGGAGACAGAGATTTTTCTAGCGCTTTGAGATCCATTCCGCACTACCTGGAGAGCTTTGTAGCTGCGGAGTGTATCCCCAAACTGCTTGAAAATTACAGCCAAAACCGATTCCAAAACTGAAACGGCGACCCTTGCAGTATGCGGCTTGTAGCCGTGCTGTTTTGTCTTTGTTTTGGAACCGATTTCGCTGCGCAAGCGGCATTTGGTGGGGCTTTATCGTACGGTCTTGAAAACCGCTGAGACGCATCGGTGCACACCTGGATTCCTACCTAGAATCTTGGGCCAATTCTTGGGCCAATGTATGCGTTTAGGTGCGGTGTGGAGAGGCTGGAGCCCGCGAAAACAGGCGCTGTACACCGCTCAAAACCGCGAAAAAAATCGCATGGTGATGTTGGCGGTGGAGATCAAAGGGCTTACCTATCAGTAACTTACGACGCTGGATTTT
This sequence comes from Pseudomonas sp. NPDC086566, assembly GCF_050280885.1. Taxonomy (NCBI): domain Bacteria; kingdom Pseudomonadati; phylum Pseudomonadota; class Gammaproteobacteria; order Pseudomonadales; family Pseudomonadaceae; genus Pseudomonas; species Pseudomonas sp. NPDC086566. The sequence continues at coordinate 520,287 of NZ_JBNNWD010000001.1, forward strand.
CAGCTGATACCGGTCTGATACCAATCTTGAGTTTTTCCAGCTCGCTCCAGTCGGAGCTTGAGTTGAGCCAACGGGCATACGTCGGCAGCGGCATCTGGACGCTGTGACCCAGCTGTTGGGCGATAAATGCGGGGTTGAGGCCGGACATTGAGCATATTGTCGCATAGGTGTGACGGCAGTTGTATGGGGGGCGACGCCTGATCCCCAAATCGTTCAGCACTGGCACCCACTGCTTGGGGCCACCGTCAGATCTGATGCCACTGCTAGGGCTCGACCTGCTGCTGCACGGCAACCAACAGGTGGTATGCGATTACCAGCTGCGTGTGGTGGCCAAAGCGCGCGGTAAAAATCTGCCACCGCTTCACTGAATTTGTTCAGCGGATAGTCCGGCAACCAGGCTACCCTGCTGACGCCTAGAGTTTGTACTGGATGGTGTAGGACGCATCAGACCTTGGTTCAATCGTAATTGGAATGCCGAATAGCTTTCCATGGCATTCACTTACGATACAACGATACACGGCTCCCTGCCGGAGCTGGTCCCACAAGCCTTCGTCATGTATCGAGATACGCAAAACGTGGTTGGTCGGATCCTCTCTGACCAGAGCAACGTGATAGTCCAGGTCGCAGCCGAAATCCGCAGAAGTCAGCTCTGAATCGTAGCCGATCAGCACGCCGTGCCTTTTCAGATCGTCCCTGATACGCTCAATTACGTCATCTGCTTCTTGTTTTAGCATGATGGTTATCTCGCGGTGCTTTCACTCATCAAAACTCTAGCTGACCCTGGTGATCTTCGCTGTCTTTCGGCGTGATCTGTATATGCATACAGTTTGCGTTGGACCTTCCATCATGACCATCACTTTCCTGGGTACGCCAACCGGCGGCACCGAACCGCCATATTTCCCTGGATGAGCTATTCGACCTCCGCGCGCCCCTGTGTATCTGCAAGCGTCTGCACCGCCGCGGGCGATGGTACCGGCGACAGTGATCTACTACAGCGACGAGTATGAGGATCTAGTTGAGATGCCCGAATTCGCTGAGGCTGCCAGATTGTGGGCGTTGACCGAGACAGAGTTCGCCTGATATCGGTCGATAACGAACAGTCGCGAACGGCTGCTTTCGACCCATTGCAGACGCTGAACTGCAGCGCGTTTCGTAATTGCGACGCGTACTCTGTGGGAGCGGGCGTGCCCGCGAACACCGGCGCAGCCGGTGCCACAGTCCGCGTTGGATTCTTCGCGGGCGCGCCCGCTCCCACAAAGTTTACTGTTCGGTTCACCGGCAGCTACGGGTCGAAAGCGGACAGTCAAGGCCGCTTCCAGCTGATACCGCCAAAGCGTTCAGGCTCGGGCGCCACTGATAGAGCTGAACGAGCGCTGCATGGAAATGCTGGAGCCATGGCATCGCCTCGCCGCCGTTCGGCGGAACCGTTAGGATTGAGGGAAACAAGGCAGGCCATGAAGGTCTACCAGGCAGAAGCCTCGGAAAGGCTCAAACCTTGCTGTGCATTGTGGGGGGCAGAACCATGCCGGAACGTGAGAGAAGGTACCGCGCATACAAGTTGCTTCGCGAACTCGATTCGCTTGTTTCATCAACGATGAACCAGGTGGCCTATGGCCGTCTTGGTGGGCCGGACTGGCAAGCCATGTGCGAGGCGCACCGGGCTGCATTTAAACAGTGGATTGAATTTGCCGAATCGCTACCGAGCGCAAGCGAAGCTGACGAGCGCCGCGGAGCTGCACAGAAGCCATCAATAAACTATACAAAAATATAGATTTGTATAAGTTTGAGGGCCGTCTGTCGTCCAAGTATCATTTCCGGTAAAGGGCTCTTGAAAGTTATTTGATGCGCCTTACTTTGATCTTCCTATAGGTCCTGAATACAAGATTAAAGGAGGGTCACATGCGAGTTCGTGGAAATGTGTTCTGGGAATGGGCAGACCCGACGCTGCACCACCGGACCCATGACGAAACACTCGACGACGGCACGCATATTGATGTTCAGGTAAGGCTTTCAAGGACCGGTCAAACGCAGATGTTCATAGGCGTTTACGCACCTCAAGGCATGGCGGTTCACGAGGAGGCGTTCGAGGCCCGTCCAGGCGAGTCTATGACGCGTGCGATGGCATGGGGTGTAGGAAGGGCGCGGAAAATCGCAGTCGAGGGCGTAAATGCTGTGATACCGACGGTGGCTGCCGGCTAAATGGCGATAAGGGTTGGTCCTGCAGTTCTGGCTTCGTCCTTGGCCGCCATCCCTGGGCCTGCGCAGTGGCGTTCAGGCCGCGTACTTCAGGACGTCCCAATTAAGTACGCTGGTGAACGGAACGCTTCGGAAAACGCACCAGTCGTATCTCCATCAGAGGCGCATTAGAGGCGCCCAGTTGGAGAGAGTGATGAGCCTTCAGTCCACCAGTCATGACCTTTACGTCCATTCCTACCTGGGTTACCAGGCATCCATATACGTACTGTGGGAGTCCAGTATTGAATGCCCCACCGGAATGTTGGTTGAAGTAGGAAAGCCAGGTGCAACGGCACGAACCCTACGGGTGAGCCGGCCATTTTCTTCTTCGACGGAAGCCATTCTGGAGGGGAAGGTCATGGCTGAACAGTACGTTCAAAGCCAAAACGGCTGAACGCCTCTGGCTCGCCCTCTTGGCAGAAGGAAGTCACAAGCATTGCAACGCAGGGCGTGCCGATTGTGACATCCGCAGTAGCCGCCGGGGAGATCAGGGGTTTATATTTCGAGTCTCGCCGCGCCAAGGCTGGCAAATGAGTGTGTGCTCAATGACTAATAATTCAACAAATATGAGACCCTCCCACCCACCTGTAGAGGACATCCTCGGCGCCACCGGGAAATGGGTGGAGCCCCCCAATATCCGCAGAGGCGGGGAGAGTGGTGTGCTTCGCATCGAGCTGGAGGGCCTGACTTTCTACAAGAAACAGCAAGTCGGGCATGTCTATCGAAGCTTGTTGCACCCGTTGGGATACCCGACGGTTGCGCGTGAAGCGAAGGCCCTGCGTGCGGCTGCATCATTAGGTGTATCAACGCCATCGCTTGTCCACGCCCATGTCTGTAAACAGGGCGGACAGTGGCATGCAGTGATGGTGACGGCAGCGCTGGACGGTTACCTGTCGCTGGAAGACTTCTACGCCAACCAACTCGACCAATCACTCGGCTCCAGGCGCCACCACGAAATCCTGGAAGCGTATGGCCGAGTACTCGCCAGGTTGAACGTTGGCCGTTGGCAGCACGGTTGCCTGTATCTGAAGCATGTCTTTGTCGATTTCAGCGAGCCGAGCATCAAGGTGGCCTTGCTGGATCTCGAGAAGGCCAGGCAACGTCTTACCGCGAAGCGGGCCGCCCGGCATGACTTGAGGCAGGTCAAGCGCAGGTCCGGCTGGTCGGGCGATGAATGGGATGCGTTCTGTAGAGGCTATCGGTATTCGTTTGGCCATAACGTTGAGCGGCTTCTTTAACGGCTGAAAGTTAGCCGTCTCCCATCCGAGCGTTTGCCATGGGCAAGATGTAGCTGTCACCCTTCAGGCGGGGTTATACCGCAGACGAATTCATCCGAACCGAGTCGGTGCGAGCCAAATTCGACGACATAGCCATCGCCACGGCGTTGCGCCTCGGCCCTGGCGGTTTTCTGGTCTGCATAGACGTCGACAAAATGCCAAGGGTGCAAGGCTCGCAGCACGCCCCAGCCAAGCACCCAGCCTTCTTTATCTGGGTCTGCAGGAAGATGTTTGGCAAGGCTGCGAATGCTCATGGTTATCTCCTCGACTCGGGGTAGCAGGACATCGTTGCTACTGACACAAGGTAGCCTGCCTGCCAGTCAAGCTTCATCCAATAACCGCTCCGGGTTGAAGAAGAACGACGCAATGATGACGGCACTGATCACGCCCATCGCGTCCGCTACCAGCAACAGGAAATCGCTGCCGTCCCCCAGCAGCGTTTGCTGGTTGACGGCAAAGCTCGCGCCATGCGGAAAGGCCGCAATGCCCAACAATGCCGCCGCCAGTAGGGCTGACATCAGTTTGCTGTAAGTCCGGCCAAACAGCAGCGTACAGGCCCAGAAAACAAAAATGCTGAACACGGCAAGGCCTGCGGAAGCCAAGAACTGAGCGAGTATTTCCAGCCACCACAGCATGGCTTTCTCCTGAACGATGCGCCGGGTCGATACGCATGAGAATCAGGGCTGTTTGAATCGTTCCGTTTGCCTAAAGAAATAACTCGAAAGTCCAAAACTCTTGGCCATTACCTCTATAGCAAACAAGCATATCGGGTTGTCAGTGTTGCGCAGTACCATTGGGCAATGAAAACCAAAAAGGGCGGTGTGCTTGGCCACTTTGCAAGTTTCAGGAGGGGCAGCAGGAGCGTGTCGCGTGAAGAGTTCAAGATCGGTTACAGGCGCTGTACTGTTATCAATGTTCATGGCCGGGTGTGCCCAGAACCCGGATGTGCGAAGTGGCCATGATTATACGTCTGGCACCACCGAGAGAAGCACGCCAGCCTATCTGGGGTGCGTCAAAGGCGAACTTCCGGTAAATGTCAAAACCTATGAAGTCGACACCGACAACTCGGTCAAGCTGTACGTTGAAAGTACCGACCCCCAAAAAGCCGATGGCCTGGTGGAGCTGCACGGCTCGGGCACCGACCGCCAGTTCACTGCTTACCAGCGCGACGCCTGGTACGATCATGGCAGGCTGCTCGATGCGGCGTTGATGTGCAAAAAAGCGTGAAGTGATGTTCTGCAGGAGCAAAAAGCCCGCACACGAGCGGGCTTTTTGCATTGGGTCGATCCCGGATAGAATGGCACACGTTTCTGCCTGGTTAATTGCAAATGCCAACCTTTCGTATTTTGTTCAGTTTCGCAATCATTGTCAGCCTTGCCGCTTGCGCAAACCCAGGGAAGCCTACCGCCAGTAAGCTGACCTCGAAATCCCCGGAAGATTATGCCGCCTGCGTCCTGCCAAAGTGGCAGGCGCTGTCCCCTCAGACCACGCAAAAGTCGATCAATCACGGTTATCGGCTTACCGCGCCCAGCGCTGTGACTTCAGACGAAGTGCTGGAAGTCGTTGAGTACCGGGAAGGTAGCCGCGCAACGTTCTATAAAGGCAGTTTCCTGTCGAGTGACAAGTTGCGCCTTGCCGCACGCGAATGCCTGGATTGACCGGCTGCCAGCACGCCATTATCGAACAGCATCAATCCAGCCGGTTAGCCATCATACGCTTGTATTGCTTCACCCGGCGCAGGGTGCACAACTGCTCCAGCAGCAGGGCTGCCAAGGGGGAGGCCTTGGCCTTGGGTTTGCTGCCCTTGGCCAGCCGGCGCATCTGCAGCTTGACCAGTGCCATGTAGGCCAGAGCGGCGAATGCCTTGCGCTTCCAGCGGATCGGCGGCAGTTCCGCCAGGGCCTCGGCCTCGCCGGCTTGCCAGCGTCGAGGCAGGTTGGGGTCGACCGCCAGTGCGGTGGCGATACCGGCCATGGCCACGCCACTGGCGAGCACCTGTTCGACCACCGGCAGGCGGCGGATGCCACCGGTGACCATCACCGGCATCCGCGCAATAGCCGCTATTTCGCGGGCAAATTCTAGGAAGTAGGCCTCTCGTGCCAGGGTGCGCCCGTCGCGAGCGTCGCCTTGCATGGCCGGTGCTTCGTAGCTGCCGCCGGACAGCTCCACCAGGTCCACCGGCAGTTCGTTCAGCCACAGCACGACCTGGCGCGCATCGGCAGGCTCGAAGCCGCCGCGCTGGAAGTCGGCCGAGTTGAGTTTGACCGCCACGCTGAAGCCGGGAGACACCACCTCGCGCACCGCCTTGACCACTTCCAGCAGCAGCCGTGCACGGTTTTCCAGGCTGCCGCCCCAGCGATCCTGGCGTCGGTTGGTCAGTGGCGAGAGAAACTGGCTGAGCAGGTAGCCGTGAGCGGCGTGAATCTGCACACCGCTGAAGCCGGCTTGTTCGGCCAGTGCCGCAGTACGGGCGAAGCGCTGAATCAGCGCGGCAATTTCGCCTTCGTCCAGGGCCTTGGGCTGCGGGAACAGCTTCGACAAACCGCCCATGTCCAGCGCCACCGCCGAGGGTGCCACGGTGGGTTGGCCGAGGTTGGCCTGCATCTGCCGCCCGGGGTGGTTGATCTGCATCCAGAACTGCGCGCCCTTGGCGCGACCGGCCTCGGCCCATTGGCGGAAACGTTGCAGCGGTTGGCTGTCATCGAGCATCACGCCGCCCGGGCCGGTCATGGCGCTGGGGTCGACCATGACGTTACCGGTCAGTAGCAAGCCAGCGCCGCCTTCAGCCCAGGCCTGATACAGGCGTAGCAAGCGATCGGAAGGGGTCTGGTCCTGATTGGCGAGGTTTTCTTCCATGGCGGCCTTGGCCAGGCGGTTGGGGATGACACTGCCATTGGGCAACTGCAGGGGCTGGAAAGGGGACATGCGGTGTTCTCCAAAATAGCGCCGGGCGTCGGGCGGGTTGGGTTTTGGAGAAGGCTAAGGTTAAAGTAAACCTTAAGGTCAACAGAGAATTTCACCCTTCATGAAAATTGGCGAACTGGCCCGGCGCACGGGGCTCAGCGCATCACGTATCCGTTTCTATGAGGCCAGCGGCCTGATCGAGGCTCGACGCCTGGGCAACGGGTATCGTGACTATCCGGAGCAGGCGGTGAGGACGCTGGAGATCATCACCTGCGGGCAGCAAGCAGGGTTCAGCCTGGATGAAATGCGCAAACTGACCAGTGCAGCGGGTGACGGCACGGCACGGCATGATCTGCTGCTGGCAAGCCTCAAGCGCAAGGTGGCTGAAATCGAAGCCATGCAGTTACGCCTGGCGCAGAACCGCGCGCAATTGCTGGCCGTGATCGCCGGCATGCAGAGCAAGCCGCAGGGTATGGATTGCGACGAAAATGCCCAGCGCCTGATTGCCGGGTGGCAGGACGGCGAGGCCGGCAAGGCTGATGACGGCGGAGTCCGCTGAGAGCCGGCTTGCCGGCCCTCACGCATGGCGGGCAGGGTAGCTGACTACCTGTTTTGCTTGGCCATGTTCAGGTTTCGGCACTCTACCTCGGCATCCGTCCTGCTCGGGTAACTGGGTTTGAGCCGCTCCTTTTCCTGGTTGTCATAGATATCGAAACCACCGCATTCGGTCGCCGCATAGTAACGGGTGCCGATGCGGAACGACTGCTTTTCGATGGGTACTGCCGGAACGATAACGAATCTTGGTTGCATGTTTCGTGCCTCCCCAGGCAGAGACCTAAGTATTAGTCGGGCCTTTGCTAGCCATCAAGGTGGCTCATGAAGAAAAGATTGCAGCCCCAGTCTCGGCACTCTGTCATCAAATGAAAACCCGCTTTTGCCCGATGCGAAGCACCCCGCGTCCAGATCGATGATTGGAGAGACAAGCATGTCGTAAAACCAGCGTGGGCAAGCTCGACAAGAAGCTGATCCGCCAGTCGCTGCTCACCGGATAACCTGCGCAAGAAAGCGGATGCAGCGGGGGGCGGGCGACGTTAAAGTGCGCTGAAACTGGTTTGCCGCAGGAAACTCAGATGTCCAGCGCCTTTACGTTGATGCCGTCCCCGGTCGGCACCTTGACCCTGGTGGCACGCGGTGAGCGACTCGCCGCCGTGCTGTGGGAGGAGGAGCGCGAGAACCGTGTGCGGCTTGGCGAGCTGCACCGCGATGACCGCGACCCGATGCTGCGCGAAACGGCCCGCCAGCTGGGTGAGTACTTCGCTGGCACCCGACAGCGATTCGAACTGGCGCTGGACTTTGCCGGCACCGAATTCCAGCGCCAGGTGTGGGCGGCCCTGCTGACCATTCCCTTTGGCGAGACCCGCAGCTACAGCGACATCGCCCGGCAGATCGGCAACCCCAGTGCCGTGCGCGCGGTCGGTGCCGCCAACGGGCGCAACCCGATCTCGATCATTGCTCCGTGCCACCGGGTGATCGGCGCGTCAGGGAGCCTGACCGGGTTTGCCGGTGGTTTGCCGGCCAAGCAGTACCTGTTGGGACTGGAAGGGCGGCAGAGTCTGGCCCTGGACCTGTAAGTAACACGGGCAGCGCTTCAGCCAGGTCGACATTCCAGCCATACGACCCCTGCATCATCTTCAGGATCACCCGCGAAGAGGCCGGTGCAGGCTTACTTGAACCCCGTCACCGCATGCGGCACATAGGGCGCTTCCAGCCGGGCGATTTCCTCGGCAGTCAGCTGGAACGCCAGCGCGGCAATCGCATCATCCAGCTGTGCCACTTTCGAGGCCCCGACAATCGGCGCCGACACCCCCCGCTTGCCCAATACCCAGGCCAACGCCACCTGCGCCATCGGCACGCCGCGCTCGCCGGCGATCTGCTCGACCACGTCGATCACCCGGCCATCTTCCACTTCGGTCTTCTCGTAGAACGACTGCCCGGAAATGTCGGTGCGGGTGCGTTCGGTCTGCTGCCCGTGGGGGCGGGTCAGCCGGCCGCGGGCCATCGGGCTCCACGGCATCAGGCCGACACCCTGGTCGAGGCACAGCGGGATCATTTCGCGCTCTTCCTCGCGGTAGATCAGGTTGAGGTAGTTCTGCATCGACACGAAGCGGCTCCAGCCGTTGCTGTCCGCCACGTGCTGGGCCTTGGCGAACTGCCAGGCATACATCGACGACGCGCCGATGTAGCGCGCCTTGCCGGCCTTGACTACGTCGTGCAGGGCTTCCATGGTCTCTTCGATGGGCGTGTGGTAGTCCCAGCGGTGAATCTGGTACAGGTCGACGTAGTCAGTGCCCAGACGGGCCAGGCTGGCGTCGATATTGGCCATGATCGCCTTGCGCGACAGGCCCTGTTCGTTGGGGCGGGTGCTGCCTTCCCACATGTTGGCGGGGAAGAACACCTTGGTGGCGATCACCGTCTCGTCGCGGCGGGTGAATTCCTTGAGCAGCTTGCCAAGGATGATTTCCGAGGTGCCGGCCGAGTAGCTGTTGGCGGTGTCGAAGAAGTTGATGCCATGCTCGACGGCGCGGCGGATGATCGGCCGGCTGTCGGCTTCGCCCAGGGTCCAGGGATGGGTGCCGGCATCGGGTTCGCCGAAAGTCATGCAGCCCAGGCACAGTTTCGAGATGTCCAGGCCAGTGTTGCCCAGTTTGACGTATTGCATCGGCGGCTCCTCAGTGATCGGTTGTGCGCTGCAGGGAAGCTTAGCGGTGATGGCTGGCCGCGGAAATCCCGAATCGGTGCAGGCGCAATCCGCAAAAATTCACAAGCGCAGCAGCGGCTTGACCTGTTGCTGCAGGAAGTCGGTGACGGCCTTGATGCGCGGCGTGCTGCGTACATCCTCGTGCACGGCCAGCCAGATTTCGATGCTCATGGTCTGTTCATCCTTGCCGGCGACCGCCAGGCCATGCTCCTGCGCCATGAATGCCGGCAAGCACGCGATACCGACCCCGCCGGCAGCCGCCTGGGCCTGGATGCGCAGGTCGTTGCTCTGCAGCACGAAGGGCTGGTTGCCGGTCTGGCTGAGCAGCCACTGCTGCTGCGGCGACTTGGCCTGGGATTCGTCGTAGCCGATGTAGCGTGGCGTGCCAGGGTTGCGCAGGTAGGTGGGTGCGGCGTACAGGCGGTAATCCAGATAACCCAGCAGGCTGGCGACCAGCGTCGGCTCGGTGGGCCTGGCCAGGGTGATGCTGATATCGGCTTCACGGCGGGCCAGCGAAGCCCGCGACTTGCTGCCGACCAGCTTCAGGCGCAGTTGCGGGTAGCGCTGCATCAGCGCACCCAGGCGCCGGGCGATGATGCTGCCGAGCAGCGCGGGCGGGGCGGCCAACACCACTTCGCCTTCGACCTGTTGCTGGCCGGCATTGGCAAAGTGCTCTAGGGCGAACGACGATTGGGTCATCTGTTCGGCGTATTCGCCCACCCGGCGGCCTTCGTCGGTCAGCGCGTAGGCCCTGGGGCGGCGGTCGACCAGCTTGAGGTTCAAGGCAGCCTCCAGCGCGGCGATGCGCCGGGCCACGGTGGCGTGGTCGACGCCCAGCTGCCTGGCCGCAGCGGACAGCGAGCCGGTGCTGATGAAGGCGGAGAAATGGCGCAGATCTTCCCAGTCGAACATGGCGGGCCTCTGAAGTGGAGCGGCCATGATACGGCCTTATGCGGCCTGGCAGGTGCTAGGATGGCTGCCATTTCCCGATCAGGTACCGCCATGCAGCCTCTCGATCACCTGTCGTTGCACCTGTTCATCGTGGTCTGCGAAGCCGGCAGCATCGCCCGCGCCAGCGAACGGGCATTCATGGCGCCGTCGGCGGTCAGCAAGCGGATATCGGATATCGAGGCACGCTTTGGTACGGCGTTGCTCAAGCGCAGCAAGCGGGGTGTCGAGCCGACCCCGGCGGGCCTTGCCCTGTTGCGCCATGCGCGTGGCCTGACCCGGGCCATGGAGCGCCTGGACAGCGAGTTGAGCGAGTACGCCGAAGGCGCTCGTGGGCATGTGCGGGTGCTGGCAAATGTGTCGTCGATCATGGAGTTCCTGCCCGAGGAACTGTCGGCGTTCATGCTTGGAAACCCGCTGATCCAGGCCGATATCGAGGAGCGTTTCAGCCCGGACGTGGTGCGCGGGGTGGCGCAGGGCAGTGCCGACCTGGGCATCTGCCGCCAGTCCATGGCCGTCGGCGATCTGGAGTTCGTGCCGTACCGGCAGGACCACCTGGCCGTGGTGGTCGGCGCCGATCACCCGCTGGCCGGGCGTGCCAGCATCGCCTTCGAAGAGACGCTGGATTACGAGCACCTGGGCCTGTCGGCCTTCGCCACGCTCAATACCTTCATGCGTAACAGCGCCGAGGCGGCGGGCAAGGAACTGCGCTTTCGCTCGTACGTATCGTCGTTCGACGCGGCCTATCGTCTGGTGCAGTTCGGCCTGGGCCTGGCCGTGTTCCCGCAGGAGGCCGTGGCGCGTTATGCGCCGCTGTTCGACCTGCGGGTGATCCCGCTGACCGATGACTGGGCGCTGGGCGAGTTCGTCATCTGCATGCGTGACCGGCATGCCTTGAGCTTGTCTGCGCGTCGCCTGCTCGATCATTTGCTGCAGCGCGCGCCGGCCTGGCAAACACGGCATTGATCCATCGCGGCTGACGATGGATCAGCCCGTGAAACACGTCTTTTCTGCCTGCCGTGCTGCTCTTAGTCTGGCCCCACGCTCCAGACAGAGAGACCGCGATGACAACAATAACCATCAATGAAGTCGGCATGCGCGATGGCCTGCAAAGCCTGCACACGGTGATGCCGACTGCCGCCAAGCTGCGCTGGATCGACAGCGCCTATGCCGCCGGCGTGCGCCATATGGAAGTCGCCTCGTTCGTGCCGGCCCGGCTGCTGCCGCAGATGGCCGATGCCAGACAGGTGGTGGCCCACGCCTTGACCTATCCCGATCTGTTGGTGACGGTGCTGGCGCCCAACCTGCGCGGTGCGCAGGATGCGCTGGAGTCCGGCGCCCAGCGGATCGTCGCGCCGGTTTCGGTCAGCACCGCCCACAGCCTGGCCAACGTGCGCCGCACGCCACGGGAGATGGTCGAGGAGCTGGGGCGCATGTGCCAGCTGCGCAATGAACTGGGGCGCCATGAGGTGCAGATGATCGCCGGCATGTCGGTGGCGTTTGGCTGCACCCGCCAGGGTGAGGTGCCCCTGGGCGACCTGTGCGAACTGACCCGCCAGGTGATCGAGGCGGGCTGCGACCTGGTTTCGCTGGGCGACACCACCGGCTATGCCAACCCCGGCCAAGTGGCGACGGTGATCCAGGCCGTGCGCGCCATTGCTGGCGAGCGCCTGCGTGCAGCGCACTTCCACGACACACGTGGCCTGGCCTTGGCCAACAGCCTGGTGGCGGTGCAGCAGGGCATCCGCGAGCTCGATGCCTCACTTGCCGGCCTTGGCGGCTGCCCGTTTGCCCCGGGAGCATCGGGCAACACGGTGACCGAGGACCTGGTGTTCATGCTGCAAAGCATGGGCTTCGACACCGGCATCGACCTGCCAGCGCTGATCGCCTCGCGCCAGCTGCTGCGTGAGGCATTGCCGGATGAACCCCTCTACGGCGCCATCGCCCGCGCCGGCCTGCCGCTCAACTACCCAGGAATCGCCTGATGTCCAGACTCCCTTTGGACGGCATTCGTGTCGTCGAGATTTCGCACATGGTCATGGGCCCCACCTGCGGCATGATCCTCGGTGACCTGGGTGCCGAAGTGATCAAGATCGAGCCCACCCGCGGGGACGGCACTCGCCGCTTGCTCGGGGCAGGGGCGGGGTTCTTCCGCACCTTCAACCGCAACAAGCAGTGCATCGCCGTTGACCTCGACACGCCCGAGGGCCGCGAGGCGGTGCTGACGCTGATCGACAGCGCCGACGTATTCATCGAGAACTTCAAACCCGGGCGCATGCACACACTGGGCTTCGACTGCGCCACGCTGCGCCAGCGTAACCCGCGGTTGATCTATGCCTCGCACAAGGGCTTCCTCAGTGGCCCGTACGACAACCGCCTGGCCTTGGACGAAGTGGTGCAGATGATGGCCGGCCTGGCCTACATGACCGGGCCGGTGGGCCGCCCCTTGCGCGCCGGCAGTTCGGTGAACGACATCATGGGCGGCATGTTCGGCGCCATTGGCGTGCTGGCCGCGCTCAATGAGCGCAACAGCACGGGTGTCGGTCGCGAAGTGCAGAGTGCACTGTACGAAAACTGCGTGTTGCTCGCGGCCCAGCACATGCAGCAATACGTGGTGACCGGCCAGGCTGCGGCGCCGATGCCCAACCGGATCAGTGCCTGGGCGATCTACGATGTGTTCAGCTTCGCGGGTGGCGAGCAAATGTTCGTCGCTGCAACGGGTGAAGGCCAGTGGCAGGCCCTTTGCCAGTTGCTGGGCCAGACCGCCTTGCTCGACGACCCGACTTTGGCGACCAACAATGACCGGGTGTTGCAGCGGCCGCGGCTGCTGGCGCACCTGGCCGAGGTGTTCGCCAACCTCGATGCCCGGCAATTGGCGGCGGAACTGGAGGCGAACAGTATTCCGTTCGCGCCGATCCGCCGCCCGGAAGAGCTGTTCGACGACCCGCACCTGACCCAGAGCGGCGGCATGGCGGACCTGTTGCTGGAGGATGGCAGCAGCACGCCGATGCCCTTGCTGCCACTGTCGCTGGACGGCCAGCGCCTGCAGCCGCGCCGGCCGATCCCGCGGATTGGCGAACACACGCACAAGGTCATGCGCGAGCTGGGCTACAGCGATGAACGCATCGCCGAGCTGAGTGCGGCGGGCGTGCTGAAAACCGACGAGCCGACCCAGGGAGTGCACTGAATGGCGATCTATCGATACGACACACTGACCCCGACGCTTCACCCGGAAACCTTCATCGCCGAGGACGCCACGTTCATCGGCGACGTCACCCTGGAGCAGGGCGTGAGCGTGTGGCCGCAGGCCGTGCTGCGCGGTGACAACGCGCCGATCCGCATCGGCCAGCACAGCAATGTGCAGGAAGGCGCGGTGCTGCATGCCGACCCGGGCTTTGCCTTGACCGTGGGGCGTAACGTCAGCATCGGCCATCAGGCCATGCTGCACGGTTGCAGCATCGGCGATGGCGCGCTGGTCGGGATCCAGGCGGTGGTGCTCAATGGCGCGGTGATCGGCCGCAACTGCCTGGTCGGCGCCGGCGCCATCGTCACCGAAGGCAAGGTGTTCCCCGACAATTCGCTGATCCTCGGCGCGCCGGCCAAGGTGGTACGTGAACTGAGCCCTGAAGCGATCGCCGGCCTGCACGCCAATGCTGCCGAGTACGTGCGCAAGGGCCAGGCGTTCAAGGACAAGCTCGTGCGCATTGGCTGACACGTTGTACGCGGCGCCTACAACGGGCGCCGTCGCTCTCCAATAATTACAAGAATGGAGATCCACCATGGTTGCCTTGACCGGCGAAGTGGCGCGCGAGCGCGCCGACAGCCACATCGATGAACTGCTGCTGTACCGCCGCGTGGCCTGGCGCATCATGCCGCTGGCCATCATCTGCTTTTTGTTTTCCTACTTCGACCGCATCAACATCAGTTTCGCCAAGACCCAGATGCAGGCTGAACTGGGCCTGAGCGACGCCGCCTACGGACTGGCCGCGAGCATGTTCTTCATCGGCTACGTGCTGTTCGAAGTGCCGAGCAGCCTGGGCCTCAAACGCTACGGGGCGCCAGCCTGGATCTGCCGGATCATGGTGTCGTGGGGCCTGGCCACGGCGGCGCTGGTATTTGCCTACACCCAGTACACGCTGTATTTCCTGCGCTTCTTGATCGGCGTGATGGAGGCCGGTTTCGGCCCGGCGATCCTGTTTTACCTGGCCTGCTGGTTCCCGCGCAAACACCTGGCGAAAATGAACGGCCTGTGGTTCCTGGCCGTGCCGCTGGCTGGCGCGGTGGGTGGGCCGGCAGCGGGCTTTCTGCTGGGGACCATGGACGGCGTGCTGGGCCTGGCCGGTTGGCACTGGCTGTTCCTGATGTCGGGGTTGCCGTGTGTCTTGCTGGGCGTGCTGGTTCTGTGGAAGCTGGACCGCGACATTGAGTCGGCCCGCTGGCTGAGCCGCCAGGAAAAAGACCTGCTGGTCGAGAACCTGGCTCAGGACAGGCGGGTGCAGAAGCCGGTGCTGGGGTCGATCTGGCGGGTGTTGCTGACCCGTGAAGTGGCGATCATGGCGTTTATCTACTACGTGGTGAAAACCGCGTCCTATGGCCTGAACTTCTGGATGCCGCACCTGATCAAGTCGTCCGGCGTGCAGGACATGCTTTGGGTCGGGGTGTTGTCGGCACTGCCCTATGCCGTGGCCTGCATCGGCATGGTGCTGCTGACCCGGCGCTCCGACCGCACCGGCGAACGCAAGCGCTACCTGGTGTACTGCCTGCTGGCTTCGGCGCTGGGCTACCTGCTGGCCTGCCTGTATGCGGACTCGTCCTGGGCGATGATGGCGGCGCTGGTGCTGGCCACGGCGGGCACGTTCATCGCCATCCCGATCTTCTGGACCATCCCGCAATCGACCTTCTCGGACCTGGCCATCGCTACCGGCACGGCGGCGATCAACTCGGTCGGCCAGTTGAGCGGCATCGTCGCGCCGGTGATGGTGGGCAAGATCAACGACCTTACCGGCAGCAGCTACATGGGCATGTTGTCGATTGCCCCGCTGATCCTGATCGCCTGCCTGGTGGTGATGCGCTACGTCAGAAACCCCAAAGCCTGAACCGCAACGCTTTCCAACAAGAACAACAACAAGGCGTAACCATGAACATTTCCCTCTCCCGGCGGGCATCGCTGATGCTCGCGGTGCTTGGCTGCACGTGGCAGGTGGCCCAGGCAGGCGTCGTCGATGATGGCAAGGGCAGCCTGGAGCTGCGCAATTTCTACTTTGACCGCGATTCCCATGGCGATAGCGCCAGCCAGTCGCGGCGCGGCGAGTGGGCCCAGGGTTTCATGCTCAAGTGGCAGTCGGGCTATACCGACGGGGTTGTTGGCGTTGGCCTGGATGCGGCCGGCATGCTGGGCATCAAGCTCGACTCGTCGCCCGACCGCAGCGGTACCGGGCTGTTGCCGCGGGGCAGCGACAAGCGTGCAGCGGACGATTACGGCAAGGCGGTCGCCACGCTCAAGGCGAAGCGGTCGCGGACCGAGTTGCAGGTCGGCGGGCTGAGCCCACAGTTGCCGCTGCTGGCATCGAACTACAGTCGTCTGTTCCCGCAGTGGTTCAACGGCGCGCAACTGGTCAGCAAGGACCTGGACGCTTTCACCTTCACCCTGCTGCAGGTGGATGCGACCAAATTGCGCGACTCCACCGATTTCGAGGACCTGACGGCGATGGCGCAACAGGGCGCCTATTCAGCGACGGTGAGCAGTGACCGCTTGTATTACGCCGGGGCGGATTACCAGCCGCTGAAGAACCTGACCGTAAGCCTGCATTCAAGCCAGCTCGAAGACCTGTTCCGCCGAGATTTCGCCTGCTTCAAATATCGCGTCGCTGCGGGGCCGGGCGAGGCGTTCACCGAGTGGCGCTGGTTCAATGCCCGGGAACAGGGCAGGGCGCTGCTGGGCGAGGTGGACAACCGCACGTTGAGCACCAACTTTGGCTACAGCCTGTTCGGTCTTAGCTTCAGCGGCGGCTACCAGAAGGTCAGCGGCAATACCGCCTACGCCTATGTGGGTGGCACCGATACCTATCTCTTCAGTGAGCAGCAGGTCAGCACCTTCGCCCTGGCCAACGAGCGTGCTTGGATGCTGCGCTATGACTACAACTTCGCAGCCCTGGGCATCCCCGGGCTGACGTTTAATGTGCGCTACGTGAAGGGGGATGAGGTCGACCCACAGCGCATAGCCACAGCCAAGGGCAGGGCGCTTGCGGCACGGGGCGGCGAAGGCGAGGAGTGGGAGCGGACCACGGACATCACCTATGTGGTGCAGTCGGGGCCACTCAGGAACGTGTCGCTGCGCTGGCGCAATGCGAGCATGCGCTCGAATTTTGCCGATGCGGCGGACGAGAATCGGGTGGTCGTGGGGTACACCTTCGACTTCTGATGCTCCTGACAGGGGCGTTGTTGAGCGGATTTATCCGCGATGCGTCGCGCGGGCGCTGCTCGATCTCACAGGCGGTGCATGCCTTCCAGCATGTACATAGACTCAAATTAATTCGAGCCAGATCGGTGCAGGGTTCGAAGGCTTTTCTATCTTCGCTGCCGAGACAGTCGGGACCTTCAGGTGGGTACACAAACTGTGAAGTCAGTAGCCTCTTGCGCATCATGATTGCCGCTTAAGTTGATTGATGCGAGCCATATTCACGTATTCAGGGGTAAACCTCTGATGCAGGCGTGCAAGCGACCTAAGACCTATTGCAAATCCTAGTGTTGTTGTAGGATTGTTGAACCTAAAATAAATTTCTTCATCGATACTGAGGTTTGTATTTTTAGCTAGCTCACGTAGTATGGCTTGGCCATCGCTGTCGGTGTCGGCATAGCTAAAGTTTAGTGGGGCGCTACTTCGGGATATGTCTCTAGCTGTGTTAGGGGGCGTAGACGCGTTTGAGACCGTAGAACCGACTGAACCGACTGAACCCACTGAGCTGTTTGAGTCGCGGCGTTGAATAGGCGGGTCTTCTGTTGTCCAATTGTTGTGGTTACTTACACTTTGATGCCTGTTACTTGCTACAGGAGAAGTGGACCTGGATCGAGAGGGTGCACTTGAAACCAGGCTTTCGAGTGAGGAACTTCTGGAAGAATCTGTGGAATTGAGGCGCTGTGATTGTGTTCTCGTGGTTCGCCCCGCGCCAGAAGTAACCCTGCGGCTTGATCGCCACATATGCCCTGAAGGATCATGCCTGCCCAACGGGTTACCACCACAATATGCATAGGCATTCAACCCACCATCACCGAAGGGACTCCAACTGTCACTAGAATAAAACCGGTTTAGGGTAGGTGAATAAGCTCTGTATCCATTGCCTAGCAAATAGAGGCCCGTCAGAGTGTTTCGACTCTGTCCATTAAATCCCAATAATGAACGCGCTTCCCTGGTAAAAGGTGCATGTCCATAAGGTGCATAGGCCAAATCGACGCGAAAGCTGCAGAGCAGGCCTAGTATTGAGCTTTGCTGGTCGACAGGTAATAGCATCGTTTCATTGCTGCTGTCATCGTGAAGTGTTTGTGCCAAGGGAACAGAGCGGTTACGAAATACGCAGAATTTAGTGTTGGGGCTCAGTGCAAGTGTAATTGCCCCGTTTTGATAAAAATAGCGTTGAGCTCGACTTTTAGTAGCCACTATTAAGTTTCTCTGTGCTATGCGTATAAGGATAATGGCAGGAGCGAGGGCGAGTTGGGAACTGGCAAAATTGACAGGTTTCATTTCACCCTATGTTTCACCCCTATCCCATGACCTCACAGGCATGGACACGTTGCAACAAATGGAGCGGCCTTGCGTCGCGAAAGAGCCGCAGAGCGGCCCCGGCAATTTTAGCGGGTGGCGCCAGAAGCTTGGGGCTGCTGCGCAGCCCTTTCGCGAAGCAAGGCCGCTCCTACAAGGAAGTGTGTCAAGGCGCAGGTTGTCGCAGGGAATGAAACCGGTTTCAAAAGATTTCCAAACCAGCTAGATTACGCGGCTTTTCCGGCCCAGCCCGGACACCAGATGGCGCAACCCAAGGCCGCCCCTATGCTGATGAGGACCCGAAATGCCTGAGCATGCCCCCGACAACCCGCGCCGGGACTTCCTGCGCAAGACCCTGACCCTGATCCCGGTGGTCACCGTGGCCAGCACCGGCCTGGGTGCCAGTCAGCTGCTGGCTGAGCCGGTACGCGACCAATCCATACGCGACAAGGTCCCGGCCACCCCTCCTGCGGGCAACTATCAGCCAACCTTCTTCACCGCCGAAGAATGGGCCTTCGTGCAAGCGGCCGTGTCGCGCATCATTCCCGCCGACGAACTCGGCCCCGGCGCACTGGAAGCGGGCGCTGCCGAATTCATCGACCGCCAGATGAACACCCCGTACGCCACCGGCGCCCAGTGGTACATGCAAGGCCCGTTCAAGGCCGATGCCGCCCCGGAGCTCGGCTACCAGTTGCAACTCAGCCCGCAACAGATCTACCGCCTGGGCATCGCGGCCGTGGAGGCCTGGTGCAAAAACGCCAGCGGTAAAACCTTCGCCGAGCAAGATAGCGCTACCCGAGACAAGATACTCGGCAAGATCGAAGCCGGTGAGATCGTTTTCGAGCAGTTGCCGGCCAAGCTGTTCTTCAGCCTGCTGCTGCAGAACACCCGCGAAGGGTTCTTCTGCGACCCGATTCACGGCGGCAACAAGGGCATGGTCGGCTGGACGCAGATCGGCTTCCCCGGCGCCCGGGCAGATTTCATGGACTGGGTCGAGCGCAACGAGCCGTACCCGTTCCCGGCGGTTTCGATTCGTGGCGAGAGGGCGTAAGGCATGGCCAATGCAATGAAAAAGGCCGACGTGGTGATCGTCGGTTTCGGCTGGGCCGGCGCGATCATGGCCAAAGAACTCACCGAAGCCGGGCTGCAGGTGGTGGCGCTGGAGCGCGGGCCGATGCAGGATACCTACCCGGATGGCAGCTACCCCCAGGTGATCGACGAGCTGACCTACAGCGTGCGCAAGAAGCTGTTCGTCGATGTATCGAAAGAGACCGTGACCATCCGCCACAGCGCCAACGATGTCGCGCTGCCCAACCGCCAGCTCGGTGCCTTCCTGCCGGGCAAGGGCGTCGGCGGTGCGGGCCTGCACTGGTCAGGCGTGCACTTTCGGGTCGACCCGATGGAGTTGCGCATGCGCAGCCATTACGAGGAACGCTACGGCAAGCGCTTCATTCCCGACGACATGACCATCCAGGACTTCGGCGTCAGCTACGAAGAACTCGAACCGCACTTCGATTTCGCCGAGAAGGTGTTCGGCACCTCGGGCCAGGCCTGGACCGTCAATGGCAAGCTGGTGGGCGAAGGGAAGGGCGGCAACCCCTACGCGCCTGATCGCTCCAACCCGTTCCCACTGCCGGCGCAGAAGAACGTGGTATCGGCCAAGCTGTTCGAAAAGGCCGCCGCCAGCCTCGGCTACAAGCCCTACAACCTGCCGTCGGCCAACACCTCCGGGCCGTACACCAACCCGTACGGCGCGCAGATGGGGCCGTGCAACTTCTGCGGGTTCTGCAGCGGCTACGTCTGCTACATGTACTCCAAGGCTTCGCCGAACGTGAACATACTGCCGGCGCTGCGCCAGGTGCCGAATTTCGAGCTGCGCGCCAACGCCCATGTGCTGCGGGTGAACCTCGACGACAGCAAGCGCAAGGCCACCGGCGTGACCTACATCGACGCCCAGGGCCGCGAAGTGGAGCAGCCGGCAGACATCGTCATCCTCGCCGCCTTCCAGTTCAACAATGTGCGCCTGATGCTGCTGTCCGGCATCGGCAAGCCTTACGACCCGATCAAGAACGAAGGCGTGGTCGGGCGCAACTTCGCCTACCAGAACATGGGCACGGTCAAGGCGTTCTTCGACAAGGACACCTACACCAACAACTTCATCGGTGCCGGCGGCAACGGCGTGGCCATCGACGACTTCAACGCCGACAACTTCGACCATGGCCCGCATGGCTTCGTCGGCGGCTCGCCGATGTGGGTCAACCAGGCCGGCACCCGGCCGATCGCCGGAGGCGGCACGCCACCGGGCACCCCGGCCTGGGGCAGCGCCTGGAAAAAGGCCACCGCCGACTACTACACCCACCAGGTATCGATGGACGCCCACGGTGCGCACCAGTCTTACCGCGGCAACTACCTCGACCTCGACCCGACCTACCGCGACGCCTACGGCCAGCCGCTGCTGCGCATGACCTTCGACTGGCAGGAAAACGACATCAGGATGAACCAGTTCATGGTCGACAAGCTGAGCAAGATCGCCCAGGCGATGAACCCCAAGTCCATCGCCATTCTCGGCAAAAAGGTCAAGGAGCATTTCAACACCGCCAGCTACCAGACCACCCACCTCAACGGCGGCGCGATCATGGGCAACGACCCGAAGACAAGCGCGCTGAACCGCTACCTGCAGAGCTGGGACGTGCACAACGTGTTCGTCCCCGGTGCTTCGGCATTCCCCCAGGGCCTGGGCTACAACCCCACGGGGCTGGTGGCGGCGCTGACTTACTGGTCGGCCCGGGCGATCCGCGAGCAGTACCTGAAGAACCCCGGCCCGCTGGTCCAGGCTTGAGGAGCGATGAACATGAAGAACCTGTTGATCGCCACCCTGCTGCTGGGCGCTACCACGGCGGCCCAGGCCGACGACGCCCTGGTGAAGAAAGGGGAATACCTGGCCCGCGCCGGTGACTGCGTGGCCTGCCACACCGCCAAGGGCGGCAAATCCTTTGCCGGTGGGCTGCCCATGGAAACCCCTATCGGCACGGTGTACTCCACCAATATCACGCCGCACGCCAGTGGCATCGGCCAGTACAGCTTCGCTGATTTCGACCGGGCCGTGCGCCAAGGCATCGGCAAGGACGGCAGCACCTTGTACCCGGCGATGCCGTACCCGTCCTATGCGCGGGTCAGCGACGATGACATGCAGGCGCTGTATGCGTACTTCATGCAAGGCGTCGAAGCGGTTGCGCAGCCCAACAAACCGACCGATATCCCTTGGCCCCTGAGCATGCGCTGGCCGCTGTCGATCTGGCGCGGGCTGTTCGCCCCCGAGGTGAAGGCCTGGCAGGCGCCGGCGGGTGCCGACCCGGTGGTCAGCCGTGGCGCCTACCTTGTCGAAGGCCTGGGGCACTGTGGCGCCTGCCATACCCCGCGCGCCCTGACGATGCAGGAGAAGGCCCTGAGCCCTGCGGAGGGCGAGCAGTTCCTGGCCGGCAGTGCGCCTCTGGAAGGCTGGATCGCCAAGAACCTGCGTGGCGACCACAAGGACGGCCTGGGCAGCTGGAGCGAGGCGCAGCTGGTGCAGTTTCTCAAGACTGGTCGCAGTGACCGCAGCGCGGTATTCGGTGGCATGAGCGATGTGGTCGAGCACAGCATGCAGCACATGAGCGATGCCGACCTGACGGCCATCGCCCAGTACCTTAAAACCTTGCCGCCGAGCGATCCGAACGACACGCCGCACGTGTATGACAAGCAGGTGGCCGAGGCCTTGTGGCAGGGCGATGACAGCAAGCCGGGGGCGTCCGTGTACATCGACAACTGCGCGGCGTGCCACCGCACCGACGGCCACGGCTATACCCGGGTGTTCCCGGCGTTGGCCGGCAACCCGGTGGTGCAGACGGCCGATGCCACCTCGCTGATCCATGTGGTGCTGGCGGGCGGGACCGTGCCGGCCACGCACACGGCGCCGTCGAACTTCACCATGCCGGCGTTCGGCTGGCGCCTGAGTGACCAGGAAGTGGCGGATGTGGTCAATTTCATTCGTACCAGCTGGGGTAACAAGGGCAGCGCAGTCAGCGCCGCTGAGGTGAAACACCTGCGCTGAAGCCGACGCTTCCCCCTTGTGGGAGCGGGTTCACCCGCGAATGCGATGTTGGGTTCGATGATGCATTCGCGGGTAAACCCGCCCCCACATTTTCCGCGCGGCTTGTTCATCATTCATATCAACAGGTTAGGGCGCATACCTGTTGTCTTGTCTCATACTTATTGGAACACTCCCGACAAAAGGGAGGTTGACGAACGCGCAAGGTTTTGCTGTATTGAAACCGGTTTCATTCGCCGTCACCGACAACAATCACAAGGGACCCGTAATGACCGATTCACCCTCCAATCCCCGCGAGCGGGTGACCATCAGCGAAGTGGCACGTGTGGCCGGGGTTTCCAAGGCCACGGTCTCGCGCTACATCGGCGGCGATCGCCAGCTGCTGGCTGAGGCCACCGCCAAGCGCCTGGAACAGGTCATCGAGCGCCTGGGCTACCGGCCCAACCAGATGGCCCGCGGCCTCAAGCGTGGCCAGACGCGTCTGATCGGCATGCTCGTGGCCGACATCCTCAATCCCTATTCCGTGGCCGTGATGCATGGCGTGGAAACCGCCTGCCGCCAGCACGGTTACAGCCTGGTGGTGTGCAACACCAACCGTGATGACCAGCAGGAGCGCCATCACCTGACGGCCCTGCAGTCCTACAACGTCGAAGGCCTGATCGTGAACACGCTCGGCCGCCACCCCGGCGAACTGCTCAACCTGCAGCGCGACATCCCCATGGTGCTGGTCGACCGGCAACTCCCGGAGCTGCAGGTCGACCTGGTCGGCCTGGACAATGCCGATGCCATCGAACAGGCCCTGGACCACCTGCAGGCGCAAGGCTACCGCGACATTCTCGCGGTTACCGAACCGCTGGATGGCACCAGCTCGCGCCTGGAGCGGGTGCAAGCCTTCACCGCGTCGATCAGCAACCGCAACGGGATGCGCCAGCAACTGCTGGAGGTCGATACCGGCCTGCCGGCCAAGCTCGCTGCCTTCCTGGCCAGCAAGGGCCATGGCCCGCAGGCGATCTTTACCTTCAACGGCGTGGCCACCTTGGCGGTTACCCGGGTCCTGCACGAGTCAGGCTGCAAGCTGTTCAGCGACGTGGGCCTGATCGCCCTCGACGAACTGGACTGGTACCCCCTGGTCGGCAGCGGCATCACCGCCCTGGCCCAGCCTACCGAGCGCATTGGCGTGGCCGCGTTCGAGTGCCTGCTCGAACGCCTGCGCGGCAGTGACGATGCACCGCGACGCATCGATTTCAAGGCGCAGTTGATCACCCGAGGGTCCACTCAGGCACACGGATAACCTGCGGGCAGCCAGGCTGCCCGCATGGCTGCAATCAAAAATGAAACCGGTTTCACAAGGACAACAACAATGCATGAGAACCCCGTTTCCATCAGCCTCTCCAGCTACGGCGCGAGCCTTGTGCGCCAGCGTGGCCAGATGAGTTTCATCGAGCTGCTGGCGAAGGCTGGCGTCAGTCGCATCGAACTGCGCGAAGAGTTGTTCGACGAGGCACCCGACACCGCCGCGCTTGCGGCAGCGATTGCCGCCTCCGGCCTTGAGTGCCTGTATTCTTCGCCGCTGGAGCTGTGGAACGCGCAGGGCGAGCCAGCCCCGCAGCTGCCGGCGAAGCTGGCGCTGGCCAAGGCCCTGGGCGCCGTGGCGCTGAAGGTCTCGCTTGGGCATTACCATGAGCAATGCGATGTCGGTGCCTTGCAGGCGCTGCTAGGCGAGGGTAACCCGGTGTTGCTGGTGGAAAATGACCAGACCCCACAAGGCGGGCGTATCGAACCGCTGCTCCGGTTCTTCCAGCACGCACAAGGTTGGGCGTTGCCGCTGGGCATGACCTTCGACATCGGCAACTGGCAATGGCAGGGCGAGTCCGCGCTGCAGGCCGCTCGCCAGCTCGGCCGCTGGGTGCGCTACGTGCACTGCAAGGCGGTGCTGCAAGGCACCGATGGCCGCTTGCACGCCGTACCGCCAAAGGCGGCCGACCTGTTGGCCTGGGAGGCGCTGTTCGACGAATTCAGCCCCGGGCTGGTGCGTGCGGTCGAATACCCGCTGGCTGGCGATGACCTGTTGGCGTTGACCCGCGCCCAGGCACACAACCTGGCCAGGCTGGGGCTGGGCGAGGAGGTGAGCCATGCTTGAACATGACGTGCTGTGTTTCGGTGAAACCATGGCCATGTTCGTTGCCGAGCAGGCCGGCGACCTGGCCAGTGTCGGCCGCTTTGCCAAGCGCATTGCCGGCGCCGACAGCAACGTGGCCATCGGCCTGGCCCGGCTGGGCTTTCGCGTGCGCTGGCTGAGCCGCGTGGGCGATGACTCGCTGGGGCGCTTCGTGCTGGCCAGCCTGCGCCAGGAAGGCCTGGATTGCAGCCGCGTTGAAGTCGATGGCAGCCGCCCGACGGGCTTTCAGCTGAAAAGCCGCTGCGATGATGGCAGCGACCCGGTGGTGGAGTACTTTCGCAGCGACTCCGCCGCCAGCCGCCTTTCCACTGCGCTGCTCGACCCGGCATTGCTGCAGGCCCGCCACCTGCATGCCACTGGCATTCCGCCCGCGTTGTCGGCCAGCTGCCGGGCGCTGTCCCATGCCCTGGTCGACGGCATGCGCGAGGCCGGGCGCAGTGTGTCCTTCGACCCGAACCTGCGCCCGTCATTGTGGCCTGACCGCACGACCATGGTTCGTGAAATCAACGCCCTGGCCGTGAAAGCCCACTGGGTGCTGCCGGGCCTGGAAGAAGGCCGTTTGCTGACCGGCCAGCACACACCCGCCGACATCGCGGCCTTCTACCTCGACCAAGGGGTGGAGCATGTGGTGATCAAGCTTGGCGAGGCGGGTGCGTATTACCGCACTGGCCATGGCGCAGGGCAGGTTGCCCCGGTGCCGGTGGCCAAGGTGGTGGACACCGTGGGGGCCGGCGATGCCTTCGCCGTCGGCGTGGTCAGCGCGCTGCTCGAAGGCCGCCCGCTGGCCGACGCGGTGGCGCGCGGCAACTGGTGCGGCAGCTGCGCCGTGCAATCGCGTGGCGACATGGAAGGCCTGCCACACCGCCAACAACTGCAAGCGCACGAACTGCGCAGAAGTGCCTGAACCGCTGAACGCCGGCATGCCGGCCCTGTTGCGACAAAAACAACAAGCTCAGGAGAACGTTTCATGCAATCGACTCGCCTCGCACCACGCCGCTGGTGGTACATCATCCCGATCGTCTTCATCACCTACAGCCTGGCCTACCTTGACCGCGCCAACTACGGCTTCGCCGCGGCCTCGGGCATGGCCGACGACCTGAAGATCACCCCCGTGCTGTCCTCGCTGCTGGGTGCGCTGTTCTTCCTGGGGTACTTCTTCTTCCAGGTGCCCGGTGCGATCTACGCCGAAAAGCGCAGCGTGAAGAAACTGATCTTCGTCAGCCTGATCCTCTGGGGCGGCCTGGCGACCCTGACCGGGATGATCAGCAACGTCTACCTGCTGGTTGCCATCCGCTTCCTGCTCGGTGTGGTGGAAGCGGCAGTGATGCCGGCCATGCTGGTGTACCTGTGCCACTGGTTCACCCGCGCCGAGCGGTCGCGGGCCAACACCTTCCTGATGCTCGGCAACCCGGTGACCATCCTGTGGATGTCGGTGGTCTCGGGGTACCTGATCAAGCACTTCGACTGGCGCTGGATGTTCATCATCGAGGGCTTGCCAGCCGTGCTCTGGGCCTTCATCTGGTGGCGCCTGGTGGATGATCGGCCGGCCCAGGTGTCGTGGCTGAGCGAGCGGGAAAAGGCCACCCTGCAGCAGGCCCTGGCGGCCGAACAGCAAGGCATCAAGCCGGTGAAGAACTACCGTGAGGCATTCCGCTCGCCCCAGGTGATCGTGCTGTCGTTGCAGTACTTCTGCTGGAGCATCGGTGTGTATGGCTTCGTGCTCTGGCTGCCATCGATACTCAAGCAGGCAGCCAATGTCGATATCGTCGAGGCCGGCTGGTTGGCCTCGGTGCCGTACATGGCGGCGGTGCTGGCCATGGTCGGGGTATCGTGGGCCTCGGACCGACTGCAGAAGCGCAAGCGTTTCGTCTGGCCACCGCTGTTGATTGCCGCCGTGGCGTTCTATGGCTCCTACGCGCTGGGCACCGAGCATTTCTGGCTGTCCTACGCGCTGCTGGTGCTTGCCGGTGCCTGCATGTACGCACCCTATGGCCCGTTCTTCGCCATTGTGCCGGAGATTCTGCCAAGTAACGTGGCCGGCGGGGCCATGGCGCTGATCAACAGCATGGGCGCGCTGGGTTCGTTTGGTGGCTCTTGGCTGGTGGGCTACCTGAATGGCGCTACTGGCGGCCCGGGTGCCTCCTACTTGTTCATGTCGGGGGCGCTGCTGACGGCAGTGGCGCTGACCGCCGTACTGAAAGCCTCACAGACCTCAGGCCGGGCCAAGCGCGGCGGCCCACGCCTGGCCATGAGCCAATAGGAAGCAACCATGAAGAAACGCATCGTCTTGTACAAACAGCTGTCCGACGCCTTGCTGGCACAACTTGAGGACCAGGTCGACGTCACCTGGGTGGACACCCGCGCTGCGGATGGCCTGGCACGTCTTCGTGATGCGCTGCCGGGGGCGCATGGCCTGTTGGGCGCCAGTTTGCGCCTGGACAGTGAACTGCTCGACCTGGCACCGCAACTGGAGGTGATTGCCAGCGTGTCGGTGGGCGTCGACAACTACGACATTGCGGACCTGACACGGCGCGGGGTGATGCTGACCAACACCCCGGACGTGCTCACCGAAACCACCGCCGATACCGGCTTCGCCCTGCTTCTGGCCACCGCGCGGCGGGTGGTGGAGCTGGCCGGTTGGGTGCGTGCGGGGAAATGGCAGGCCAGCCTGGGGCCGACGCACTTCGGCACCGATGTGCACGGCAAGACCTTGGGGATCGTCGGCATGGGGCGCATTGGTGAAGCATTGGCCCGGCGTGGCGCGGCCGGCTTCGGCATGCGGGTGCTGTACCACAGCTCGCGCGCCAGGCCAGATGTGGAGGCACGCCATGGGGCACGTTATTGCAGCCTGGATGGGTTGCTGGCCGAGGCGGACTATGTGTGCCTGACGGTGCCGCTCAGTGCCACGACCGAGGGCCTGATCGGCGCCCGCGAGCTGGGGTTGATGAAGCCCGGGGCAATACTGGTGAACATTGCCCGCGGGCGGGTGGTGGATGAGGCCGCGTTGATCGAGGCGCTGCAGCACAAGCGGATTGGCGGGGCAGGGCTGGACGTGTTCGTGCAGGAACCGTTGGCTGCCGATTCGCCGCTGTTGCAGCTCGACAATGTGGTGGCGACGCCGCATATCGGTTCAGCGACCCATGAAACGCGGGAGGCCATGGCGCGGTGTGCAGTTGAAAACCTGCTAAGCGCCCTGGCAGGCCAGCGTCCGCCGAACCTGGTCAATCACAGCAGCCCGGCATGAACACACATCTCCTGTGGGAGCGGGTTCATGCCGTGATGTGCCGGCTTACTTGAAATCCCACTGCATCTGGGTGGCGATGCTCACACCACTGGACGATTTCACGCACACATCCAGGTAATCGGTAAACCGCGGTGGCACGGCGATGCCTTCTTCAAGCAAACGGCTGTTGTCGAACAGGTAGTTGAGGTCGGCGAAGCCGCTGTACAGGCGCAGGGCACGCAATACCAGGCGTGGGTTGGCCGGGCCGATGCGCGCTTCGAAGTCCTGCGCCAGGCTCTTCAGGTCATCGACATCGACCTTGCGGTAACGCTCGCCCACCGGCGCCGCGCCATTGGCATGGGCAAAGGCCTGGTCGATCTCGGCAAAGGTGCAGGCGGCCTGGTGGCCGGCAGAGATGTGGTACAGGTTGTGCTCCAGGCGTGGCTTGAGGGTCAGGCCGATCAACGCCTCGGCGCAGTAGTCCACCGGGATCACGTCGATCTGTTCGTCAAGCTCGCAGGTGAAACTCTCCAGGGCAAAGCCCATGCGGAACACCCAGAAGATGCTCGCCGAAGCCTGGCAGCCGAGGGTGCGGTGGCCGACCACGATGGACGGGCGCGCCACCACCAGCGGCAGTTGCGGCAGTTGTTCGCTCATGCGTCGTTCGATTTCGGCCTTCGAGGCGGTGTAGTCGACCAACTGCTGCTCGGCAGCCGGGAACTCCCAGGACTCGCTGATCGGCGATTCGCGTTGCGGCCCGCAGCTCATCGCCGTGCCCACGTGCAGGAAGCGCTTGAGGCGCGTCGAGCGGCTCATCACTTCGGCGAAGGCGTAGGTGCCTTCGACATTGACCGGCCAGATGTTCGGGTTCTTCGAGAACGAGGCCACCGCCGCGCAGTTGATCACCCGATCGATTTGCATCAGCCGGGGTGTGGCGTCGGCCAGCCAGCGGGTATCGAGGAAGTCGCCGCATATGATCTGGTCGGCACGCAGGGCCAGGCAGTCACGCTCGGCAACGCCATGCTGGCGCAGGTTGTCGCGCAGGCGTTCGAGGCCTTGTTCAGCGCTGTCGGCGCGCACCAGGAAACACAGGTTGGCGCTACGGCCATTGGCAATCAACTGGGCCGTTACCGAACCGCCGAGAAACCCCGTGGCACCGGTCAGCAGTATATGTTCGTGAAGGTCGAAGTTAATGTGTGGGGCAGGCGCGTTCATAAACTTCCTCTGCAAAGTTTATTGGCTGTTATCGAGGTTTGAGCTCGTGCCTGGAGCGCGCAGGGACTGGCGTTCAGCTCGGAGCGGAGGCGATTGTCAGGCGGTTTGACGGGGGCTGGCAATTAACGAAATGCGGGTTTCATATGAAACAAAAGTTAATGAAAGTTGGGGCTTGATTAATCAGGGAATGCGCCATGCAAAGATGACACAGGGGGTGTTATCAAACAGTGAGATGAATGTGAAAAATAGCTTCACTGCACAGACGTTAACAGGCCCGAAAAAACCAGCCGCGAGCACAGCACGTGATGCCGCACGCGATTCACTGACCACTGCAAAAATTTATTTTCACAGCGGTGCCACTTTTTCGACATCACGACACTCCCACCCTTATGTGCTATCTCTTTCGGATGACGGGAGTGCCAGACAAAATGCCGCTGACGTTTACGCCACAACAGCAGTTGAGGAGCTGCGCGATACAGTTGATGTGCCCGCGCGCGGGGGAACTGCTAGCACGCATGAATGAGGCTTTGTCGCAAAGCCCGGAGGCTCGTGAGCGTGAGGAGCTCTCGGAGACGCTATTGGCGCGCATCGAGGACATGGTGGCCAACAAACCCCAGGCAACGGCGTTTTTTGCCTATCAGCTGCATGCCTGGAGTAACGAAGGCTACCTGCCGCCGCACAGCGTCACGGCGTTGTACATGGTGGGCAAGGCATTGCACGGCAGTGCGGCGCAGGAAGTCGAACTGGCGCCGTCGACCAGGGTCTCGCTGGAACGCTTGCTGGGCATTACCCAGCGTTGATCCCGGCCCGTCGCGGCAAGCCTGCGAAGAGGCCGGTAAAGGGGCTCAGTGCCCGCCCTTCATACGGCGTGCCACCAGATAGATCAGCAACCCCGCCAAGGCGGTTGCAGCACCGATGTAACCGGTGCTGGTCCAGCCCAGGCCGGCGCTGATGGCCATGCCGCCCAGCCAGGGGCCCAGGGCGTTGGCCAGGTTGAAGGCGGCATGGTTGGAAGCGGCCGCCAGGCTTGGCGCTTCATGGGCGATGTCCATCAGGCGGATCTGCAGTGGCGCGGCCAGGGCGATCATGGTGCCGACCAGGCCGATTCCCAACAGCACCGACCACAGCGCCTGGGCGGCGAAGCTGAAGAACAGCAGCACCGCCGCCGACCACACCAGCACGATGCCCACGGCGCGGAACTGCAGGCGGTCGAACAGCTTGCCGCCGGCAATGTTACCGATGATGCCGCCAGCGCCGAACGCGGCCAGGCCGAAGGGGATCCATTGCGGCGCTACCTGGGTAACCTGCAGCATGGTCGGTGCCAGATAACTGAATACGCAGAACATGCCGGCAAAGCCGATCGCAGCAATGCCCAAGGCCATCCATACCTGCGGCAGGGTAAAGGCTTGCAGTTCCTTGCGCGGGTCGCTGCGGGGCTCATCGTCGGGTTGCGGCACGTATCGCCAGACCAGGGCAATGGTGCACAGGGCGATGGTACCGACCAAAACGAACGCCGAACGCCAGCCGAACAACTGGCCGAGGAAGGTTGCCACCGGGTTGCCCAACAGCATCGCCAGGGTCAGGCCCATCATCACCCGTGCCACGGCGCCGGCGCGCTGGTTGCTCGGCACCATGCTCGACGCCACCACGGCGGCGATGCCGAAGTAGGCGCCATGGGGCAGGCCGCTGATGAAGCGGAAGGCCACCATGCTGGTGAATGACGGGGCAAAGGCGGTGGCCAGGTTGCCGATGGCATAAAGCGCCATCAGCCACAGCAGCATGTGCTTGCGCAGCAGCTTGGCACCGAGGATGGCCAGGGTCGGGGCGCCGACCACCACACCCAGCGCGTAGGCGCTGATGGCATGGCCAACTTGTGGCTCGCTCAGTTGCAAGTGGCTGGCGATATCGGGCATCAGGCCCATGATGGCGAATTCGCCGGTGCCGATGGCGAAGCTGCCTAGCGCCATGGCAGCTTCCATCTTGCCGACGTTGCCCTTGGTCGTGGCGAGCGGCGGTAATTCCTGAACAGACATTGCGGTCCCTTATGAAACATGCTGAAACGTTTAATGAGGGATCATATCATTCAGGAGATTGGTTGAGCGCAATGGGGTAGGTCGATAGCCTTGTTGCGCTTGTAAGATCGAGCGCCGCCCGCGCGGCGCTCGATCTTACAGGCGCTGAAGAACTCCAGGCATGCACCCTGTCATTCAGCCATCTGCAACTCGGGCAACTTCACCCGAAATGCCTTGGTCAGCCCGAGCAGGCACAGGAACCCCACGCCCATCCAGCTCAAGCCAATGGTGAAGGACATGCTCGACAGGCTGGTCCACAGCCAGATCGTGCCAAGGAAGCCGAGTGCCGGAATCGCCCCGTACAGCAGGCAGTTGCGCATCCCTCGCAACTGCTGGTCGACCAGGTAGTGTTTGACCACTGCCAGGTTCACCGCCGAAAAGGCGAACAGGGCGCCGAAGCTGATCATGTTGGCCACGGTATCCAAGGTGATGAACAGCGCCACCAGCGACAGCAGGCTGACCAGCATGATCGCCATCGCCGGCACGCGTTTCTTGGTCACCAGCTGGCCAAACATCCGCGGCAGCGCGCCATCACGGCCCATGGCGAACAGCACCCGTGACACGCTGGCCTGGGACACCATCGCCGAGGCGAAGCAGCCGGCCACATAGGTCGCGGTGAAGGCCGTCACCAGGTATTCGCCGCCGACCCGGCGCATCACGTCTACCGACGCCGAATCCGGGTCGGCGAAGCTGGCCCAGTCGGGGAACACCATCTGCGCGCAGTACGACACCACCAGGAACAGCAGGCCACCGATCAGCGACACCGCCATGATCGCCTGCGGGATGCGCCGGGTCGGGTTGCTGGTTTCCTCGGCCATGGTCGACACCGCATCGAAGCCGAGGAACGACAGGCACAGCACCGCCGCGCCGGTCATGATCAGTGGCACGCTGAAACCTTCATGGTGGAACGGCGCCAGCAGCGACACTGGCGCGGCCTGGCTGTCCATGTGGCGAATCGACAGGGCGACGAACACCACGATGAACACCAGCTGGGCCACCACCAGCACCCAGTTGACCCGGGTGATCGACTCGATGCCGATCAGGTTGAGAAAGGTCACCAGCGCGATCGACCCGGCCACCCACACCCAGGCATGGATGGCCGGGAAGTACTCGGACATGTAGATGCCGATCAACAGGTAGCTGAGCAGCGGCAGGAAGATGTAGTCGAGCAGCAAGGTCCAGCCGGCGATAAAGCCGAAGTGGCTGCCGAAGGCCTTGCGTGTGTAGGTGTAGACCGAACCGGAGTAGGGATGGGCCTGGACCATGCGCCCGTAACTGTAGGCCGTCAGCAGCATGGCGGCGAGGGTGAGGATGTAGGCGATGGGCAGGTGGCCCTTGGTCATCTGGGTGACCAGCCCGTAGGTGGTGAAGACGGCAAGCGGGACCATGTAGGCGAGGCCGAACAGGACCAGCGCGGTCATGCCCATGGACGTTCTGAAACGGCCTGAAGGGTTGCTGGCTGACGTAGGCTGATGGTGATGGGGCTGGGCTGTAGTTGTTGTTGTATGCATGGCTGACTCCTGAAATGGGATGCAGGAAGCTGCAGTAGGCGAGCGGGCTCGCTACTGGTGAGGGCGTTGGGGTGGGCCGGGATGGCGCTTGGAATGGCGCGGCTCGAATGCTCCCACACTCGGGGAGGCCTCGAAATCACCCTTTGGGGGGAGCTTTGCGCGCCAGTCGCGCAAACCCTGGCGCCCGTCGCTGGCGAGCATTTTCCTCTGCAAGGGGCAGCAAAAAGCTGGTTTCGCCGGGCCTGTGGCTGGGCCAAGAATGTTGGCCAGACCCATAACAATCGGACCGCAGGGACGGTCGTCAGGAGTGTGTATGTACGATCTCGGATACTGGCAACAGCGCGCGGCAGGCCTGGGCTTGCGAGACAAGGCCTTGATCGGCGCTCGCCAGCTGGATGCAGCCAACGGTGCAACGTTCGACGCCATCAACCCCGCAACCAACCAGCTGCTCGCCCGTGTCGCTGCCTGTGACCAGGCCGACGTCGACCTCGCCGTCAGCACGGCGCGCAAGGCGTTCGAACAAGGGCCTTGGCCGCGCATGGCGCCCGTCGAGCGCAAGAAGGTACTGCTGCGCCTGGCCGAGCTGATCATGGCCCATCGCGAGGAACTGGCGCTGCTGGACTCGCTGAACATGGGCAAGCCGGTCATGGATGCGTACAACATCGACGTCCCCGGTTCGGCCCATGTCTTCGCCTGGTACGGCGAGGCGCTCGACAAGCTCTACGACCAGGTCGCACCGACTGCCGCCAATGCCCTGGCCACGATCACCCGCGAAGCACTGGGTGTGGTAGCCGCAGTGGTGCCGTGGAACTTCCCGCTCGACATGGCCGCCTGGAAACTCGCCCCGGCGCTGGCAGCCGGCAACAGTGTAGTGCTCAAGCCCGCCGAGCAATCGCCATTCTCGGCTTTGCGCCTGGCCGAGCTGGCGCTGGAGGCCGGCCTGCCGGAAGGCGTGCTCAACGTGGTCCCGGGCCTTGGCGAAACGGCAGGGCGTGCGCTGGGCCTGCACCCGGACGTCGATTGCCTGGTGTTCACCGGGTCTACCCAGGTCGGCAAGTACTTCATGCAGTACTCGGCCCAGTCCAACCTCAAGCAGGTGTGGCTGGAGTGTGGCGGCAAGAGCCCGAACCTGGTGTTCGCCGACTGCCAGGACCTGGACCTGGCAGCCGAGAAGGCTGCCTTTGGCATCTTCTTCAACCAGGGCGAGGTGTGCTCGGCCAACTCGCGGCTTTATGTACAGCGCTCGATCCATGACGCGTTCATCGAACGCCTGCAGGCCAAGGCCCGCCAGTGGCAGCCAGGCAACCCGCTGGACCCGGCCAGCCGTGCGGGTGCCATCGTCGACGCCGAGCAGACCATGCGCATCGCACGGGCCATCGGCCAGGCCCATGAGCAAGGTGCACGGCTGGTCTGCGGCGGGCAACGCCTGACCATCGGGACCTCGGACAACTTTATCGAGCCGACCATCTTCGCCGGAGTCGACCACCGCATGAGCCTGGCCCGGGACGAGGTGTTCGGCCCGGTGCTGGCGGTCAGTGCGTTCGA
This sequence comes from Pseudomonas sp. NPDC086566, assembly GCF_050280885.1. NCBI lineage: Bacteria > Pseudomonadati > Pseudomonadota > Gammaproteobacteria > Pseudomonadales > Pseudomonadaceae > Pseudomonas > Pseudomonas sp. NPDC086566. Next base: position 553,997 of record NZ_JBNNWD010000001.1, read on the forward strand.
TACCGAGGAAGAGGCGATCGGCCTGGCCAATGACAGCCTCTACGGCTTGGCGGCGTCGGTGTGGAGCGATGACCTGAACCGGGCGCACCGGGTTGCCCGTGCGCTCAAGGCCGGTACGGTCTCGGTGAACACCGTCGATGCACTGGACGTGACCGTGCCGTTTGGTGGTGGCAAACAGTCCGGGTTCGGCCGCGACCTGTCGCTGCATTCGTTCGACAAGTACTCGCAGTTGAAGACCACCTGGTATCAGCTGCGCGGGTGATACAAGCAGGTACACGCCAGGTGCACCGTGTACCCGGCCGGGTGGATTGCGGCATCATGGCAGCTCGACCATTCACGTATCCAGGAGACAACGATGATCAAGCCCGGCGAGCAACTGCCAGACATCACCCTGTACGAATACAACAACAGCGAGGGCGCCTGCCCGATCGGACCGAATGCGTTCCCGGTGCGTGAGCGCTGCAAGCAGAAGAAGGTGGTGATCTTCGGTTTGCCCGGCGCCTTCACGCCCACCTGTTCCGAGCGCCACGTACCCGGTTACATCGCCGCGGCGCCGGACCTGTTCGCGGCCGGTGTTGACGAGATTCTCTGCGTTTCGGTGAATGACGCCTTCGTCATGAACGCCTGGGGCAACAGCCTGCAGGTAGGCGACGCGGTGAAGATGATCGGCGACGGCAATGGCGAGTTCAGCGACGCGCTGGGGCTGATCCAGGACCTCTCGGCCCGTGGCCTGGGGCGGCGTTCGCAGCGCTATGCCATGGTGGTTGACGATGGCGTGGTCAAGCACATTGCGGTGGAGGCGCCTGGCAAGTTCGAGGTCAGCGACGCGGCGAGCCTGCTGGCCGTGGTGCGCTGAGTCAGCCCACCAGGCCTTTGGCATTCACGCCGGTGATATTGTCGACGGCTGCAATTGCCACTGCGGGTTCGACAACCGCTCGACGAAAAACTCGGCCAGGGCCTGGACCTTGCGTGGCCGGGTGCGCGCGGACGGGGTTACGAAGTACAGCCCTCCCTGGGTCATTCGCCATTCGGGCAGAAGGTGTACGAGGCGGCCGTCGGCCAGGTACTCGGCGGCCATGAATTCCGGTAGCTCGGCAATCGCCATGCCTGCCAGCAGGGGCGCGATCAGGGCATCCGCATTGGTCACCCGCAGAGGCCCATGGGGCGTCACGTCCTGCTCGCTGCCGTTGCCGTGGTTGAAGCGCCACACCTGGCTGCGGGCGCGATAGGCGTAGCTCATGCAGGCATGGCCAGCCAGTTCGCGCGGGTGCGTGAGCTGACCGTGGCGAGCAAGGTAGGACGGCGCGGCCACCAGGTACTGGCTGACCGGACAGATACGCCGCGCCACCAGCGACGAGTCGGGCAGGGCGGCGATGCGCAAGGCGGCATCGAAGCCATCGGCGACCAGGTCGACGGTTGAATCGGACAGATGCAGGTCGATTTCCAGTTCAGGGTAGTGTGCCAGCAGTTCGGGCAGCAGCGGCGCAACCCAACGCAAGCCGAAGGACATCGGCACTGCCAGGCGCACCAGCCCGCGTGGCTGCAACGACAGCTCCTGGGCCGCACTTTCCATTTCTTCAGCCTGGCGATACAGCGCGCTGGCTTGCTCGACCATGCGCTGGCCGAATTCCGTCAGTGAGAGCTGGCGCGAGGTGCGGTTGAACAGGCGCGCACCCAGCCGTTCTTCGAGGCGCGCTACCGCACGCGATACGGTGGGTACCGAAACGCCCATGGCGCGTGAGGCGGCGGCGTAGGAGCCTTCTTCGGCCACTTTGGCGAACATCGCCAGGCCTTCGAAATCCGGGATTCTTGACATTTCATTTCTGCAATGATGGCTTTCAAATGATTCTATTTTGAAAAGACCTGCAGGTCGATACGCTTCTCCCCACAGCCACTCACCACCTCAACGGGAGAAACACCATGAGCAAGAAACTCGAAGGCAAGATCGCACTGGTCACTGGCGGCACCACCGGCATCGGCCTGGCCACGGCAAAACGCTTTGCCGAGGAGGGCGCCCATGTCTACATCACCGGGCGTCGCCAGGCGGAACTGGACAAGGCTGTGGCGCAGGTGGGCAATGCCACCGGCATTGCGGTCGACTCCACCCGGCTGGAGCAACTGGACGCACTCTACGCCCGCATCGCTCAGGAAAAGGGGCGCCTGGACGTGCTGTTCGCCAACGCTGGCGGGGGTTCCATGCTGCCGTTGGGTGACATCACCGAGGCTCACTACGACGATACCTTCGACCGCAACGTGAAGGGTGTCCTGTTCACCGTGCAAAAGGCCTTGCCGCTGCTGGCGCAGAACGCGTCGATCATCCTGACCGGCTCCACGGCAGGCAGCTCCGGCACGGCGGCATTCAGCGTGTATTCGGCTTCCAAGGCGGCCGTTCGCGCCTTTGCCCGTAGCTGGATTCTTGACCTGAAGGATCGCGCGGTCAGGGTCAACACCCTCAGCCCGGGCGCAACGCGCACGCCAGGGTTGGTCGACCTCGCCGGGCCGGATGCCGCGCAACAGCAGGGCCTGCTCGATTACCTCGCAGCGCAGGTGCCGCTGGGCCGCGTAGGGGAACCGGTCGAAATCGCCAATGCTGCGGTGTTCCTGGCCAGCGATGATGCCAGCTTCGTCAACGGCGCCGAGCTGTTCGTGGACGGTGGCCAGGCGCAGATCTGAGCCTCATCAGGCGAAATACGGGCGGAGTACAGATGTACTCCCGCTTGTAAACCGCCATCAGCCCGACAAGCCGCGGACCGTTGCCCCTTCCAATGAAGGCCTTTTGATATCAATGAAAGTTCCTTAGAATGCAGGCCGCCTTTCGCTCGAAGGGTGCCCTGTAATTTTCAAGGAAGTCGAAATGCAATTTGCAAAAGTCATGGGCCTGGCCCTCGCCCTGAGCCTCGGTGGTTGCGCCAGTTTCACCAAGGACGAGGTGGCACCCGTCGACCTGCCGTCGATGGCAAGCTATGTCAACAAACCCAATGTCTACGTGGACTTCGACTTCTTCCAGGGTGACCCCGAAGGTTCCAAGGCCAGTGAAATGCCGCAAGCCCGGGACATGCTCAAGCCGGAACTCAAGCGCGCTTTCAACGAGTCGGGCTTGTTCGGTCGCGTTACCTTCGATGAATTCGAAAAGCAGCCAGGCGATTACAGCTTGCGCCTGAAGGTCTACAACCATGCGCCGAGTGGCGGACAGATGGCGCTGGCCTTCATCAGTGGCCTGACCTTGACCGTCATTCCCGCCATGGCCACCGACCAGTACACAATGAGCCTGGAGACCCTGGATGAGCAGGGCACACCGCTGACCAAGAACCAGAATCACGACGCGATCAATACCTGGATGGGCATCTGGTTCCTGCCGCTGGCCGGCAATACGCCGAAAGCGGCCGTCACCGACACCTTCAATCGCCAGGTCAATGCATTGCTGAAGCACTGGGTGGAAAACAACCGCCTGAAATATTCGGCTGGCGAAACCCGCCTTCCACGTGCCTGAGCCAAAAAAAGCAAGAGCCGCAATTGCGGCTCTTGTTTTGTTTACTTCAAGGCCTGTACGAATTGCGGGTCGCTGTACAGCGACTTGAGCAAGGCCTGCAGCATCGGGTTGTAGTTGTTGGCCGCTGTCGGGATCGCGATCGGCCCGAAGAAGCTGCTGCCCCAGTCGCGTGTCACGTCCTTGGTCGATTCGTAAAGCACCTGGTCGCCTTGGCGCAGGGTGAAACGCGCTGCCAGTTCGCCATGCCCGTTGGCCACGCCAGAGTTGAGCTGACTTTTCACCAGTTGTACGTGCAGCTGTCGATCAGCCTCGGGATCGAGCAGGCCCGCATGGCGAAGTTCATCGTTGATGGCTGTTTGAATGTGCAGCGGAATGTTGCCGGCTGGTGAGGAAATCGGGTTCAGGCGCACCATCAGCGAGCCTTGCCCGGCGTCAGCCTGCACCTGCGCTTCGCGCACGGCTTGCAGGGGCGCGTTCTGCTTCAACTGCTGGACGTTCTGGTAGTTGGCTTCGTAACGGGCCATCGTCACACCGCAGCCTTGCAACAGCAACACAAACGGGGCGACCAGGTAAAGCTTGTTCACGGCGGATCCTTGCGTGTCATGGAAGAACGCGATTATCGATAAGTGTCACTATGCCATCAAGCATGGAGTGCAAATGTACGCCTGCCGGTAAACCGCCATCAGGCCGACATGCGAGACCGTGGCCAGCTTTCAGTGCATCATGTCCATCTCCTTATCCAGACCCGCTCCCCACCGTACCGAAGAATGAAACGTCCGCTATTTGTTGCGCTAGATGGCCCGAAGGGCACTGGCAAGACCACACTGCTGGAGGCCATTACCCAGGCCCTGCGCGCAGACAAGCGCAAGGTGGTACGGCTTTGCGAGAAGAAAAGCGACCCGTTCCGGGGTGAGACCATGGCCCTGGTAAACCACCTGGTGAGAAACCCCAGTAAGGAGCTGGAGCTGGAAGTCTGTGCACGCCTGGCCGACAGCCGTGCGTGGATTTCCCGACACGTGCTGCCCAGGCAACCTGAGGACAGCATCATCCTGATCGATCGCTGGTACCCCTCCGATGCCGCGTTTCGCCGCACAGTCCCGTTTGCCGAGATTCTGCACATGAACCAGGCGCGCAATGTGCAGGTGCCAGACCTGCATGTCGGGGTTGTCACCTCGCCCGATACGTCGTGGGCGAGGGCGGCGGCACGCACACGTGGGCTGGGCAGCACGGTGATCCACAAGCTCGATGAACAGATCGCCTGTACCGACGCGTTCGAGCGGGCGGTGGCGGAGCATGGCTGGATGCTGTGCCGCAACGAAGGCACGCTCGCCCAGGCGACCAGCCAGGTGGTTGCCGAGATCCAGCGCGTGCTGGGCCTGCGGCGTCCTTGAGATTGTTTCCTCGTTGCACAAAAGTTGTGCCTGCCGCCACGCCTGCCTGAGGCTTGGAACAGCAATTGCTGTAGCCCGGTGAAACACCACAAAGTGGGTGATACGGCAATGCTCCTCGAAGCCCGCTGCTGCCTGTTTCCGGTCGCCATCTTCATACCTCTGCGCCACGGCCCGCGCCGCCTTGGCTTGGGTGTGCAGTACCCATTGTTGGGGCAATGTGCGTTGGCTAGCCCCGGCGGGCAAGGCGGTACAGGGGCCATAGCCAGCACATCAGGCAGCGCGCGTCGGCAGGCGGTTCACGCCAGCTAATAACGGTATGGCCGGCATCTGAATCCTGTATTAGGCCTGGCTGTGCACGGCTGTTTAGCATCGTCGATGTCTTCCTGTCGACGAGAACAACAACGTGAACCTTGGAAAGATCATCACCCGCAGTGCCCACTACTGGCCGGACCACATCGCCGTGGCCGACAGTCAGAACCGTGTGACCTACGCCCAGCTGGAACGCCGCAGCAACCGCCTGGCCTCAGGGCTGGCTGCGTTGGGCGTGAGCGTGGGCGAGCATGTGGCGATCCTCGCCGCCAACCGCGTGGAGCTGGTCGAAGCGGAAGTCGCGCTGTACAAGGCGGCGATGGTCAAGGTGCCGATCAATGCGCGGCTGTCAGTGGATGAAGTGGTTCGGGTACTGGAAGACTCCTGCAGCGTCGCGGTGATCACCGACGCCCGCTTTGCCGAGGCCCTGGCCACGCGGCGCGCGGAGTTGCCGCTGCTGCGCCAGCTGATCGTGCTGGAGGGTGAGGGAGGCGACCTCGGCTATGGCGCGTTGCTTGAGCGCGGTAGCGAAACAGCGCTGCACCTGGACCCGGCCGACGACGCCCTGGCCGTGCTGCACTACACCTCCGGCAGTTCGGGGGTGCTGAAGGCCGCCATGCTGTCGTTCGGCAACCGCAAGGCGCTGGTGCGTAAGAGCATTGCCAGCCCCACGCGGCGCTCCGCACCTGGGGACGTCATGGCCCACGTCGGGCCGATCACCCATGCCAGCGGCATGCAGATCATGCCGCTGCTGGCGGTGGGGGCCTGCAACCTGTTGCTGGACCGCTACGACGATCGCCTGTTGCTCGAGACCATCGAGCGTGAACGGGTGACGCGGCTGTTCCTGGTCCCGGCGATGATCAACCGGCTGGTCAATTACCCGGGCGTCGAGCGCTTCGACCTGTCCAGCCTGAAGCTGGTGATGTACGGCGCCGCACCGATGGCGCCGTCGTTGGTGAAAAAAGCCATCGAACTGTTCGGGCCGATCCTCGCACAAGGCTATGGCGCGGGCGAAACATGCTCGCTGGTGACCGTGCTGACCGAGCAGGACCACTTGGTGGAGGATGGCGACTACCAGCGCCTGGCCTCCTGCGGGCGTTGCTATTTCGAGACCGACCTGCGGGTGGTCAACGAGGCATTCGAGGATGTGCTGCCCGGCGAGGTCGGTGAAATCGTGGTCAAGGGGCCGGATGTCATGCAGGGCTACTGGCGCGCGCCGGAGCTTACCGCCGAAGTCATGCGTGACGGCTACTACCTCACCGGCGACCTGGCGACGGTCGACGCCCAGGGCTACGTGTTCATCGTCGACCGCAAGAAGGAAATGATCATTTCCGGTGGCTTCAACGTGTACCCCAGCGAAGTCGAGCAGGTGATCCATGGCTTCCCCGAAGTGTTCGAGGTGGCGGTGGTCGGCGTGCCCGACCCACAGTGGGGCGAAGCGGTGCGCGCGGTGGTGGTGCTCAAGCCAGGGGCGCAGCTGGAGGCCGCCGAACTCATCGAGCGGTGCGGGCGTGCGCTGGCCGGTTTCAAGAAGCCGCGCGGCGTCGATTTTGTCAGCGAACTGCCGAAAAACCCCAATGGCAAGGTGGTGCGCCGCCTGGTCCGGGACACCTACTGGCAACACAGCGAACGTCGTATCTGACCAGGGAGCATCACCATGTATCAACCAAGTGCAAAGGCTGCGCAGATCATTGAAGCGATCGAGGGTTTCGTTCGCGACCAGGTTCGGCCGCTGGAAAGCCAGGCGCAGCTGAGCTGGGCACGGCCGCATCCGCAGGCGGTGCTGCAGGAGGTGTGGAAGCGCTCCAGCGCGCAAGGCTTGTACACCATCATGCTGCCGGAAAGCATGGGCGGGGCCGGCCTCAACGTGGCCGACCTGTGCGCGGTCAAGGAGGCAACGGTGCTGACCGGCTCGATGCTCGCGCCGCATGTGCTGGGTGAGCTGTCCGGGCCGCCGCGGGTCGGCCATCTGTTCAAGGTGGCCAGCCCCTATCAGGTCGAGACCTTTCTGAAGCCGGTGTGCCGTGCCGAAAAAGCCGTGTGCTTCGCACTGACCGAAGCTGAGGCCGGTTCGGATGCGACCGCCATTGCCACGCAGGCCCGCCGCGACGGTGACCACTATGTATTGAGCGGCAGCAAGCGCTACATCTCCGGTGCCACTTACGCCGACCTGGCGGTGTTGCTGGCGGTGACCGGGCCGGGGCAGGGCGCGCAAGGCATTTCGGCGTTCTTCGTCGACCTCAAGGCCCCGGGGGTGCGAATCGACAGTGACTATGCGGTGATGTCCGGTGGCGGTGCCCACGCTGACATCGTGCTCGATCAGGTGCGGGTGCCGGCGGCCAACCTGATCGGTGAACCGGGGCAGGGCTTCAAGCTGGCGATGGGGCGCATAACCCTAAACCGCCTGCTGCATTGCCCGACACTGCTGGGCATGGCCGGGCTGGCCTTGAACCTGTCGGTCGAGCATGCGCGCAGCCGCAAGCAGTTTGGGCAACCGATCGCCATGTTCCAGGCGGTCAACCACATGATCGCCGACATGGCCACCGAGCTGCATGCAGCACGCAGCATGGTCTACGCCACGGCGCAGGTGAATGACGCCGGCGGCGACATCCGCACCCAGGCGCCGATGTGCAAGCTGTTCGTGTCCGAAGCCGCCTTCCGCATCGCCGACAAGGCGGTGCAGGTGCATGGCGGCGCCGGCTTGATGCAGGGCCACCCGGTGGAATGGATTTTCCGTGCCACGCGGATGATGCGTATCCTCACCGGCACCAGCGAGATCCAGCGCAACACCATCGCCAAAGGCGTGCTGATGCCTGCCTGACCCATGGGCCGCCGCTGCGGCGGCCCTTTTGGCAATCCCCAGAACAATAACAAGAGTACTCGCCATGACTGCGCATTCTTCCCTGCCCAACCCCCGAACTGCCTGGCTGGTGGCCGCGCTGCTGGCGCTGCTGATGCTGGTCAACTTTCTCGACAAAGTGGTGATCGGCCTGGTGGCGGTGCCGATGAGCGCCGAGCTGGGCCTCACGGCCACCGAGTTCGGCCTGATCGGCGGCGCCCTGCATTGGTTCTTCGCCCTCTCCGCCGTGGTCGGTGGCTTCATGGCCAACCGCCGCCCCAGCCGCACCTTGCTGCTGGGCATGGGCCTGTTCTGGGCGCTGATCCAGTTACCGATGCTGTTCGCCACCTCACTGTGGGCCATCGTCGCCTGCCGCGTACTGCTGGGTATCGGTGAGGGGCCGGCCTCGCCGGTCGCCACCCATGCGCTGTACAAGTGGTTCCCCAACGACCGGCGCAACCTGCCGGTGGCGCTGTTGCACGCTGGCAGTGCCATGGGGCTGCTGGTCGCCGGGGCGATGATCCCCTGGGTCAGCCTGCACTACGGCTGGCGGACCAACTTCATCATCCTTGCGCTGATCGGCCTGGTCTGGTGCCTGCTGTGGTGGCGGCTCGGTCAGGAAGGTACCCTCGAACGCCTGCGCGCCAGCCAGCACCCGGCCGAAACAGCAACCGTCCCTTATCGCAGACTGTTGAGCGACCCCAGTGTGCTGGGCAATTACCTGTGCCACTTCGCCGCCAACTGGTCGTTGGCCCTGACCCTGACCTGGGTGCCCAGTTACCTGCAGGTGGGCCTGGGCATCGACCCGCTGCAGACGGGGCGCATCTTCGTCATGTTCGTGGTCGTGACCACGCCGCTGAGCCTGCTGCTGGCCTGGTTGTCCCAGCGCCTCATGCGTCGTGGCCACCCTTCGCGGGTGGCACGCGGCGTGTTCGTCTCCGTGTGCCTGATACTCGGCGGGCTGTTGTCGGCTTCGTTGATACTGCCTGGGCTGAGCACTGCGGTACGGGTTGCGGCGCTGACCTTCAGTGGCGGGCTGGCCTTGGTCATGTATTCGGTTGGCCCGGCGATGCTGGCTGAGTTCACACCGGCAGCCCAGCGCGGTGGCATTCTCGCCATGGGCAACGGCATCGCCTCGCTGGCCGGGTTGGCTGCGCCGGTGGTGACCGGTTTGCTGGTGCAGGGCGCGGGGGCCGAACACCCGGCGGGCTATGCCCAAGGGTTCGTGGTATGCGGCGCAGTGTTGCTGGTGGCCGGGTTGGTCGGCCTGGCGACCTTGAACCCTCAGCGCACACTGTTGCGCTTGCGTGAGGCGGGTGCCGTTACCAGCGGGGCGCGTGCTCAGACCGCCAGCTGAACCCCCAGCACCGACTCGAGCGGCTCGGCCTCCCTACCGATCAGTTCGCCGCGCCAACGGCCACTGTTGACCAGGTCGATGAGCACGCTGCGGACCAGGTCGCGCAGGCAGCCGGCGGCGAACGACAGGGGCTTGTGCCGTGAGTGCGCCAGGGCGATGGTGCGGCTGATACGCGGCTCGACGATACGCCGGGCTGCCGTGGGTTCGAGCAGTTCGCTCAGAGGTGGCCAGTTGCTGATGGTCGCCGCCAGGCCGGCGCGCACCAGGCTGGCGATACCGGGTGCCGATTGCTGTTCATAGGCTGCGCTCAGTGGCACGCCGGCTTCCATGGCAGCTTGCTCGATGCGCCGGCGCAAGTGCAGTGCCCGAGGCGGCAGCACCAGCCGGGTAGCGGTGGCTTCGGCCAGAGTGATGGTGTCGGGGGCGTCCGGCGCTGATGCACCTACCCAGTACAGCGCCTCGGTGAAGATCGGCTCGGCCTCGACATGGTCGAGCTCCTCGGCGTTGGGCACCACACCAAAGTCCACCTTGCCCAGCTCGATGGCCTGGCCGCCTTCGCGGCTGAGGCCGTCCCACACCGTCAGCGACACTCCCGGGAAGCGCTGTTCGGCACGCCTGACGATTTCCGGCAGCAGCAGGTCGGCGGCCGTGGCCGGGATGGAAATGGCCACCTGGCCCTTGGGGTCGCCGCGGCTGGATTTCAGCTCGTCCTTCACCGAATCGAGCTTCTGCACCACCTGGCGGGCGACTTCGTAGAGCTGGCGCCCGGCATCGGTCAGGGCAATGCCGTCGTGCTGGCGGTCGAGCAGCTGCATTTCCAGTTCACTTTCAAGCAGGCTGATCTGCCGGCTCAGCGCCGGCTGGGCGATGTAGGCGCGGCGCGAGGCCGACGAGAAGCTGCCAGCTTCGACAATGGCGATCAGGTAGCGGAGCTGTTTCAGGGTCATTGCAGCGGTTCCAAGGTATGCCGAACTGATATGGCACGTATCCGAACACGTTATTTGTGGGGTTCGAAGCGCGGCTCCTAGTATCACCCCGAAAGGGCGGGCCAGGGCAAGCCTGGCCGCGACAACACAAAAAAAAGAGGCAAACCCGATGAAACCTGCCGACCTGCTGCGCTGCATCCTGCTCATCAACGCCAGCCTCCTGACCCTGCACGTGGGGGCTACGCCAATGCTTGCCGACCTGACGCCGGTGGGCGCCGAACGCGGGGCCAGCAGCGACGGCCGCATTCCGGCCTGGAGCGGTGGCCTGCAAGCGGGGCAGGTGTCGCTGGCGGTCAACGGCACGCCGCTGGATCCCTATGCCGATGAGCAGCCGCTGTATGTGATCACCGCGAGCAACTACACCCAGTACCGGGACCAACTGACGGCGGGGCAGGTGGCCTTGCTCAAGCGCTACCCGCAGTCGTTTCGCCTGCCGGTGTACCCCTCGCACCGCAGTGTCGCGGTGCCGTCCCAAGTGGGTGAGTGGGCGCGGCACAATGCCCTGAGTGCCCGTCTGGTCAACGATGGCAATGGCGTGCAGGGTTTTTCCGGCGTGCTGGCCTTTCCCCGGCCAGACAATGGCTTGCAGGTGTTGTGGAATCACCTTACCCGGCCACGCAACGGCAGTTACAGCCTGGCCTCGGACAGCATTACCCCGCGTGGCGATGGCCGCTACGCCACCATCAGCCTGCAGCAGACCTTCGCCCGCCCCGACGTGCTGCACGATGGCCAGGCGGGCAATGTGCTGTATTACCTGAGCTACCGCATGACCGCGCCGTCGCGCCTGGCAGGTGATGCCGTGGTATTGCACGAAACCCTCGACCAGGTGGCGCAGCCACGCCTGTCGTGGCTGTACAGCAGTAGCCAGCGGCGGGTGCGTCGTGCCCCGGCGCTGGCCTATGACAGCATCACCCCGGGCACGGCCGGCCTGCGCACTGCCGACAGCCGCGACATGTTCAATGGCGCGCCGGACCTGTACCAGTGGACGCTGGTGGGTAAAAAGGCTTTGCACGTGCCCTACAACAGCTATCGCCTGGCATCGCCGCTGCTCGGTTATGCCGCGTTGATCGGCCCGGGCCACGTCAACCCGCAACCCACGCGCTACGAGCTGCATCGGGTGTGGGAAGTGGTGGGTACGCTCAAGCCTGGGGCCAAGCATATCTATGCCAGCCGGCGCTATTACCTGGACGAGGACAGCTGGGCCATCGTCGAGGCGGACTTCTTCGATCACCAGGGCAAGTTGTGGCGCACGGCGCAGGCCCACAGCTACTACCATGTCACCGGGCAGGCGCTGGTCAATGCCATGGAAGCGATCTACGACCTGCGCACTGGCCGCTACCAGCTGTCGGGCCTGACCAATGAACAGCCAAGGCCCTACACCTTCGATGTGCGCACCAGCGCGTCCTACTTTTCACCCGGCGCACTGCGCAGCCAAGGGCTGCGCTGACACTACGTTGCCGGGTGCGTGAGCGGCCACAGGCGGATCAGGGCGTCACGATATTGAAGCGCCCGTCCGCTTCGTCCAGCCCGGCCATGAAGCGCATGAACTTCACCCGCTCGCCACTGATGTCGATATCGCCCACGGTCGCTTCCTTGAGAAAGCCGGTCTGCTTCAGGGCGATGCGGTCCAGGGTGGCCTTGCTCATGCTCACCTCGACATCGGCCTGCCCATGGCGGGTGAGGTCGCGGTGGGTGAGCACGCCGTTGCGCAGGGTCAAGGCGTAGTCTTCGTTCAGGTCGGTGAAATGCCAGTTGATGGTCAGGTCCTGCGCGGCAGCCTTGGCCGCATCCACGCGGACCCCCAGGTAGTCGAAGAACAGCGTCGGGGTCAGGGCGCGTACCAGGTCATCGGCGCTGCCGCCCTTGCTGGCGGCAGGCGCGACACCGTTGCGCAGCTCCTGCGCGCCGGTGAGGTAGGCGTTGCGCCAGGTGGCATTCTCGCTCTGGTAGCCCAATTGCTCCAGGGCGTCGGCCTGCAGCTCGCGCGCCGCACTGTTGTCGGGCTGGGCGAACACCAGGTGGCGGGTGAGCTCCGCGACCCAACGGTAGTCGCCCGTGTCATAGGCCTCACGGGCCAGGGCCAGCACCCGCCCGGCACCGCCCAGGGCCTTGACGTAGTGGGCACCGGCGGCGCTCGGCGGCAGCGGGTTGAGGGTCGCCGGGTTGCCGTCATAGAAGCCCATGTAGCGCTGATACACCGCCCGCACATTGTGGCTGAGCGAGCCATAGTAGTCGCGGCTGTACCATTTGCTGGCCAGCCGTGGCGGCAAGCTGGTCAGTTCTGCGGCAATCTCCGTGGGGCCAAGGCCACGGTTGATCAGGCGCAAGGTCTGGCTGTCGATGAACGCGTACATGTCACGTTGATCGGCCAGGTATTCGCGGATCGCGGCGCCACCCCAGGTCGGCCAGTGGTGCTGTGCGAACACCACCTCGGCCTGCTCGCCATAGCGCAACAGCGACTGGTCCAGGTAGTGCGCCCACACCTTGGCGTCGCGCACCTGGGCACCGCGCAAGGTGAGCACGTTGTGCTGCACGTGGGAGGCGTTTTCGGCCATGCACAGGGCCTTGAACTGGGGCAACCACAGGTTCATCTCGGCGGGTGCTTCGGTACCCGGGGTGAGCTGGAATTCGATATCGACACCGTCGATGCGCAGGGTCTCGAAAGGCTGCTCGATCAGCCGGGTCGGGGCAATCAGGCTGACCGTCGCATTGGCCGGTACACCCTTGCCCAGCCCGGCATCCACCTGGCCGCGTGGCCCGCGTGGCAGCGGTGCGCCATACATGTACTGGGCGCGGCGCTTCATGGCAGGCCCTGCCAGGACGTTTTCGCTGATGGCATGTTCGAAGAACCCCTGCGGGGCAATCACCTGCACCTTGCCGGCCTTGACCTGCGCCTCGTCGATCACCCCGCGCACACCGCCGAAGTGGTCGACGTGCGGGTGGGTGTAGATCACCGCGACCACCGGCCGTTGCGGGCGATGGCGGAAGTACATGGCCAGCCCGGCCCTGGCGGTTTCCACCGACAGCAGCGGGTCCATCACGATCAGGCCATGCTCGCCTTCGATCAGGGTCATGTTGGCCAGGTCCAGGCCACGCACCTGGTAGATGCGGTCGGTGACCTTGAACAGACCGGCAATGCTGTTGAGCTGGGCGATGCGCCACAGGCTCGGGTTGACGGTGGCCGGCGCCTCGCCGTTGAGGAAGGCGTAGCGCTGCAGGTCCCAGACAGCCTTGCCATCGGCGTTGACCACGGGCTGGTCGACGGCCTCGAGCAGCCCGCGGCGGGCATTGTCGAAGTCGCTGCGGTCGGCAAAGGGCAAGCGCTGCAGCCATTGCTGATTGCTCTGGCGGGTGAGTTCGGTGGCGTCCTTGGCCGGCTCCTCGGCCAGCGCCGCTAAGGGCAGGGCCAGGGCCAGCAGGCAGGGCAGTGATCGAAGGCGCATGGGCGGGGTCCTTGTGGTTGCGAGGGCGATCACTCTAAGGACAGAGCTTGCCGACCAACCAATACCACTCTTGCATGGCCACCCATGCCGCAATGCGATGGCTCAGCCGGCGCCAACGTCCATGATGCGTGCCACCAGCCAGGCCAGGGCCGGGTCGTGCTGGCGATGGGCAAGGTACACCAGCTCGAGCTGGAACGGCTGCAGGGCGAAGGGCAGGTCGAATATCTGCAAGGGCAGCAGCCGGGCGAAATGCCGCGCCAGGGCGGTGGGCAGCACCACGCAAAGGTCGGAGCTTGCCGCCAGGTGCGCCGCTTGCAGGTAATTCGGCGTGGTGTAGGCGATGCGCCGGGCCAGGCCCTGTTCGGCCAGCCATTGATCGACCATGCCACGGGTCTGGCCACCGTGCACCCACAGGTGGCGCAGGGCGAGGAACGCCTGCAGGTCGAGCGCGCCGTCCACGTCGGGGTGCCCCTGGCGCACGGCCACGTGCAGGGTTTCGCTGCGCCAGTGGCGCCGTTCGTAACGGGCGGGCACCTCATCGAAGCGGCCCAGCACCAGGTCGAGCTCGCCACGGTCGAGGGCTTCGGCTGGCAGGTTGGGGGCCAGGTGCTGCACGTCCACGCGCAGATGGGGCGCCTGGGTTTGCAAGGTGGCCAGCAGGCCGGGCATGCACAGCTGCTCGGCAAAGTCGGTGAGGGCGATACGCAACTGCCGGTGGCTGAGCCGCGGATCGAAGCTGTCACCGGCGCCGAGGGTCTGCTCGATCTGTTGCAGGGCCGCACGGATCGGGCCTTCAAGGGCCAAGGCCCGTGGCGTGGGGCGCATCTGCCGGCCGACGCGCACCAGCAGGGGGTCGCCCAGCAGGTCGCGCAGGCGCGCCAGGGCATTGCTCACGGTCGGCTGGGTCAGGGCCAGGCGCTCGGCAGCACGGGATACGTTCTGTTCACGCAGCAGCATGTCCAGCACGCGCAGCAGGTTCAGATCGAAGTTGGCGATATTCATGTGAAAAATACATGGGATGGAAAATGACAATTTCAAAAATAGTAGGCGCCTGACTAGGGTGAGGCAAATGCCTTCTCAACCTCCATCAGGAGCGTCACCCGTGAGTACTCCCTACACCCTTCAGCAGGCGGCGGTGATCGGCGCCGGCACCATGGGCCGCGGCATCGTCATCAGCCTGGCCCGAGCAGGCCTTGCGGTGCTGTGGCTGGATAACGACCCCAGCGCCACCCAAGCCGGCCTGGCAATGCTCGCGCAGACCTGGGCACAGCAGGTGGCCAAGGGGCGTATCGACCAGGCCGAGGCCGATGCCTGCCTGGCGCGGGTACGCCAGGTCACCGCCTTTGACGACCTCGCGCAGGTGGACCTGGTGATCGAAGCGGTGTACGAGAACCTGGCGCTCAAGCAGGAGATCTTCCGCACGCTGGATCGTACGCTCAAGGCCGACGCCATCCTGGCCAGCAATACATCGGCCCTGGACATCGACGCCATCGCTGCCGTGACCCGGCGGCCAGAACAGGTGCTGGGGCTGCATTTCTTCAGCCCGGCCCATGTCATGAAGTTGCTGGAAGTCGTGCGCGGTGAGCGCACCTCGCCCGCCGTGCTCGATGCCGCGCAGGCCCTCGGCCAGCGCATGGGCAAGGAAGTGGTGGTGGCCGGCAACTGCCCAGGTTTCATTGGCAACCGCATGCTCGCCAGCTACGTGGCCGAGGCGCGCAAGCTGCTGCTCGAAGGCGCAACGCCACGCCAGGTGGATGAGGCATTGCAGGCGTTCGGCATGGCCATGGGCCCGTTTCGCATGTATGACGTGATCGGCATCGACCTGGAGTGGCGAGCGCGCCAGCTGGCCGGCAAGGGCATGGAGGCACCGCTGGCCCAGGTCGACAACGCCCTGTGCGCGCAAGGGCGGTTCGGGCAGAAAAGTGGCCAGGGCTACTACCGTTACGCCCCGGGTAGCCGGGAGGCCGAGCATGACCCTGCGGTCGATGCATTGGTGCTCAAGGTCGCCCAGGACCTGGGCATGCACCGGCGCCCGATCGACGACGAAGAAATCCGCGAGCGCTGCCTGCTGGCGTTGGTCAACGAGGGCGCCAGGATTCTGGAGGAGTCGGTAGCCAGCAGCAGCGCCGACATCGACCGGGTCTACCTGCATGGCTATGGCTTCCCGGCAGCCGTCGGCGGGCCGATGCGCTGGGCCGACCAGCAGGGCCTGAGCCTGGTGCTGGCGCGGCTCGAGCGCCTGCAAGGGTTGTTCGGCGAACACTGGCGGCCAGCCGGGCTGCTGGTGCACCTGGTGGCGGCTGGCAAGCAGCTGGCGGACGTACGCGAGGGCCGCGCATGAACTACCGGGCCCCCCTGCGTGACATGCACTTCGTGCTGCACGAAGTGTTCGATGTGACAGCGCATTGTGCCCGCCTGGGCAATGAACTGGACCGTGAAACCATCGATGGCATCCTTGAACAAGGTGCCCGTTTTGCCGGCGAAGTGGTTGCTCCGCTCAATCGCCAGGGTGACGAACAAGGCTGCCGCCTGGAGCAAGGCAGCGTGCGCACGCCCGATGGCTTCCCCGAGGCCTACCGGCACTATGTGGAGCAGGGTTGGGGGGGCATGACCGGCCCGGTGGAGCACGATGGCCAGGGCTTGCCGCAAATGGTCGCGGCCTGTTTTCACGAAATGCTGATGGGTGCGTCGCTGTCGTTTCGCATCTATTCCGGCCTGACCGAGGGCGCCGTGCTGGCCTTGCACCGGCATGGCAGCGCGGCGCTCAAGCGCGACTACCTGAGCAAGCTGGTGAGCGGCGAATGGGCCGGCACCATGTGCCTGACCGAGCCGCAGGCCGGCACCGACCTTGCGCTGCTGCGCACCCGCGCCGAGCCGCAGGGCGATGGCAGCTACCGCATCAGCGGCAGCAAGATCTTCATCAGCGGCGGCGACCAGGACCTGACCGCTAACATCGTCCATCTGGTGCTGGCGCGCCTGCCGGATGCGCCGGCCGGGGTGCGTGGCATCAGCCTGTTCCTGGTGCCCAAGTTCGAATGTGGCGATGACGGTGGCCTGGGGGCGCGCAACGCCGTCGCCTGCGGCGCGCTGGAGCACAAGATGGGTATCAAGGGGGCGGCGACCTGCGTGATGAACTTCGACGGCGCCCGCGGCTGGCTGGTGGGGGAGGCCAACCAGGGCCTGGCCTGCATGTTCACCATGATGAACGATGCACGCTTCCAGGTCGGCTTGCAGGGGCTGGGCATTGCCGAGGCGGCGTTCCAGGGTGGCCTGGCCTATGCCCGCGAGCGCCTGCAGTCGCGCAGCCTGGCCGGGCCGGTGGCGCCTGAGCGCGCGGCCGACCCGATCATCTGCCACCCGGATGTGCGGCGCATGTTGCTGACCCAGAAAACCCTCAGCGAAGGCTGCCGGATGCTGGCGGCGTTTGCCGCCCAGGCGCTGGACCTTGAGCATGGCGCCGCACAGCCTGAGGAGCGGGCGTCTGCCGGGCGCAGGGCGGCTTTGCTGATCCCCATCGTCAAGGCGTTTCTCACCGATGTCGGCCAGGAGGCCGCCAGCCTGGGTGTGCAGCTCTATGGCGGGCACGGCTACATCCGCGAATGGGGCATGGAGCAACTGATGCGCGACAGCCGGATCACCCAGCTGTACGAGGGCACCAACGGTATCCAGGCACTGGACCTGATTCGCCGCAAGGTGCTGGGCGATGGCGGCGAGCAGTTGCGCCTGCTGATCGATGAGCTGCTCGATGCGGCCGGCAACTGCCGCGCCGAGGCGCTGGCCGGGATGGCCCAGGCGGTTGCCCAGCGCCTGCAGGAATGGCGAAACCTGAGTGCCGAGGTCATCGACGCCTGCCGCTGTGACCCGCAGGAGATCGGCGCGGTGTCGGTGGATTTTCTCGCTTACTCGGGTTACGTGGTGCTGGCCACCCTGTGGCTGCGGGCTGCCGAAACTGCCAGTGCGGCATTGGCCGCGGGCAGCCAGGACAATGCCTTCTACCAGGCGAAGATACAGGCCGCGACGTTCTACTGGCGGCGGCTGCTGCCGCGCGCCACTGCCCACTGCGAGGCCTTGCGCGGCGGCGCACAGTGCCTGATGAGCCTTGATCAGGCGCACTTCGCGTTCTGACCTTGCGCTGTCGTTCACTCACAAGAACAAGAGGATCACCCCCATGCAGCCCTTCAGTTTTGCCACCACACCCCATCTGCTGTGCGAAACCGGCGCCGTTGGCCGCCTGGCGCAGCTGTGCCAGCAACGTGGCGTGCGCCGCGTGCTGATCGTGACCGACCCGGGCATCGTCAACCTGGGCATGCTCGATGATGTATTACCAGGCTTTACTCAGGCGCACCTGAGCGTGGCGATCTTCAGCGAAGTCAGCGCCGACCCCAGCCACGCCTGCGTGCTCTCCGCGGTCGGGCGGGCGCGCTATATCGGTGCGGAGTTGATTGTCGGTTTCGGTGGCGGCAGCTCGATGGACGTTGCCAAACTGGTGGCGCTGCTGGCACACCCGGGCTGTGACCAGCCGCTGGAGGCGGTCTACGGCATCGACCAGGCCAGGGGCCAGCGCCTGCCGCTGATCCAG
Organism: Pseudomonas sp. NPDC086566; assembly: GCF_050280885.1. NCBI lineage: Bacteria > Pseudomonadati > Pseudomonadota > Gammaproteobacteria > Pseudomonadales > Pseudomonadaceae > Pseudomonas > Pseudomonas sp. NPDC086566. Next base: position 572,391 of record NZ_JBNNWD010000001.1, read on the forward strand.
GTGCCGACCACCGCCGGGACCGGCTCGGAGGTCACCCCGGTCGCGGTGATCACCACGGGCGAGGCGGCCAAGATGGCGGTGATCTCCCCGCTGCTGTTGCCCGACCTGGCACTGCTCGACGCCGAGCGGACCTTGGGCCTGCCACCGGCAATCACGGCGGCCACCGGTATCGATGCCATGGTCCATGCCATCGAGGCCACCACCAGCAAGTTCAAACGCAACCCGCTGTCGAGCCTGTTGGCCCGCGAAGCGTTGACGCTGCTGGCCGGCAACCTTGACCAGGCGGTGCACAACGGTGGCAACCTGGCGGCGCGCCAGGCCATGTTGCTCGGTGCCTGCCTGGCCGGGCAGGCTTTCGCCAACGCGCCGGTGGCGGCAGTGCACGCACTGGCCTACCCGTTGGGGGCGCGCTACCACGTGCCGCACGGGCTGGCCAATGCCTTGGTGCTTCCCCATGTGATGCGATTCAACCGGCGCGAGGCCTTTGCCGATTATGCGGCGCTGGCGCCAGCCCTGCTGGGTGAGCGCTTGGTGCCTGGTGACCCCCATCAGCTGTGCAGCCAATTCATCGATGAGCTGGAACAGCTGGCACCACGCTGCGGCCTGCCCAGCCGTTTGCGTGATGTCGGCGTGCCGCGCAACAGCCTGCCGCTGTTGGCCGAGGACGCCCTGCAACAGCAACGGTTGCTGGTCAACAACCCGCGCAAGGTGAGCCTCGCCGATGCCCTGGCCCTCTACCAGGCGGCGTTCTGAAATGGCCAGGGAGCGCCCGCTGCGCGGCGCCTACCGCCACTTCCAGGCGATCACCACGCGCTGGCACGACAACGACCTGTATGGGCATGTGAACAATGTCGTCTATTACGGCTTTTTCGACAGCGCCGTGAATACCTGGTTGATCGAGCAGGCCGGCCTGGATGTCCACCGCGACCCGGTAGTGGCCTACGTGGCAGGGTCTGCCTGCGACTATTTCGCCGCCGTGGCCTTCCCGCAACGCATCGAGGTGGGCATTGCCGTGGCGCGGCTGGGTAACAGTTCGGTGCAATACGCCTTGGCCGTGTTCGTCGAGGGCGAACCTGAAGCGTGCGCGGCCGGCCGATTCACTCATGTATTCGTCGACCGCAGCAGCGGTCGCCCGGTTGCCATGCCGGCCAGGCTGCGCAGCGCTTATGAGCGCTTGCTGTCGGCTTGACGGTGCAACCCCGCGCCATAACGAATCGGCATGGCGTTGATCTGAAGACGCTATTTGTGAGGGCCGGCAAACCTGCCTGATACTCCTCGTCACCGACACCGCCGGCCTGGGCGGCCGGCGCGTCCGCGCTGAACCCATCATTTCCCTCTCTAATAAAACCATAAGAGGTTAAGAGTGAGCGCAACCCTTCTTTTCTGCCGGCGCCGCGCGCCGCTGGCGGCTGCGTGCTGCCTGCTTGCCACCCCCGTTGCGGGCGTGCAGTTCGACGTTGGGTCGTTGCAGGGTCGTTTCGACTCGGCCCTGTCGTTCGGTACCGCCGTGAGTACCGCCAACCCCGACAAACAGCAGTTGCAGGCGGCCAACGGCAACGATGGGCGGCGCAACTACCGTGCAGGCGACGTGTTTTCGGCGGTGTTCAAGGGCACCCATGACCTGGAGCTGCGCCGCGACAACGTCGGCGTGTTCCTGCGTGGCAGCTACTGGTATGACACCGCGCAGCGCGACCACAGCCAGCGGGCCGTCGATATCGATGACCACAACCGTCAGGTCTCGGCGAAAACGGCTGGCGCCGAGCTGCTCGATGCCTTTGCCTATGCCCTCTACGATATCGACGGTGAGCCCGGTTCGCTGCGCCTGGGCAAGCAGGTGGTCAATTGGGGCGAAAGCCTGTTCATCCAGGGTGGGCTGAATGTGGTCAACCCGTTCAACCAGGCCGCGCTGCGGCGTCCTGGTTCGGAGGTGAAAGACGCCCTGGCGCCGGTCAACCTGCTGTATGTCACGCAGAACCTCAACCAGGCGTTGTCGTTCGACGCGTTCTATCAGCTGGACTGGGAGCAGACCCGGCTGGACAACTGCGCAACGTTCTTTTCCGGCAACGACTTCATGCCTGAGGGCTGTACGGGCCTCGATGTCGGCGGGCAGATGGTGACCAACCCGGCGGTTGCGCAGGCGCTGGCCCCATTCGATGTGATGCTGACGGAGGAGGGCGTGCGCGTGCCCCGGGGGGCGGACCAGGATGCGCGCAACAGTGGCCAATGGGGCTTGTCGATGCACTGGTACGTCGAACCGCTGGATACCGAATTCGGCGTGTTCGCCGCCAATTACCACAGCCGCTTCCCCTACGTGGGGACCGTCAGCAGCCGCTACTACGCCAATACCGGCTTCGCCAGGCAGCTGTGCGGCAACGTCGGCGTGGCGCCGGCCAACTGCGGCGCTTTTCTGGCGTCCAGCAACGGGCAGACCCTTGCCGGTGCACTGCGCATGGGGACATCGCAGTACCGAGCGCAATACCCCGAAGATATCCGCATGTATGGGGTCACCTTCGCCACTACCTTGCGTAACGGTACCGCTGTGCAAGGTGAGCTGAGTTACCGCCCGAACATGCCGGTGCAACTCAATGGCAACGATATATTGCAATCGTTGCTCAATGCGCCCGGACGCAGCCCGCTGAACGCCGATGGCCTGCGCCCTGCGACCGACAACACGCCATTCGACGGCTACCGGCGCAAGGAGGTGACCCAGGCCCAGGTGTCGGCGGTGCAAACCTTCGGCCAGGTCATGGGCGCCAACCAGTTGGTGCTGATGGGCGAGGCAGGGGCGACCTATGTCGGCGGGCTGGAGGGGCGCTTCGGCCCACGCTACGGTCGCTCCGGTGCCTACGGCAACGGTGAACTGGCTGACAACAGCCTGTGCCAGGCGATCTCGAAAAGCCCAGGTGACTGCAATGGCGAAGGCTTCGTGACGCCGTTTTCGTGGGGGTACCGGCTGCGTGCAACGTGGAGCTACCCGACCCTTATTCCGGGCCTCGATATTCGCCCGAACCTCGGCTGGGCCCATGACGTGAAGGGTTACTCACCCGCAGACGGCTCGGCGTTCAATGAAGGCTCGCGTTCGATCAGCCTGGGCGTGGACCTCAGCCTGGCCAGCCAGTACTGGGCAAGCCTGGCCTATACCGACTACCTCGATGGCGACTACGGCACCCGCGGTGACCGTGACTATGTGGCGTTCAGCGTGGGCGCCAATTTCTGATGCAACCAAGGAGCAGGACCATGACCAAGCGCACTCTGCAGCACCCAACGCCCAACCTGCCTGGCCTTGCCCTGATGCTGGCAGGGGCGTTGACTCCGGCCCTGGCGGTAGCGGCATCGCCCGGTCAGGGTGTGATGCAAGGCTTTCCTCCAGCGCCGGAGTCACGTGTGACCCAGGCCAATGCCTTTCAGCCACCGTACCTGCGCTGGTCGATGCGCCATGCCCGCGAGGTGTCGCCGACCCGTGCCATCGGCCGTGCGGCTCAACCACTGGCCTTGACCGAAGGCAGCGGGGCGGCGCTCGACCAGGTGACCTTCAGTACTGGCGAGCGTCCGTTGACACTGGCCGATTACCTGCAGCAGACCAGCACCGACGGGCTGATCGTGCTGCACCGCGGCAAAGTGGTGTACGAGCGCTATCTTGAAGGTTTCCAACCTGGCCAGCCGCATATCTGGGCCTCGATGACCAAGTCGGTCACCGGCCTGATTGCTGCCCAGCTGATCGCCGAGGGGGCGTTGGACCCGCAGCGCACGCTGGCGCATTACGTGCCGGAACTGAGCGGCACGCCGTTTGGCGAGGCGACCGTGCAGGCCAACCTCGACATGCAGGTGGCGGTGCAATACCCGGCACAGATGCCGCCGGACCTCGGCCTGTTTGCCGCCACCGGGTTGATTCCGCGGGCTGAGGGCATGCCCGGGGATATCTACAGTTTCCTGCTGCAGGTGCAGCAGGCGCCGAACCCGGGCAGCCCCGCACCGTTCTTCTACCAGAACGGCTCGCCGGAAGCGCTGGCCTGGGCATTGCGGCGCATTACCGGGCTGAACTGGGCGCAACTGGTCGAGCAGCGCTTGTGGTCACGTTTCGCCGAGGAGGATGCCTACGTGCAGGTCGACCCCCTTGGCACCGAGATGGCCAGTGGCGGCATTAGTTGCAACCTGCGCGACACCGCTCGCTTCGCCGAGCTGGTGCGCCGCGAACTGGCCCGCGAGGCCAAGGGCGACAGCTTCAACCAGGCGGTGCACAGCACCTTCCAGCCTGCGGACCCGGCGGTCTTTGCCCAAGGCAACCTCGGCCCCGTCCGCCCTGGCTACGGCTACCGCAATTACTGGTTCCAGAAGAACGACGGCGATGGCTCGGTCGAAGCGAGCGGGCGCTTCGGGCAGAAAATCTACATCAACCCCCGCCGCGAACTGGTGATCGTCAAGCTGTCGGCCACTGTCGATCAGGCCCGGCGCGGTACGCGAGCCGACGAGCAAGTGAAGGCCCCTGCGCGCGTCGTGGACTCGCCGATCACCTTCAACAGCATGGTGAGCGCGGTGCTGGCGGCCCTGCCGGGTTGAGGTGGAGGGGGGCTCGCCATCTCAAACCGATATCCCCCCATTGCTGTTTGATCCTGGTCACGCCTTCAAGGCTGTGAATACCCTTCGAGACCCACCCTGAAAAAGGCCAGAAAAATGACCGCTCGTGGACGAAGATCGCTTCTGCTGTTGCTGACCTGCCTGGTCCTGTTGCTCACATGCGCCTGGCGAATCTCAGAGCAGGTTCGCGCTACCGTACAGGCCTATTTGTTCAGCTACCCGCTGGTACTCATGGAACTGACCAAACAACACCAGGTGGCCCTCGGCACCAGCCGCATCAACGCCTTTCGCCACAGCAAGCGCTTCCCGGATGCCAGTTTCAACAGCATCGTTTCACCCAATGTGGATACGCTCTACAGCATTGCCCACCTGGACCTGCAAGGGCAGCCCTTGGTGATGACCATTCCCGACACTCGCGGGCGCTACTTCATGATGCCGATCATGGATGCCTGGTCCAACGTCGTGGCCAGCCCTGGCACACGGACCCTGGGTTCGGGCGCACAGACACTGTTGATTGTCGGGCCCGACTGGCAGGGACAAACTCCGCAGGGTATGCAACTGATCCGGGTGCCGACCCGGATGGGCTGGATCATCGGGCGAATCAAGACTCACGGGCCAAGCGATTACGAGCAGGTGCACAGGCTGCAGGACCAGTTCGTCCTCACGCCGCTGGATTCACGATTCGGGCACAAGGCATACCAGGCGATAGCCATTCCTGAACTAGATACCCACACTGCCCCAGACCGGCAACTGGCAGGCTGGAGCAGCGATAGCTTCTTCACTCGCGCGTGCCGGTTGCTGCGCGACAACCCCGGCAGAAGCGATGACGCGGCGATACTCAGGCGCATCCGTGAGGCCGGGCTGCTTGCGCAGGACTGCAGTACGCCTCAGTCTCCACTGCAACGCCTGGGCAGCGAAATAGGTTACCGCCTGGCTGTTCGCAAGCTCGGTGAAAGCCAGCAACTGCTGGCCGAGCGCAAGACCTACAACGGCTGGAACATTGGCTACGGCCTGGGTGAGTACGGTGTTCGCTACGGGCAACGGGCCATGGTTGCCAAGATCGGTTTCGGCGCCAATACCGCTGATGATGCGATCTACCCGAACCTGCACCAGGACAGCGACGGCCGGCCGCTCAATGGCGCGCGACGCTACATCCTTCACTTCCCGGCCGAGCAGTTGCCGCCCGTGAAGGGTTTTTGGTCATTGACCCTGTACAACGACCGGCAGGCGCTTTCGGCAAACGAGCTTGACCGCTATGCCTTGGGCGACCGTGACCCGCTGCAGTTCAACCGCGACGGTTCGTTGGACCTCTATATCCAGCATGAACGCCCAGTCGACCCGCAGCACGTTGCCAACTGGCTTCCGGCACCAGCAGACGGGTTCAATCTGTTCCTTCGCTTGTACTGGCCAGAGCCTCAGGTGCTGGACGGGCGCTGGTTACCGCCCCCGATTGAAGTCGCTGAGTCGACAGTCGGCGAGGGCTAGCGACGCGCCGGTTCCACAGGGTACGCGGAGCGCCCAGCATGTCCTGGTTCAGGCGTCGAGCACCAGGCGAGCGCTGCGAGCCCCCGAGACGCACGGTGCGATCCATTCCCCACTGTTGCGCTGCGACTCGCTGAGGCAGTCGTCACGATGCAACGGCTCACCCTCGACGACCCGACACACGCAGGCACCGCAGATGCCCATGCCGCAGGAAACAGGTAGCTCCACCCCGGCTCGCGCGGCAGCCTGCACCAGGCTTTCGGCGGCGCGAAGCTGAACCTCAAGGCCACTGCGCTGCAGCACCAGAACACAGTCGCCATCAGCCTGGACTGGCACTTCGACAGGCCTGAAGTGTTCGCGGTGCAGTGCTGTGGCAGGCCAGCCGAGGGCCAGGGCGGTCTGTTCGACACCGGTCATGAAGCCGGCTGGCCCACAGCAATACACGCTGGCACCAGGCTGCCAGGCGGGCAGGTGCTCAGCCAGGTACGCCTGGATCTGGGCAGCGCGCAGGCCCGGGAACACTTCAAGTTGCGGCCCTTTACGCGGGACAAGCGGGGCGTTGTGCAAGTGGCGGGTGAAATATAGCAGGCGCACCGCGCGGCCCTGTTGCTGGCATTGCCGGTACATCGGCAACAACGGCGTAATGCCGATGCCTGCGGCCAGTAACGTCACCGGGCCGCTGCCTGGCTGCAGGGCAAACAGGTTGCGCGGCTTGCCGACTTCGACGCAGGCGCCCAGGCGCAGCTGCTCATGCAGCCATTGCGAACCGCCCCGCGAAGCGGGCTTTCGTTTGATCGCCAGGTTCAGGTGGCCGTCTTCAGGCAGGCTGATCACCGAATACTGGCGGACCAGGCCGTTGCCCAGGCGCAGATCGACGTGGGCGCCGGCAGCCCAGCTGAAGGGCAGCGGACCGCCACCGGCAACGCCCAGCTCGATACCCAGCACATCTTCGGCTTCCAGGCGCAGGGCGCGCACCTGCAGGGGAACCCAGCTCATGACCTTACCCCCGCCGCCCGTTGCAGGCGAACCACGGCTTCGCGGGCCTGGTGGCCCAGTTCGACGAGGTCGATGCCGGGCAGCGTGTCGTTTTCCACCCGCAACCGGCCGCCTACCAGCAATGCACGCAAGGTCGGCCGCCCGCCACCCACCACTGGCGCGATCCCCATATCATGCATACCAAAGTAGCGGGGCTGGTCGAGCCGGTAGAGCGCCAGGTCGGCCGCCATGCCGACTTGCACGGTACCCAGCGCTTCGAGCCCCAGCACCTGGGCGCCGCCAGCCGTGCCCCAGCGCACCACGTCTTCAACGCTGGCAGACTGCGCGCCGCCTTCGCCTGTGCCACCGGCGTAGCCGGGCAAGGCCCGCTCGCCACCCTTGGCGCGCTGCATCAACCAGGCGGCATGGGTTTCGCTGATCATGTCGCAGGCTTCGTTGGATGCCGCCCCGTCCACCCCCATCGAAATCGGTACGCCGGCCGCTTCCAGGGCGACGATATCGGCGATGCCACTGCCCAACCGGGCATTGCTCTGCGGGCAGTGGGCGATACCGGTGCCGGTTGCGCCCAGCAGCTGGATCTCCTCGCGACCGAGCTTGACGAGGTGAGCGAACCAGACGTCGCTCCCAAGCCACTCGTGTTCGGCGCAGAAGGCCACGGGCGAGCATCGATGACGGCGCTGGACTTCGTTCTGGTACTCCACCGTTTCGCTCAGGTGGCTGTGCAGGCGGATGCCCAGCTTGCGAGCGGTGCGGGCGGTTTCCCGCAGGTGTTCGGGTGGCATCGAATAGGGCGGACTGGTCGGCGCCATCACCACGCGGCGCCAGGCATCGGCGGCGCTGTCGTGGTAGGTGCGGACCAGGCGTTCGACGTCGTCCAGGTATTGCTCAAGGGTCTCCGGCCCTGCGCTCGTCGGCCCCTCGGCCTGGCGCACCTGGGTTGCGCCGCCGCGACACAGCACGAAGCGCAGGCCCAGCCGCTGGGCTTCCTCGAACAGGATCTGTGCGCTGTCGAACGCCATGCCCGGCAGGTACAGGTAATGATGGTCGGCGACCGTGCTGCAGCCGGAGCGGGCCAATTCCACCAGGCCGATGCGCGCGGCCAGGCGCAAGCTGTGCTCGTCGAACAGCCCGCGGTAACGATAGGGCACAGCGCCCAGCCAGGCCCCGAGGTTTTGATCAATGCCTGCCGGGATGCCCTTGAGCAGCGACTGGAACAGGTGGTGATGGGTGTTCACCCAGCCCGGGTAGACGACGCAGTCGGTGGCATCGAGCACCTGCTCGCCGGGTTTTGGTTGCAAGGCGCCAAGGGCCGCGATGCGCCCGTCGGTGATGCGAATATCGGGCCCGGCATGGCGCGCTGCGGCGCCACGCAGGCCGGTGAGAATGGCGCTGGCGTTACGGATCAGCCAGCTGTCTGGATGTTTCATCGGGTTCTCCATGGGCTTAACCGAGTTCACTTTCGTGCCAGTGGCGCAGGCTCAGGCGAGCCAGCAGGGCCATCAGGCTGAACAGCGCGACGCCGGTCAGGGCGATCAGCACCAGGGCGGCGAACAACCGCGGGATGTTGAGCTGAAAGCCCGCTTGCAAAATCTGGTACGCCAGCCCTGCGCCACTGCCGCCCGTGCCGGCCACGAACTCGGCGACCACCGCGCCGATCAAGGCCAGGCCGCTGGCAATCCGCAGGCCGGCGAAGAAACACGGCAGGGCGCTGGGAATGCGCAGGCGCAGCAGCACCTGCCAGCGGCTGGCGCGGTTGAGGCGGAACAGGTTGAGCAGCCCGGGGTTGACGCTGCGCAGCCCCAGCACGGTATTGGCAATGATCGGAAACACCGCCACCAGGGTGGCGCAGATCACCAGCGCCAGTGTCGTGTCGCTGCACCAGATGATGATCAACGGCGCAATGGCCACCACTGGCGTCACCTGCAGCAGGATGGCGTAGGGGAACAGGCTGGCTTCCACCAGGCGGCTCTGTACGAACACGAATGCTGCCAGGGTACCGATGACCACGGCGAGGGCGAACGACAGGAAGGTGATCTTCAGGGTCATCCACAGCGCGCCCAGCAACAGCGGGCCGTCGCTGACCAGGGTGCGGCCGATGTCCGCCGGGGAGGGCACCAGGTAGGCCGGTACCTGCCAGGCCATGCATGCCAGTTGCCAGAGGCTCAGCAGCACGGCGCCGACCAGCAAGGGTGAAACGATGCGCAGTACGCCGGGGTGGCGTAGCCAGGGAGCGGGTAGTCTGTTCATGGCGTGGTTCTCAGGCAGGCTCGCTGTTGGCCTGGGCCAGCAGCCGGGACAGGTGGGCACATTGGGCGATGAAGGCCGGCGAAGTCCGATAGGCCTCGTCGCGCTCCGGCGGCCCCTCGATCGCGACATCGGCGATGACCCGACCGGGGCGGGCGCCCATCACCACCACCCGCGACGACAGGTAAACCGCCTCGAAGATGCTATGGGTGACGAACACCACCGTCAGGTCGCGCTCCGCCCAGAGGCGGCGCAGGTCGCTGTCGAGCTTGTTGCGGGTGAATTCGTCAAGCGCGCCGAACGGCTCGTCCATCAACAGCAGGTTGGGCTCGGTGGCCAGTGCGCGGGCAATCGATGCGCGCATCTGCATGCCGCCAGACAGCTCGCGCGGGTAAACGGCACCGAATGCACCCAGGCCAACCCGTTCCAGCGCCGCTTGCACCCTGGGCTGGCTTTGCGCGCGAGGCACACCGGCCAGGTCCAGGGGCAGCCGCACGTTGTCCTGCACCCTGGCCCACGGCATCAAGGTGGCTTCCTGGAACACCATCGCCAGGCGCTGGCTTGCCCCATTGCCCTGCGGGGCGCGCTCGGGGGCGTCCTTGCCCCACCAGCGCACATGGCCAGCGGACGGTTGTTCCAGGCCGGCGAACATCTTCAACAACGTGCTTTTGCCGCAACCGGAGGGGCCCAGCAGCGAGACGAACTCGCCGCGCTGGATCGCCAGCCTGACGCGGCGCAAGGCGTGGGTGCCATTGCCGTAGGTCTTTTCCACCTGGTTGGCGAACAGCGGGGTCTCGGCGCTTATGGTATCGGCAGGCACGCGGGCCTGTGGTCGGGTGTCGGCTTCGGACAGGGTCTGTATCAACATGGGCGCGTTCCCATCTGGCTATGTGCGGTGGCAGAGGCCCCGGCGCACCGGGGCGCTGAACGGCATTCAATGGCTGGCGAACACTTCGCTTTCGCCATGGGCTTCGAGCAGGCCCAGCAATTGCCGGCGGATCACCAGGCCGGGCTTGTCGGAGGGCATGTGCAGCTCGACGCGCCGACGGGTATCGACGCAGGCGTCGGGGTCAGTGGCCTCGAGAATGTCTCGGTCCTCGGCGGTGATCGCTGCGTCCCAGTCGATCAGCGCCTGGGTCGAGCACTGTGCTTCGCTGTCGTTGCGGTACAGCCACTGCACCAGCATCAGGCGCCCGTCATCGATCGGTGTGGCGCAGTTGTAGATGATGTGATGGATGCCACTCTCCGGGTACATGCAGCCGAAGCGTCGCGAGAACGGCAGGTAATAGCGGTTGACCAGGTGGCGCTCGGTGATCGGCGCACGGCTGCCGGTGATGGCGAAGCTGGCCTCGGGGTTGCGGACCGGCACGCGTGTCTCGGCTTCGAACCCGTAGTCGGTCTCGCGGAACGCGTAGCTGGCCGGTTGCGGCTGGTCGAACAGACCGAAATTGGCCTTGTGCACAAACGAGAAGTGCGAGTTGTCGAATGAATTTTCCATGACCCGCAGCGGGCTGGTTTTCCATTCTTCGTAGAACTGGAAGATGCGCCGGTAACCAGGGGCGCCATCCTCGGGGAAGTCGGGGATCGGCTGCAGCGGATCGTCCAGCGCCACCCAGGCATAGCCGTAACGCGCCTGGCAGTGGTAAGCCTTGACGGCTGCCCCGGCCGGGATTGCCCCTGTCGGGTTCTGCGGGATCTTCACGCAGGCGCCCGTGCAGTCGTACTCCCAGCCGTGGTAGCCGCAGGCGATGTTGCCGTCTTCGCTGACAAAGCCTTTGGACAGCCTGGCGGTACGGTGGCAGCAGCGGTCGCGCATGGCTACCGGCGTGCCGTCGGGGCGTTTCCACAGCACCAGGGCTTCTCCGAGCAGGGTGAAAGGCTTTGGCCCGTCGTCCAGTGCGGACATCGGCAGAAGGGCGTACCAGAAGCGACGCAATATGGGTTGTTTGGTGACCAACATGATTCGGTTCCTTAGGGGTTCAAGTGCCTGAACGGGTCAGCGGCTGGCAGCCTGGTTGCTGTCGGGCAACACATGGAGGTCCTGCACGAAGCGTGTGGTGTAGGCCTTCTGCCAGGGCGCGCCAGCGCCAAGCAGGCCAGCCTCGACCATGAAATCGCGGGTCGCCTGCCAGCGCGCGTCACTCATGGTGCCAATGCCGTGGACAGCCGCGTCGCCGCGGGTCAGCAACTGGTGTTGCTTGAGGGTCGAGACGCCCCAGGCCAGCAGTTCATCGCTCATGTTGGGGTTGTCACGCTTGATCAGCGCATTACCTGCGCCGGGGTTGTCCAGATAGCGCTTCCAGCCCTCGAGCGAGGCGCGCACGAACGCCGCGACACGCTGTGGATGCTGCTCGATGAGGTCCTGCCGGGTGGCGACGGTCGAACCGTAGGGCGGGTAACCGGCATCGGCGAACAGGAAGAAGTTGGGCTGTTGACCGGCCTTGATGGCCTGGAACAGTTCCGAGCTGGCGTAGGCCTGCTGGGTGGTGTCGGCGCCAGCGAGGAAGGGCTGCAGGTTGAAGGTATAAGGGCGGGCCTGGCTGTCCTGCAGCTGGTACTTGCCCTTGAGCCAGGGCCACCAGGTTTGCTGGCCGGACGTCGATACCAGCACCTGCTTGTTGTTCAGCCCGTCCAGGCCGGAGACGTCGGCGTGGGTCATCAAGCCCTGCGGGTCACCCTGAAACGGCGCGGCCACCGCCACCACCGGCAGGCCTTGCTCCACGCTCTTGAGGATCTGCAGGTCGTAGTTGACGATGAAGTCGGCTTGCCGGCTGACCAGCAACTGCATGCCATTGACCTGCGGGCCACCCATGCGGATGGTCACCTCCAGCCCTTCTTTCTCGTACAAGCCCTCGGCGAGGGCCTGGTAGAAGCCGCCCTGTTCGGCCTGGGCGTACCAGGAGGTCAGCAGCACGACCTGATCGCCGGCCATGGCCGGTGGCGCGCCCGCCAGCAGCACACCGAGCCCTGCCAGCAGCGAGCGAAGCGGTTGAGTCAAGCCAAAGCGGTTTTTCATGATTGTTCTCCACCTCGATTCGAAATCCGTCGGGGGCCCTGGTCGGCCCCGCGGCGAGAAGCCCGAGTGGAGAAGCAATGCAACGGGAGGAGAGCGAGCGTTCACGATTGACGTTGCTCTCTTGCCCAGGGCCGATAGCCCGCGTGCAATCATCCACTCGGATGTACGCCCGGTCAGGGGCGCAAGAGCAATGTCCCGTGCCTGGTTCGGGCACTGACCGCTTCTACTCGGAAGTCTGTTTAGCCAGAAGCGTGCCAGCTTTTGCAAGCCGCTCATTCCCGGCCAATGGCGGCTTGGCGCGTGCAGCCGGGGCAGGGCAATGGGCCGCAACAGTGCACGCAGGCGGCTGACAGCGCCAATAAGGTGCTGCAATAGCAGTGCGGATGGTATTCAGTGTTGGCTTTGATTGGCCACAATCGGCACTCTAAACTGTATTCGATCTACTGGCACGCGCCCTGCAAGGGCAGGCCCGAGTAGAAGCGGTCAGTGCCCAATCCGGGCATGGGACATTGCTCTGGCGGCTTTATGCCGCGCACCCGGCAAGGGTGGCGCCATGCGTTGCTGCGTGGCCAGAGACGAGGTCTGTCCGTTATCCCTTGCCGGTAACCCTCACCGACCTCGACCCAAGGGATAGCCATGAAACTCAACCCTCTCGCCTGGTTCTGCCACGGCTTGCTGCCGCTCTGCAGCCTGGCCACTGCCACCGCCCAGGCCGCTCCACTGATGTGGAGCGACAACAGCCTCAGTTATCTCTACGGCCACAATTACAAGTTCGATGGCACCGGCAACGACATCCAGCAAACCATCACTTACGAACATGCCAGCGGCTGGACCTGGGGTGATGTGTTCCTGTTCGTCGACAACAAATGGTCGAACGGATTGTCCGGTAAGGAGGGCTACACCTATTACGGGGAGTTTTCACCGCGGCTGTCGCTGGGCAAGGTCAGCGGGCAGAACCTGCGCTACGGCGTGATCAAGGATGTGCTGATCGCCGCCACCTACGAGCGTGGCGAGGGGCGCATTCGCCGGTACCTGCTTGGGCCAGCGGTGGACCTGCTGCTGCCAGGGTTCGATCGCTTTTCGCTCAACACCTACTATCGCAAGCCCGATGGCATCACCGGCAAGGCAGCGGGGCAGTGGCAGATCAACCCGACCTGGGCGATGACCCTCCCGTTGGGCCGTTCCGACATTCTGTTTGACGGGTACCTTGAGTGGTATGTAAATGACGTCGGCCGCAAGGGCACCTCGAACTACGTGGCCAAGAGTTTTCACTTCAACCCGCAGATCAAGTACGACGTCGGCAAAGCGCTGGGGTACACGGCCAAGCGGTTTTACGCTGGTGTGGAATGGGATTACTGGTCGGACAAATACGGGATCGAGGACAGCCACGGGTTTCCAACCGACCAGAATGCGCTGAGCGTCTTGTTCAAAGCGCATTTTTAACGCCGCAATGGCACGCGCTTGCAGCCAGACAAGCGCGAACCGGGCTCTAATGAGCCTGCTTGACCTGCTCAGGCTGCGTGCCGAGCGTCGCGAGGAAGACATCGGTATCCCGATTGCTCCGCAGGCAGACCACGCGACAGCCCGATGGGGCGGTTGCCACCAATCGCCTCATCGCCTCCCGCGACGAGGTTCTGGTCTGCCACATGAACCTGAGAAACGCCGGCAGATTGGCCAGCAATTCCGGGCAGTTGTCCGGCAAGTCGGGCCGGGATCGACCGCGGTTCAACAGCGTTCTGAGCAGGACGCGCCAGAATCGAAGCGGCGCCGAGCGGTCAATCCAGATCAACATGTCAGCGCGGGCCAGCCGGCTGTTCCAGGTGGTCGAATGCCCGCCTTCGAAGATCCAGCGCTCACGGGCCTCGACCTCATGGCAAAGACGGGTCTTTTCGTCCCGGCTGCGCTCGACCCACCCTGGCTGCCAGTGAATCGTGTCGATATGCACGACCGGCAAGCCCGTGCGCTCGCCAAGCTTGCGCGCCAGGGTACTTTTCCCGGCTCCTGGCTGGCCAATGATCATCACCCGTTGCACTGAAGCTCCCTCTCGCAGGCGTTTTGAATTTCGGGCGCGCGATTCTACGGCAATGGGCGACGCGGTCAACTGCGTCAGCGCTGGCGTAGCCTGAACTGGCTGGGTGTTGTCCCGGTGTGTTTCAGCATCAGACGGCGAAGGGCCGTGGCGTCTCGATAGCCGATCTGCGATGCGATGTCGTCGACGCTCAGGCGCGAGCCCGCGAGCAGGCGTCGAGCTTTCTCAAGCCTCACACTCTGGATCACATCCTGAACGCTGCGCCCATACGCCGCTTTGGGTTTGAACACCTTCAGCATGCTCGAAATTAGCGGGATCGGTTTACCAGCACGGTCGCTCGTTCAGCGTCAGAGCACCCTGAACCCGTGGGTGCCATCGCGCTCAAGTTGCGCAATCAGGCCGAATTCCCAGTCCAGATAGCCCTGCATCGCTTCGCGAGGGTTGTCCGTGCCCTCGTAAGGGCGGCGGTAGCGATCGCTGCGTGGCACGGTGAGCTGTGTTTCGCCGCTTTCCAGCGGCAGCCCCGCAGCGATCCAGCGCGCAGTGCCGCCTTCGAGCAGGTAGACCGGGGTGCGGGTGAGGGCCTGCAAGTCCTGGGCGGCGAAGCGCGCCAGCAGGCTGCTGCCGCAGGTCAGCACGTAGCGGCTGGCTTGCGGTAAACGTTCCAGGGCCTCGGCCAGCTGCGCACGGATAGCCCAGTGGGCACCGGGGATATGGCGCTTGACGTAGTTGGCGCTGGCGGTGAAGTCCAGCAGCACAGTGCCGTCTTGCTGTAGCCAGCTGGACAGCTGCTCGACACTGATCTGGTTGGCTGCGGGCAGTTCGGGCAGTGGCGGCTGCCATTCACCCGTGTGGTTGAAGTCAGCCGGGGCCAAACCGTCGAGCACGGCCACTTGCCAACCCATTTGTGCCAGCCACGAGGCGCTCATGTTGGCGCGTACACCGTCATCATCCACCAGTACGATGCGCGCGCCGCGAACGCTGGCCACATGGTCGGTTTCCTGTACCAGCTGACCACCCGGCACCGAGCGGCTGCCAGGCAGGTGCCCGGCGCTGTACTCCTCGGGCGTGCGCACGTCGAACAGGTAGGTGGTGCGGCCGGCTTCGGCCTGCCATTGCGCAAGCCCGGCCCGGTCCAGGCGCAGGACCCCGGCACGGTCGGCTACGCTTCGGGCCTGGCGTGCGGCATTGGCACGGGTGGCGGCGCCGACTTCAGTGAAGCGCCGCTGCTGACCATGGGCCAGTTGCTGGCCGGCGAGGGTCCAGCCGATGGTGCCGTTGCGCAAGGCCGCCACCGGGTTGGGGATGCCGGCGTTGACCAGTGACTGGGTACCGATGATGCTGCGGGTGCGCCCGGCACAGTTGACGATCACCTGGGTGCCTGGGTCCGGCGCCAGTTCAGCCACGCGCAGCACCAGCTCGGCGCCGGGCACGCTGATGCCGCCCGGGATGCTCATGGTCTGGTACTCGTCGAAACGGCGGGCATCGAGCACCACCACATCGGCCTTTTCGTCCAGCAGTGCCTGCACGTGTTCGGCGGCCAGCGACGGCGTGTGCCGCACGCTTTCCACCAGTTCGCCAAACGCCTTGCTGGGCACGTTGACGTCGCGGAACAACTCGCCACCGGCGGCGCGCCAGCCGGCCAGGCCGCCTTCGAGTATGGCCACATCGCTGTAGCCCAGCGCCAACAGGCGCTGCGCGGCTGTGGCGGCAAGGCCTTCACCATTGTCATAGACGGTGATGGCGGTGTCTGCCCGCGGCACCCGGGCGAACACCTCCAGTTCCAGTTTCGACAGGGGAATGTTGGCAGCGAAGAGGGGATGGTCCTGGGCGAACGGGTCTTCTTCGCGCACGTCGATCAGGGCCAGCTCCTCCCGGGCCAGCAGGGCTCGGCGGATGTCGCGGTAGTGACGGGTGGTGACGGTGCTCATCGGGCAGGGTTCTCTTTGGACAGGTCCCAGATGTTGGGCAGGTGGGTATTGGAGTAGCCGGAAATGAACGGCTTTTCGCTGCCGTCCTCGCTGTACACGGCGCGCTTTACCGCGCCGATGTTGCCGCCGTAGACATGGATGCTGATCGATACCTGGTCGGCGAAGGCATTGCTGACTCGATGAATGTCGCCGATACGCGGCGACACTGCCTCCACCTGGCCGGGCGCCAGGCGCATCGGCGCGCCTTCGGGCCGCAGTGCGCCCTGCGCGTCGCGGGCGAAGCTTTGGGCGAGCTCGGCGCCGCGCAGCATGCCGATCAGGCCCCAGACCCGGTGGTCATGGATGGGGGTCTGTTGCCCAGGGCCCCAGACGAAGCTCACCACCGAAAAGCGTTGCCGCGAGTCGCAATGCAACAGGTACTGCTGGTAGCGATGGGGATCGGGTTGGGCAAGCTCGCCCGGTAACCAGTCGTCCTGGGCTACCAGCTCGGCCAGCAGCTGCTGGCCATGGTCGAGCAGGGTGGTCTCGTCAGGTTGCTGGTCCAGCAACGCGGCGAAGCGGTCGATGAAATGACGCAAGCGCTCCGGGCGCAGGTTCTCGGTCATGGGTCAGGCTCGGCTTTCGGGTTTGAAGTAACCCTAGCAAATCCCTTTTCTATTCTCAAAATGCAAAATAATAATAAGCTAATATGCAAAAAATGCATTTACAGGGCGATGGTTCTGTTTTGAAATAGGCGCAGCCAAAGGCATGACGTTATGCCTAATGTGCATTTCACAGGTACCAAAACACGCTTTAGATTATAAAAAACTGAACATCAATGCCTTAGGGCTATAAATAAACCCTGGACGAGACCGCACGTGCGGATCGCCTCACATACCCCAGGCGGGTATCCGGAGACGAACGTGCGCTACATCAAACACCTGGCCGCCACGCTGCTGGCCACCACCTTCAGCCTTGCCGCCGCTGCCCAGACGCTGGTGGTCGGAGACCAGAGCTACAACGCCCGCGCCGTCATGGAAGCGGCGGGGGTGCTCGAAGACCTGCCCTATACCCTGGAGTGGAAGCAATTCACCGCCGGGTCACCGGTGGCCGAGGCCCTGAATGTCGGCAGCCTGGACATCGGCCTGCTCGGCGATGCACCACCGCTGTTTCTCGGTGCCTTGGGGGCACCGATCAAGGTGATCGCGGTCAGCCGCCAGAACCTTGCCGGGGTCGCCATTCTTGCCCGCAAGGATTCGTCGATCCACAGCCTGCAGGACCTGCGCGGCAAACGCGCGGCGATCTGGAAGGGCTCGTGGAGCCAGCAGCTGCTGTTCAGCGCCCTGGACAAGGCGGGCGTGCCCCGCGACTCCCTCGAACTGCGCTACCTCAGCGCCCTCGATGCCTCCCACGCCCTGGATGGCGGTGCGGTCGACGTGATCGCAACCTGGGAGCCGTATGTCACCCAGCAGGAGCGCCAGGGCGCCCGTGTGCTGGCCACCGCCGAAGGGGTGATCCCGGCGCAGAGCTTCGTGGTCGCCAACAGCAAGGCCGTGGAGCAAAAGCGCGCGCAGATCGCCGACTTCCTGCAGCGGCTGAAACAGGCCCGCGACTGGACCCTCGACAACCCGGCCAATACCGAAGCCTACGCCGATGCCTGGGCCCAGCGCACCCGCGCCGACCGTGACATCGCCCGCACCTGGTTCGCCCGCGCACGCACCGACCTTGCGCCACTGAACCCGCAGGTCATCGTCGATGCGCAGAAGACCGTGGATTTCTTCGCCGGGCTTGGCCTGATCAAAGCCTATCCAGCGGCGGACCTGTTCGATACCTCATTTGGCGCGGCCTTCCAGGCGCCCGTTACCAGCAGCCGTTGACAGGGTTTACCATGAGCAAACGACAGATCAAACTCGGCGCGCTGACCATGGGCTGCGGTGGCCCGGGGCGGCACAACCTGTGGCTCGACCCCGAACTGCCAGCCGACGCCAGCGTCAACATCGACTGGTACATCGATATCGCCCGACAGGCAGAGGCGGCGCTGTTCGACCTGATGTTCATCGTCGACAGCCAGTTCATCACCCCAGGCTCACCGTCGCACTACCTCAACCGCCTGGAGCCGCTGACCCTGCTTTCGGCGCTGGCGGTCAGTACTCGCCATCTGGGCCTGGTCGGTACGCTCACCACCTCCTACAACGCACCGTTCAACGTCGCCCGCCGGCTTGCCTCCCTGGACCTGATCAGCAAGGGCCGCGCGGGCTGGAACGTGGTCACCAGCGGCGATGCTGGCACCGCCGGCAACTACGGGCTGGATGAGCATTACGATTACGACACCCGCTATGCCCGGGCCAAGGAGCATGTGCAGGTGGTGCAAGGCCTGTGGCATTCCTACGAAGACGATGCCTTCCCCCGTGACCGGGCCAGCGGGCGATTCCTCGACCCCACGAAATTGCACAGCCTGGACCACAAGGGGGAGCACTTTTCGGTGGTCGGCCCGTTGAACATCCAGCGCTCGCCACAGGGGCAGCCGGTGATTTTCCAGGCGGGCGATTCCGAGCAGGGCCGTGACCTGGGCGCCGCCACCGCCGACGTGGTGTTCACCCACGCCGCGAGCATCGAGCAGGGCCAGGCTTTCTACCGCGACATCAAGGGGCGTGCCGCGCGCCTGGGGCGCGATCCGGAGCAGTTGCTGGTGCTGCCGGGGGCGGAAATTCATGTGGGCGATACCGACGAGCATGCCCGTGAAATTGAGCGTCACTATCACCAGGCCGACCACAGCTTCGAACTGGCGCTGAAGGAATTCGGCCGCAATTTCGGCTGGCATGATTTCAGTCAGTACGATCTCGACGCACCGTTCCCGCAGCAGAGCCTCGAATACGCGCGCAGCAGTTTCTTCACCAACGCCAAGCGGATTGCCGATCAGGCATTGGCGAAGGGGTTCAGCCTGCGCCAGGCGGTGGAATTCGGCCGCCAGCTGCGCCCGGGGGCCTTCGTTGGCTCGGCTTCGACGGTGGCAGCGAAGATGGCCGAGTGGTTCGAGGCGAGGGCGCTGGACGGGTTCAATATCTATATTGGCCACCCGGGGCAGTTCCGCCGCTTTACCGAAGAGGTGGTGCCATTGCTGCAGGAGCGTGGGGTTTATCGCACGGCGTATGAGGGCACGACCTTGCGCGAGAGCCTCGGCTTGCCAATCAAGCGGTTCAGCCGGTAGGACGTGGGGCTGCAGAACAGCCCCAGGGTCCTCAGAAGGTGTAGGTCAGCCGCCCGAAGTAGTACCCCCCGGTGAAACCATACGGCGAATAAACGCCGTACCCCTTGACCATGGTCTTGCTGCTCGGTGCCTGGCGCTCGGGGTACACGTCGAACAGGTTGCGCGCCCCGACCGCCAGCTCCAGGTCTTTGGTCAGCTGGTAGCCGACGTCCAGGTCAGTGATCCAGCGCGCCTTGTACTCGCGGTCCAGCGAGCGGTCGTTGGCCGCATTCACCTCGCGCCATGAGCCGTAGCGGGTCAGCCCCAGGTTGACCCGGTAGCGGTCCAGGCGCCAGGTGCCGCCGAGGATCAGCTTGGTGTGCGGCTGCACCTCTGTCAGCAGGTTGCGCGCCTGGCGGTTCATCAGCTCGTATGAGGTACCGAGGATGTTCACGCTGTCTTTGTAGGCGAGGATCTCGGTGTCGTTCCAGTTGAAGGCCGCCGTCCATTTCACGCTCCCGGCGCTGCCCAGGTCCTGGTCGTAACTGCCCACCAGGTCCAGGCCTTTGGTGCGGGTGCTGGCGCCGTTGGTGAAGTACTGGCCGCCAGAGGTCGAGTCGATGCCATTGGCCAGCAGGGCCTGGGTCACTTCCGGGCCGAGCAGGGTGCCGGTCAGGGTGATGCGGTCGCGCACGTTGATCAGGTAGGCATCGGCGGTAAAGGCCAGTCGCTCGCTGGGCTGCCAGGTCAGGCCGAGGCTGTAGTTGGTGGATCGTTCCGGTTTCAGCGGCTCGGCGCCCAGTGCCTGGGCTGCGGCAGAGTCCACCGGCAGTACGCCGTAGTTGATCGACTGGTACACGCCATCGACCACACCGTAGGTGGTGGAGCGCGCGCTGAACAGGCTGTTGGCCAGCGACGGGGCGCGGAAGCCGTTGCTTACCGTGGCCCGCACGGCCAGTTCAGGGGTCAACTCGTAGCGGGTGGTCAGCTTGCCGCTGCGCGTGGCGCCGATGCCGCGGTCGTAGTGCTCGTAGCGCAGCGCCGCGCCCCAGTACCACTGCGGTAGCGGGTTGAAACCCACATCCAGGTAGCCCGCGTAGCTGTTGCGGCTGGCACTGCTGGCTTCGGCAGGCGAGATGCCGTTGGTGACCTGGGCGCCTGACGCTGCGCAGTTGCCAGGCGCCGCACAGTACCCGCCGTCGGCCCAGCTGGCCCAGTCGCCGGCCTGTACCTGGTAGGTATCGCGGCGCTGTTCGAGGCCCCAGGAGAGGTCCAGCGGCTTGGCCAGGCCCACTTCGAAGCTGCGACGCAGGTCGAGGTTGCTGGTCAGCTGTGAGCTGACCCAGGTGCCAGACTCGAAATGGTCAGGCGTGGCCTCGCCCAGGGACGGGTTCTGGTTGTTCCAGGTGCCTTGTTCAGCCTCGTTTCGCCCGTAGGTGCTGGACAGGTCCCAGTCCCACTCGCCGGCCAAGCCCCTGGCGCCGAACGCCGCCTGGTAGTCGTATTCTTCGATGTACCAGGTCGGCGTGTAGCCGGAAGGGCGCCCGTTCGGGCCGGTGGTGATGGTGTTGACGATGGTCGGCAGGCGGAAGTTCTGGCCTTGCTCGGCCTTGCGGTAGGACCAGGTGCTGAACGAATAGAGGCTAAGGTCGTCCTGCAGCGGCAGTTCGGCGTTGTAGCCCAGTGTCAGCAGGTTGATCTTTGGCGTGCCATAGCCGCCGTAGGTGACCTTGCCGGCGCGATCCAGGGCTTCGGCCTGGCTGTAGCCGTTGGCGCTGGCCTTGTTGTCGTCGTTCTGGCTGCGGGCGTCGAGGGCCAGCTGGACGATACCCTCGTTGCCGATCTCGAAGCCTTTGTTCAGGTTCTGCTGCACGGTCTGTTTCTTGCCGTCGTAGCCTTGGCCGACGGTGCTCACTGCGGTGCCACTGGTGTCGGCCTTGAGGATCACGTTGATCACGCCGGCGATGGCGTCGGAGCCGTACTGGGCGGCAGCGCCGTCACGCAGTACCTCGACATGGTCGATGGCGCCGATGGGGATGAGGTCGAGGTCGCTGGGCGCTGCACCGGCATTGATGCCACTGATGTTCAGGGTGGCGCTGGTGTGGCGGCGCTTGCCGTTGACCAGCACCAGCACCTGGGCGGCATTGAGCCCGCGCAGGTTCGGTGCGCGGGCCATGCCGCTGGCGTCCCAGCCGGTCTTTTCCGGCAGAGTCAGCGACGGCACGCTGGCGCTGAGGGCTTCCATCAGGCCGGGCTTGCCGGTTTCCTGCAGTTGCCTGGCGCTGATCACGTCGATGGGCACCGGGCTGCTGGTGACGGTGCGTTTCTCGCTGCCACGGTTGCCGGTGACGATCACCGTGCCGAGGGCCTGGGCGGCGGGTTCCTCGGCCAGGCCGGGCGCAGTGTGCAGCCCGGCGGCCAGGGCCACGCTGAACAGCGGGGCCGATTTCAAAGCTTGCTTCATGCACGCATTTCCTTGTCTGGCAGGGCAGGCGCGCTCACGGCGCCTTGGCTGCGATCGCGTCGATTTCCACCAGGGCACCGGGCAGCGGCAGGGCCACCACCTGGACGGCCGTGCGGGTCGGGGTACGGGGTTGTTCGGCAGTGGCGAAGAACTCGGTGTAGGCCGCTTGCAGGCCAGCGAAGTCGAGTGCGCCGCCGTTGGCCGGGTCGCCTACCAGGAATACCCGCAACTGGACGATGTCGCCCAGGTCCAGGCCTTGGCTGTGCAGCGCCGTGCGCAACTTGTTCAGCACCGAACGGGTCTGGGTTTCGGTGTTGCCCAGTGCGGCCGTGCTGCCCTTGGGGGCCTTGGGGTCGGCCACATCCGGCAGGGTGCCACTGACAAACGTCAGCTGGCTGCCGGCCGGTACCGTGACCAGCTGCGAGATGGGAAAATTCGAGCCAGGTGGCGCGATGCGTTTGATGGCGTCGGCGTTGGCGTTGAGGCTAAGCGACATGAGCACTCCGGCAAGCAGGAGAAGACGAGGCATGGGCAAGGTTCCTTGCAGGTCAGGCGGCAACGCCGCGGGTGGTCTGGCTGGCATGGCGGGCGATCAGGCCGACCACCCGGCGGGCGGATTCGGCTGCGCTGTTCTGCCAGATGCCTACGCCACCATGGGCCAGGGCATCACTGGCCAGCCAGGTGCGGCCCTGGGGCTGGTTGAGCAGGTCGTAGCCCGGCTGTGCGACCTCGTCATGGACGATCCACGGGGCTTCGCTGAACGGGATCTTTGACCAGTTCACCACCACTGGCCGGCCAAGCTTGTGGCTGTGGCCGGGGTGCAGCGACTCCACCGCCTGGCGCGAAGAGGCGACCTGCTCCTGCAGCGACTTGCCGGCAAACAGCCGGGCCACCTCGCCGGTGTTGTAGGTTGCAACCAGCACGCCCTGGGCGCTGTTGAGGTGATCGCTGGGGTACCACAGGGTGCGCGCCTCATGGTTGATGTAGCTGAGGCCGCCGTAGATCTGGAAATCGGTCTCCCAGAAGCGCGGTGATTGCCAGGCGACCTTGTTGGCCTTGTCGCCTTCGGCGCTGGCAATGGCTTGCCGGAAGGCTTTGTCGAAGTTGTTCGGCAGCTTGGCCAGTAACGGCAGGGGCAAGGTGACGATGGCGTAGTCGGCGTGCTCGACATGCTGCTGGCCACTCTTGCGATCGCGCCAGGTCACCCTGGCGCCGGTGTTGCCGGTGTCGACCCCCAGCACTTCGGCCCCCAGGCGTACGCTGTCCTTGACCTGGCGATAGAAGGCCTTGGGGATCTGGTCCATGCCGCCGACTGGCTGGAACATGGTCGAGGAGAACTCGGGGATCTCGTCGAATACCAGTGGCAGCAGCAGGTTGCTGTCCAGCAATTGATCCAGCGGCACCGGCTGGCGCTGCACCGGCGTCTGGTCGCCGGCGCCGGCAAAGCGGGTGTAGCCGGCGCGTACCGAGCCGCGGTACTGCTGCTGGCTGTCGAGGTCGCCATAGACCTTGAGGAACTCCAGCAAGGCCTTGCGCTGGGCGCTGTTGAGTTCGGCATCGAGGCTGTTGCGGCTGATGCTGCGCGCCAGCAGTTCGCTGAAGTGCCCGCGGGTATCGTTGACCGCCTGGCGCAGCAGCAGCGGCGGGCGGGCCAGGTCCGGCTGGGCCAGGGCGTTGCGGCTGCTGTTGACCAGTACCTGCAACTCCACGCCCAGCTCACGGCAGTAGCCGAGGATGGTCAGGTGATGGCTGGGCAGGCGCGCGGCGCCGGCATTGAAGAAGTGGCCCGGGTCGAACTCGACGGTTTGCGAGCTGCCGTCGTTGTGTTCGATGCGGTCGCCCTGGCGCAGGGTCCAGACCCGGCCGCCGACGCGCTCGCGGGCTTCCAGTACGGTGACCGAAAAGCCAGCCTTGCGCAGTTCGTAGGCAGACACCAGCCCGGAAATGCCGCCGCCGACGATCACGACGCGCTTGCCATTGCCGCCGTTGGCAGCCAGTTGCAGGGGTTGGAAGGTGGCGGCCAGGGCATTGTTCCCCAGCGCGCCGAGGGCTGCCGAATAGCCGCCAATGGCGGCGAGGCGGGTGATCAGTTCTCTACGGGACAATCCCATGTCGTGTGCTCCGAAAAGGTTGGGTTCGGATGTGCGCAACGGCTGGGCTGCCCTGTGAAAGGCTCGACGGTGGCTGGCACAAATCCATTTGCCTCCGCCATGTCGGGGTCGGTAAGTAGAACCTAATGGACTTTCAGATTGATGAGAAAGTCTTTTTAGTTCTAACCTAATTATGTCTATGACTGATTACGTATAGCGCATTAAATGCGTAAAGCTGATTTTAAAGTGTCGGCTACATCGCTCAGCGGGCAGGCAGCGAGCGCCGTCTGCACGGCGCTCGAGCGGGGGAATGCGGTATCAGGCGCTACGGGTGGTGCGCTGCGCCTCGAACTGCTCGACCCGCTGGCGAATCCGCGGGATCAGCTCCTGCCCGTACTCCACGGCATCGCGCAACTGCTCGAAGCCACGGAACAGGAAGGTGCTCACGCCCAGTTCGTAGTAAGCCAGCGCCGCCTCGGCCACCTGCTCAGGCGTGCCCACCAGCGAGGTCGAGTTGCCAGCGCCGCCACCCAGCGCCGCGATCTCGGTCCACAACCGGGTGTCATGCACCTTGCGCTGGCTGGCCAGTTGCACCAGGCGTTCGGAACCGGCGTTGCTCTTACCGAAATTCTTCTCGCGGCGGTTGCCCTGGCGGATGCCGATGCGTTGCCGGGCGTCGGCCAGGATGCGCTCGGCCCGCGCCCAGGCTTCTTCTTCCGTAGCCCCGAGGATCGGCCGTAGCGACAGGCTGAAGCGGATGTGATCCTCCCGCCCGTATCGGGCAGCAGCCTTGCGCACCTGGGCAATGCGCTCGCGCACTTGTGCCAGCGGCTCGCCCCACATCATGTAGACATCGGCGTGTCTGGCGGCAACCTCCACTGCCGCGTCCGAGGCACCGGAGAAGTAGACTGGCAACTTGCCCACGGGTTTGACCAGGGTCAGGTTGTCTTCTACCCGGTAATGTGGCCCGTGATGGTCGAACGGCGTGGTCTGCGTCCAGGTATCGTGCAGCACCTGCAGGTATTCGTCGGTGCGGGCGTAGCGGGCATCCTTGTCGAGAAAGTCGCCGTCGCGCTGCAGGTCGCCGCTGTCGCCGCCGGTGATCACGTTGATCGAGGCACGGCCACGGCTGAGCTGGTCGAGCGTGGCGAACTGGCGGGCGGCAAAGGTAGGGGCCTGGAAGCCGGGGCGGTGCGCCACCAGCAGGCCGATGCGTTCGGTCAGCGCCGCGACGTAGCTGGCCAGGATCATCGAGTCCGGTGCACTGGTGTTGACCGCCAGCAGGGCCTTGTCGAACCCGGCGTATTCCTGGGCCTGGGCGAAGGCCTTGATGAAGTCCAGGTCAACAAGCGGGCCACGGGGAGCCTGGGATTCACTGCTCTCCTGGGGGCCGATGAGGCCAATGAATTCGAGCGTCATGCGATGGAACTCCTTTTCGAGGGGCAGCCGTCAGGCGACGGCGGCCTGGTTGCGACGTTGGGTATTGCGGTTGGTCGGTACGCTCAGGCCAAAGCTTTCGCGCAGCGTGCTGCCGGGGTACTCGCTGCGCACCAGGCCGCGCGCCTGCAGCAGCGGGACCACCAGCTCGGTGAAGTACTGCAGCCCATCGGGCAGCAAAGCGTTGATGATGAAACCATCGGCGGCGCCGCCCTCGAACCAGCTCTGCAAGGCATCAGCGACCTGCTCCGGGGTCCCGGTAAAGTCCCGCCGCGGGCGCGAGAAGCGCAGGGCGATTTCGCGCAGGCTCAGGCCCTCGTCGCGGGCCAGCTGTTTCAACTGGTCGGCGGTGCCCTTGTGACTGTTGTCGCCCAGCGTGCCCAGGTCGGGGAACGGGGCATCCAGGTCGTGGTGGCTGAAGTCATAGTCGTTGAAAGGCCGGCCCAGGGCGACCAGGGCGTCCTCGATGCTCACCAGGTCTACGGCCTGCTGGTAGCGGCGCTCGACCTCGGCTTCATCGCGGCCGACGATGGGGCGGATGCCCGGCAGGATGAACAGTTGCTCCGGGTCGCGGCCATGGCCGGCGGCGCGGCGTTTCAGGTCCTGGTAATACGCACGGGCGGCACTGAACGACTCGGGGTTGACGAAGATTGCATCGGCGTTCTGCGCGGCAAAATTGCGGCCATCCTCCGACACCCCGGCCTGGAAGATCAGCGGTTGGCCCTGGGGGGAGCGCTGGATGTTCAGCGGGCCCTTGACCTTGAAGAACTCGCCCTGGTGGCCAAGGGTATGCAGTTTGGCCGGGTCGAAGAACTCACCGGTCTGTTTGTTGCGGGTGAAGGCGTCGTCTTCCCACGAGTCCCACAGGCCCTGGACGACTTCGACATGTTCACGGGCGATGCGGTAGCGCACGGCATGGGGAGGGTGTTCATCCTTGCCGAAGTTGTCAGCGGTACCCGACAGCCACGAGGTGACCACGTTCCAGCCGGCGCGACCGCCGCTGATCAGGTCCAGCGAGGCGAACTGGCGGGCCACCTGGAAAGGTTCGGTGTAGCTGACCGTGACCGTGGCTACCAGGCCGATGTGGGAGGTGACAGCTGCCAGCGCCGAGAGAACGGTCAGTGGCTCGAAGCGATTGAGGTAATGGGGGCTGGAGCGGGCGTGGATGTGCAGGCTGTCGGCGATGAAGGCAAAATCGAACTTCGCCGCCTCCGCCAGTTGTGCCTGTTGCTTGTAGTAACCGAAATTGACGCTGGCGTCGGCCAGTGCCTCGGGGTGCCGCCACTCGCCCCAGCCGTGGCCGACACCATGGATCATCGCGCCGAGATGGATCTGTCGTTTGCTCACGTTCAATACCTCTTCAATGTCTGATCCGCGCGGCACGCCCGTGCCGCGTGGCACAACGGTCAAACCGCCACGGGCAGTACGCTGCGCGAATGCCCTGGTATTGCCTCGATCAGCGCTCGGGTGTAGGCGCTGGCCGGCTGGCCGAACACCTGCGCCGCCGGCCCTTGCTCGACCACCTGCCCGCGCCGTAGCACCAGCACCTGGTCGGCCATGCTTGCCACCACCGCCAGGTCATGGGAGACCAGGACATACGCCATGCCCAGTTCGCGCTGCAGTTCATCCAGCAGCGCAAGCACCTGTGCCTGCACCGATACGTCCAGCGCGCTGACCGGTTCGTCGAGCAGCAACACCTCCGGCTCCAGGGCCAGGGCCCGGGCAATGGCGACCCGCTGGCGTTGGCCTCCCGACAACTCCCGCGGCAGGCGATCGAGGAAGTGCACCGGCAGGTGCACCCTGGCGATCAGTTCGCGGGCCTTGCGCTCCAAAGCCTGGCCCTTGAGCAGGCCAAACGACACCAGCGGTTCGACGATGCTGTCGAACACGGTGAAACGTGGGTCGAGTGCGGCAAACGGGTTCTGCTGCACCAACTGGATACGCCGACGCAGGGGACGGAACTGCCGCCAGCTGAACGCGCTGACCTCTTCACCAGCGAACTCGACATGCCCTTGGCTGGGGCTTTCCAGCCCCAGGGCAATACGCAGCGCTGTGCTTTTGCCCGAGCCCGACTCGCCCACGATGGCCAGGGTCTGCCCGGCGTGCACTTCAAGGCTCAGGTCGTGCAGGGCAGTGAAGTGCGCGTGCTGCCCAGGCAGCGCAAAGCGCTTGCCGACGTTGCTCAGGCGCAGCAGCGGCGCCTGGCCCGGCAGCGCGCCGGGCCTGCGTCGCGGCACGAAGGCCGGCGCCGCATTGAGCAGGTCGCGGGTATAGGGATGTTGGGCGCCCCAGAGTATTTGCCTGGGCGAAGCATGCTCGATGAGCTTGCCCTGCTTCATCACCAGCAGGCGGTCGGCGCGGTCGCAGGCCATGCCCAGGTCATGGGTGATGATCAGCAGCGAGATGCCACGCTCGGCCACCAGCTGTTGCAGGTGGTCGAGGATGCGCCGCTGCACCGTTACATCCAGCGCGCTGGTGGGCTCGTCGGCAATGATCAGCCGCGGCTCGCCAGCCAGGGCGATGGCGATCAGCACCCGCTGGCGCATGCCGCCGGACAATTCGTGAGGGTACTGGCGAGCCCGCAGCGCCGGCTCGTCCAGGCCAACCTGGGCCAGCAACGCCAGCACTTCGCGGTCCACCTCGGGGTAGCGCCGGCCGCGGGCCAGCAACAGCGCCTCGGCGATCTGCCGGCCAATGCGCAGGGTGGGGTTGAGGCTGACCATCGGGTCCTGCGGCACCAGGGCGACGGTACGCCCGCGCAACTGGCGCCGGGTGCGCTCGTCAGCCTGGGCCACATCCACGCCGTCGACCCACAGCTGGCCCTGGTCGATGTGAGCATTGCCTGGCAGCAGGCCGAGCAGGGCGTTGGCCAGGGTCGACTTTCCAGAACCGGACTCGCCGACGATGGCCAATGTTTCGCCCTGTGCCAGGCTGAACGACAGCTGGCTCACGGCCTGGGTGCGTTGCCCGGCGAAGGCGTAGCTGATACTCAGGTCGCGTACCTCGATCAATGGCGACTGGCTCATCGGGCATGCTCCTCGGCGCTGCGCGCCAGGTGGTTGAGGCTGAACACCACGGCCACCACGAACAGCCCCGGCAGCAGGGATACCCACGGCGCGGTGATCAGAAAGTGGCGGCCGTTGGCGATCAGCGTGCCCCATTCCGCTGCTGGCGGGGCTGCGCCGAAGCCCAGAAAGCTGAGCCCGGCAGTGGCCAGGATGGCGGCGCCGAAGTCCAGGGTGGCGAGCACCGCCACCGGGCCCCAGGCATTGGGCAGCACGTGGCGCAGCAGCGTGCGCGCCCAGCTGGCGCCGCCCAGGCGTGCGGCTTCGACGTAGGGCAGGGTTTTGATCCGCAGCACTTCGGCACGGGTGGTACGGGCGAAGCCCGGGATGATCCCGACCCCCGCGGCGACGGCCACAGGCACCGTGCCGAAGCCGATGGCCGTGACGATGGCCAATGCCAGCAGCAGGCCGGGCAGGGCCAGCAACACGTCGATCAGGCGCATCAGCGCAGCGTCGACGCGCCCACCGGCAAAACCCGCCAGTACACCAAGGCCAAGGCCACCGCACAGGGCAATGGCCACCGCCAGCAGTGCGGCCATCACCGACAGGCGGGCGCCGTACACCACCCGGGTGTACAGGTCGCGGCCCAGCTCGTCGGTACCGAACCAGTGCTCCAGGCCGGGAGCGCTGAGCTTGTCGGCGGGCGAAGTGGCATAAGGGTCGTAGTGGCTCAGCAGATGGGGTGCCAGCGCGGCGAACAGGGCAAACAGCACGATCAGCAGCGCGAGGCTGAAGCCTGGCCGGCGCAGCAACGGGCCCAACGTCTGCCATGCGCGCTGCAGACGGGTACGACGCTTCCAACCGGCAGCAGGGCGTGCCTCGACGCCGGCAGACGCCGTGTCGTTCGGGGTCAGGGGGATATGAATGGTCATCTCAGTTCACCTTGGCCGTATGGGTGATGCGTGGGTCGAGGCAGGGGTAGAGCAAGTCGACGATCAGGTTGACCACCACGAACGCAGTGGCCGATACCGCGACGATCGCCAGCACGACCGGGATGTCCTGGCGCAGCACGGCCTCCTGGGCCAGGCGACCGACGCCGTTACGCGAGAAGATGGTCTCCACCAGCACGGCGCCGGACACCGTATTGCCGACCTGCAGGCCAACCAGGGTCAGCAGCGGCAGGGCGGCGTTGCGCAGGCCGTGACGGGCCTGCACCTGGGCCCGGCTGAGGCCTTTGGCGAAGGCGGTGGTGATGTACGGCTCCTGCCACACCCCCTGGAAGCCGCGGTGCAAGACCTGGGCATATACGGCGGCGCTGGGTATCGCCAGGGTGATTGCCGGCAGCACCAGGCTGGCAAAGCCCTGGCTACCGGTCGCCGGGAACCAGCCCAGGGCGAAGGCAAACACCTGGATCAGCAGCAGCCCCATCCAGAACACCGGCACCGAAAAGCCCAGCGAGGGCAGGCGGGCCAGTGCCGTTTTCAGTGGGCGCCATTGCACGTATGCGGTCAGGTAGGCCAGACCGATCCCGGCCAGCAACGACAGCACGATGGCAGAGCCCGCCAGCGCCAAGGTTTGCGGCAGACGTTCGGCCAGCAGCGCGGTGACCGGCCGCCCCAGTGACAGCGACTGCCCCAGGTCGCCGTGCAATGCGCGCCATAGCAGGTCGAAGTACTGCTCGAACAGCCCTTTGTCCAGCCCGTAGTAAGCGCGAGCCTTGGCCAAATCCTCGGGCGACAGGCCGTCGGCCTCCATGCCCGAGGCGCTGAGCATGATCGCCAGGGTATCGCCGGGCAGCAGATAGAGAATGAAATAGGTGACGGTGTAGGCGCCCCACAGCACCAGGAGTGCCTGGCCGATGCGGCCGGTCAGGTAGCGCTTCATGGCTGGCCGACCTGGATGTCGCTGAACAAGGCGAAGCCTTCTGCGGTCCAGCGGAAGTCCTTGACCCGCGCCGCAGTGGCGGCCTGCCACACGCGCTCGTACAGCGGGAACGCCGAGGCTTCGTCGATCAGCAGGTCCTGCAGCTGGCCATAGGCTTGAGCCCGTTGAGGGTCGGCGGTGGCGGTGATGCCGCTGTCAAACAGGCCCTGGGCCTTGGCCAGCACGTGCGGCTCGTAGGTGTTGGTGGCCAGCGTGGCGCTGTTGGCCGCGCGGGGGTCGAGGATGGTCTGCAGAATGATCGGGTCGGCGCGGGTCATGTAGGTGGAGGTCAGGTCATAGCTGCCCGATGCGTTACCGGCCACCCACTCGGCACGGGTCAGCACATTCAGCTTGAGATCGATTCCGACCTTGCGCAGTTGGTCCTGCACCAGCACATCACCGGCGCTCTCGGCCGGGGTGAGGTTGTAGCGCAGAGTCAGGCGTTGGCCGTTCTTGTGCCGGTAGCCGTCTTCGCCCTTGTGCCAGCCGGCGGCCTCAAGCAGTTGCTCGGCGCCCTTGGGGTCATAGGCAAGCTTGCTGGCCTGGGCTTTGAAATACGGCGTGGTGACGTCATACACGCCGCTCACCACCGGGAACGCTGCGTTGTACACGGTGTGTGCATAGCTGGTGCGATCGATGGCTTTCTGCAGCGCCAGGCGCACCTGACGATCGGCCAGCAGACGGTCGTTGCGAGTGTTGGGGTAGAGGTTCAGCGCAGGGCCTGGCAGCGAGCGGCTCTGGATGGTCGCACCCTTGGACTGGAACAGCTTGAGGTCGACTTCCGAGAACGGGTTGCGTGGCCACAGGATGTCGGCCTTGCCCTGCAGGAACAGGCCATTGCGCACGCTTTCTTCGGGGATGTAGCTGATGTCGATGGCATCCACATGGGCCGGGCCCTGGTTGCGCATGTTGGCCGACGGCCAGGCGTAGTCGTTGCGCTTGACCAGGCGTGCGCCGACCTCGGGGGTGTAATGCTCGAGGATGAACGGGCCGGTACCGATGATCTTGCCCAGCGAACGTTGCTGCGCGGTCAGCTGGTACGACGCCGGGGCGAGGATCGCCAGGTTGGTGGTCGAAGTGGCCTGCAGGAAGCCGGCGTTGGGCCGTGACAGCACCAGCCGCACGGTGAAGTCGTCGATGACCTCGGCGTGGTCAAAGCCTGCGAGGTAGGTGGCACCAAAGGTGGCCGGCAACTGGGCGGCGAAGGCTTTGTTGCTGTCGAAGGCGGTTTTCACGGCATGCGCGTCGAAGCGCTCGCCATTGCTGAAGGTGACATCCTGGCGCAGGTGGAAGGTGTAGCTCAGGGCGTCGGCACTGATCTCCCAGCTTTTCGCCAGCCACGGGATGATGCGCCCGCTGTCCGGGTCCTGGTCGGTGAGGGATTCAGCGACGTTGCGCAGCAGCACGCGATGTTCCAGCCAGTAGACCTGGAACGGATCGACGCTGACCAGGGTGGTGTTGTCGCCCCAGAAGGCAACGCTGAGGGTCTTGCTGTTGGTGTTGTTGTCGGCGGGCGAGCAGGCGGTGAGAGCCAGGGCCAGGGAGCCGATGGCGAACAGACGGTGCAGTGGGGGCATGGGGTGATCCTTCATCAGAATGGGGTTATGCCTGCCCCGTGAAGGGGCCGGCACAGCCAACGAGTACCTGTCAGTTCTGGTAATCGCGGCCCTCACGGTCCAACTGCCGGATCAAGGCATCCCAGTGCCGCTGGATACCTTCCCCCTTGCCATCGGCAAAGCGCTTCGATTGCTCGTGCACCTTGGCTATCGCCGCCTGCGGCGCATGCAACAGCTGGTCATTGCCCCCGGCCTGGGCCGCCACCTGGATGTTGCACGCACGCTCCAGCCCATGCAGTTCGCGGAACGCGTGTTCCACGCTGATGCCCCCGGTAAGCAGCCCGTGGTTGCGCAGGATGAGGATGTTGCTGTCGCCCAGGTTGGCCACCAGCCGCTGCTGCTCGTCCAGGTCCAGGGCCACGCCTTCGTAATCGTGGTAGGCCACCCGGCTGTAGTAGGCCAGGGCGTGCTGGGAAATCGGCAGCAGGCCGTCGCGCTGGGCCGATACCGCCGCACCGTCGCGGGTATGGGTGTGCAGCACGGCTTTGAGGTCGGGCCTGGCGCGGTGAATGGCGCTGTGGATCACATAGCCGGCCTGGTTGATGCCCAGGCCCAGCGGGTCGTCGATGATCGTCCCGTCGACATCCACCTTGACCAGGTTGGACGCGTTGATCTCGTCGAAAAGCAAGCCGAAGGCGTTGATCAGGAAGTGCTCGTCCGGCCCCGGCACGCGGGCGGAAAAGTGCGTGTAGATATGGTCGGTCCAACGGAACAGGGCCGCCAGGCGGTAGGCTGCGGCCAGCTTGACGCGCACCTCCCATTCTTCGGCGCTGACCCGGTCGCGCACATTGTCGGAACGGGGGGTGACGGCAGACAGTGAACTCATGGTGTGCTCTCCGGTAATCAGTAGCCGCGGGCGGTGTCGACCAGGTTGGCCAGGGGCGCCTGCTCGCGGTAGCGGTGGAAGTTGGCGATGAAGGCTTCGAGGAAGGCGGGGTAACCCTCCTCGGAAATGGCCGAGGTGTGTGGCGAGATGAAAACCCGTGGGTGGTGATACAGCGGGTGGCCGGCAGGCAGCGGCTCGGGGTCGGTGACATCCAGGCTGGCACGGCCGATCAGGCCGCTGTCCAGGGCCTCCAGCAAGGCGTGTTGGTCGAGCAGCCCGCCACGGGCGATATTGATCAGATGCAAGCCCGGGCGGGCATCGCCCAATACCTGGCGGTCGAGCAGTCCGCGGGTGGCGGGGGTAAGCGGTGCGGCCAGCACCAGGTGGTCGCTGCCCGCGAACAACTGGCGCAGATCGTCGGCACGTTCCACGCCAGGTACTTCGGCGATTGGCTGGCCAGGGCGGCTCAGGGCCAGCACCCGCATGCCGAGGGCCACGGCCTTGCGCGCCAGGCACTGGCCGATGCTGCCGAAGCCAAGAATGCCCAGGGTGCGGCCGCGCAGCGGCGCCAGCGCGGTCAGGCGCCAGTCGGCATCCTTGACCCAAAGCGTTGGCAGTTGCTTTGCAGCGGCAAACACCAAGGCCAGCGCGAACTCGGCTACCTGCTCGGCATTGGCGCCCTTGCCACTGGTCACCGGCGGGCCATTGAAGACCCAGTCCGGGTAGAAATCGATGCCAGAAGATACCAACTGCACCCACTTCAGACCCCACGGCCAACCCGGGGGCGGGCTGTCGACGCGCTGCCCGCGCACATTCACCGGGCGCAGGATGAACACATCGGCGGGCGCCTCGAGGGCCAGCTGGCCGGGGGCGATATCGATGACTTCGTGGTCTGGCAAATGCTCGCGCAGATGCTGGTTGGCCAGCGCGTCGAGCTGGCTGGCGATGATCGAATGACTCATCAGCGAGCCTCCGTCAGCGCGGCGCGGCCGACCTGGCTGAATACCACATCGTCCTGCGGGGTGTGGATGCGGCTGCAGAGGACGTCACGGTAGTGGCGCTCCAGCGGGTTGCGCCTGGAGAGACCGGGGTTGCCGGCGGCCTCGACGGCCAGGGTCACGGCCTGGATGGCATTGGCGCTGACCAGGTGCTTGAGCTGGCCGGCATGCTGCGCTGCCGTCTGCCCGGCGACGGCGGCATCGAGCAGGCTCTGGTTGGCGAACAGCAGCGTGTCGATGCGGCCCAGCACATCCTGGAAACGCGGCAGGCTGGCCAGCGGGGCGCCCAGGTTCGACGGCGTGCGTTGCTTGAGAAAGCCCGCCAGCCAGTCGCGGGCGGCGCGGGCCACCCCGTCATATACCGCCGGCAGCAGCACGGCCATCCACAGCAGGCCCTGGCCATCGAGTTCGGCTCTCGGGGCACTGGCGGGGCTGACGCTGACGGCGTGATCGAGCGGGATCAGCACGTCGTCGAAGCGCACTTCATGGCTGCAGGTGGCACGCATGCCCAGGTGGTCCCAGTCGTCGACGATGCTGATCCCGGGCGTGTCGCGGTGCACCAGAAAACCGCCCAGCAAAGGGTCGGCATCGTCGCTGCGTCCCCAGACCAGGTACCAGGTCAGGCCGTGGCTGCCGGTGGAGTAGATCTTGCGCCCGCTCAGGCGCCAGCCTTCGGCGGTGCGCCGGGCGACGGTGGCGGGCAAGCCGCCGCGGGCAGGGGTGCCCAGTTCAGGTTCGACGCGCAGCGCGTTGATCAGCGCGCCGTGTTGCACGGCATCGCGGGCCACCCGATGGCGCAGGTGCTCGGGCCAGCGCGCTTCGTCCTGCAGACGAAAATGCTGCAGGTACTGCATCACCAGGATCAACGCGGTGGCAGGGTCGCCCTTGGCGACTGCGCCGATCACGCGGCGAGCGCTGGCAAGGTCGGCCCCGCCACCACCGAGGGCGCGGGGCACGGTGAGGGCCAGCAGGCCGTGACGTTGCAGCAGGTCAAAGTTGTCCTGGGGGAACTGGCCGCTGCGATCATAGCGCGCTGCATTGGCTGCAAGGGCCTGCGTCAGCTCAGCGAGGGCGCTGTCGGAGGGGTGACTCATGGGGTTTCATCCCTGAATGACGGTGAGTTGCTTAAGACCGTATTCGTATGGATGAACCCTGTAAAAGTCTTTTTCGTTCTATGCTAATTATTTGTTTTAAGAATGTAGTGTTTTGATCGTTATGCAGAAATTGCATTTAACGTCAGCGGCGCTCGCAAGGCCCGGGTGATCTCAGCCCAGCAGCCTGTGCCCGGCTATTTCACCAAACAGTTCCACGGGTTCCTGCAGGTTGCCCAGGTAACGCGGATGGAACAGCCACAAGTCTACCTGTGGCTTGAAATCGCTGACATTGAGCACGTCCAGCGCATCGCGATGCCGGCTGGCTTGCAGCAAGGGTTCGGGGACCAACCCCAGGCCCTGGCCGTTGGCGACCAGGCCCAGTTGCAACTCGGTGCCGAAGGTCTCCAGGTTGATTGACAGGCTTAGCCCCTGTTCGCTCAGTGCACGCTGCAACCCGGCGCGGAAACCGCAGCCGTCCGGGTTGAGCACCCAGCCGCGGGTGTAGCAGTCCTTGAGCTTGTAGCTGCGCTTGCCCGCGCTGCCCTTGGCCGCCACCACCTTCAGCGGCATGCGGGCGATGGACTGGCTGGCGATGCCCTCGGGGAAGATCTTGCCTGGCGGGAACAAGGCGGCAGCTGCGTCCAGTTCGCCGTTCTCCATACGTGCGATCAGGCTGGTGCCCCAGCCGCTGCTGACCTGCGTGCGCAGCTGCGGGTAGGCTTCGCGGATCTGCGCCAGGGCATCAAGCAGCACGACGTCACCCAGGGTTTGCGGTACGCCCAGGCGCAGCGTGCCTGACGGCGCGCCATCGTTGGCCACCAGTTCGCGCAGCGAGTCGATCTCGCGCAGGATCGCCTTGCACTGTTCGTACACCCGCAGCCCCATGGGCGTGGGCTTGAGGGGCTTGGTGTTGCGGTCGAGGAGGGTGGCGCCGAGGTCTTCCTCGAAGTTCTGCACCCGGCGGGTAATGGCCGGTTGCGTCAGTTGCAAGGCCTCGGCGGCAAGGTTGGTCGACTGGCAACGGATGACCGCGACGAAGGCGTCCATATCATCGATTTTCATAATCGGCGCTCACAAGATCGAACGGGAAAAATAAGGCATTAGCATAATCGCAATGGCAGGTAATGCCATATGCAGGATCTGATCTGATTAAAACGCATATTAGGTTATTCCTAAAATCAATTTAGGTTATTTGATGGTTGTCGCTAGAGTCGCCTGACCGGGCAGCATGACGCCGCCCGCCCAGGCATCGAGGAGCGCCATGTCCATTCGAACCAAACTGTTGACCCTTGCTACGGCCTTGCTGCTGATGGGCCAGGCGAGCGCCACGGAGCGCCTGACCCTGCGCATCGGTGACCAGAAGGGCAACATGCGTGCCCAGCTGGAGGCGGCCGACGCCTTGCGCGATTTGCCCTACGACATCCATTGGGCTGAATTCCCGGCTGCCGCGCCGCTGGCCGAGGCGCTCAATGCCGGGGCGATCGATGCCGGCATCATTGGTGATGCGCCGCTGTTGTTCGTGCTGGCCTCAGGGGCGCCGGTCAAAGCCATCGCCGTGGACAAGTCAGACCCCTACGGTACGGCGTTGCTGGTCCGGCCTGATGCGCCGCTGCAAAGTGCAGCCGAACTCAAGGGCAAGCGCATTGCCACCGGCCGAGGTTCGATTGGTCATCACCTGGCGCTGAAGGCGCTGGACCAGGCCGGGCTTGCCGAGAAGGACGTGGAGTTCCGTTTTCTCGGGCCGGTGGATGCCAAGATTGCCCTGGCCAATGGCTCGGTGGACGCCTGGGCGACCTGGGAGCCTTACACCGCGTTGGCCGAGCTGAGCGGGCAGGGCCGGGTGCTGGTCAACGGCCGCGGCCTGTCCAGCGGCAACAGCTTCCTTGCAGCCACTGACAAGGCGCTGGGCGAGCCTGCGCGGCGGGCGGCGCTGCAAGACTACCTCAACCGCCTTGCCGAGGCGCAGGTGTGGGCCAACCAGCATCTGGACAGTTACTCGAAGACCTTGGCCGCCATCATCGGCTTCCCCGAGGACGCCGCCCGTCTGCAGTTCGAACGACGCCAGCTGCACTGGCAAGTGATCGACCCACAGACGGTGGCCACCCAGCAGGACACCGCCGATTTCTATCATGCCCACGGCCTGATGAACGAACGCCTCGACGTGGCACCGACCTTCGCCAGCGGTTTCACCGTTCCCGCTACCGCCAGGCTGGCCGCACAACCCTGACGCTGGAGATCCCCTGATGCAATTGAACACGTTACGCCGGCTTGCTCTCGCGCTGCTCGCCAGCGCCCTCCTGCCAAACCTGGCCAGCGCCGACCAGACCCTGCGCATCGGTTACCAGAAGTCTTCGACCCTGCTGACCCTGCTCAAGGCCCGCGGCAGTCTAGAGCAACGCCTGCAGGCCGAGGGTATCCGCGTCAGCTGGCATGAGTTCCCCAGCGGGCTGCCGCTGTTGGAAGCACTGAACCTGGGCAACGTCGACCTGTCGGCGGATGTCGCCGACACCGTGCCGGTGTTCACCCAGGCGGCAGGTGCCAGGCTGACCTACTTCGCCCGCGAGACCCCATCGCCAACCGCCCAGGCGATCCTGGTGCCGGCGGACTCGCCGCTCAAGACCCTGGCCGACCTCAAAGGCAAACGCGTGGCGGTGACCAAGGCGGCCGGCAGCCACTACCTGCTGATCCAGGCCTTGGCCAAGGCCGGGCTTACGTTCAAGGACATCACCCCGGCGTACCTGATTCCCGCCGACGGCAGAGCCGCATTCGAGAACCGCAAGGTCGATGCCTGGGTGACCTGGGACCCTTACGTGGCCAGCGCCCAGCGCCAGCAGAACGCGCGCATCCTGGCCGATGGCAGCGAGCTGGCCAGCTACCAGCGCTACTACCTGGCCGGCAGCGACTACGCCAAGGCCCACCCCGAGGTGCTGCAGCAGGTCTACCTGGCCTTGCGCGAGGCCGGGGCCTGGACCAAGGCCCACCCGGCGGAGGCTGCGCGTATCCTGGGCCCGTTGTGGGGTAACCTGGACAGCGCCACGGTGCAGCAGGCCAATGCCCGGCGCAGTTACGACGTGCAGCCGGTGAAGCCGGAGAACCTGGCCGAGCAGCAACGCATCGCCGATGCGTTCTATCGCGAGGGGCTGCTGCCCAAAGCGGTGGACGCCAGCGCGGTAAGCCTTTATCAACCGGCGCAAGACTAGCCATCGAAGGCATGGGCGGCCCGCTGACCGCTACAGCGATCAACAGGCCGCCCGGCACCCGGGCTGCTCAGGTGAAACGACCGTAGCGGCCTGAAGCGTACAGCAGCGGCAGTTCATCGCTGTGCCAGCATTCCAGCACCTCAGCGATGGCCACCAGATGAGTCCCTATGTGGTGGAGTTCACTGACACGGCAATCGAACCCGGCCACACTGGCCAGCAGTGCCGGGTTGCCGCTGGCCAGACGGCGCCAGGCATGGCGGGCAAAGCGTTGTTGTACAGGCAAGCCACCCGCGAAGTCGTTGGCCACGGACTCGGCATTTTCCTTCATTACATTGACGCACAAGCGCTTGTGCTCGATCAGGTGCGGGTAAATGCTGGCAGCCGAATTCACCGCGACGAGTACGGTGGGTGGGTCGAGTGTCACCGAGCTGAAGGCCGTGGCAGTCAGGCCATAGTCGCCGTCGCTGCCTGCACAGGTAATGATGTTTACCGATGCCGCGGTATTGCGCATGGCCTGCTTGAAGGCCTCGGCTGGGGCGATATCCACGGGAGGTTTTTCCAGAACAAGCACAGTCATAGGGGCCTCATTGCTTTCATCGGGGTTTGGGGGGCAGGCATCACCACGAGCGCGATAGCGCCGCAGGCAACCTGCGCCCAGGGTTAGAAGTCGTAGGCGATCTTGCCGTACCAGAATCCGCCGCCCGGGTGGAAAGGCGGGGATCCATAGTTGTACTTGTAGGCAGCCTGGGTGATGCCGTTGTTGTCGGGGCGCACGTTGAAGATGTTGGTGCCGCCGATGCTGAGGGTCAGACTGTCGAACAGCAGGTAGGACAGGTCGAGGTCGGTGATCCACTTGGCACCGAAGCTGCGGTCTTGTGCAGGGTTCTGCTGCCAGGTCTCGACCTTGCCGTAGCGGGTGGTCTGCAGGTTGGCGGCGAAGTTGCCAAGCGTCCAGTTGGCACCAAGGATCCACTTGCTGCGCGGGGTGGCCGCTACCAACAAACCTTCTGCGGCATGGCCCACGACGCTGACGCCGGCATTCTGCAGCGCGGCTGGCGTGCCGCGGCTACCTTCCACGGTGGTCTTGTTGTAGTTGAAGGCGGCACTCCAGCGGACATCGCCCCAGGCGCCGAACTGGCTGCTGTGGTCGGCTACCAGGTCGATGCCGCGCGTGCGGGTATCGAAGGCATTGGTGTAGTAGCTGACCCAGGTATTGCGTGCCACCCCGACGGATTCGAGGATGTCGCCAATGGCGCCGTTGCCATTGCTGCGGTCATACAGGTTTTCGCTGAGCAGGATGCGGTCGTCGATATCGATCACGTAGGCATCGGCGGTGAAGCTGGTCCGCGGCGCTGGCTGCCAGGTGATGCCAAGGCCTGCGTTACGTGACTTCTCCGGCTTCAGGTCGGCTGCCCCCAGCGCCTGGGCCACGGCGCTGTCCGGCGTAGCGGTATAGCGCAGTGCGGGCACGGCGTTGCCATTGGCATCAGCTGCCGTGCGGTTGTCGGTGACGGTATAGCCGAGCTGGGTCAGGGAAGGCGCCCGGAAGCCCGAGCCCAAGGTGCCTCGAACGGCAATCTGGTCTGTGAACGCGTAGCGGGAGTTGAGCTTGAAGCTGTAGGTATTTTCCTTGATGTCGTCATAGTGTTCGGCTCGCCCGGCGATGCCAACGTACCATTTCGGCGAGAGGTCAAAACCAAGGTCCAGATAGGCCGCGTAATTGTTGCGTTTCAGGTCCGCTTCGTCTTGCGGGCGGATCGCCAATACTCCTTGGGCGCCTGTTGACGGTTGTGCGCCGTTGGCGACATACAGCGGGCTGCCCACCGGGAAGGTATAAGGCCCGACGCTGTAGGCACGTGGGTCATTGCCGGCGAACGTCCGGAAGCGCTCCCAGCGGTGTTCAAGGCCTACGGACACCTGGGTTGGAACGGATGCACCGAAAAGCCCATCGAAGTGGCGGGTGATGTCGAGGTTGTTGACCCACTGCTCGAACTGCAATGTGGCCAGGTCATCCCACTTGGTCGGGGACTGCGGGCCGTAGGTCGGGTTGGCAGTCAGGTCGCTGGCGTGCTCGATCTTGTCACGGCCATAGGTGGTGGACAGGTCCCAATCCCAACTGGCCGCGCTGCCTTTACCCCCGAACAGGAACTGATAGTCGGTGTCCTTGAGGTTGTTCAAGGGGAAGTAGCCATCCGGAAACAGCGCCGGGATCGATGCCGCGCCATTGGCCGCACGCAGCTGATTGTTCGCTTCGGTCTTGCGCTCGCCATACGTGGCATAGGAATAAAGCTTGAGGTCGTCGGATAACGGCAACTCGGCATTGTAGGCCAGGTTGAACGCCTTCAGATCAGGGTCGCCATTCTTGGTGCTGACGTGATCCCAGGCGGCCTGGCGATCATCCTCGAAAAACGCGCGGACGCTGTCCGGTGACTTGCCGACCCACGTGGCGGTACCGCGTTTGCGGGCATCTGCAGACAGGTGCAGGAAGCCCCCGTCACCGAGCTCCAGGCCATGATCGGCAGCGGTCTTGATGGTTTCACCCTGGCCCGAGAACAACTGACCGTAGCTGGCTTCGGCATGACCGCCTGATGCACTGCGCTTGAGGATGATGTTTATCACTCCCGCTACTGCGTCCGAGCCGTATTGGGCTGCCGCGCTGTCCTTGAGCACCTCGATATGGTCGACGGCACTGATCGGGATCATGTCGATGTCGACAGCGTTGGCGCCACTGGTGTCGGTGCTGCCATTGGCGGGGGCAGCGCCGTTGTGACGGCGTTTGCCATTGACCAGCACCAGCGTGTAGGCCGGCCCGAGGCCGCGATTGCTGAGTGGCCGGACTTGGGAGTTGACCCCGGCGATATTGGTGCCGAAGTTGAACGATGGCAGCAGCTTGGAGATGGCCTCCGACAGTTCCGCCCGGCCGGTCTTCAGCAGTTGTTCGCTGTTGATGATGTCGATGGGTGTGGGGCTGTCGGCCACGGTACGTTGCTGTCCACGCAGGCCGGTGGAAATCACCGAGATGGTGTCGAGCCGAGTCTCTTGCTGCTCGGCTGCCTGCACGGGGAGTGTCGGCAGCACCAGGCAGGCGACGAGTGCGGTTAGCCCTGATCGCAGATCAAAGGGCGGATGTAGGTCCATGTTCGAACTTCCTTGTGTTGGCGAGCGGCAATCGGCAGCCGCGTAGTGTTCAGCCAGCACTGGCCCTTGTTTCGGGTACAGGACGCTTGTCCCGATCTCTGGGAGGGGGGACGGCCGTGTAAGACCGTATTCTTATATTTTTTCTCTGTAAAAGGCTTTTTGATTCTAAGCTAATTATGATGATTGCTGATATATGTGTAGCAGCAATATGCGCATAGATAATTTTAAAGTGCATGGGCCTTCATGGCGGCTCAATGCCCGACCAGCTCCGCCAGCAGCCGTTGCTTGTAACCGTGCAGCAGTGCGCTGAGGTAGAGCGCCTCTTCGATGTCGTGGGTCACCATGATCACGGTGCAGCCTTCCTGCAGCCAGATGCGTTGCAGTTCCTGTTGCAGCCGTACCCGGGTGAGCGCGTCGAGCGCGCCCAGCGGCTCGTCGAGCAGCAGCACCTTGGGCTTGTTCACCAAGGCCCGGGCAATGGCTGCACGTTGCGCCATGCCGCCGGAAAGCTGGTGCGGGTAGGCGCTTTCGAACCCGCCCAGTCCTACCAGCTCGATGTGTTCGGCCACCAGCCGGTCTTTCAGCGTGGTCGCCATGGCGTGATTCTTCAGGGCCAGGGCAACGTTCTGCTGCAGGGTCATCCAGGGAAACAGGCGATGGTCCTGGAACACGATGCCGCGCTCCAGGCCCGGCCCGCGCACGGGTCGCCCGTCCAGCAGAATCTGGCCTTGATAGTCTTGATCAAGGCCGACGACCAGCCGCAGCAGTGTCGATTTACCGCAACCACTGGCGCCGAGAATGCTGACGAATTCGCCGGGGCGAATGTCCAGGTCGATGTTTTCCAGAACCGATACCGGCTTGCCCTTGAGCGGGTACTGCTTGCTAAGGCCTTGGATGGTCAGCGCGCCGGTGGTGGCGCTGGGGTGGAACGGATGGGCGACTGCGTTCATGGTCAGGGCTCTTGAAGGTTCAGGCATCAGGGGGTCGGGCGCCAGCGCAGCAGGCGGCGGGCGAGGCGGCTGCAGAGCCAGGACATCAGGTAACCGCACAAGCCGATGCACAGCACGCAAACCACGATGATCTCCATGCGTGCGGCGGCCTCGGCATTCATCATCAAGCTGCCCAGGCCGGCGCCGGAGGACAGGAACAACTCGCTGCCCACCGAGGTCACCCAGGCGAATGCCAGGGCCTGCAGCACCCCAGTGGCGATGCCGGGCAGGGCTGCGGGCAGCAGAATCAGGCGCAGTTGCTGCCCAGGGCTGAGCATCAGCACGCGCGCGGCTTCGCGGTGCTGGCCCTCGACCTGGCGCAAGCTTTCGAAGGTGTTGAGCGCCACCGGGTACAGGGCGGCGAGGCTGACGATCAGCAGCTTGGCGCCCTCGCCATTGCCCAGCCACAGGGCGATGAGCGGGATCCAGCCCAGCATCGGCACTTGGCGCAAGGCGTGGAACAGCGGGGCGATCAGCCGGTTGGCGGGCGCCGAGAGCGCCATCAGCGTGCCCAGGGCGAGGCCGGCGACGATACCGATGGCCAGCCCGGTACAGGTGCGCAGCAGGCTGGCCCACAGGTTGACCAGCAGTTCGCCGCTGCCCAGCAGTTCGCTCAGTGCCGAACCGACCTGAGCCAGCGGCACGAACGCATAGGCACCTGCCGCGCCTTGGCGCGAGGCGTATTCCCAGGCACCAAGCAGCAACACGGGCAACACCAGACCCCGCAGATTGTTCAGGTTCATCAGCAATCCTCAGCGGCTCTGCCAGGTGGTGAAGCGCCTTTCGACGCGGCGCAGGCCATAGTCCAGGGTGAACCCGATCACCCCGGTGAGCACCACGCCGACCATCACCACGTCAATGCGCAACATCTGCCGGCCCATTTCGATCATCTGCCCCAGTCCGCTGTCGGCGGCCAGCAACTCGCACGCCACCAGCACTAC
This sequence comes from Pseudomonas sp. NPDC086566, assembly GCF_050280885.1. Taxonomy (NCBI): domain Bacteria; kingdom Pseudomonadati; phylum Pseudomonadota; class Gammaproteobacteria; order Pseudomonadales; family Pseudomonadaceae; genus Pseudomonas; species Pseudomonas sp. NPDC086566. The sequence continues at coordinate 615,551 of NZ_JBNNWD010000001.1, forward strand.
CCAGGCGCGGGTCAGGGCCACACGGATACCGGTGACGATGGCCGGCAGCGCTGCCGGCAACGCGATGCGGCCCACCAGGGCCGGCCAGCTCAGGCGGTACACGGCGGCGACTTCGAAGTGGCTGCGCGGGATGGCACGCACGCCTTCGCAGGTGGCCAATGCCACTGGGAAGAACGCCGTCTTGGCGACGATCACCACTTTGAAGGTCTCGTCGACGCCGAACAGCAGCACGAACATCGGGATCAGCGCAATGCTTGGGATCTGCCGCAAGCAGTGGAACAAAGGCGCGCAGTAGGCTTCCACGGTCTTCGACAAGGCCAGTGCGGTGCCGAATGCCAGCCCGCCCAGCGTACCGAAGACGAAACCCAGGGCCAGTCGCGACAAGCTGCCGGCCAGGTGCTCTTGCAGCTCGCCACTGGCCAGCAGTTCATTGAAGCTTCGCCACACCTCTTGCGGGGGTACCAGCAGGTTGACGGGGAACAGGCCAGCGTTGGCCAGCATGCTCCAGAGGCCAAGCAGGGCCAGGGGCGATATCAGCCAGGTAAGGGGGGAGAGCAAGCGCATGGCAAACCTTGGAGGCAACGGACGATGTCAGGGGCTTTGCAAGAGCTGTGCCAAGCGCCCCGGCGCGTGAAAGTACGCCCATCGGGCCGCTTCCTGTTGCTGGCGCAGCAAGGGTGTGCTGCGCCAGCAACAGCCTTTCAGCAATACGCCGCCTGCGAGCAGGCTCAGAAATCGTAGCTCACGCTGGTGTAGTAGAACGCGCCCTGGGCGCCCTCGGGGCTTGTGATGGAGTACTTCGGCACGCCATACAACTGCGCGCCCTCAAGCTTGTCCGGATGGCTGTCGAACAGGTTGATCGCGCCGGCCGACAGGGTGAGCCCAAGGTCGAAGCGGTACGACACATCCAGGTCGGTCACCCACTGCGCGCCGAAGGTCTGGTCCAGCGCCGGGTTGGCGGCGTTGCGGTTTTGCCACTCGCCATAGCGCCGCTGCGCCACGGTCACGCTCCAGCCGTCATACAGCCAGTTGGCGCTCAGGGTCAGCTTGTCCTCTGGCGTGCCATCCTCGATCAGGCCCTGGGTGTTGCGCCCGATGATCTGGTTGCCGGGTATGCTGCCGACATCGTCCAGCCCGGTGATGCGCGTGTTGTTGTGTGCATAGCCGCCGTTGAAGTCCAGGCGCCCCCAGCGGGCCAGGTCGAGCTGGTAGTGGCCGGCCAGTTCGAAACCGTCGGTGCGGGTGTCGATGATGTTGGTGTAGAAGGCGGCACTCTGGATATTGGCGTAGGGGGTACCGGCGAAGATCGGCCTGACCACCGACGACGGCAACTGGTCGGACAGGGTGATGCGGTTGTCGATGTCGATGCGGTAGGCATCGAGGGTCAGCGAGGCATTGGGCAGCGGCTGCCAGACCAGGCCCACGGAGAAGTTCGTCGACTCTTCGGGCTTCAATGCCTTGCCACCGAGCAGCGCCGCCTCCGGGCTGTCGGCGCGCAGGGTGCGTTGCTGGACCTCGACCCAGTTGCCACTGCCCGGTGGCTGCTCCACCACCTGCACGCTGAACGACGACAGCCCGCTCTGTACCAGCGAGGGCGCGCGGTAGCCGGTGCTGGCACTGGCCCGGGCGGCGATCTGCGGGGTGAAGTCATAGCGCAGCGACAGCTTGCCATTGGTGGTGTCGCCGAAGTCGGAGTAGTGCTCGCTGCGCACCGCCACGCCAGCCTGGAATTGCTCGGTAAGCTGTGCTTCGACATCGAAGTAGGCGCCGATCACGCGGCGGTCGAGCGACACCGCATCGACCTGGGTAATGCCCGAGTAATAGCCTGGAATACGCCGGCCGGTGATCGGGTCGACAGTGTTGAACAGTGGCCCGTTGGACCAACCGGCGGCATCGCCTGCTGTGAGGTCGTAGTTTTCCTGGCGCCAGGCAAGCCCTGCCGAAACGGTCAGCGGTTTGAACAGCCAATCGTTTGCGAAGTCGCGGGTCCAGTCGAGGGTCAGGTTGGTCTGGTCGGCTTCGCGGCGGCCGGTGTAGATGGTCGAGGGGCTGGCGTTGCCCCAGCTGGGGTTGATGGCGTCGCGGTCGGTGGAGTCGACTCGGTTGTTGCCGTAGTTCAGCGCCAGGTCGAAGTGGCCCAGAGTGTCGTCGTCCAGGCGCAGACCGCCAGTGACAGCGTAGTCTTCCAGGCCATAGCGGGTGACCGGCAGGCGGCCGTCAGGGTAGCGCGCCAGGGCCACGCTACCGTAGTTGTTGCGCAGGGTCGTGGGCGGGTCGAAGAAGTTCTCGGCGTCGGTGTTCTTGTGCGCATAGGTGGCAAAGCCGTAGGCGCTCAGCCCCTCGCTCAGGCCCATCTCGGCATTGGCCGTGAAGTTGTACTGGTCGGAGACGTTGCCCGAGCCCCAGCGCCAGTTGCGGTAGCGGTTGTTCTGCTCGCGCGGGGTGTTGATGCTGGTGGAACCGGGGTAGAACAGGCGGTTGTCGTCGCGGGTGTCGCTGGCCGGGTCCTGGCTACCGGCGTCGAACGCCAGGGTCAGGAAGCCGTCGTTGGGCAGTGCGAAGCCTTTCCAGCCGCTGAGCTTGCGCTGCAGGCCGTCGCCCTTGTCGTAACCGCCGAAACGGTACCCGGCATTGCCGCCGTCATCGCGTTCCTTGAGGACGATGTTGATCACCCCGGCGATGGCGTCCGAGCCGTACTGGGCGGCGGCGCCATCGCGCAGGATCTCGACCCGTTCGATGGCTGCCAGCGGGATCAGGCTGAGGTCCACCGCTGCAGCACCGCGGGCGTTGATCAGGCCTTGGCGGGTGACGTTGGCGCTGGTGTGGCGGCGTTTGCCATTGACCAGCACCAGCACCTGGTCTGAGGCCAGGCCACGCAGCGAAGCACCCTGGGCAATGGAGCCGGCAAAGGCGCCCTGCGGTGATTGCGGGAAGCTGAACGAGGGCGAGAGTGCGGTGAGGGCGGCTGACAGGTCGCTGGCGCCGGTTTCCTGCAGCTTTTCGCCCGTGAAGACGTCCACGGGCGCGGCGCTTTGCAGGGCAGTGACATCACTACGATGGGTGCCGACCACGACCACGGTGTCGAGGTGGTCGTTGGCGTCGGCGGCAAAAGCGGGCACGGCAAGGCTGCCGATGGCCAGGGCGACGGCGCTGGCCAAGGGGGTGTGGTGGGGCATGCTGGTTTTCCTTGAGTAGGCATCGTTGCCCTGGGGCTGCGTGGCAGCCCCAAGGGCGCATCAGAAGCGGCTGGTGACGCTCAGGCCGACCGTGCGTGGGTCGCCGTAGGTGATCACGTATTGCCCGGCGCTGCCGTTGGGCCGGCCATGCACCTGGTAGCGGCGGTCGGTGAGGTTGTTGACGAAACCGGTCACGCTGAGTTTTTCATCCGGGCTGAACCAGGTCAGGCGGGTGTTGGCCAGGGTGTAGTGCGGTTGGCTGAGGGTCTTGTCGGCGCTGCTCTGGCGGTCGGCGAGGAAGTACTCCTTGTCGCGGAAGCTCACGTCACCCCCTGCCACCAGCTTGCCGCCCACGTCGAGCGGGATGGTGTAGTCGGCGCCCAGTGACACCACGTTGCGCGGCGAGCGCACGAAGCTGTTGCCGCTGTAGTCGCCGGTCACCGCGCCGGTGTTGGGGTTGGTGTTCTTGAAGTCGGTGTATTCGGTATCGAGGAACGATACCGCAGCCTGCAGGTGCAGGCGCTCGGTCGGCTGGCCTTCGATTTCCAGCTCGGCACCCTTGACCTTGCCCTTGGCGCCGTTGGTCAGTGCAGTGGTCAGCACACCGTTGTTGACCGTCAGCAGGTTCACCTGGATGTCGGAATAGTCGTAGTAGAAGAGGTTGGCGTTGACGGTCAGGCGGCGATCGAACCACTCCGACTTGAGGCCCAGTTCGTAGGCGTCGAGTTCTTCCGGGTCGACCGTGGTCAGTTGCGCCAGGCTGGTCGACAGGCCGGTGTTGAAGCCGCCGGAACGGAAGCCATGGGCGTAGCGGAAGAACACCCGCAGGTTGTCGTTGATGCGGTATTCGGGCGTCAGGTCGTAGGTCCAGGCTTCCCAGGTCTTGTCCTCCTGGCGGTTGCCGTTGGTGCCCACGCCTGCCAGCGGGATCAGCGGGCCGTTGGCAGTGGCGCGGGTCAACTGCGTCAGGTCCAGGTCGATGTCCTTTTTCTCCTGGGTCCAGCGCAGGCCGCCCGTGACGCTGAAGGCGTCGGTGAAGTCGTAGGTCAGGTTGCCGAACAGCGCATAGCTGTCGGTACGGTGGTCGTAGCCCAGGTCGCGAAACGCGGTGGTGCCGACCTGGTTGGAGCCGGTGCCATTGGGCGTCGGCCCCGGGGTAACGATCCGCTGCGCCGAGCTGTCGAGGTCTTCGTGGAAGTAGTGGGCGCCGGCCAGCCAGTGCAGCGGCCGGTCCTCGGGCGAGGCCAGGCGCAGCTCCTGCGACCACTGGCGGTAGCTGTTGTCGGTGATCGCCGCGCCATTGACCTCGTAAGGGGTGTAGTCGGCGTCGCTGGTGGAACGGTTGCGGATGTAGTCGTAGGCGCTGATCGACGTCAGCGTGTAGTCGCCCAGGTACCAGTTGAAGGTCAGCGACGCGCCGTCGTGGTCCAGGCGGTAGTCTTCGTTGACGTTGACCGAGATATCACGGCCATTGGGGCGTTGGTACCCGACATTGTAATAACGGCCCACTGGCAGCGAGCCGTTGCTGCCGTCGCCTTTGAACTGGCGGCTGTGCAGCTTCAACAGCGCGTCGAGGTCGGGGTTGAGCTGGGCCAGGAACTGCAGGCGGATGGCCTTCTTGTTCACGTCGCCGTAGGTGTGGCCGTCGAAGTCGTTGTTCTGGAAACCATCGCGCTCTTCGGAATACAGCGCCACCCGGCCGGCCAGCTTGTCATCGACCAGCGCGCCACCGACTGCGCCGGTGAGGATGCGCTCGTTCTTGCTGCCGAAGCCAACGGTGCCGTAACCGTCGGTGTCGAAAGTCGGCTTCTTCGAGATCACGTTGACCGCACCGGCGGTGGTGTTCTTGCCGTAAAGCGTGCCTTGTGGCCCGCGCAGGATTTCGATGCGCTCCAGGTCGAACAGCGGCCCGCCACCGGCAATCGGCGCGTTGAGGTAGACGTCGTCGGCGTAGATGCCCACCGGGTACACGGTCGCCGCACCGGTGTCGCCGGTGCCCAGGCCGCGGATGTACCAGCGCGGGCGGCCGTCGCCATCGGGGTTCTTGGCCGAGGCGTTGGGGACGAAGGTGGTGATGTCGCCCATCGCGCGTACACCGTCGGCGGCGAGGCTGGTGCCTTTGATGGCGGATACCGCGACCGGCACTTCCTGGAGGGTTTGCTCACGGTGCTGGGCAGTGACGGTAACGGTTTCCAGGGCCGTTTCGTTCTTGTTCTCTTCGCTGGCGGCGATGGCCTGGCCGGTGCCAGCCAGCAAAAGTGCGAGGCTGATCTGGCGGGCCAGTGGATGGCGTTGATGCATGGTGGTTCTCCCCGTATGTAAAGCGTTGTTGGGAAGAGCTAGAGCAGGGACTGTGCCATGTTTGTAAGGTACTGATATGTATGGATTAATCTGGTTTTTTCGGCGTCCGCTGCAGGCGGGGCAGCAGCGGGGTGCTTGGCGGCTGCTGCTGGGGCAGCAGGTGCTGGTCAGGCAGCAGCATCGACTGAAAGAAAACGGGGGCACGAAGCCCCCGGTGCGTCACACAGCCAACCGTGAAGTCGAGCCGATCACACTCTCCAGCACACTGAAGTCGATCCATTCGCGCACATCGAAGCGGCGCGGGATGAAGCCCCACCTGAACAGGAACTCGGTAAAGTCCTGCAGGGCCTCGATCGAGCGGCTGTCCAATGTGGTCCGCAGGCGGCGGTGGGCATCGTCGCCATACGCGGCAGCTACCCAGTATTCGCTGGTGTTCAGCTCCCGGGCGAGAAAACGCCGGGTGTCATCCGGGTTGGCCCAGGCCCACTGCTCGGTCCGTAGCACAGTGTCGACCAGGGTACGGCTGGCATCGAAATGCTCGGTCAGCAGGTGACTGTCCACGGTCAGGGTGCGCGGGGTACCGTTGTTGCTGCGGATCAGCGGGTCGGGGTGGCTGCCGGTGTCGACCACCACGCGCAGGCCGAACTCGTGGGCCAGGTGCACGGCGTGGGCACCCTTGAGGAAGATCGCGTCGATGTCGCCGCGCAACAGGCCGATCAGTTCGTTGTTGCGGCGGCTGAAGCGGCTGGTGCCCAGGCTCACTTCGGCACCATACAGATGCTGCTTTGCATCATCGCTGTAGGTACCACCGTAGGGGTAATCCACCAGTTCGACATCGGCCACCGCCAGCCCTTCGAGCTTGAGGGCGTTTTCCAGCCCACGCAGGGCCTGGGCGCGGGTGAAGTCGATCTGCACGTTGGCCCACTTGGGCAGGCCGAAGCGCCGGTTCCTCAGGTCGCGGATGCTGCGCACGCCGCTGTCTTCGGTGGTCAGGATCAGTTGCACCTCGTCGCTCCACGACAGCCCCAGCACGCGGGTGTCGACGCCGCTGGCATAGGCCCAGATCGCCGGGATGTTGCCGCCGTGGCGCACCGAGTTCTGCAGGTGGTGGTCATAGTGGGCTTCGCGTACCTCGCGTTCGCTGGACTCACGCAGCGACTGGATATTGGTGCCGAACGGCGCGAAGGCCTCGGCCAGCCGCCCGGACTGCACGGCGATGCCCAGGCCGGTCGGCACGGGACTGTGGGTGTACCAAAGGGTTTGCAAAGGCTTGCTCATGGCGTGACGGGCTTCCTGTCCAGGTTGATGGGGGCCAGCAGCTGGGCCAGCGGGCGCGGGTCGATCCAGTCGCGCACATCGAAACGCGCCGGGATGAAGCGCCAGCGTTTGAGGAATTCGACGAAGTCCTGCAAGGCCACGATGGCTTGCTCGTCCAGGCGGGTGCTCAGGCGCAGGTGGGCGTCGCTGCCGTAGGCGACGCTGACCCAGTATTCGCTGCTGTTGGTTTCCCGCGCCAGGTAGCGACGGGTGTCGTCCGGGTGTTGCTGGGCCCAGCGCTCGGCACGCAGTACCGAGGCGAGCAGGGTGGTGGCGACCTGCGGGTGCCGCTCGAGCAGGTGGCTGTCTACCGCGAGGGTGCGTGGCGTACCGTTGTTGCTGCGGATCAGCGGATCGGGATGGCTGCCGGTGTCGATCACCGTGCGCAGGGCAAAGGCATGGGCCAGTTGCACCGCGCTGGCGCCTTTCAGGAAGATCGCGTCCACCTCGCCGCGCAGCAGTCCGGCAAGCTCCAGGTTGCGGCCCTCGCTCTGGGTGCTGGAGACCGGTGTACCGGCGACGTTGCGCACCGGGCGGTCGCTGAAGGTGCCGTCGTAGCGGTAGTTGACCAGTTCGACATCACCGACCTGCAGCCCTTCGAGTTTCAGCGCATTCTCCAGGCCGCGCAGGGCCTGGGCACGGGTGAAGTCGATCTGCGCCGCGCCCCAGTCGGGCAAGCCGAAGCGTCGGCCCTTGAGGTCCTTGACCTGCTGTATGCCGCTGTCGGGGCGGGTGAGGATCAACTGAGCCTCATCGGCCCAGGACAGCCCGATCACCCGGGTTTCGCGGCCCTGGGCACGGGCCCAGATGGCCGGAATACTGCCGCCGTGGCGCACCGAGTTGCGCAGGCTATGGTCGAAATGCGATTCGCGCACCGCCTGCTGCTCGGCTTCGCGCAACGATTGCACCTGGGTGCCCAGGCGAGCAAGGTCATCCTGCAGCCAGCCTTGCTGGACGGCGATGCCCAGGCCGGTCGGCACCGGGCAGCGGGTATACCAGAGGGTTTCCAAGGGTTCGCTCATGTTGCTGCTCCTAGGTAATCAGGCGCTGGCCTTCAGGGGGGCGGATGCCGGGCCTTGCTGGACCAGAGGCAGCACTTCCTGGCCGATGCGCAGGGCTTCTTCCAGGTGCGGGTTGGCGGCGAGGATGAACGTGCTGAAGCCGGCCTCGCGGTACTCGGCGAGGCGTTCGGCGATGTGCTGGTGGCTGCCCACCAGGCCCACGGTCGGGCCGGGCTTGGCTTTGGCGAAACCGGCCCAGAGGTTACGCGCCAGGATCAGCTCGTCGAAGCCCTGCACGCCTTGGTGATAGGCCGCCTGACGGGCTGCGCCGACCGAGTCTGAGCCGGTCACGAAGCCCTTGGCCGAGGCGCTGGCCTTGCCTTCCAGGCGCTCGAACTGCTGGCGCAGTTCGCGCCAGGCCTGTTCCTCGGTTTCACGGGCGAACAGATCGACGCGCAGGCCGAAGCGCACCGTGCGACCTTGTTTGTCCGCCAGTTCGCGGACCCGCTCGATATGCGGCTTGAGCTTGTCGATCGGCTCGGCCCAGTTCAGGTAGACATCGGCATGGCGCGCGGCCACCTCCAGCGCGGCATCGGAAAAGCCGGAGAAGTACACGCCCGGCTTGCGTTCGTGTTGCAGCCCCGCTGGCAGGCTGCCGTTCTCAAGGCGATAGACCTGGCCTTCGTAAGAGAACCTGTCGTTCTGCCACAGGCCCTGGATCACATCGAGAAACTCGCCGGTGCGCTGGTAGCGCAAGTCGTGCTCGAGGAAATCGCCATTGGCGCGCTGGCTGGCCGGGTTGCCGCCGGTGATGATGTTCCAGTCCAGCCGGCCGCCACTGAGGTTTTGCAGGATGGCGGCCTGTTGCGCGGCGTAGGCGGGCAAGGTCCAGGTGGCCTGGAAGGCGATCAGGAAGCGGATGCGCCGGGTTTCACGGGCAAGCGCTGCGGCGGCGATCCAGGGCTCCGGCCCGGTCGGCAGCAGGGCGCCCTCGAAGCCGGCGAGCTCGGCGGCCTTGGCCACCTGGGCGATGTAGTCGATGTAGGTGAACCCGTCGCGTGAACCATCAGGCAGACGCCCGGGGGCGATGTGGCCTGGGCGGTGCTGCGGGTTGCCACGGTTGTGGCTGTCAGTGGAAAGCTGCGGGCCGTCGGTGCCCAGCGGCAGGCGCCAGAAGAATTCGGTGGTCATGGGGGCTCCTGAAGGGGGAGGGTGTGGAATGACGAGGGTGGTGCAACCGCTGTGCCATGCGGCGCCGGGGCCTGTGGCGCGGGGGGTTGCGTTGCCAGAGCCGTTCGAGGTGCTGCTGTGGCAGCAGTCGGGAAGCAGCGGATGCTGTGAGAGCAGCATGGACGTGCCGGCCACTCCCCGAGCGTACCCGGGTAGTGGCCGGCGCACTCAGGAGTCAGGCCGGCACGAGCGCCGGCAGGGCCTCGCCGGCACTGCGCAGGTAAGCCTCGTGCAGTGCCGCGTAAGCCCCGTTCCTGGCGATCAGCTCGGCATGCGCGCCTTGCTCGACAACGCGCCCGTGGCTGATCACGGCAATCCGGTCGGCGTCACGAATGGTCGCCAGGCGGTGGGCGATGATGATTGCCGTGCGCCCCTGGCACAACCGGCGCAGGGCTTGCTGGATACGCCGCTCGGTGTGCACGTCCACCGCCGAGGTGGCTTCGTCCAGCACCAGTACCGCGGGGTCGGCCAGGTAGGCGCGTACCAGGCACACCAGTTGCCGCTGGCCGTGGCTCAGATGCCCGCCGAGCGGGCCGACTTCGCTGTGGTAGCCCTGCGGCAGGCGTTCGAGCACCTGGTCGGCGCCCAGCTCGCGCGCCGCCGCCACCAGTCGGGCGTCGTCGGCACCCGGCGCGGCCAGGCGCAGGTTGTCGAGGATACTGCCGCTGAACAGTACGTTGTCCTGCAGCACCACGCCGACGTTGCGCCGCAGGTCGCGCTGGGCCAGCCCGCGCACGTCGACGCCGTCCAGTTTCACTGCGCCATGCTGTACCTCGTAGAAGCGCGTCAGTAGCTGGACCAGGGTGCTTTTGCCATGCCCGGAGGGGCCGACCAGGGCCAGTACCTCGCCGGCCCGGATGTGCAGGTCCAGCTGGTCGATCACCGGCCGGGTACCATTGGCGGCATACGCGAAGCCGACCTGCTCGAAGTCCACCTGGCCGTGCGCTCTGGCCAGCGGGTGTGGCGCCGGTGGGTCGAGCACCTGCGGGCGGGTGTCGAGCAGCAGGAAGATCCGCTGCGCCGAGGCGCTGCCGGTGGCGTAGCGCTCGAACAGGTCCGACAGCTCCTGCAAAGGCCCGAGAAACAGGAACACATAGAACAGGCTCTCGGCCACCTGGCCGACGCTGACCTTGCCTTCGGCCAGGCCATAGCCACCTACCAGCAACAGCACCGCCATGCCCGCCGTGCTGAGCAGCGCGGTGAACGGCGCGAACCATCCGGCACGCAGGCTGCCGCGGATCAATGCCTGGTTGAAGTCCTCCAGCAGGCCCTGGTAGCGCACCTGGTTGGCCTGCTCCTGGCCGCACTGCTGGATCAGCCGCACACCACTGACGCTCTCCACCAGGTGTGCGGTGAAGCGGCTGCGCTGTTCGGCAACCTTGGCCCAGTTGCGCTGGGACACCCGCTTGAAGCGCCAGGTGGCGATGGCCAGCAGTGGCACCGTGGCGGCCAGGCTGAAGAAGAAGGCGGGTTCGATTCGCCACAGCATCACTGCTGCCAGGCCACAGCGCAGCAGGGCACCGAGCAGCTCCGGCGGGCCCTGCACGAGCAAGGGCTCGAGTGCATCCACATCTCGGTCGGCGCGCGAGATGATGCGCCCGGCGCGGGTCTGGTCGAAGTAGCTCACCGACAGTGCCTGGACGTGGGCGAACACCTTGATTCGCAGGTCGTTGAGCACGCGAATGGCTGCGCGCCCGGCAATCCACTGTGACACCCCGGCGAGCAGAAAGCGCCCGAGCCAGCTGGCCGCCAGGCCCAGGCTCAGCCACAGCACCAGGCGTTCGTCCAGCAGCCAGCGCCCGCCATCGGCCAGCAGGCCGTTATCGAGCAACTCGCGGACGAACCAGGGCCGCAGGAACACGGTGAACACCAGCAGCAGCTCGATACCGATGACGGCGAGGATCTGCCGACGAATCGGCTGCAACAGCGGCAGCAAGCGCTGCAACATGCTGCGGTCCAGTGCCTGGCGGGCCAGGTGCTGCTCGATCTCGATATCGCTGGGCGTCTTGTTGCGCGCATCAGTCATGGTCGATCCCCAGCAGGTCACGGTAGTGTGGGTTGTTGGCACTCAGCTCGGCATGGCTGCCGCTGGCGCTGATGCGGCCGTTCTCCAGCATCAGCACGCGGTCGGCCAGCAGCAGCGTCGACAGGCGGCTGCTGATCAGCAGCAGGGTCGGGCCGTGGCCGGCATCGCCACGCAGACGCCGGATATTGTCCAGCACCCGGCGTTCGCTCAACGCGTCCAGGGCGCTGGTGGCGTCGTCCAGGCAAAGGATGTCCGGCGCCGCCAGCAGCGCGCGGGCCAGGCACAGGCGCTGGCGCTGGCCGCCGGAGAGGGTTACGCCGCGATCGCCCAACGGCGTATCCAGGCCATGTGGCAGGCGTTCGAGCACGTCTTCGGCAGCGGCAAGGCGCAGGCCCTCATGCAATTGCGCCGTGCTCGCCTGCGGCGCCGCCAGGCGCAGGTTACTGGCCAGGCTGTCGGAGAACAGAAAGGTTTCCTGAGCCAGCACCTGCACCCTGCGGCGCAGTTCGGCAAGGTCCAGGCCGCGCACATCGTGCCAACCGGTTGCGTCGCTGCCGACCAGCACAGCGCCGTGCTGCACATCGGCCAGGCGCGGCAGCAAGCTGGCGAGCAGGCTCTTGCCGGTGCCGGTAGCGCCGACCAGGGCGACCACTTCGCCGGGCTGTACGGTCAGCGAGCAGTCGTGCAGCACGTCGCGACCGCCTGCCACCGCACCGACCCGCACCTGTTGCAGCTTCAGCCCCAACGGCCCTGTCGGCAGCGGGGCAGGGCCAGCGACGATTGCCGGGCGTTCGTCGAGCAGTTGCCAGATGCGCTCGGCGCTGGCGCGGGCGTCGGCGAAGGTCTGCATGACCCGGCCTATGCCCTCGATCCGAAACACCAGGGTGGTGGCCACCAGCAACGAGGTGACCAGCTCACCGATGCCCAGCGCGCCGGCTGCCACCCGATGGGCCCCGTACAGCAGAATCCACACGTGCCCGAGTGCGACCACCGCCTGGGGCAGCGGAATGCGCGAGCTGGCGTAGCCCAGTGCGGCGCGGGCATGCCCGGTGAACACGCCAACCTGGCGGGCGAAGCGTTCGATGCGCTGCTGTTCCAGGCCGAACGCCTTGATCACCCGCACCCCGCCGATGCCTTCGGCCAGGTCCTGGCTGACCTGGTCGTAGGCCGCACCGACCGCACGGTCGAGGCTGACCAGGCGATCAGTCTGGACCACGAACAGCCACAGGCCGGCAGCGGTCAGCAACAGCGGTACCAACCCCAGCAGCAGGTCGTACCAGCACAGCAGGCCGACGGCGGCCATTACTACCAGCGGGGTTTCGATGATCTGCCGCCAGAAGGTGATGAGTGCGTCACGTACCTTGTCGGCATCACGGGTGGTGCGGGTCACCAGCTCACCCATGCCGTGGCGCCAGTGGTAGCCCAGATGCAGGCGCTGTACCTGGGTCAGGATACGGGCGCGCAGGCGCGTGAGCAGGGCCTGGCTAAGCACCAGTGACAGCACCGCCGCCGCGTATTGCAGCAGGCCGCGGCCCAGGGCGATGGCCAGCAGCAGCCATAGCCAATGCCAGGCCAGGGTGGCATCCAGGGTGCCGTCAGCCATCGGTATCACGGCACGGCCGCTGCTGACATCGTTGACCGCATGGCCGATCAGCCATTGCTGCCAGACCAGGCCCAGGTTGCCAGCGATGTACAAAGCGGTGACGAGCGCGAAGCGCCAGGGCATTTCACGGTAGATGGCCAAGGCGCGCAGGAGGGGGTGGTTCATGGAGAGACTCGGTACCGGGGCCGCACGGCGGCCCTTGCATTGGGGTTAGCGGCGCGTTGCGCCTTGGGCTTCCTTGGCGTTGAGCACGGCGGTGTACTCGCCTGGGTCGGCACCGTTGAGGTAGTAGTTGCCGACGTTGTGCAGGCGCCAGCGGATCGGGTCGTGGGTGGTGTGTACACGGGCGTTGCGCCAGAAGCGGTCCAGGTTCCATTTGCTCAACGAGGCGCTGGCCCCGAGCAACGAGAACAGGTCGCTGGAAATCTTCAGCGACGCGGCGTCGGAATGCGCACGGGCGGTGGCCACGGACAGGATCAGCTCGTCCTGCAGGGCCTTGTTCTCCGGGTCGCGCTCATGGGCGTCGAACACGCGGGCGGCATCGCGCAGCAGCGATTCGGCGCCGCGCAGGGCCACGGCGTACTCGCCGATCTGGCGAATCACATGGGGTTCGTCGCTGGCCCGCTCGACGCCGCTTTCGACCCAGGCACGGGCGTGTTCGCGCAGGTAGTCGATGCCGGCCTGCAACGCGCCGGCGGCGATGCCGGTATCGATGGCGGCGTGGAGGATTTGCGGGAAGGTCAGCCCGGTGCGTTTCATTGGGCCGCTGCGGCGCGACAGGTAGCGTTCATCGAGGACGATGTCGTCGAAATTGACCGTGCCGCTTACCGAGTTCTGCTGGCCGAAGGCTGCCCAGTCGTCGACCAGCGTAAGCCCGGGTGTGTCGCGGTGCAGCAACACGCCGACGCCACCGTCTTCACTGGCAGCGGTCAGCGAGATCCAGTCGGCCAGGTATGCACCAGTGGAGTAGAACTTGCTGCCATTGAGCACCAGCTTACCGTCGGCACGGCGCTCGACGCGGGTCTTGAGGGCGAACTTGTTCTTGCCACCGACCTCGGCCAGGGCATTGCCCAGGCGTTTGCCGGCGAGCACGTCGGCAATCAGGCGGTCGCGAACGTCATCGGCATAACCGGTGAAGATGCCGCGCAGCATCACGTTGTGGATCTGCAGCAACTGGCCGACGCCGCCATCGGCGGTGGAAATCAGCCGCACGGTTTCGACGATGGTCTGCACCGAGGCGCCGAGGCCGCCGAACGCGGCCGGCACACCGATGGCGGTGAGGCCGCTGCTCGACAGCAAGTCGGCCTGGCGGCGAGGCAGTTGGCCGTTGTTGGCGGGGTCGGCGGCGATCAGGGCGATTTGCGCGGCGACCTCGCGGGCGGCGGCGATGGCATCGGCTTCGCTGTTCAGGCGCTGGGTGGGATTGGGTTCGATGGCGCTCATGGGGGGTCTCGAAGGTTGTCTGGAAAGGCCAGGGCGTTTGCCTGTGAGCCTTGAGCAAGTTCTTTGCCATCGCCCGCCATGCCCCATGGCACAAGGCCTCAGCCTCGTCACTGCTGCTTGGGCAACAGCTGCCGGCAGGTGCTGTGCTGATCTGGCAGCACCCGGCCCGCAGTTTTGCTCCCAGCCCAGCAGCCGGCGCTTGCTGGCCGCTGCAAGGCCCCCGTGAATCAAGGCTTGCAGCGGTTGGCACGCACACTGCAAACGGGCCAGGACGACGCCCAAGGAGCCACTTCATGACCCTCGCTACTCCCATCCCGCCTGCGGACGGCATTGCCACCCTCGACCGCATCTGGTTCACCCGCTGCCCGGTCCCGACCGCCTCGGGGATCGCCTTCAAGCTCGGCTGGCTGGAGGAAGAATTCGCCCGTGACGGCCTGCCGGTCTCGACCCTGCAGGAGGCTCGTCAGCTGGGCCATCATCACTATGATCATCAGCTCCCGGGGCTGTTTCGCGAAGGCGGCAACGTGCCGGCCCTGGCCGCACGTGCCGCAGGTTCGCCGAGCCGTCTGATCGGCCTGACCTGGATCGAGGAATGGCAGACCATCCTGGTTCGCCCGGACTCGGACATCCGCAGTGCCGCCGACCTGCGCGGCAAGCGCCTGGCCCTGCCAGCGTGGGGCGACAGCCGCCCCGGCAGCATCGCCCGGGCCATGAGCCTGCAGGGCTACAAAGGCGCGCTGGCCTCGGCCGGGCTGCAGCTGGACGACGTGCAACTGGTGGAGGTGGCACTGCTCGACCAGGCCGACGCCACCACCGCGCAGCTGGGCCTGCAGCGCCTGTGGTCGGGGCTCGAGTACCTGGCTCGCGGCGAGGTCGATGCGGTGTACGTCAAAGGCGCTGCGGCGGCCGATGCGGCGCGCCGGCTGGGCCTGGTGGTGGGCGTCGACCTCGACCTGCTGCCCGACCCGAGCCATCGCATCAACAACGGCACGCCCCGGCCTATCACCGTGCACCAGAGCCTGCTCGACCACCACTACCCGCTGGTGGTGCGCTTTCTTGCCCAGACCCTGCGCGCTGCCGAGTGGGCTGCCGCTAACCGCGAGGCGCTGAACCACTTCCTCGAAGACGAGACCCGCGCTGGCAGCCAGGGCGTGGCCGAAGCCTACCGGGGCAACTTCCACACCACCTTGGCGCCGGACCTTTCTGCGCAGCGCCTGGATTTCCTTGGCAAGCAAAAGACCTTCCTCTACCTGCACGGCTTCCTGGAAGGCGATTTCGATATCGCCGACTGGGTCGATCCGCGCCCCCTGCAAGCTGCCCGAGAACTGCTGGCCCAGCGCCGCGCCTGACACCGTATCCGGAGAATCGACATGACCGTACTGATCAACGAACGCCCCGTCACCGCCGAACTGCAAACCTTCATCGACCAGGTGGTCGCCGAGGCCGAGGCGGCCTTCACCGTATTCCGCGAAACCAACACCATCACCGCCAACGGTACCGTGGGCTTCATCGAACGTGTGCCGGGCGAGGAGTTGCTGGTGTCGGTGAACTACGGTGGCCCATGGAACCACCGCAAGCCGCTGCAGGCCACCGTTACCGACTTCGCCGGCAACGTCATCGTCGGCAAGGGCAAGCGTGGGCTGGGGCGTTACACCAAGCTGTTCCAGACCCACGCCGATGTCACCACCGTGTCCCATGTGCACAGCCCGTACCTCGGGGCCTGGGCCCAGACCCACCGCACCTTGCCGTTCCACTACGTGCCAGTGCAGCGCTATCAGCTGGCCCGCGAGTTGCCGGTTTACATCGACCGGCGTCAGGCAGAAGTGGACTTCATTCTGGAAAAGATCGCCGAAAACCCGTTCAACCTGGCGATTCTCGAAGCCAATGGCGGCTCTACCGTGTGGGGCAAGCAGGGCCTGCGCGCCACGGCGGAGTTCATCCTGCTGCTGGAGGAGGGCGCACAGATCCAGCTGCTTGCCGATGCGCTGGGCGGCTCGCGCCCCTACGGACCGGGCGTGCTCACCCAGCAATGGAAAATGAGCGGCCTGTACGAGCGGGCGACCGAGCTGGGCCTGGTACCCGGCATCGACCGGCGCAGCTGATTCGGCTGGCGGGGCGCAACGTGCCCCGCAAGCCTGCTGGCCAACCTCACAGCCAAAGCAAGGACTCTCGACATGGCGGTAAAGATCCTCTGGTACCTGACCACCCCCGACGGCCCCTATCCCTGGGAGCCGGAAGGGCGCTGGAACACTGATTTCCAGCACCTCAAGCAATTGGCGGTGACAGCCGATCGCCTGGGCTATTACGGCTCGCTGCTCGGCTCCAGTCCAAACGAAAGCCTGGCGGTTTCGGCGGCGCTGATCGATGCTACCTCGCGCCTGCGGTTCCTGGTGGCCCAGCACCCCGGTGAGCTATCGCCGGCGGTGCTGGCCAAATGGGCGCTGACCTTCGACCAGTTCTCCAACGGCCGCCTGCTGTTCAATGTGGTCAATGGCAACGATGCCGGCCTGGCGACCCTGGGCGTGCATTACCCGCACGATGAGCGCTACGACTTCAGCCTGGAATACTGGCGCGCCTTCCAGGCCTTCTATGCCGGGGAAACCGACGGCTTCGACGGGCGCTACGTCAAGCTGTCGCCGCGTTCGCCGGCAGCGGCCCGGCACCCCTTGGGCGGCTGGCACCCGCCGCGGCAGAAGCCCGGCATCCCGCTGTGGGGCGCGGGTACATCGGCGCCGGGTGTGGCCCACTCGGTGCAACTGCTCGACGTCTACCTGAGCTTTGCCGACACACCGCCGAAGCTCGGTGACAAATTCCGCCGGGTGGCGGAGCAGGCGGCGAAGATCGGCCGCGAGCTGACTTATGGAACACGCCTGCAGGTCATCGTCCGCGAGACCGAGGAAGAAGCCTGGGCCCATGCCGAACGGCTGTTGCAGCGCACGTCGCTGGCCACGGCGCGGGCGGCCATCGAGCGTCAATTGCCACCCGGCCAGAGCCTGGACAGCTACGTCAGTGATGACCCGCGCATCCAGCGCAACCTTGACAGCATCCGCGCCGGGCGCCTGCCCACGGCGCGCGAGCTGGAGATCTATCCCAATGTCTGGCTCGGCCCCAGCCTGTTCGGTTTCAACCTGCTCGGGCCCGCCGCAGGGACTTACCTGGTCGGTAGCGCCGAGCAGGTCGCCGCACGCATCCGAGAGTACGAAGCGCAGGGCACTTCGGCGTTCATCCTGTCGGGCTTCCCGCTGATCGATGAAGCGCAACGGGTGGCCGACCTGCTGTTCCCGCTGCTGGACCTGGACCACGGCTTCGACGTGCCGCGCCTGGGCGTGGCAACCGCGCCGAGCGTGGCGCAACCGGCGTGAGGAGAGGGTGATGAGCGAGCTGTTTTCGCGCCGGGCGTTTCTCGGCAACAGCCTGACGGTCGGTGGCGGCCTGCTGCTTGGCGGCGGGCTGCTCAGTGGTTGTGACGGCGGGGCGCCTGTGGCAGCGGGAAGTACGCCGCTGACGAGTACGCCAGTGCGCGGCGGCCGCCTGCGGGTGGGCATCATCGATGGCGACCAGGCGGGCAACCTCGATGCGCACAAGCCGGTGGGCGGCGGCATCATCCGTGGCTGGGCGCTGTATGCCAAGTTCTGGGAGTGGAACGCCGATGTCAGCACACGCCTGGCCCTGGCCGAGTTTGCCGAACCGAATGCCGATGCCAGTGCCTGGACCATCCGTATCAAGCCGGGCCTGGAGTTCCACCATGGCAAGAGCATCAGCGCCGATGACATGCTGTTCTCGATCCTGCGCCTGACCGACCCGCAACTGGCTTCGCCGTTTGCCGGGCTGGTTGGCGCGATCGACCGCCAGGCGCTGCGCAAGCTGGACGCGCGGACCATCGAGGTCCGCTTCAAGCAGGGGCAGAGCTTCTATCCGCTGGATGAAACGCTGATCAGCTTCGGTGGCATCGTGCCCACCGATTATCACCCGCAGTACAACCCGGTCGGCGCCGGCCCGTATCGTCTAAAGAGTTTCATCCCTGGCCAGCGCTCGCTCTACAGCCGTTTCGAAAACTACTACAAGCCCAACCAGCCCTATGCCGACGAGCTGGAAATCATCGAATTCAAAGATCAGGTCTCGCGCGCGGCAGCGTTGCGCGCCGGGCAGATCGATGTGGCCAGCGGCGTGCAAGCCGAGCACAGCGCCTTGCTCAAGGCCGACCCGCGTCTGCGCCTGTACGCATCGCCCACCACGTCGTTCACCGGCTTCAACCTGAACCTGGCCAAGGCGCCGTTCCAGGACCTGCGCGTGCGCCAGGCGTTCCGCCTGCTGGCCGACCGCCAGGAGTTGGTGGCGCGTGGCCTCAACGGCTTTGGCCGGATTGCCAACGACCTCTACTCGCCGCACGACCCGACCTACAACCACGCCATCGGCCAACGTCCCTACGACCTCGATCAGGCGCGCTCGCTGCTGCGCCAGGCGGGGCAAGAGGACTTGCGTGTCGAGCTGACCACCACGCCGGGAGCTGGCGTCAACGCTGCACTGGTGTTCGCGCAGCAGGCGCAGAAGGCCGGGGTCCAGGTCAAGGTCAACCAGGTCGACGCATCCGTGTTCAATGGCCCGCAGCGCGAACAGTGGCAACTGTCGCCGGGCTCGACGCCGGCGCGTGGTTTTCTCGCCACCGCGCTGCACAACGATGCGCCCCAGGCCATCTACAACCGCAGCAACTTCCACGACCCGCGCTTCACCGAGCTGTACCGGCAGGCCCTGGCCCAGCCCGATCTCGAGCGGCGCAAGGCCCTGGTGCACGAGGCCCAGGCCATCCAGCACGAACGCGGCGGCTTGTTGATCTGGGGGTTCTCGGACGTGCTCGATGCCGCCTCTGCCAAGGTCGGCGGGCTGGCCCCGGAACAAACCACCTTCGCCTCCTGGCGCTTCGACGAACTCTGGTTGAACCATGCCTGATCACGCCCAACGCTCCCTCCGCACACCCGCCTGGCTGGCCTGGTTCGTTGGCCGGCTGGGTTACGGCCTGCTGACCGCCTGGGTGATCAGCCTGGTGGTGTTCATCGCCACCCAGGCACTGCCCTCGGACCCGGCGCGGGTGATTCTCGGCCCTGATGCGCCGCTGGAAAGCATCCTGACCTTGCAACGCCAGCTTGGCCTCGACCAGCCGATCCGGGTGCAGTACCTGCGCTGGCTCGGCGCGGCGCTCAGCGGCGACCTGGGCACTTCGCTGGATTCGCAGCTGCCGGTGGCGCAGCTGCTGTTCGGTCGGCTGGGCCATACCCTGGCCTTGCTGGCCGGGGTGCTGGCACTGGTGGTGCCGCTGGCGCTGCTGCTGGGAGTGAGCCTGGCCCTGCGCCGCGACCGGCCGCTGGACCGCTGGGGCCTGTCGGCGCTGATCCTGCTCAAGGCCACGCCCGGCTTTTTGCTGGCCATCGGCCTGGTGCTGCTGTTTTCCATGCCCGGCATGGGTTGGCTGCCGGCGGTTTCGATCCTCGACCCGCAGCAACCGCTGTGGCGCCAACTGCAGTTCCTGGTGCTGCCAGTGATCGCCCTGAGCCTGTCGGCGCTGCCTTATCTCACGCGCATGGTGCGCGCCTCGATGATCGAAGCGCTGGAGTCCGACTACGTGGTTGCCGCACGCCTGCGGGGAATTCCCGAGCGGCGTATCGTCTGGCGCCATACGTTGCCCAGCGCCCTTACCCCGGCCATCCAGGGCGTGGCGCTGACCCTGCGCACCTTGGTCGGCGGCGCGCTGCTGGCCGAGGTGATCTTCAGCTATCCCGGCATCGGCACCGCGCTCAATGCCGCAATCCAGATGCGCGACCTGCCGATGATCCAGGGCGTGGTGCTGGTCATCACCCTGGCGGTGGTGCTGATCAACCTGCTGGCCGACCTGTTGACGGTGCTGCTGACCCCCAGGCTGCGCACCGCACGCCGGGTCAGGATGATCCGACGCAACCGGCGCGGCATCCGCCCTTGGTGGCGGCGAACACGTAGCACACCTGCCCAGGAGGCGCGGCATGACTGATTCCCGCTGGATGGCCGAGCCGCAGGTGCGGCGCGGCGCTGTGATCACCTTGCTGGTGGCCTTGCTGGCACTGCTTGGCCCGTGGCTGGCACCGCATGCGCCAACCGCGATGCTTGGGCCTGTGTACGGGCCTCCCAGTGCCGACGCACCGCTGGGTCATGACTTCTTGGGCCACGACCTGCTGTCGCGGCTGCTCAGCGGTGGCCTGTCGGTGCTATGGATGTCGCTGGCAGCGGCGACGCTGGCCTTGCTGGTCGGTGCCAGCCTGGGCCTGCTGGCAGGTTTGTCGCGGCGCCGGCTGGACCAGGCGATCAGCTGGGCCGCGGATGTTTCGCTGGCCTTCCCGGACCTGATCCTGGTGCTGCTGATCGTCTCGATGCTCGGCCGTGCGCCATGGTTGATCGTGCTGACCGTGGCCGTTGCATTCACCCCCGGCGTGGTGCGCCTGGCGCGGGGCAGCGCGGTGGCGGTGGCCGGGCAGGAGTATGTCGAGGCCGCGCAGATGATGGGCTACCCGCGCTGGCGCATCCTGTTCAAGGAGATCCTGCCGAACATCCTCACGCCGCTGCTGGTCCATTTCGGCAACATGCTGACTTGGGCGGTGGGCATGCTTTCGGGCCTGAGTTTTCTTGGCTATGGCGTGGCACCGCCAGCGGCGGACTGGGGCTTGATGATCAACGAGAACCAGGCCGGGCTGCTGGTGCAGCCGTGGGCGGTATTGGCGCCGGCGCTGCTGATCGGCGTATTCGCCTATGGCACCAATATCCTGGCCGAAGGTATCGGCCGGGTCAGTGCACGGATCGGGGAAATACAGCCATGAATGCAGGGTTGAAGATGAGCCGCGACGTGTTGCAGGTTCACGACCTGAGGGTGGAACTGGCGGGCGAGGTCGATGTACTGGCCAACGTCTCGTTCAGCCTGGCGGCGGGGGAAATCGTCGGCCTGGTGGGCGAGTCCGGCTCGGGCAAGACCACCTTGGCTACCGCCTTGCTGCGCCATGCCCGGCAGGGCGCACGGATCGTCGCGGGGCATATCGAAGTGGCCGGGCAGGCGCTGCTCGAACTGCAGGGCGAAGCACTGCGCCTGGCGCGTGGCGGCCTGGTCGGCTACGTCGCCCAGGACCCGGCCACGGCATTGAACCCGGCGTTGCGCATTGGCACGTTGCTGCGTGAAACCCTGCTGGCGCATGAGCCGATGCTGGACCGGGGCAGCGTAGACCGGCGCATCGGCGACACCCTGGTCGATGTCGGTCTGCCCAATGACCAGGGATTTCTGCGGCGCTTCCCGCACCAGCTGTCCGGCGGCCAGCAGCAGCGGGTGATGCTGGCGCTGGCGTTTGTCCTGCGGCCCAGGCTGATCGTGCTGGACGAACCGACCACGGCGCTCGACGTCACCACCCAGGCGCATGTGCTCGCTACCCTCAAGCGCCTGTGCCGCAGCCAGGATGTGGCGGCGTTGTACGTGACCCACGACCTGGCGGTGGTGCGTGACCTGGTCGACCGGGTCATAGTCATGTACGCCGGCAGGCTGGTCGAGGTGGCCGGGCGCGATGCGCTGTTCAGGGCCCCGGCACACCCCTACACCCGTGCCTTGCTCGCGGCCATCCCCGACATTGCCCGGCGTCAGCCGTTGCAGGCGATTACCGGGCATGCCCCGGCGCCCGGGCAGCGCCCTCAAGGCTGTGCTTTCGCGCCCCGGTGTGCCAGGCGCCGTGCCGAATGCGCGGTGATCGAGCCACCTCTGGTTGGCCACGCTTCGGACCATCAGGTAGCCTGCCTGGCGCCGCTGCGCGAGTCGATGGCCTTGCACGAGACAGCCGCCACGTTTGTCGCGACGCATGAGGCAACGCCGCTGCTTGAGGTACGAGGCCTGGAGGTGGCCTATGACCGTCAGGTGCTGTTCGATGTTTCGCTCGCCGTACGCCAGGGTGAATGCCTGGCGCTGGTCGGTGAGTCCGGTTCGGGCAAGACCAGCCTGGCCAGGGCCATAGCGGGGCTGGGTGAGAACGTCGAGGGGCAGCTTCGCTACGCGGGCGAACCCTTGGCACTGGCCGCCAGGCAACGCGATGTGCGGCAGCGCCACCAGATCCAGTACGTGTTCCAGAACCCGTACCGGGCCCTTAACCCACGCCAGACCATCGGGCAGATCCTGAGCGCACCGCTGGCGCATTTCTTCGGTATCCGTGGCGCACAGGCGCAGCACCGGGTCGAGGCGGTGCTGGAGCGGGTATCGTTGCCGGCGAGCATTGCGCAGCTTTACCCCAACAGCCTTTCAGGTGGCGAGCGGCAGCGGGTGGCGATTGCCCGGGCGTTGATCTGCCAGCCGAAGTTACTGGTCTGCGATGAGATCACCTCGGCGCTGGACGTGTCGGTGCAGGCCTCGATCCTGGCGCTGCTTCGCAGGCTTCAGGACGAAGGGCTCACGCTGTTGTTCGTGACCCATGACCTGGGTGTGGTGCGGGCGATTGCCGATCGGGTGCTGGTGTTGCGCCAGGGCCGGGTGGTAGAGCAGGGTTCGGCCGATCAGGTGCTTGGGCAGCCGGCTGCCGCCTATACCCGCACGCTGATCGAGCATTCACCGAGTCTGGCAACAGACTGACCCTCTGCCTGGCGCAATGGGCGCAAGCCAAAGGGCTGCATTGGCAGCCCTTTCGCTTGCAGCTACACCTGACCGGCAAACCTGGCCTGCCGGCGCCGCACCTCCTCCTGTACAGCCGGAATGATCCAGCGCCCATAGTCCACCGTGTCATACAGCGGGTCATAACCGCGGTTGAGGAAGGTGGTCACGCCCAGGTCGATGTAATCCAGAAGCGCCTGCGCCACAGTCTCGGGCGTACCCACCAGTGCCGTGGTATCCCCGTAAGCGCCGACCGCCGTCGCGGTTGGCATCCACAGCGCGCGGTCATGCCGATCGGCGCGCGCCGCCGCGGCGAGCAGGCGCTCGGAGCCGGTGCCCTTGATCCGCTTCTGCCACGGGCTGTCGGCGGCGAACTGTGGGTTGGCCTTGATCTGCGCCAGGATCTGCTCGGCGCGCTGCCAGGCCTGTTCCTCGGTGGCCCCGAGAATCAACCGTACCGACAGGCTGACCCGTGGTGCTGCAACGCCGGCGGCGCTGGCCGCTGCCTTGACCTTGGCAATCTGCTCGGCGACGCCGCTCAGGGGTTCCCCCCACAGGGCGTACAGGTCCGCGTGCTTGACGGCAATCTGATAGGCGATGTCGGACGAACCACCGAAGGAGATGGGGATATGCGGCTGCTGCAGGGGCTTGACCGGTGAGAATGCACCCTTGATGTTGAAATAGCGGCCTTCGAAATCGAACGGTTCCTCGGCGGTCCAGGTGCGGCGAACGATGTCCAGGTATTCATCGGTGCGCCGGTAGCGTTCGGTCTTGTCCAGCAGGCTGTCGCCTTCCTGGGGCTCGGCGGTGATCCCGGTGATGGCATGCAAACGGATACGCCCGCCACCCGTGGTGTGGTCAAGGGTAGCGAAAGCCCGTGCCGCCACCGTGGGCGCGGTCAGGGCCGGGCGATGGGCGATCATGAAGCCCAGGCGTTCGGTGTGCGCGGCGGCATAGGCGGCGATCTGCAAACTGTCGGCGCTACCCGGGCCGCTGGCGATCAATACCCGGTCGAAACCAGCGTGCTCATGGGCGCGGGCATGATGGCGGATGAACGGGAGGTCGAAGTCGGGCGTGCGTACGCCGCGGGTTTCCGACCATTGGCGGGGGAAAATCATACCGACGAATTCAATGGACATGGGCATGGCCTTGTGTGGGGGAATCAGAATTGGTAATCCACCTGTGCCAGCAGGGTGCGGCCCGGCATGGGCTGGAGGAAGGTGTTGGTCGAGCCGGCCAGGCCGCTGACGAAGTTCAGCTCATCGGTGACGTTGAGCATGCGCAAGGTCACGCCCCATTGGGGCTGGCGGTAGTAAGCGGCGAGGTCGAGGTTGTACTCGTCAGGCACCTTCACCGTCTTGCTCAGGTTCAGGTACCAGCTGCTGGTCCACCAGCCCGACAGCTCCACGCCAAAGCCCGAGGCGAAGCGGTAGTCGATGTAACCGCCGGCGTTGTATTCAGGAATCTGCACCGCATCGAACTTGCCGGACGGGCGCTGGTTGAGGCTGTTGTTGTCGCCGAACACGGTGCCGTTGTCCGGGATGAAGCCGGCCGAGGCGAAACCCGCCTGGCTGGTGAACTCGTTGTAGGCACTGATGCGGCTGAGGTTGAGGCCGCCGCGCAGGTGCTCGTCCTGGTAGCGCAGGGTGGCTTCCCAGCCTTTGACGATCAGCCGGGCGATGTTGTTGTTGCTGTCTGGCGCCTGGTCGCGGGCCTGGCGGTAGGCAGCCAGGGTGAAGAACAACTGGTCAGGCATGGCCTCGACCTTCAGGCCCAGCTCATGCAGCACGCTGAGGCTTTCGAAGGCCAGCGGGTTCAGCTGGTTGGCCCCGGCGCCACTGCCCCAGCCCAGGCCATTGGTGAAGAAGCCGGTATTGACCGCCAGCGAGCGATCGAAGGTGTAGTACAGCGTGCTGTTCTCCGAGGGTTTGAAATAGGGGCTGACCTGTACCGAGAACAACCGGTAGTTGTTCGCGTCCTTGCGCGGGTTGCCGCCGGCGAGGACGAAGGGGTTTTCGATGTGCGCGTCGATCCAGCTGCGGCTGGCGCCCAGGTTCAGCCCTACGCGCTCACCCAGGCGCAGGTTGTGCTGGCTGAACAAGGTCCGAGTGGTCCAGGTGCTGTCGGCGGTATAGGGCGCCACCGATTCGGCGTACAGCCCGTGGCCGGCCGGGTACATGGCCGGCAGGTTGAGCCAGCCGTAATAATGGGAGAACTGCGGCACGCCCGGCTGGCCGATCCAGGCTGCGTTGCCGCCAGCGGGGTTGCGCCCGGCCAGGCCCAGCAGGTCACCGGGGTTCTTCAGCGTTGGGTCGAGCGTCAGGTCGTAGGCGTTGATGGTAGAGCCGAAGCTGTTGTTTGCAGCAATCGATTCGTTCGTCTCGCGCCGGTAGATCAGCCCGGTGTTGCTGTCATCGATCAGCGTCAGGCCGCCCAGTTGCCATTGGCCGCGGGCGCGGAACTCGAAGCGGTTGTCGAAGATGTCGTCCTTGCCTTGTACCTGGAATGCCCCCACCGCATCGGTGGTGTCGGTGGAATGCTGGTAGAAGGTGCTGTTGGCCAGGGTGATGGCCGGGGTCAGCTCGCCTTCGACGCGCAGCTGCGTGGTGAAGCGCCGCGAGCGGTTCTGGTCCTGTTCCCGCTGGCCGGTCTGCGACGACAGCGAGGTCAGGCCATTGCCCGCCAGCGAGGGGTCGTAGACCCAGCCGCGCAGGCTGCCGGGGCTGGCCTGGGTGTTGGGCGAGGCGTTCTGGAAGGTGCCATTGACCACTGCATACTGGCCCTGGGCATTGCGCTGGCGCTGCACCCAGCCGAGCACCTGGGCGTCGGCGGCACCTGAAGACAGCACCGGCGACCACAATGCCTTGCCGTTCTGGATGATCGGCGTGGCGCGGCCAGCGTAGTACTTGCCGTGGTCTACCAGCTCCTGGCTGGCGCGGTTCCAGCCATGGGTGATGTTGTAGTCGAAATAGTCATCGTAGGCCGCGTTCCAGTCCACCCGCACGCTGTCGTTGCGAAACGCCAGCGCACCATAGAAGGCGTCGAAGTTGTTTTCGACGTTGTCGTAGAAATCTTCCTGGCGCTGGCGAGTGATGCTGACCCGGTAGGCCAGGCTGTCGCTGAGGGGGCCGGTGTTGTCGATGCTGAAACGGGTGGCGTCCCGCGATTCGCCGTCGGGGATCCAGCTGCCGATATCGCCGCTGAGCCTGGTGCGAAACTGGTTGAAGTCAGGCTTTTTGCTCAGGTAGTTGACGTAGCCGCCGCTGCCGCTGACCGAGCCGTAGCTGACCGAGGAGGGGCCGGCAACGATGTCGGCGCCCTCATAAGCGTTGAAGTTGGCGGGGTGGCGCACGCCATAGGCGCGCTGGCCGTCCTGGAACACCTCGCTGTTCTGACCGCGCATCTGCGGCGCGATGCCGGCGTTCTGGCCACCCCCACGGGTGATCCCGGGGGCATATTTGACCAGGTCGTCCGAGCTGCGGATCGGGTCGCGGGCCAGCTGTTCGGCGTTGATCTGGGTGACCGAGCGCGGGGTGTCGAGCACCTTGGCTTCAAGGCCGCCGTAGATCGAGGCCGGTGGCCGGGAGGGCAGGGCATCGTCATCGGCCTGCCGGGCCTGCACGGTCACTGTTTGCAGTTGCGTGTCTTCGGCCTGGACCAAGGGCGCGCTGGTGGCCAGGATGGCCAGGGCCAGCGAGCTGGGCCTGAATGTCGGGTGCAGCAGGGCAACGCGGAGCATGTGGCTGGGCCTCGTTCTGTTCGGGAAAGGGAAAAAGCGAGGGCGCAGCCGCGCCTGCGGTTGGGGGATTCAGCGGGTGGCCGCTAGCGGCCGGCCGTTCAGCTTTTCAGCCACAGGCTTTCGAAGCGCCAGGTACTGAACAGCGATTGCTCGGCCTGTGCGCCGCCTACGCGGGTACTGACGCTGTCGAGCAGGTCGGCATAGCCCCAGATCAGCATGCCGCCGCGCTGGTACTGGATACGCTGGGCGCGGTGCACCAGTGCCTTGCGTTTTTCCAGGTCCGGCTGGGCCATGGCGGCGAGGAAGGCTTCGGCGAATTCGGGGTCGTGGAAGTGGGTCTTGTTGGCCACGGCGAAGGGCGCATCGGTGTGCATGGCGCTGGCCAAAAATGGCGCGCCGATGCTGCCACCGGTGCTCAGGGTCCAGTCATTGCCTTGCGGCCCCTGGAAGGTGGCGAGGTCGACCTGGCGCACGGTGATGGTCACGCCGATGCGCCGGGCCTGTTCGGCCAGTACCAGCGCAGAGGCAAGCCCGGGCCCCGGCGTGGTGACCAGTTCCACCTGCAGGCCCTCCTGGCCCGCCTCCTTGAGCAACTGCGAAGCCCGTTGCGGGTCGTGCGGGCGCGGCCCGAGGCCATGATCGAACGTCGGGTCGAACGGTGCATACAGGTCGTTGGCCACCCGGCCCTGGCCGTTCAGCGCACGGCGCACCAGCTCCTCGCGGTCGGCCAGCAGGCGGAACGCCTCTCGCACCCGCGGGTCGTCGAACGGCGCCTTGGCGGTGTTCATGTCGAACGACAGCCAGTTGCCGCTCACCGACTTGAGCAGGCGCAAGCGCGGGTCGGCCTGCAACACCTGCAGGTGTTCGGTGGACATGACGTTGGCCATGTCGATCTGCCCGGCGCGCAAGGCCGCCAGTCGGCCGGTCTGGTCTTTGAAATCGATGATCTCGAGCTCGTCGGCGTACGGCTTGCCAGGTTTGTAGTAGTTGGCGAAGCGGCTGAACAGCGAGCGCTGGCCCGGGGTGAACCGCTCGAGCTTGTAGGGCCCGGCGCCAACGGGGTTGGTGACCGGGTGATAATCGACCGGCACGATGCCACCGAAGTTGACCCAGGTTTCTGGCAGCGGCAAAAAGCTGCGGCCCTCGCGGAAGGCCAGGCGCACCGTGCGCGAGTCGAGCTTGACCAGGTTGTCGCGGTCGACCCAATGCAGCAGGGCGGCATAGGGCGAGGCCAGCTGCGGGTCGGTGAGGCGGCGGATGGAGAAGATCAGGTCGTCGGCATCGATGGTCTTGCCGTGGTGGAATTCCAGCCCCGGCTTGAGGCGCAAGGTCCAGCCGCTGGCATCGGCGTTGGGCTCGGCGAATTCGGCCAGGGCCAGGCGCGGCTGCATCTGCTCATCCCATTCCCACAGTTTGCTGTACAGTGCAAAGCCGCGCACGATGCCGCTGCCAACCGGTTTGTGGGCGTCGAGGTTGCCGCTCTGGTTGCCGTCGATGATGCCCAGCCGCAGACGCCCACCGTAGCGTGGCTGGTCGGCGACAGCGCTGCCGGGGCTGTCGTCGGCACCGCAACCGCTGAGCAGGCCGCCGGCCAGTATCCCGGCGTGCCCGAGGAAGCTGCGCCGGCTCAGTGGGTAACCGTCCCTGGCCATGGCCTCAGCCCCCATTGCTGGCGTGCAGTTGCACGGCGGTGGCGGCCGGGCGGGCAAGGGCTGCGCGCTCGCCACGGAAGTGCGGCAGGATGTGTTCGCCAAGGCGGTAGGCCTCTTCCAGGTGCGGGTAGCCGGCCAGGAAGAACAGGTCGATGCCAATGCCGTGGTACTCACGGATGCGTGCCACCACATTGCTGTAGCTGCCCACCAGCGCGCAGCCGGGTGGGATGCCGATGTAGCCGAATCCGGTCCAGACGTTGGGGTGGATGAAAAAGTCGTCGTACGCTTGCTGGTCGTCTTTCTCGCTGTAGCCATGTTCGTAGCTCAGCTTGCGTGCGGTACGCAGCCCGGCGTGGGCCGCGCGGGCCTTGACCGAGCCCTTGGCCACGCCTTCGTCGAAGAAGCGCTTGGCCTCGGCCAGGGCGGCCTCTTCGGTGTCGCGGGCGATCACATCGATGGACAGGCCGAAGCGAATCTCACTGCGGCCCCACTTCAGCGCACGGGCACGGATGTCGGCGATCAGCGCGGCGATCTCGTCCGGGTGCTCGGCACGCATCAGGTAGAAGTCGGCATGCTTGGCCGCGAACTCGCGGGCGGCTTCCGATGAGCCGGCGGTGCAGATCAGCGGCAGCTCGGCCTTTTTCAGCGGGCCACGCAAGCCACCGCCTTCTGCACTGTAGTAGGTGCCTTGGTAATGGAATTGCTCGTTGTGCCAATAGCCGCGCACCACGTCCATGAATTCGGTGGCCCGGGCGTAACGCTGGTCATGGCCCTCGAAGTCGCCGACCTGGCGCTGAATGGCATCCGAGCCGCCGTTGATGATGTTCCACACCAGGCGGTTGCCGGTGGCGCGCTGGTAGGTCGCGGCCTGTTGCACCGCCACCCAGGGCGTGTAGTGGTAGGGCTGGAAGGCGGTGACGAACTTCAACGTGCGGGTTTCCCGGGCCAGCAGCGAGCAGACGGTC
Organism: Pseudomonas sp. NPDC086566; assembly: GCF_050280885.1. NCBI lineage: Bacteria > Pseudomonadati > Pseudomonadota > Gammaproteobacteria > Pseudomonadales > Pseudomonadaceae > Pseudomonas > Pseudomonas sp. NPDC086566. The sequence continues at coordinate 644,639 of NZ_JBNNWD010000001.1, forward strand.
CAGGGTTCCTCGCCGGTCGGCGCATTGACCATCAGTGCGCCGCCGAACCCGTTGATCTCTGCCGCGCGGGCGATCTGCCCCAGGTAGTCGATGTAGCTGAAGTGATCGCCCACGGCGAAGGCGGAAACCGCGCCAGTGCTGGGGCCGCCGGCGTGCCAGTCGCCGCGGTTGCGCGGGTCGCCGGGCAGGTATTGGGTTTCGCCATGCAGCGGCAGGCGGGTGAAGAACTCGATGCTCATGGGGTGGCCTCTTTACTGGACGGTTGGGCTGCAGTTGGGCGTTACCGGCTGGCCGTTGATGACCTGGCGGGCAAAGGGAATCGAGTCCTTCAGCGACGCATTGACCGTTTCGCTATGGCCCAGGCCCTTGTACAAATGGCCCTGCACCACGGAGCCTGCCTTGCAGGCGTCCTGCATCAGGGCAACCTGGGTGGCGGCGGCGGGAGTCTTGTCTTCGGCTCCGGTGCCGATGAAGATCGGCTGGGCCAGCTTGAGGGTCGGGTAGGACACCTGGGCCAGCCATGGCTTTAGCTTGTCGCCCTGGTAATCCTTCTTGGCATTGGCAGGGGTCAGGCCGCTGCCCACCACGTCGCTGACCAGCGACGACAGGCAGCTGGTGCGGGCCTGCTCGAACAGAGGCAAGGCCTTGTCGGTGTAGAAATCGCGCGGATCGATGCTTGGGTCGTACTGCTGCGCGGCGAGCAGGGTATAGAAGCCATAGGCCAGGGCCGGGTCGACCTTGTCCTGGTCCTGTTCACCGACGTTCTTCGAACCTACGGTGTAGATCACCCCGGTGCCGATACTGCCCTTGACCCCCAGGTCGGGCGCGTAAGTGGCGGCATACGCACCTGCGGCGAAGGCACCGGCGCCGCCCTGGGATTGGCCGATGATCAGCACCTTGTCGGCGAGCCCCGGGACGCCGGCGACCACAGCCTTGGCCGCATCGAGAATGCCGTAGGCGGCCATGCGGTTGTTGAGCAGCGGGTGACCGCCTGGCACACCCAGGCCTTGGTAGTCGGTGGCGACGATGGCATAGCCCTCGGCCAGCCAGCGATTGAGGTACTGCACATCGCGGTAGGAGCGGCCGGCCCACGACGGCGCGCAGATATCCGCCACGCCTACCGTGCCATGCCCCCAGCTGGCGACCGGCCAGCCGCCAGCGGGCGCCTTGCCTTTGGGAATGAACAGCGCGCCGGAGACCACGATCGGCGTCTTGCCGTCGATACCGTCCAGCGAGGTGTAGAGGATGCGCTGGGCGCTGGCGGCATTGGGGAGGCTCAATGCCTGCTCCAGTGGCTCGCTGCGCAGCAGCTTGCCCGGGGTGGCAGGGATCGCCTTGCTCCAGGTGTAGAAGCTAGAAACCCGGCCGTCACCCTGCTGCGGGTCAGGCTTGGGGGCAAAGGTGTCGGCCGCCATCGCACCGATGGAAAAGGCCAGGGCGGTGACGCTGAAGGCGATTGAAGCAGGCAGTTTCATGCGCAAGGTTCTCAAGGTTGTTGACTGAGTTGAGCGTCCAGGGACGGCCAGTAGTGGGTCAGTTGCAGGTCGATCAGTGCCTGGCGGGTAAAGCCGGTGGCAAGGTCCTGGCTGATGTCGTAAGGGGCGCGGATCAGGCGGTTGTCCAGCGCGTACTGGGCGAGGGCGTGGTAGTGGGCCTTGAGCTGTGCATCGCTCTTGGGTGCCCAGCGGGTTTTCCAGGCCACCGGGTCGTCCTGGTCGTCGCGGCGCAGTACGCTTTCGGCGACGCCGGCACGCGACGACAGCGCGTAGTAGCCGTCACGGTTCTGCTCCTGGGAAATCCACCACGCCGCACGCACCCAGGCCGTTGCCACCAGTTGGGTCAGCTCCGGGTATTGCGTGATGAAGGCGTCGGTGCCCCACAGGTCCGAGACCAGCCGCCAGTCATCAGCGCCTTGCTTGGTCGACCAGAGGATGCGCGCCACGCCCTTGTCTTCCAGGGCGTAGGCCTCGTTCAGCAGCACCGCCGCATCGACCTTGCCGGCGGACACAGCCGCGGCGCCTACTTGCGGGTTGAGGTTGGCAATCTTGAAGTCGCTGAGTTTCAGCCCTTGGCTGGCAAGGTAGTTGCTGAAGGCGAACTCCCAGGGGCGGCCGCGGTGCAGGGCCAGGCGCTTGCCCTTGAGTGCCTGGATGTCGTGCACCGGGGAGTCGGCGGGTACCACCAGGTAGATGTTGTTACCGCTGCCGCCGGGCACCACCAGCTTGCCCGGCACCTGACCCGCCCCGGCGATCACCGAGGGCAGGTCACCGCGCACCGCGAAGTCCAGGCTGTTGTTGCTGAACCCCTCATTGATCTGCGGCCCGGCGCCGGCATGGGGCAGGGCGGTCCACTGCAGCTTGACGCCGCGTGCCGCCAGCTGTTGTTCGAGCCAGCCTTCTTCGATCACCCGGCCGGGTATGCCGCCGAATACCGGCGCGCCGCCTTGGGTGAAAGCGACGATGGCGATGCGCACCGCAGCCGGTGGCTCGGCCGCCAGTGCGGCCAGGCTCAGGAACAGGCCGCCGAGCAAGGCGAGGGCGTGACGCCAGGGTGTGTTCATGTGCAGCTCCAGGCAGAGGTTCGACGTGCCCGGCCCGCGTGGTTGAGCGGATCGGACGTTTCCAGGCCTGGAGCGAAATGCATGCCAGCTCTTGCTCGATCAGCTGTAGCCCTTGACTGGCGGGGGATACAGCAAAATCCTCGATGCCTCGGGCCGGTCTTTGCCTGCTGGTCGGCAGGCACGCGGTTGCTGCTGCGCTGCTGCTCCAGCAGCACTCAGCTGCTGAATTTTTCAATAGTCAATAATGGAATATATAAATATTAATTAATAATTTTTTGATCTAATTTATTTCATGCAACTATTGGGGCGCGCTTCAACTGCCAGGAAAGCCCCCATGTCGCTGATCACCCATCCGAATGCCCGCGAGCTGACCAAGTCAGTGCGTGCCACCGTCCTTGTATTCAAGGATCCCCGTTCCCAGGAACTGCTCAGCCGCATCGAGCGCCTGGCACCTAGCGAAGCCAACACCCTGATCATCGGCGAAACCGGCACCGGCAAGGAGCTGGTTGCCCGCCATATCCATCACCTGAGCCGCCGCGGCCGCGAGCCGTTCGTGGCGGTCAACTGCGGTGCATTCGCCGAAACCCTGGTCGAGAGCGAGCTTTTCGGACATGAAAAGGGCGCGTTCACCGGCGCCACCTCGAACAAGGCCGGCTGGTTCGAAGCGGCCAACGGTGGCACGTTGTTCCTGGACGAAATCGGCGACCTGCCGCTGAACATGCAGGTGAAATTGCTGCGGGTGCTGCAGGAGCGCGAAGTGGTGCGCCTTGGCTCGCGCACGCCGATCCCGATCAATGTGCGCCTGGTGGCGGCGACCAACGTCAACCTGGCGGACGCCGTAGTGGCGGGGCATTTCCGCGAGGACCTGTTCTACCGTCTGCACGTCGCCACGATTCGCCTGCCGCCGCTGCGCGAGCGTCCAGGCGACATCCTGCCGCTGGCAGAATTCTTCATCGAAGAGCACTGCCGGCGCCTGGGCTACGACCGCGCCTCACTGAGCCCGGATGCCGAACGCAAGCTGCTGGCGCACAGTTGGCCGGGCAACATTCGTGAACTGGAGAACGCCATTCACCATGCGTTGCTGGTGTGCCGGCACCAGGTGGTGGCGCCAGGCGACCTGCACCTGGTCGACATGCGCCCGCTGGGGCCCTCCCAAGGGCAGATCCCGCACACCACCCCTGGCGTGGCGAGTGCTGCGCCGCCCAGCCTGGAAAGCGCCTTGTTGGCCTTGTTCGAACAGAACGTTGCCAACCTGTATGAGCACATCGAGGAAACGGTTTTCCGCGAGGCTTACCGGTACTGCCATGGCAACCAGCTGCAAACCGGTCGACTGCTGAACATCAGCCGCAACATCGTGCGTGCACGGCTGGAGAAGATCGGCGAGTTGAGCAAGGCCTGACGCCAGCGCCTAACGCTATCGGCTGGAGCGACTGTTTGTTTTCTCTGGTGTCGATGCCGCGGGCCGGTGCAGGTGAGCACCGATCGGATCGGTGATCTGAATGACGTTGCCATGCTGCCAGCCATCCGCGCCGGGATCTCGCGCAGGTATTCGAATATCGGCCCGCTGGTCCTTCTTCCTGGAAGTATCCACGCCCAAGCGCCGATTGCGCTGCTCGACCATCGCTGCGTCAGCCTGGCCATCGGCGGTGAAGCCCATCATCAATTGCGGCACACCGACAGGCAGTGCTTTGTCCTGGTCGGTATGCCAGGTGTGCCATGTCTTGCCATAGGTATGTGCCAGGCGCTCCATCAGGGCATGCTCGGCAGGCGCGGGTATGCCTGGAGCGATCAACTGGCCAGAGGACACCTCATAGCCATGGCTGTGCCACATTGCCTTTTCCCTGGCCGGCAGCGACGCAAAGAGTTGCTCATCGATGATGTACTCGACACCCATGATCTTCGCGCCCTTGGTGTTGCCGTCAAAGATGACGCACTGAATGACATCCTCATTCAGAATTGAGCAGTAGTGATGCGCTTCCATCTGCACATCCGGGTAGCCGTTGTAGAAGTGAAAGCCATCCAGATAGGCGTTGATTGCTTCAATGGGCGGCTTGGATTGCAGCGTCGCAGCACCGGCCTCGAGCAGTTGGGTTTTAGCCGACTCGGGCCTGCCTGGAGTCTCCACAGGCGACTTCGTCTCGGCAGCGGAACAAGCCCACAGCAGAGTGCAGGTAAGGGGAAGGGATATCGATTTGAGTAGTTGGCGCATGAGCGTGTCTCTGGCTGTTGTTCCTAGAGGACAACCCAGAGCGAGCAAGCGGACAGACCAATGGACGAATGGCTGGATTTGATCCAAGCCGTGTAAGCTCATTACACCATTTAACATAATATGCATTATGCGTACATTCGTATACAGCGAGCGGGACGTAGGTCAGGGAGATTTCAAAACAAGACCAGGCTGAATTTCCTGAGTCTGTGTTCATGCCATGCTCCACACGCTATCTTCAGCGCCATGTCCAAACGGCACCCTTCAAGACGCTTCCATCACAATCAAGGACGCCAGATGCCTGACCATCCCTCGGCCGACACCATCATCGATCTCTACAACCGGCACGCCCACGCGTGGAATGAGTTGCGCGGCGATCGTTTGACCGAACACAAATGGATCAAACGTTTCCATGCCTTGCTGAATCCCTCTGCAACGGTACTGGATCTGGGCTGTGGCTCCGGTCAGCCCGTGGCACGTTATCTGATCGATGCCGGGCTGGCGGTAACTGGCGTGGATTCATCAGCGCGGATGCTTGCTCTATGTCGCAGCCGTTTCCCTGAGCATTCATGGATTCATGCAGACATGCGCACGCGGTCGCTCGAGCTCCAGTTCGACGGCATCCTTGCCTGGAACAGCTTTTTTCATCTCAAGCCCGATGATCAGCGCAGGATGTTCCCTGTGTTACAGCGTCATGCGGCACCCGGTGCAATTCTGATGTTCACCAGCGGTACCTCGCTGGGTGAAGCTTTAGGTATCTTCCAAGGCGAAACCTTGTATCACGCCAGCCTGGATCCTGAGGAATACACCGCACAACTAAGTGAACACGGCTTCGCGGTACTGGACCATATCGTCGAAGACCCTGAGTGTGGCGGCCAGACGGTATGGATCGCCCGCCGCTTCTGTTAACAGTTATGCATTTATTTTATAACTACACTAAATAACCATTTAGTGTAGTTATATGATTATGCAGCACAAACAGTAACTTTTTCACCAATCCTTCACTCCCCCCGCACTTTTCTCCACCTAGGATTCGCCGACAATTTGCCCACCCGCAGAGTCAGCCATGAATTTCAAAACAACCGAGCAACGCGCCTTGCTGTTACTGCTGGCCGTCACCGCCTCGTTATTGACGCTGGGCTTGGGCAGTCGCGAGTTATGGGGAGCAGAAACCCGCTGGGCCAACATTTCCCTGCAGATGTTACAAAGCGGAGACTATTTTGACCCCTACCTGAAAGGCGGCGCCTATTACGACAAACCCCTGCTGTCCTACTGGCTGATCACGGCCAGCGCCTGGCTGACCGGTGGCCTGGGGCCTTGGTCGCTGCGCCTGTCCTCGGTGGTCGCGGCGTGGTTGAGTGTCTGGCTGACCTACCTGCTGGGCGAGCGCCTGTTCCGCAAGGGCACCGGCTTGGTCGCCGGCTGGATGCTGGCCACGACCTTCTACTTCGTGTTCTGGGCACGGGTCGCCACTGCCGACATCCTTACCGTGTGCGGCGTACTGGCAGCAATCTGGTGGTATTGCCGCGGGCCGGACGATACCCGCTTCTGGCGCTACGTCGGGTTCTTCGGCCTACTGGCGCTGACGTCGTTGTTCAAGGGCTTGATCGGCTTCATCCTGCCTGGCCTGGTGTTGCTGCCGCACTTGCTGCGCGAAGGCCGCTGGCGCCGCCATCTGAACCTGCGCCTGCTGGCTGCTCTGCTGCTGGCAGGCATGCTGTACATGTTGCCGTTTCTGCTCTCGCACCTGTACGGCGCGCCTGATTACGGCGAAAGCGGCCTGGGGCTGGTGCTGCGCGAGAATGTGCTGCGGTTCTTCCAGCCATTCGACAACCTCGGGCCAATCTACACCTACCTGGTGTACCTGCCGGTCTATACCCTGCCCTGGGCACCCTGCTGGATCATCGCCGTGTGGGTTGCCCTGCGCCACTGGCGGCAGATCGAGCCCAATAGCCGCTGGCTGGTACAAGGGCTTGGTCTGCTGATGCTGTTCTCACCGCCAGTGGCAGCCGGCGCAGCTACTATGTGCTGCCGCTGGTGCCGTTCGCGCAGCTGCTCGGTGCCTGGTGGATTACCCGGCGCCTGGCCGTGCGCGAAGACACCGGGCGTCGTCTGCAGGCCGGTTTCGCGGTGACTGCCGTGTTGCTGCTGGCAGTGCTGGGTATCCTCGTGCCGTGGAGCAATGGTGGCGGCGGCGTGATCCGCTTCGGTGAGGCGGTACGCGAACAGGCGAGCCGTCAGGCCCCCTTGGCGCAATGGCAGCTGGTCATGGTCGAGGTGGACAACAAGGTGCCGATGTACCTCCAAACGGGTGGTGCCCCCTTCTACTATGTGGCGCAGACCGAGCATTATCCCCGCGCTGGCGACACCGCGACGTTGATGGCCTGGCTGGAGCGCACCAGCGGCAAGCACTGGGACCCGCAGCGCACGATCATCGTCGCGCATTACCGCCATGGCGAGACGCCACCCCTTGGCTACCTGGAATACGACCACCAAGTGGTCACCACCCAGCCCAGCCGTGGCGAGCAGTGGCTACACACCCGTGATGATCAAAGCGTGGCTTATATCCCCAAGGCCTAGGCACACCCCTTGCAACGCTGCCAAGCGTCAACTAACAGCTTCTAAACCGGCAACTAAACGCACAGTTTTACAGCCATCCGAATGGATGTTTATGCATATTAAGTTTCTTGTTAGCTTCACACTTGGCCGGCAACCTGAACCGCAGCTGTCTGCCTGTGCGATGTAATGATAACGCGACCCTTTTTTTATACTTCTTTCACAAAATCGAGCATACCCTTTGGCTGGATAAGCCCTTGACCATCACTACGGCATGGATGACTGAGCACCGCAGAAAACTTTGACTTAGCGCAACACAGCAACTTTTAGCTTGTGCACGGGATGCAAAAAACTTCTTTGCGTCTACGCTGGCAATTGAACCAATGAAATCAATGGGTTCTGTCACTTTTCCTGTATCACCGAGGTGCTCATGAGTGAGGCGTTTCTCCCCTTCTCACGTCCGAGTATGGGCGAAGAAGAAATAGCGGCTGTTGAAAAAGTCCTGCGTTCGGGCTGGATCACGACCGGGCCACAGAACCAGGCACTGGAAGAGCAGTTCGCGCAGTACGTCGGTTGCCGCCATGCGGTAGCCCTGTCATCGGCCACTGGCGGTATGCACATCGCCTTGCTCGCATTGGGTATCGGCCCGGGGGATGAAGTCATCACCCCATCGCAGACCTGGGTGTCCACGGCCAACATGATCTCGCTGCTCGGCGCCACGCCGGTGTTCGTCGATGTCGATCGAAACACCCTGATGACCGACGCGGCACGCATCGAAGCTGCCATCACCCCGCGGACCAAGGCCATCATTCCGGTGCACTACGCCGGCGCAGCCTTTGACCTCGACCCGTTGTACGCCCTCGCCGACAAGCATGGCATCGCCGTCATCGAAGACGCGGCCCATGCCGCCGGCACCCGCTACAAGGGCCGACACGTCGGTGCCCGCGGTACGGCGATTTTCTCGTTCCATGCGATCAAGAACATGACCTGCGCCGAAGGTGCGATGTTCGTCAGCGACGACGAAGCCCTGGCCAGCCGCGTGCGCATGCTCAAATTCCATGGCCTGGGTGTCGATGCCTATGACCGCATGACCCACGGTCGCAAGCCTCAGGCCCAGGTCATCGAGCCTGGCTTCAAGTACAACCTCGCCGACATCAACGCCGCCATCGCCCTGGTGCAACTGCAACGCCTGGATGCGATCAACGCCCGTCGCACCGAGCTGGCCGCTCGCTACCAGCAGCGCCTGTCTGGCCTGCCGGTGCAGCCCCTGGCCGTGCCGGACTACCCACAGCAGCACGCCTGGCACCTGTACATCCTGCGCATCGACAGCGAACGCTGCGGCCTGGACCGCGAAGCCTTCATGAAAGGCCTGCAGGAACGCGGCATCGGCACCGGCATCCACTTCATCGCGACCCACCTGCATACCTGGTACCGCCAGCGTTATCCGCAGCTGTCGCTGCCGAACACCGAATGGAACTCGGCGCGGCTGTGCTCCATTCCGTTGTTCCCCGACATGACCAACCAGGACCTCGACCGCGTCGTCACCGCCATAGAACAGCTTGTGGGAAATCGCTCGTGAGACCTTACCCGATCCATTGCGTGTCCATCGTCATCCCGGTCTACAACGAGCAGGAAAGCCTGCCCGAGCTGCTGCGTCGTACTGGCGCAGCCTGCGAGCAACTGCGTCACCCCTATGAAATCGTGCTGGTCGACGACGGCAGCCGCGACGACTCCGCGCACATCCTTGAGGCCGCCGCCCAAGCCGAAAACAGCCCGTTCGTGGCAGTCATCCTCAACCGCAACTACGGCCAGCACGCGGCGATCATGGCCGGTTTCGAGCAGTGCAAGGGTGACGTGGTCATTACCCTCGACGCCGACCTGCAGAACCCGCCGGAAGAAATCCCGCGACTGGTTGCCGAAGCCGAACGTGGCTTCGACGTGGTCGGCACGGTACGCAGCAACCGCCAGGACTCGGCCCTGCGCCGCTGGCCGTCGAAGGTGATCAACTACGCGGTCAAGCGCTCCACCGGTGTCGCCATGAGCGACTACGGCTGCATGCTGCGTGCCTACCGACGCACGGTGATCGACGCGATGCTCGCCTGCCGCGAGCGCAGCACGTTCATCCCGATTCTGGCCAACAGCTTCGCCCGCCACACCACCGAGATCCTGGTGACCCACTCCGAGCGAGAACACGGCGATTCGAAATACAGCCCGATGCGCCTGATCAGCCTGATGTTCGACCTGATCACCTGCATGACCACCACGCCATTGCGCCTGCTGAGCATCGTCGGTTTCAGCATGGCCGCGCTCGGCGTGCTGTTCGCCTTCGGGCTGGTCGTGCTGCGCCTGGCGTATGGCCCGGGCTGGGCCGGCAACGGCCTGTTCGTTCTGTTCGCCGTCTTGTTCGTGTTCACCGGCGGCCAGTTCATCGGCATGGGCTTGCTCGGCGAGTACCTGGGCCGGATGTACAGCGACGTGCGCGCCCGCCCGCGGTTCTTCATCGAAAGAGTGCTGCGCAGCGGCCCACCGCCTGCACCCGCAGCAAGCGTCACCGTTGACGGTTTCAATTCCTCTACTTCTGGTCAGGTTCACTCATGAGTGCAAAAACGGTTGTCTTCGCGTACCACGATATCGGCTGCGCCGGTATTGAAGCCCTGCTCGACAGCGGCTATGACATCGCAGCGGTGTTCACTCATGCCGACGATCCCAAGGAAAACACCTTCTACGCCTCGGTTGCCCAACTGTGTGCCCGCAAAGGCATCCCGGTGCATGCGCCAGAGGACGTCAACCATCCGCTGTGGGTCGAGCGCATCAGCCAGCTGGCCCCCGACTACCTGTTCTCGTTCTACTACCGCAACCTGCTGAGCGAACCGCTGCTGGCCACCGGCCGCAAAGGTGCGTTCAACCTGCACGGCTCGCTGCTGCCGCGCTACCGTGGCCGCGCCCCGGCCAACTGGGTGCTGGTCAACGGCGAAAGCGAAACCGGCGTGACCCTGCACCGCATGGTCAAGCGCGCCGATGCCGGTGCCATCGTCGCCCAGCTGCGGGTAGCCATCGAGCGCAGCGACACGGCGCTGAGCCTGCATGGCAAGTTGCGCGCTGCCGCCGCCGACCTGCTGCGTGACACGTTGCCAGACCTGCGCCAGGGCAAGGTCAGCGAAACCCCGCAGGATGAGTCGAAGGCCACCGTATTCGGCCGCCGCACCGCAGCCGATGGGCGCCTGGATTGGCAACAGCCTGCCGAAACCCTGTTCAACCTGGTGCGTGCCGTGACCCAGCCTTACCCTGGCGCCTTCTGCCAGGTGGGTGAGCACAAGCTGATCGTCTGGAGCGCCGACGTGGTCAAGGGCAACGACGGCCTGGCCCCTGGCCGTGTCATTAGCACCGACCCGCTGCGCATCGCCTGTGGCGAGGACTCGCTGGTGATCAGCGCCGGTCAGCGCAACGACAACGGCCTGTACCTGAGCGGCCCGCAACTGGCCAACGAACTGGGCCTGGTCGAAGGCTCGCTGCTGCGTGGCGCCGACTCGCGCCGCACCACCCGCCGTACCCGGGTATTGATCCTCGGCGTCAACGGTTTCATCGGAAACCACCTTTCCGAGCGCCTGCTAAGCGACGAGCGCTACGAAGTCTACGGCCTGGACATCGGCTCCGACGCCATCGAGCGCCTGCGCAGCCACCCGCGCTTCCACTTCGTCGAAGGCGACATCAGCATCCACTCCGAATGGATCGAGTACCACATCAAGAAGTGCGACGTGGTGCTGCCGCTGGTAGCCATCGCCACGCCGATCGAATATACCCGCAACCCGTTGCGCGTGTTCGAGCTGGACTTCGAAGAAAACCTGCGCCTGGTGCGCTACTGCGTCAAATACAACAAGCGCGTGATCTTCCCGTCCACCTCGGAAGTCTACGGCATGTGCCAGGACCCGAACTTCGACGAAGACACCTCCAACCTGGTGGTCGGGCCGATCAACAAGCAGCGCTGGATCTACTCGGTGTCCAAGCAGCTGCTCGACCGGGTCATCTGGGCTTATGGCCAGAAAGGCCTGAACTTCACCCTGTTCCGCCCATTCAACTGGATGGGCCCACGCCTGGACCGCCTGGACTCGGCGCGTATCGGCAGTTCCCGGGCCATCACCCAGCTGATCCTGAACCTGGTGGAAGGCACACCGATCCGCCTGTTCGACGGCGGCGCGCAGAAGCGTTGCTTCACCGACATCGCCGACGGCGTCGAGGCCCTGGCACGGATCATCGACAACGACAACGATGCCTGCAACGGCCAGATCATCAACATCGGTAACCCGGACAACGAAGCCAGCATCCGCCAGCTTGGCGAAGAACTGCTGCGCCAGTTCGAAGCCCACCCGCTGCGCAGTCACTTCCCGCCGTTCGCCGGCTTCCGCGACGTCGAGAGCAAGGCGTTCTATGGCGGCGGCTACCAGGATGTGTCCCACCGCAAGCCGAGCATTGCCAACGCCAAACGCCTGCTGAACTGGGAGCCAACCGTGGAAATGCGCGAAACCATCGGCAACACCCTGGACTTCTTCCTGCGTGAAGCGATGCGCGAGATCGAGGCCCGTCCGGCAGAAGAAGCACGCTGATGCAGGCAGGGTTGCGCATCGATGTCGATACCTACCGCGGCACCCGTGAAGGTCTGCCGCGCCTGTTGGAGTTGCTCGACGAGGCGCAGGTCAAGGCGACGTTCTTCTTCAGTGTCGGGCCGGACAACATGGGGCGCCACTTGTGGCGCCTGATCCGCCCGCAATTCCTGTGGAAGATGCTGCGCTCCAATGCCGCCGGGCTGTACGGCTGGGACATCCTCCTGGCCGGCACCGCCTGGCCCGGCAAACCGATTGGCCGCGACCTCGGGCACCTGATGCGTCAGGCCCGCGCCGCCGGCCACGAGGTCGGCCTGCATGCCTGGGATCACCACAGCTGGCAGGCCAATGCCGGGCACTGGAGCATGGCGCAACTGACGGAGCAGATCCGTCGGGGCGTCGACACCCTCAGTGACATCCTCGGTGCACCGGTCGACTGCTCGGCAGTCGCCGGTTGGCGTGCCGACGAACGGGTGGTCGAAGCCAAGCAGGCCTTCGGTTTCCGCTACAACAGCGATTGCCGGGGTAGCAACCTGTTCCGCCCCCGGCTGGCTGACGGCTCGCCAGGGACGCCGCAGATTCCGGTGGACCTGCCGACCTTCGACGAGGTCGTCGGCCCGCAGGTGACTGCCGCGCACTTCAACGCATTCATCCTGGGGCAGTTCCGCCCTCAGGCACTCAACGTCTACACCATCCATGCAGAGGTAGAAGGGATTCTGATGGCCCAGGACTTTCGTCAATTGCTGGCCGATGCACGCCAGCGCGAGATTGCGTTCAAACCGTTGGGCGAGTTGCTCCCCGCCTCGCTCGACACCCTGCCCGTTGCCCGGGTGCAGCGCGGCACCCTGCAAGGCCGTGAGGGCTGGCTGGGAGTGCAAGGCTCATGAGCAGACGCTGGACGCTACCGCTGCTGCTCGGCCTGTTCGTGCTGGCCTTCCTGCTGCCACTGGGCGGGCATGGCTTGTGGATCCCCGACGAAACCCGCTACGCCCAGGTCAGCCAGGAGATGCTGCTGACCGGCAACTGGGTCTCGCCGCACTTCATGGGGCTGCGCTACTTCGAAAAACCCGCCGCCGGCTACTGGATGATCGCCCTCGGCCAGGGGCTGTTCGGGCAGAACCTGTTCGGCGTGCGCTTTGCCTCGGCGCTGAGCATCGGCCTGAGCCTGATCCTCTGCTACCTGGTGGCACGCCGCCTGTGGAACGACCCGCGCAAGAGCCTGATCTGCACCTTGGTCTATATGAGCCTCTGCGTCATGGTGGGCCAGGCCGTCTATGCCAACCTTGACCCGCAGTTCACCCTGTGGGTCAACCTCAGCCTGGTGGCCCTGTGGTTCGCCATCGACAGCCACAGCAAGGGCCAGCGCCTCGCCGCCTGGGCGGTACTGGGGCTGGCCTGCGCCATGGGCTTCATGACCAAGGGCTTTCTCGCCTGGCTGCTGCCGGTACTGGTCGCGCTGCCGTGGATGCTCTGGCAGAAGCGCTGGCGTGAACTGCTGGTGTACGGGCCAGTGGCCGTGGTGGTGGCGATCGTCGTCAGCCTGCCTTGGGTGCTGGCGGTGCATGTGCAGGAACCGGACTACTGGCGGTTCTTCTTCTGGCATGAGCACATACGCCGGTTTGCCGGTGACGATGCCCAGCACAGCGCGCCCTTTTGGTACTACCTGCCGCTGCTGGTGGCTTACAGCCTACCCTGGATCGCCATCCTGCCACTGGCGCTGAAACAGGCCTGGCAGCGCCGTGCCCAGGCCAAGGTCGTGTTCCTGCTGCTGTGGCTGCTGATGCCATTGCTGTTCTTCAGCCTGAGCAAGGGCAAGTTGCCTACCTACATCTTTCCGTGCCTGCTGCCATTGGCCCTGCTGATCGGCCATGCAGTGGAAGAGCGCCTGCGCCTGCATCAGGGGCGTGCACTGCGCATCAACGGCTGGCTCAACGTGGTAATGGGCACGGTTGCACTGATCGCACTGGCCTGGCTGCAGTTGAAGAAACCCGTGTACGACCACGAACCCACCAGCCTGCTGCTGATCTGCGTGGCACTGACGGGGTGGACGCTCGCCAGCCTGGCACAGGCCCTGTCGCCGATTCGCCGTTGGGCAGCCCCGGTGTTGGGCAGCCTGTTGCTCATGGCCCTGCTGCCGGCGGCATTGCCCAAGTCGGTGGAAGGCAACAAGATGCCCGACCAGTTCATTCTGCAGCACCTCGACGAACTGGCAGGTGCCACGCACCTGATGAGCAACGACCTCGGCGCGGCGTCGGCACTGGCCTGGCGCCTCAAACAACCGAACGTGGCGTTCTACAACACCGTTGGCGAACTGAAGTACGGCCTGGCGACCCCGGAAGGCCAAGGTCGGCGGCTGAACGACAAGAACGTCCGCCAATGGGTCGATGATGCCCGCCGCAGTGGCACGGTCGCCGTGGTGATGCGGGTAAAGGGTGAGGATGAGCAACGTGAACTGGCCTTGCTGCCCGACGATGGCACCCGTTATCCCCAAGGCAAGATGGTGATCCTCATTCTTCCCCGAGTATCGCCATGAGCTGGCTGCTGTTGGTCGCGGCCTGCCTGCTGACTTGCCTGGGCCAGGTGGCGCAGAAGTTCGCCGTGGAAGGCTGGCGCGGGCAAGCGGGGCCGTGGACCGACAAGTTGCGTTCGCCCTGGCTGTGGCTGGCCCTCCTCGCGCTCGGCAGTGGTTTGCTGGTGTGGCTGCTGGTACTGCAGCGCATGGAGGTGGGCGTCGCTTATCCGATGCTCAGCCTGAACTTCGTGGTGATCACCCTGATCGCCCGCTTCGGCTTCCATGAACCGGTCGATCGCCGTCACTGGCTGGGGGTGGCCCTGGTCATCGCCGGTGTCGCCCTGCTGGGGCAGCAATCATGAACCAGCGCCTGGGTATCAGCTTTGCCCTGGGCAGCGTGCTGCTGGTCAGCACTGCCCAACTGGCCATGCGCTGGAGCATGACCCGCTTGCCGCAGCCCGGCCAGTGGCTGACGGCACTGACCGGCCAGGGCGTGGATGCCGTCGCCGTGGCCGTGATGCTGGCTGCGATCGCCGCCTATGGCCTGTCGATGCTCTGCTGGCTGCTGGCCCTGCGTGACCTGCCGTTGGGCCGCGCCTACTCGCTGCTGAGTCTCAGCTACGCCCTGGTTTACCTGTTGGCGGCCAGCCTGCCGCTGTTCGACGAATCCTTCAGTTTGAGCAAATCGCTTGGCGTGGCACTGGTCATGCTCGGCGTCATCACGATCAACACGCGTCCGGCCCGTTCGCCCGCATCAAGGAGTGCTCCATGAAAATTACAGTGTTTGGTAGCGGGTACGTCGGGCTGGTGCAAGCCGCAGTGCTGGCCGAGGTCGGCCATGATGTGGTGTGCATGGATGTCGACGTAAAGAAGGTCGAGCTGCTGTGCCAAGGCCATGTCAGCATCTTCGAGCCGGGCCTTTCCAGCCTGGTGCGCGAAGGCCTGGATGGCGGCCGCCTGCAGTTCACCACCGATGAAAAGTTTGCCGTCGAACATGGCCGTGTCGCCTTCATCGCCGTCGGAACGCCGTCCTGCCCGGATGGTTCGGCAGACCTCAAGTATGTGCTGTCGGTCGGCGATGCGGTCGCTCGCCATCGCCAACAACCGCTGATCCTGGTCGAGAAGTCCACGGTGCCGGTCGGCACCGGTGACACCCTGCGGGCCCACATCAATACCGCACTCGCTGGCCGTGAACTGCGCGTCGATATCGTCTCCAACCCGGAATTCCTCAAGGAAGGCTCGGCGGTTGCCGATTGCCGCCGGCCGGACCGTATCGTCATCGGTTGCGAGGGTGAAGACGTGCGCGATGTCATGCGCGACCTCTACGCCCCGTTCAACCGTAACCATGACCGCATCATGTTCATGGACTTGCGCAGCGCCGAGCTGACCAAGTACGCCGCCAACTGCATGCTCGCCACCAAGATCAGCTTCATCAACCAGATCGCCGAACTGGCCGAGCACCTGGGCGCCGATATCGAATCGGTGCGCCAGGGCATCGGTGCCGATACCCGCATTGGCTACCACTTCATCTACCCAGGCTGCGGCTATGGCGGCTCCTGCTTCCCCAAGGACATGCGTGCGCTGATCCACAGTGCCGAGCAGGCGCATTGCTCCAGCGACCTGCTGCAGGCAGTCGAGGCAATCAACGAACGCCAGAAGCACAAACTGTTCGAACGCATCAATGCGTTCTACAACGGCAACCTGGCCGGCAAGACCTTTGCCGTGTGGGGGCTGGCGTTCAAACCGAACACCGACGACATGCGCGATGCCCCCAGCCGCGTACTGCTCGAGGCGCTGTTTGCAGCCGGCGCCAGCGTGCGTGCCTTTGACCCCGAAGCCATGCAGGAAACCCAGCACCTGTATCCGGATGAAGACAAACTGATGTTGATGGGTACCCCGGAATCGGTGCTGTCCGGCGCCGATGCATTGATCATCTGTACCGAGTGGCAGCAGTTCAAGGCACCGGATTTCGACCTGATTCAGCAACGCCTGAAAGCTCCGGTGATCTTCGACGGGCGCAACCTTTATGACGCCGAGCGCCTGTCGCGTAAAGGGTTCAAGTACTTCCCGATCGGCCGTGGCGACTCCTGCCAGTTGCCAGTCTCCCCGCAACTGCCCCGCCAGGGTTCGAAAGCGGCGTGAAGGCACTGTCCGTCACCGTTCGCCGGCAGTCCCTGATTGCGGGGCTGCTGGCACTGCTGCTGTTCTGCGCCGGGGTGTACGGGCAGGCGCCGATCGGTTTCGACTCGCGCTTCGTGCTGTTCGCCCAGGAGATGCTGCGCCATGGGCCAACGGTGTTCCCGACCACCTACGGGCAGCCCTATGCTGACTACACGTCGCTCTCGACGCTGTTCATCTGGCTGCTGTCACTGCCATTCGGGGCGGTCAACGGCCTGAGCGCATGGCTGCCCAGTGCCATCGCCGGCGCGGTGATCGTGACCCTGATGTACCGGCTGCTGGCGACGTTCTCGCTGCGCTGGGCGTGGAGCAGCATTGCCATGCTGCTGCTGACGGCCACCTTCGTCAGCGAAGTCCGTGCGGTGTCGCAGGACCTCATGCTGGCGGCCGTCGCCTTCAGCGTGTTCTACCTCGGTTACGCCCACGACCAGCGGGCTGCCGGGCGACGCTGGCCGCTGGTGTTCGCCCTGTTGCTGTTGGGCTTTGGCATTCGCGGGCCGATCGGGCTGGTGGTGCCGACCGGCATGCTGTGCAGCTATTACCTGCTGACCGGCCAATGGCGGAGGATGCTGCTGTTTGGTGTACTCGCCAGCCTGCTGCTGGTGGCCAGTGTCTGCCTGCTGCTGTGGCTGGCCAAGGCCAGCGGTGGTCAGGCGTTTCTGGATGACGTGATTCGCATGCAGTTCATGGGGCGCATGGACGGCAGCGAGGGCGCCAGCAGCCCGCTGTACTACTTCACCAGCGCCCTGGGCAACTATGCGCTGGCCTACCCTCTGGCGTTGCTGGCCTTGGTTGCCGCGTGGCTGCGCCGTGCGCAGCTGCAGGGGCCGGCGTTGCGCCTGGTCGTTTATTGCGCGGCTGCTGCACTGCTGGTCATGGTCGGGTTGTCGATTCCCCTGGCCAAGAAAGCCCGTTACCTGCTGCCGATGCTGCCAATGGTGGCGATCATTGCCGCCTACCCGTTTCAGGTGGCACAGGGGCGGCTGTTCGCCTGGCTGCGCGGTGTCATTCAGGGGCTATGGCTGCTGATCCCGGGGCTGATGATGATTGCCTTGCTCGTGGCTCAGCGCCGTTTCCCCGAGGAAACCGGCTCCATCACGGTGCTGATGGTGGTGCTGGCAGCGTTGCAGTTGTGGGCGCTGTCGCGCCTGGTGCAGTCACACTGGCGGGCCGAAGTGACCGCCGGTTGTGCGGTGATGGCGTTGTGGCTGGTGTATGTCGCGGTGCTCGAACCGGTGGAGCGCCGCCTGTATGACACCCGCAGCTTTACCCAGGCAGTGGCCACCCAGGTCGCGCAGCAACCTGCCCCGCTGGTGTTGCACCGCTTGGGCCAGGATGCCAAGGCCATCAAGTTCATGGTCAACCTCGACCAGGATCTGCAGCCGCTGTTCACCGAGACCCCCGCGCAACTGCAGGCGGTGCAGGGTCCGGCGTGGCTGATGATGGATCGGCACGACTTCCAGGCCCTGCAAGGCACACCGATGCGAGCGCTGCAACAACAACTGAGCGGGCGCTTCGACAACAACGACTATGTGCTGGTGTATCTGCGGCGCTGAAGATCAGAATCTGCGAGTGCGCAGGCGCTCATGATAACGGCCGCCCAATGCGCCGCCCCAAGGCATGATCAGGCCGATCACCAGCAGCACGATCAGCAACGTGACCCCCTCGAACGGGCTGAAGAATTCCAGCACGGCGCAGCCCAGGGTCGCCAACAGCCCGACCACCGTCAAGGCGTCCGGTTTGAGCACCGGGCAGTCGCTGCTTGCCACCGAAGGATGCAGAAAGCCTACCAACCACAGGTAAAGCCAGCTCACTACAGAGGCAATGAACAACGCCAGAAACAATAAGTGATGACCAAACGTCGAAGTGTGCATGATGGGCAGCCCTGCTCAATATGCGTGTTGCGTTAGCGCTGATTTAAGCCATTCAAAGTGAAAGTTCTGTCAAAAAAACCTGACCTTGCGACTGGACTGCTTAAACTATCTTTTTCTATTTGGCGTCAAGGAACTTCACCATTGAAAGGCCCGCAGAACTCCCACGCCGAAGCGGTGTTGCTCGAGGCCAGGCAGCTAGGCCGTGCCGATGTGCAGGCCCAGGCCGTCATGTTGGCGCCAACCGACTTTTCACTGCTCGCTGGCGAGCGCACAGCCCTCATCGGCGCGTCAGGTTCGGGCAAAAGTGTCTTCTTGCGCGCCCTGGCGCTGCTGGATGCGCCAAGCTCAGGTGAAGTGCTGTGGCTGGGCGAACCGGTGACAGCGCCACTGATACCGCAGTTTCGCTCACGCGCCTGCTACCTGCCCCAACGTGCCGCGCTGGTGGAAGGCAATGTCATGGAAAACCTGCGGCTGCCCTTCACGCTCAAGCACAACCGAGACAAGCGCTTCGACGCCGCCACCGCGGCGGGCCTGCTGGAACTCGCTGGCAAGCCACGCCGCTTTCTCGACAAAGCTGGCAGCGACCTGTCCGGTGGCGAGGCACAGTTGGTCGCGCTGGTGCGGGCCCTGCTGCTGGCGCCGCAGGTGCTGCTGCTCGACGAACCGACCTCGGCGCTCGACCCACAATCGGTGGCCGCCGTTGAAACGCTGGTCATGAACTGGCTCGACGCGTCACCTGATGCCCGGGCTTTCCTGTGGATCACCCACGATCATGCTCAAGCCCGACGCGTCAGTACGCGCACCTTGACGATGGACCAGGGCACCCTGTTGAAATGAACTACCACAACCTTGCCTACACCGACGTAGCGATTGCCGCCGCGCTGATCCTGATCAACGGCCTGCTGTCGCTACTGCTGAAGCTGCAGCTGGAGCGCCAGTTGCTCATTGCGTCGCTGCGCACCATCACCCAGCTGTTGGCCATCGGCTACATCCTTGGCTGGGTGTTCCAGCATGCCCAGTGGTACATCGTGCTGCCGCTGATGCTCAGCATGACGCATATTGCCGGGTTTTCGGCAGCGGGCAGAGGCCAGCTTCGCCATCGAGGGCAGTTGGCCGACAGCGTCTTGTCGGTCGGTCTGAGTGCCTGGCTGGTTACGGCGATCGGCCTGTTTGTGGTGCTGCGGGTACGCCCTTGGTACGAGCCCCAGTACGCCATTCCCATTCTTGGCATGATCCTCGGCAATACCCTGACCGCC
The DNA here is from genome assembly GCF_050280885.1 of Pseudomonas sp. NPDC086566. Classification (NCBI taxonomy): domain Bacteria; kingdom Pseudomonadati; phylum Pseudomonadota; class Gammaproteobacteria; order Pseudomonadales; family Pseudomonadaceae; genus Pseudomonas; species Pseudomonas sp. NPDC086566. The sequence goes on from NZ_JBNNWD010000001.1 coordinate 664,379, forward strand.
GTCGCCTTGGGCATCGACCGCATGACCCGTGAGCTAAGTGCCCAGCGGCCGGTGGTGGACATGATTCTGTCGCTCGGCGGTACGCGCTGGGAGGCGGCACGTGCCGCGGCGAGCCAGGCCTTGAAGGCCGGCATGATGCCAACGCTGAATCAGATGTCGGTGGTCGGTATCGTCAGCCTGCCGGGCATGATGACCGGCCAGATACTGGCGGGCCAGCAGCCAGGGGACGCGGTGCGTTACCAGATCGTCATCATGTTCCTGATTGCCGCCGCGTCGGCACTGGGCACGGTGTGCGCCGTGCTGATGACGTTCAACCGGCTGTTTTCCCCTGCGCATCAGTTCATGGCGCACAAGCTGGCCAAGCGGAGCTGAGCGAACTGCGGTGGCTAGGGCTATCGCCTTAGGCCTGAGACCTGGACGGCACCTGTGGGAGCGGCTTTAGCCGCGAAGAGGCCGGCACAGGCGGCAGATAAAGGCACATAGCCACCTCGTACATCCGCCCTAATGCCCTGCCCGCTCCTCGGCGCTATAGTCCGGCCATCCGCCACACCCCACGCCAAGGAAGCCCACCCTCATGAAACCTGCCAAGCTCCTGCTGAGCGCCGCCGTCCTGTTCACCGTCGCCGGTTGCCAGACCATCAAACCCTCCGAGCAGACCCTCAAGGAACGCGCCGAGTTCGCCCTCAATACTCCGGTCAGCAAGGTCGCCAACGTCCGTAGCGACAGCACCATCACCTACTACACTGCCACCACCGCCAAAGGCGAGTACAACTGCCAGATGCCCAGCGGCGCAATCGTTGCCGTGGGCAGCATGGGCCTGTATGAGCCGACCCCGTCCTGCCTGAAGGAAGGCCAGGCGATCATCCTGCAGTGATGCTGCCTCTGCCATCGGCGCCGGCCGCTGTTTGCGGCGCCGACGGCACCTCGCGCAGTTCTCGCAGGGCCGCACGCAACTCCGCCGGGCGCACCGGCTTGGACAAGAGCGCGATATTGCGCCCCTGCACGATCGCCTGGATCTTCTCCAGGTCATGCCCGGTCATGATCAACGCCGGCACCTCCCAGCCCCGCTGTGCCCGCAAACCCTCGATGCAATCGACGCCGGTGGCCTCCTGGCCCAGGTCGTAATCGGCAACGATCACGTCACATTCGCTGACCAGCCCCAAGGGGGAACTATGCGCTTCAACTTCGCAGCCCCAACGCTGCAGCAGCGCCGAGGTCGCGCGCAGGACGTTGTGATCGTCTTCCACCAGGCACACCTTCAGGCCGCCGAACATGGCGCCTTGCAACACCTGCTGTTCATTGCTCCGGGCCACCGGTTGTGCCGCCAGGCGCGGCAAGCCTTGCAGGCTCACCGCCGTACCACGCCCCAGGTGCGAACGCAGCTGAACCTGCATGCCCATCAAATGCCCCAGGCGCTTGACGATCGAAAGGCCCAGGCCAACACCTTCGACATCCTTGTCACGCACCTGGCGTACCCGATAGAACTCTTCAAAGACCAAACCCAGGTGCGCCTCATCGATCCCGCGCCCTTGGTCATAGACCACGATGGCCAACGCCTGGCCATGACGCCGCACACCGATCAGCAGCGGCCGCTGGGCTGCGTACTTAAAGCTGTTGGACAGTACGTTCTGCACCATGGTCGCGAGCATGCCGCGGTCGGCGCGGGTCCAACAGGCACACGGGCGCAAGCGCATCTCGACACCAGCCCAGCGCGCTGCTTCGGCGTTCTGGCGCAGCAGTTCGGCGAGAAACTCGTGCAACGCGAAGGCCTCGTACTTGGGCTGCACCCTGCCGTTGTCCAGCGTGTACAGGTCGAGGATCGAGCGGAACAGCTGCGACACGTTGAGCAGCGAGCGGTCGATGCTGTCCACCAGGCGCCGCTCCTGCTCGGCCAGCGGTGCCTCGCGCAGGCAGGCAGTGAACAGGCCGATGGAGTGGATTGGCTGGCGCAAGTCATGGCTGGCCTGGGCGAGAAAACGCGACTTTTCCCGGGTGGCCGCCATCGCCAGTTCCGAAGCCTTGCGCGTGCGCTCAAGGAGCATGTGGGCGTAGAGCGGGATGACCGTACTGGTGGTGAGCAGCATCAGTACCATGAACGGGTTGGCCTGCCAGTACGGGTTGAGCTGGTACACCGCGACCAGCGCGGTCAGCGCCAGTACCGTGGCGATGGCCAGGTAGCGGGTACCGAAGCGCATGCCGTTGCCGAGGTTGACCCAGACCATCACCGCGTACAGCGGCAGCGCCGCTTCGCCGCCCAGCACCAGGCCGAAACAGGTGCCGGTGTAGTCATGCACGATGCCCAGTACCCGCCGCCATGGGTAGTGCCCTGGCCAACGGGCAATGGCCTGGCGCAGGCCGATCGACAGCAGGATGAAACTGATGATGTAGTAGATCACCGGCAGGTAGCTGGCGATCGATTCACCCGGCAGGAAACCCAGCACGGTGATGTAGACCAGCGCGCAACTGGCGACGATGACCCGCAGGTTGGCCTGGTCGAGCTCGTTGTTCTTGTTGTAGTCCATGGTAAACGTCCTTGTGCACGGGGCCGCCTAGGCGCCTTCTTGGCGCAGCGCTTGCGGGCGTTTGCGGCAGCAGGCTGCTAAGTTAGCATGGTGGCGACAACGCCGTTCACAGGGAGTGCCAGATCGTGACGTGCCGCATCATCGTGGCGGACGACCATCCGCTGTTCAGGGAAGCCATGGTCCGTACCGTGCAGCGGGTATTGCCGCAAGCGCAACTGGAAGAGGCCGGTGACCTGCAGCAGGTCCTGGCGCTTGCCCGCCAGGGCGAGGTGCCAGACACGCTGATTCTCGACCTGCGCTTCCCTGGGCTCGATTGCATCGAGCGCCTGGCCGAACTGCGTCAGCTGTTGCGCCGTACCACCCTGATCATCGTGTCGATGGTCGACGAGCCGGCGCTGATCGAACACGTCATGGCCTGCGGCGTGGATGGCTTCATTGGTAAAAGCATCGCCCCTGATGAACTCGGCGCGGCGATCCTGGCTATCCGGGACGGCGAGGTTCTGGTCAAGTACAGCCCTTCCGGCCTGTTGCCGAACCTGGGCAGCGCCAACGAGCTGGAACAACTCACTCAGCGTCAGCACGAGGTGCTGCGCCTGATCGCCCAGGGCAAGACCAACAAGGAAATTGCCCGCGCCCTGGACATCTCGCCGTTCACCGTCCGTATTCACGTTTCATCGTTGCTCAAGGCGCTGAATGTCACCTCACGCACCGCAGCGGCCGTCAAGTACAGCGGCACTTGATACCGTCGGTCGGTGCCGACGGTAATGCAAGTGATCATGCGTGGGCGCCCGGCACTCTCAATCCATGAGCGGTGGTCAATCATCACCGCTCATCACTCCTGTGCTTGGCCCACCCTCGGGTGGGCCTTTTTCGCCAAGCGAGGGCGCCATCATGAACCGGATACTGCAAATGGGCGGAGGTAGCGCCCAGGACGATTGGCCCGAACTGGACCCAGAAGACCGCAACGACCGGGCAGCTGACCCGGACGCCGATCCCAACCTGACTGAGGATGAGCAGAACCGGCCCGGAGTGCCTGCGAGCGACCCCGAATCCGGTGCATGAAGGGTCAGCTGGTCACACTTGAATCGCTGACGGTCTGGCTGGGCTTGCTGCCTGAAGGCCGCCAGCTCACTGCGGTTATTCCGTAACGCTCGGCCATTGGCCGGCTCACCTTCTTGATCCTCTCCCGGCCGAATTTCGGGATGATGCCGATCCCTGCATCACAACTGGCCCAGTGCCAAGCCTCGGCGTTATCGATTTTCTCGAGCCGGATAATGAAACTGCGCGGCTGGCCGTGCAGCAGGTAATCGATAATGTACAGCTGGGGACTAGGCATCACGCGGCCCTCCTCTTCTCCATGGATGACTATTCATTGAGTGATGCCGTCCGCGAAAGATTCAAAAAGATTGTCGAACAATTCAATGGGATGCATCAGGGTCCTGGCCTGCTACCCTGATGCAGGCGGGCCTCAGCGAGCCTCGTCATTGCTGCTGGCGGCCGCCTCCGTGGCTGTTCTGCCCGCCCTTGCGGCCGGCTTCCGATGCCCGCTGCCGGTCATTGGCGAAGTTACCGCCCGACGCCTGGCCACCTTTGTGGCCAGCCCGGGATGCACGTTCGCGGTCGTTGGCGAAGTTGCCTGGGTTGGTCTCCTTTGTGCCGCCACGTTGTCCGGTCCGTTGTTGATCACCAGCCATGTCCTTTCTCCTTGCGATGCGGATGGGGTGGGCGCATGAAACGGTGCCCTGCCCTGGTTCCGAACAGGCGATGGCAGGTTCTGCTCAATCGGATTGCAAGCGGCTGACCGGTGGCGCCAAAGGCCCCCGTTGCAAATGATTGCGTAGCGGGTTTTGGCCGGGCAATTTTTCTCCCGCTCAAGGGTCACAACTTCATGGTCACAACTGCAAACGGCCTCACACTGCCAAGCCTCGCAGCAGAACCGACGAGCGGCCTATAATGCTCGCTCATCTGCCCGGCGATGCTTCAAAGGGCCATCTTCAAGGTCTGCACAAGGCATCCTCATGACTGAGCAACCCGCATCGCCGCAAAACCCCGCGCTGAGCCCAAGCCACCTGGATTTCCCGGTGGTCGGTATCGGTGCGTCGGCTGGAGGGCTGGAGGCAATCCGCACCTTCTTCCAGCAGATGCCCGGCGATTGCGGTGCAGCCTTTGTGGTGGTGTTGCACCTGTCGCCCGACCACCAGAGCGTGGCCGACAGGATCATCCAGGAAGCCACGCCGATGCCGGTGCGCCAAGTCACCGAGCCGGTGCCGATCGAACGCAACCATGTCTATGTGATTTCGCCGGCCAACCGTCTTTCCACCAACGACGGCTACCTGCGCGTCACTCCGGCCAACCGCCGACGCGGCGACCATGTGGCCATCGACCTGTTCTTCCGTGACCTGGCCGACGTGCACAAGGACCACGCCTTCTGCGTGGTGTTGTCGGGCACCGGTGCCGACGGTGCGGTGGGCCTGTCGCGGATCAAGGAACAAGGCGGCGTGACCCTGGCGCAGACCCCGGACGACGCCCAGTACGACAGCATGCCGCGCGCCGCCATCGAGACCGGTATGGTCGACCTGGTGCTGCCGGCTGCCGAGATGCCGCAGAAGCTGACGGAACTGTGGCGCACGGCGCGGCAGGTGAAATTGCCGGAGATCGAAGACGATACCCTGCCGCCGCCGTTGGGCACCCGGGCCAGCGATGCCCAGGCCGCCGAGCCATTGCTCGAAGAAATCCTGCTGCAACTGCGCACCGCCACCGGCCATGACTTCCAGCATTACAAGCGTGCCACCGTGCTACGGCGGATCGAGCGCCGCCTGCATGTGACCGGGCAGACCGACTTGGGCAGTTACCTGAACTACCTGGAGCAACACGGCAGCGAAGCGACTGCCTTGCTCGGCGACATGCTCATCGGTGTGACCAATTTCTTCCGCGACCGCGAGGCCTTTGAATCGCTGGAACGTCACGTGCTGCCGCAATTGGCCAGCGAAGGCGAGGACAACCGCGAGATCCGCATCTGGTCAGCGGGCTGCTCCACCGGCGAAGAGGCTTACAGCCTGGCCATGCTGGTGTGTGAGCAACTGGCCCTGGAACAGCGCGCACGCAAGCTCCAGGTGTTCGCCAGCGATCTCGACGAACGCGCCATCGGTATCGCCCGAGCGGGTTCCTATCCCGAGGCGATCGTTACCGACGTGCCACCTACCCGGCTACGCCAGTTCTTCGTCAAGGAAGACCAGCATTACCGGGTGCGCAAGGAGGTGCGCGAGAAGGTGCTGTTCGCCCGCCATAACCTGCTGTCCGACCCGCCGTTCTCGCAGATCGACCTGATCGTCTGCCGCAACCTGCTGATCTACCTCGACCGCGAAGTCCAGCACGACATCCTGCAGATGTTCCACTATGCCCTGCGCAGCGGTGGGTACCTGTTCCTCGGCACCTCAGAATCGGCCGATGTGGCCGGTGAACTGTTCGCCCCGGTAGACAAGCGCAACCGCATCTTCCGCGCCCGTGACGTCAGCCCGGCCGGCCGCCGCTCAGGCCGCCAGCTGCCCGGGGCGAACTTGACCGGCATCGCCCAGGACCTTCAGGCCAAGGCCAAGCCCGGACGCAAACCGTCCTATGCCGAGATGCACCAGCGCGCCCTGGCCCGCCGCATGCCGCCAAGCCTGATCATCGATGGCGACGGCAATATCCTGCACATGAGCGACGGCGTCGGGCGCTACCTGCAGCTGGCAGGGGGCGAGCCGAGCCGTAACCTGCTCAACCTGGTGCTGCCGAGCCTGCGCCTGGCCTTGCGCAGCACCCTGTTCCAGGCCCGCCAGGGCACCGAGGCCGTCACCTCGCGGCCGGTCGACCTTGGCGAAGGTGAACACAGGCAGCAAGCCGAGATCACCGTGCAGCCCTTCAAGGACGAACTCAGCACCGGCGAGTGCCTGCTGGTGGTGTTCGAAGAGCGTGCGCCCGACCCGTCCTTGCCGCTGCCAGGGGTCATCCGCCAGACCGACAGCATGGTGCTGAACAACCTGGAGCGCGAGCTGCAGCGTACCCGCCAGCAACTGCAGGAAACCATCGAACAGTCGGAGGTATCCAGCGAAGCGCTGACCGCCTCCAACGAAGAAATGCAGGCCATCAACGAAGAACTGCGTTCGGCCAGCGAAGAACTGGAAACCAGCAAGGAAGAGCTGCAATCGATCAACGAGGAGTTGCTCACCGTCAACTACGAGCTCAAGAACAAGGTCGAGGAAACCGACAAGGTCAACGACTACCTGAGCAACCTGATCGCCTCGACCGACATCGCCACGGTGTTCGTCGACCGCAACCTGCGCATTCGCTGGTTCACCCCGCGCGCCACCGACTTGTTCAGCATGCTGCCGGTGGACACCGGCCGCTCGCTGCTGGACATCACCCACCGCCTCGATTACCCGGCACTGGCCGATGACGCCCGCGCCGTGGCCAAGGGTGAAACCATCATCGAGCGCGAGATCGGCGCCCAGGACAACCATTGGTACCTGGCGCGCTTGCTGCCGTATCGCTCCAGCGAGCAAGAGATCGACGGCACCGTGCTCACCTTCATCGACATCAGCAAGAGCCACGCCGCCGAAGAGCGCGTGCGCCTGGGTGAAGAGCGCCTGAGCAAGCAACTGGCCGAATCGCAGACCTCCAGCCACATGAAGGACGAGTTCTTCGCGGTGATGTCCCACGAACTCAAACACCCGCTCAACCTGATCCAGCTCAACGCCGAAATCCTTCGCCGGCTGCCGACGATCAAGAGCATCGGCGCCGCCAGCAAGGCTGTTGGCACCATCTGCGAAGCGGTGTCCAGCCAGGCCCGGATCATCGATGACCTGCTCGATGTGGCGCGTATTCGCACCGGCAAACTCAAACTCAAGACTGAACCCGTGGACCTCGGCGCTATCGTTCGGGGCATCCATGCGGTGGTGCTGAGCGAACAGCACCCTTGCCCGGTACGCTTGGAAATGCCAGCCGACGACCAGCCGCTGATGATCGAGGGCGACTTGACGCGCCTGGAGCAGATCATCTGGAACCTGCTGAACAACGCGCTCAAGTTCAGCCCGGCGGGTAATGACATTCGCCTGGTGCTGAGCCACGACGAAACCCAGGCACGCCTGCAGGTGATCGACCAGGGCGTGGGCTTGAGCCACGACAACCTGGAGCATATCTTCGACCTGTTCAGCCAGGCGGCGCCGCAAGTGGCCAGCCATGGCCGTGAGGGCCTCGGCATCGGCCTGTCACTGGTGCGCCAGCTGACCGAAGCCCATGGCGGCAGTGTCGAAGCCAGCTCGGCAGGGCTCGGCAAAGGCTGCACCTTTACCGTACGCCTGCCGTTGTGCGACCCCGGTGTGCAATTGCGCTCAGACGTTGCAGAACCGGTCAGCGAGGGACGGCTGCAAGGCACGACGATCTTGCTGGTCGACGACTCACCCGAAGTGCTGGAGGTCATGCAGACGCTGCTGGAGATGGAAAGCGCCGAGGTCGCGGCGTACAGCGATCCGTTGACGGCGCTGGAGGCTGCAGCCAATGGCGACTATGACGTCATCATTTCGGACATCGGCATGCCAGGCATGGACGGTCACGCACTGATCAAGGCCCTGCGCGGCCTTGCCCACCTGCGTCATACGCCCGCGATCGCCCTCACCGGCTACGGAGCCAGTGCCGACCAGTACAAATCACGCCAGTCGGGCTTTGATCGTCACCTGAACAAGCCAGTGGGCTATGACGAGCTGGTCGAGACCATCGAGGCGCTGAGCGGCTCGGTGCCCTGCTGAACCGTTAGCCAGTCAAACAGAACGTTCATTGCGCGCCTGCGGACAAACCCTTATGAACCAGGGAATTGCCGCAGGAGGCCGCATGAAGCCAGTCAAACACCGCGCCACCATCATTTGCCGGCATGGCAAGCAAACGCAGAAATGGCTCTGGGTGAGAAAACCCAAGGCACCGTGGACCTTGCCCGGCGGCAAGATCGAGCCGGGAGAGACGCCGGTGCAGGCGGCCGAGCGGGAATTACGCGAAGAGACTGGCTTGCAGGCCGATACCTTGACCTTGCTCATGCGCTTTGAAGCCGGTGAGCGTGTGCACTATGTGTTCGAGGCCGACTTTGCCCACGCCCCGAAACCGACAGCCGACCATGAAATCGCCGACTGTCGCTTTCAGCACCTGGACCGGATGTCGGCCCTTAACACCGAGATTAAAGCGGTGATTCGCTCTCTGCTGGCGTGCGACCGCACGGTCGCCGCGTCGGTACGCTGAGCATGCCCGGTTTCAGGCATGCACACTCCACTGGCAGACCTCGCTCGCCATCGGCATTTCGTCGATGGCGTGGATCATGCCGCTCTCCAGCGCTTCCCTGGGGCCAAGGATGCGCGGGTAGGCCATGAGGTAGCGCGGCACATCCAACACTTCGCTGCTGCCCTCCGTACGCTCGGCGACGATCTGCGCATACAGGCGCAGGTCGTAATCCAGGCTCATGGCGTACTCGGCCATGCGTGAATGATCCACCGAGCCATGCAGCGTCCAGTGAAACGGGTGGAACAGGAACTTGCTGTAGCTGCACGCCGTGCGGTGTTCGCCCGCCAGAAACAGGATATTGCCCATGGACTCGACGGTGCCGAGGTTGTGGGTGTGTACCCTGATCGGCAAGGCGCGCAGGTAGTTGTACAGGGTAAAGCCGTAGCTGCACTCGCCGCCCATGGTGGCGATGTTCAGCTGCAGCACGTCTGCACCCTGCTGCATCGCCCGCGAGCAGGTGTTGATCAGGTTGCCGCAGGTGGATGAGTTGATCGGTCCGGTAAAGTGAATGATATGTCTGGCCATGCTTGCCTCCGCTTGTGGCAGGTCATTCCTTGGGTCTCTGCCCTTCGTCGTCGCGCTCCGCCATCTGTTGGTAGTGCTTGCGCAAGGCATGCAGTTCGGCCGGGTCCATGTGTTCCAGGTCGAGCAATGCCATGTGCGCCTTCTGGGTGGTGCGCAGCAATTCGTCGATCTTGATATGGAGTTCGTCATTGTCGCGGTTCTGGGTGTTCTGGATCAGGAACACCATCAGGAAGGTGATGATGGTGGTCGAGGTATTGATCACCAGTTGCCAGGTGTCGTTGAAGTGGAATAGCGGCCCGGTGATGCCCCACACCAGAATCATCAGGAAAGCGATGCCAAACGTCAGCGGCCGACCGGTCCAGTTGGCCAGCCCCTGACAGAAACGGTCGAATTTCATACCGACGGACTCCTGTGCTGTATAGCTGCTATGCGGTGGAATCGCTCAGGCCGGCAAAGTTCAACCCAGGGCGCCCGGCTTGCCTTCGATCACCTGCGCTGAACCCTTGCCGCGCTGCCCCTGTCGCACATTCAAGTGTCATGCAAAGGAGCAGGCTATGAGGACAACAGCGTGAGCGATATCCGCATCGGTATTTCCGGATGGCGCTACGGCCCCTGGCGCAAGGACTTCTACCCCAAGGGCCTGCGCCAGGACAGCGAGCTGGCGTTTGCTTCGCGGGCCGTGAACAGCATCGAGATCAATGGCTCGTTCTACAGCCTGCAAACCCCTGAACGCTATGTGAACTGGCGTGACGAAACACCAGAGGACTTCGTTTTTTCGGTCAAGGGCCCGCGCTATATCACCCATGTGCGGCGGCTAAAGGAAGTTGAAGAGGCTATCGCCAATTTCTACGCCTCCGGCCCACTGCTGCTGGGGGACAAACTGGGGCCGTTCCTGTGGCAATTCCCGCCCAACATGAAGTTCGACGAAGCACGGTTCAGCCATTTCTTCGAGTTGCTGCCCAAGGATCGCAAGGCTGCTCGTGCCTGTGCGCAAGGCTGTGCCGAGCGTCTGAAGGATAACGGTGGCACCGCGATCAAGGGCAATGCGCGGTTGCGCCACGCCGTGGAAATCCGCCATGAGAGCTTTCTCTGCGAGGGCTTCATCAAACTGCTGCGCAAGCACCGCGTTGCCCTGGTCGTGGCGGACAGTGCGGGCAAGTGGCCCTATGTCGAAGATGTGACCGCCGATTTCGTCTATATGCGCCTGCACGGCGACGTCGAGCTCTACAGCAGTGGTTACACGGCGCGTGCCCTGAAACGCTGGAAGCAGCGCATCCAGGCCTGGGCCGCAGGGGGCCAGGTGGAAGATGCGCAGCTGGTCGTGGCCAAGGCGCCGCCAAAACGGGCGTCGCGCGATGTCTACTGCTACTTCGACAACGATCAGAAAGTGCATGCGCCCTACGATGCACGGCGCCTGCTGGAAAAGCTCAAGCTCGATTACCACCTGCTCACCGAGCCGGGCGTGGAGCCGGAGGTGCCGTTGTGAACAAGACCCTGCCCTCGCCGCGCTGCATCATCGACAAGGTCACCGCCGTGCACCGGCTGAACGTGCTGACCATCAACGTGCACAAGGGCTTCACCTTGTTCAACCGGCGCTTCATCCTCCCCGAGTTGCGCGAAGCCGTGCGCGCCACCGAGGCCGACCTGGTGTTTCTCCAGGAAGTCCATGGCAGCCATCAGCAGCACGCCATGCGCCACCCGGCATGGCCAGAGACGCCGCAGTATGAATTTCTCGCCGACAGCATGTGGCCGCAATTCGCCTACGGCCGCAACGCGGTGTACCCCGACGGTGACCATGGCAACGCCCTGCTGTCGAAATTCCCCATCATTCACCATGAGAACCTCGACGTGTCGATCCAGGGCAACGAGCAGCGCGGCCTGCTGCATTGCCGCCTGGAGGTACCGGGGCATGAGCAAGTGCACGCGATCTGTGTGCACCTGGGGCTGCGCGAAGCGCACCGGCAAAGCCAGGTGCAGCTGCTGCTGCAACTGCTGGACCGGCTGCCGGCACAAGCGCCGGTGATCATCGCCGGCGACTTCAATGACTGGCGGCTCAAGGCCGACGCGGTGCTCTCCCGGCGCCTGGTGGAGGCGTTTGGCGAACACTTCGGCAGCCCTGCCCGCAGCTTCCCGGCGCGCCTGCCGTTACTGCGCCTGGACCGCATCTACCTGCGCAATGCCATGCCGACCAAGGCTCAGGTGCTGTCCATGTATCCCTGGTCGCATCTGTCCGACCATGCACCACTGGCTGCGGAGATCAACCTGTGAACAGACCTTGGGTCGATGGCAACCGTATCGAACTGCTGATCAATGGCGAGCAGTATTACCCCCGTGTATTCGAGGCAATGGCCCAGGCACAGGAAGAGATCCTGCTGGAAACCTTCATCATCTTCGACGACAAGGTCGGCCAGCAATTGCAGGGCGTGCTGATCGATGCCGCCCGGCGCGGCGTACGGGTAGAGGTGGCGGTGGACGGCTACGGCACCGCCGACCTGCCCGACAGCTTCGTGGCAGCGCTGACCGATGCCGGTGTCAGCTTCCATGCCTTCGACCCGCAACCGAGGGTCGCCGGCATGCGCACCAACCTGTTCCGGCGCCTGCACCGCAAGATCGTGGTGATCGATGGTGAGCGGGCTTTTATCGGCGGGATCAACTACAGCGCTGACCACCTGGGCGATTTCGGCCCCATGGCCAAGCAGGACTACGCCGTGGAGGTGACCGGGCCGGTGGTGGCGCAGGTGCATGCCGCCAGCCGCAGGCTGATGGCTCCGGTGCTGGAGCCGCCCAGCGAGGTACGGCCGCAGACGGCACCGACAGGCGCGAGCAAGGCGGTGCTGGTGGAACGTGACAACCGTCTGCGCCGCACCGATATCGAAGCCCATTACCTGCAAGCCCTGCGCTCGGCGCGCCAGCGGGTGGTGGTGGCCAATGCCTATTTCTTCCCGGGCTACCGCCTGATGCGAGAGCTGCGCAACGCCGCCCGCCGCGGGGTCGAGGTCACCTTGATCCTACAGGGCCAGCCCGACATGCGCTGGGTACGCGCCTTGTCGCGCCTGCTCTACAACTACCTGCTGCGCGACGGCGTACGCATCCGCGAATACTGCCAGCGACCACTGCACGGCAAAGTGGCGCTGGTCGACAACGAGTGGGCCACGGTCGGCTCGAGCAACCTCGACCCCTTGAGCCTGTCGTTCAACCTCGAGGCCAACCTGTTCATCCGCGACCCGGCATTCAACCAGCAATTGTACGAGCACCTGCAGGCACTGGCAGACGAGCAATGCAAGCCGGTGACGCTGGAGCGCATGATCCGTGGCTACTGGTGGCGTGCACCGTTGATCTTCGTGTGTTTCCACGTTATCCGGCATTTTCCGCGGATCGCTGGCTGGTTCCCCGCCCACCGCCAGCGCCTGCGTTCGCTGCAGCCGGACGTCGAGGCCCAGGGCGATCTGCATGAGGGCAACACCTGATGGCGCAAAAAACCTGGCAAATCTGGGGCAAGCGTTTGTTTACCGTGGCGTTCCTGATCCTGATACCGGTGCTGCTGTACGTGCTTGCGCGCAACCTTGACTGGAACGAGGTGCGCCAGTCACTGCTGGCCTACAAGCCGGGCACGCTGGCCATCGGCCTGGCCCTGGCGCTGTGCAGTTACCTGATCTTCGCCAGCTACGACCTGCTGGCCCGGGCCTATACCGGCCACTCGTTGCCCGCCCGGCAGGTGCTGCCGATAGCCTTCGTGTGCTATGCCTTCAACCTCAACTTCACCACCTGGGTAGGCGGCGTGGCCCTGCGTTACCGCCTGTACAGCCGCCTTGGGCTTGATACGCCCACCATCACCCGCATCCTCACCCTGGGCCTGCTGACCAACTGGATGGGCTACATGCTGCTGGCCGGCAGCTTGTTCGCTCTGGGCCTGGTCAAGCTGCCGGCCAACTGGGCGGTCGGGGCTGGCGGCCTGCGGTTGATCGGCGTGCTGTTGTTGGCGATCGCGATCGGCTACCTGCTGGCCTGCGGCCTGGCGAAAAAGCGCACCTGGCGCTGGCGTGAGCATGAAGTCACCCTGCCCTCGCTGCGTCTTGCCCTGTGCCAGGTTGCGTTGGGCGCCAGCAACTGGGCGATGATGGCCTTGCTGATTTTCTGGCTGCTGCCTGGCGAGGCGTTCTACCCATCGATCCTCGGCATCCTGCTGATCAGCTGCGTGGCCGGGGTGGTCGCCCACATTCCCGCCGGCCTTGGAGTGCTCGAAACGGTGTTCCTTGCGCTGCTGCACGGGCAACTTGGCCAAGGCACGCTGGTGGCGGCGCTGCTGGGCTATCGGACGTTGTATTACCTGATACCGCTGGTGGCTGCCGTACTCACTTACCTGATCCTGGAAAAGCGCGCCAAGGCCATGCGCCAGCGCGACAAACCGGCCTAGACGGCCTGGGAGGTAATCATGCGCGTTCCTGCAATGATGCTGATGCTTGTCAGCCTGGCCAGCGGCGAAGTCTTCGCAGAGTCTTGCGATGTGCTGACCCGCTCATCCAGCGAGGCGGTGAAGCCCGTCGAGCAGCGTACCTGCTACAGCTTCAGCAACATGCCCGCCGAAGCCATCAACTGGTCGTGCAGCAACGAGAGCAAGGACATGCTCAGCACGGAAAAACACAAGGTGGCGCGTTGTGCCGATGGCAGTGTGGGCAGCTGCATCGCGCCGTTGACCCAGGAAACCCTGGCCAATCCCAAGGCAGCCGGGCAGGACCAGCCTTCATCGAGGCCGGCCCTGTCCAAGGATGCCAGGGTGATCACCTACTATTACGACACCCCGAGCCTTGGCCAGGCCCGGGCCGATTGCGAGCGTAACGAAGGCATCTGGCAAACCCATTGATGACCCGCCTGTCAGGGTGAGATCGGGTCGCTGGCCGGAAAGGTCTCATCCAGGGCATTGTCGACATTGCTCTCCTTCGGCTGCTCCATATCGCCGCATTTGCAATCGGCCATCCGGCAGGGTTCGCCATTGCGGTGGCCGCTGGCACAGGCTTCGCAGCAATAGGCTTTACCGCCCTGCTGCACGGCGTTGGCGTCGACAGTGCAACTGCAATGATTGCAGGCACAACGTTGCTCGTTCATGGTTTTGTCCCCTGTTCATCGTCTATGACGTCGTCTGTCCACGGCTCGCCGTCCAACGGCGCGGAGCGCGCCAGCTCCGCTTCATCGAGGCCGATGCCACCGCCGATCTCCTCGGCATCCACATGACGCAGGGTTTTGTCCGCGGGCCCGCTGCCGTCACCCGGTTCATGGGGGTCGCGGGCACCGGTTTCGTCCAGCAGCGTGTCAGGGCTCAGGTCGTCATAGGTGACATTGTCTTCGTGCAAGCTGTCGCTCAACGCTTCCCCTCCGCTCATGCCACTTTCGGCAACCCGCCTGGGGGGAAACTCCTGGTCGACTTCCTGTGCAGGCCGCTCGTCACCTACCCGGCCCACGCGATCATCGTTGCGGTCACTGAAGTCCAGCTCATGGACACTGCCCATGCGGTCTTCCGTGTCATCGATCTCTGTCGGGGTGTATGGCTTGGGGTCATCTGGTCCGGACATATCGGCTCTCCTTCTGTGGCTTACCTGCGGTCGACTGCGCCAAGCTGCGGATGATTCAGAGTTTTTTTGAACTACCGGGCGACTGGCCATCTCCCAACCTACAGACAGCGGATGATTGCGGAGCCCGCCATGGCCAAACCTCTCGAAGAATACGAGCGCAAGCGCGATTTCAACGCCACGCCCGAGCCCAGCGGCAAGGGAGGCCGAGGCAAACGCGCTCACGCACTGCAGTTCTGCATACAAAAGCATGATGCCAGCCACCTGCACTACGACTTCCGCCTGGAACTGGACGGCACGCTGAAAAGCTGGGCAATACCCAAAGGCCCTTCGCTCGATCCAAAGGTGCGGCGCCTGGCGGTGCACGTGGAGGATCACCCACTGGACTACGCCGACTTCGAGGGGCATATCCCGGAGGGGCACTACGGTGCCGGCGATGTGATCGTCTGGGACCGTGGGGTGTGGGAGCCTGAAGGCGACCCTCGGCAGGCCTATGCCAAAGGCAAGCTGCGCTTTCGCTTGCAGGGTGAAAAGCTGGCGGGCGTATGGAATCTCTTTCGCACCCACCTAGCGGGCAAGAAAGAGCAATGGATGCTGGTCAAGTCCCACGATGGCGAGGCCCGCAGCGAAGACGACTACAGCATCGTCGAGGCGCAACCGGACAGCGTCATCAGCGATCGCACCTTGCATCCGCGTGCTGCGCCGGCAAAGCCAGCCAAAAAGTCCACAGGCAGCGCGGTCAAGGCGGCACTGCCCGATCGCTTGCAACCCCAGCTGGCAACCCTGGTCGACTCGCCGCCAGCAGGTGACTGGCACTATGAAGTGAAATTCGACGGTTATCGCATACTTGCCCGTATCGACGGCGACGATGTCCGCCTGTTCACTCGCAATGGCCACGACTGGACGGCCAAGATGCCTGGGCAAGTAGCGGCCCTGCGGGCATTGGGGGTGGATCGCGCCTGGCTCGATGGCGAGATGGTGGTCAACGACGAAAATGGCAAGGCCGACTTCCAGGCCCTGCAGAACGCCTTCGATACCGAGCGTGATGAACAGATCTGCTACTACGTTTTCGACCTGCCGTATCTAGGCGATCAGGACCTGCGCAAGGTGCCCTTGCAGGAACGGCGTGAGGCCTTGCGCCGCTTGCTCGAGCACAGTGAATCGGAGCTGCTCAGGTACTCGCGGGATTTCGACCAGCCTGTCGACTCGTTGCTCGACAGTGCTTGCCGGCTGGAACTCGAAGGCCTCATCGGCAAGCGCGCCGACAGCCCCTATGTCGGCCGGCGCAGTGCCGACTGGGTCAAGCTCAAGTGCAAGCAACGCCAGGAGTTCGTGATCGTCGGCTACACCGACCCCAAGGGCAGCCGCACCGGCTTCGGCGCCTTGTTGCTGGCGCTGCATGACGACGACAGCGGCGAGCTGCGTTACGCCGGCAAGGTCGGTACAGGCTTCAGCGCCACCACCCTGGAAAGCATCCTTGCCCGGCTCAAACCGCTGGAAATCGACAAGCCTGCCCTGCCCAAGCCGCCTACAGGGGCCGAGGCGCGCAGCGTACATTGGCTGAAGCCTCAGTTGCTGGCTGAAGTTGCCTATGCCCAGATGACCCGCGACGGCGTGGTGCGCCATTCGGTGTTCCACGGGCTGCGGGACGACAAGCCAGCCACCGATATCGACCTGGAGCGCGCCATGCCTGGCAAGAGCGTAGCCAAACGCAAGCAAGCCGAGCTGCCGGACGACCTCGGTGAGCTGCGCCTGACCCACCCTGACCGCGTCATCGACCCCACGATCGGTGCCACCAAACGCCAGGTCGCCGAATACTATGCGGCGGTCAGCCAATGGATCCTGCCGCAGCTCAAAGGCCGCCCGGTCGCCCTGGTGCGCGCCCCCGATGGCCTGGGTGGCGAGCTGTTCTTCCAGAAAAACGCCGGCCAGTTGCACATCCCGAAGGTGGTCAGCTACGACAAGGCCGAGGCCGGCCAGGCGGCGATGGTCATCAACCGCCCCGACACGTTGCTCGGCGCCGTGCAGATGAACATGCTGGAACTGCATACCTGGAATGGTACCGACAAGGACTTCGACAAACCTGACCGCTTCGTGCTCGACCTGGACCCCGACCCGGCGCTGCCGTGGAAAGCCATGCTCGAGGCCACGCAACTGACGCTCACTTTGCTTGACGAGCTCGGGCTCAAGGTCTTTCTGAAAACCAGCGGTGGCAAGGGCATGCACCTGGTCGTGCCGCTGACACGCCGTGCCGGCTGGGATGACGTGAAGGATTTCAGCCACGCCATCGTCAATTACCTGGCCAAGTTGTTCCCCGACCGCTTGAGCGCCGTATCAGGGCCAAAGAACCGGGTCGGCAAGATCTTCATCGACTACCTGCGCAACGGCAAGGGTGCCACGACCGTCTGCGCCTACTCGTTGCGGGCGCGGGAGGGGCTGCCGGTTTCGGTACCGATCTGGCGAGAGGAACTGGGCCAACTCAAGGGCGCCAACCAATGGCATATCGGCAACCTGCGCGAACGCCTGGCCGAGGTGGACGACCCATGGGCCGAGATGGGCAAGACCCGTCAAACCATTACCGCAGGCATGCGCAAGAAAATGGGGCTGGCATGAGCATCATCCAGGATTTCGACCTGAACAACCTCGACCGCCTGCTACGCGACTTTTGCGAGCGACCACAACCACTTAACCTCGACACGCAGCTGCCACAACTGATCCAGGCGTTACGCGCCGATCAGCTGGACCTGTTGCCATTGCCGGGCCAGGGCAGCACCTTGCGGCGCTGGCAGACCCTGGCGCGGGTGGCGGGCTGTGACCTGGCCCTGGCCAAGTTGTATGAAGGGCATACGGACGCGATGGCGATATTGGCCGAATGCGGGGCCACCCACCTTGTCGCCGACGGCATATGGGGCGTCTGGGCAGCAGAACCGCCCGACGCCCGTGCGCAGATTGTGGCGCGTGACGGTGACAGCGTGCGGTTGGCCGGCCGCAAGGCCTGGTGTTCAGGTGCACTGCAGATCGACCGGGCGTTGATTACCGCCTGGGCCGAGGATGACCAACCGCAACTGGTTGCCATCGAACTGTCGCAACCCAGCCAGGGGCTTAACATCGAGAGTTGGCAGGCGGTGGGCATGGGCACCACGGCCAGCATTGAAGTGACCTTCGACAACTCCCCTGGCACTGCCATCGGCCGCCCCGGGCAATACCTGTCGCGTCCGGGATTCTGGCATGGCGGCGCCGGTATTGCCGCCTGTTGGTACGGTGCAGCGGAAGCCCTGGCGGATTATCTGCGCGCCTACTGTCGCAACCCGCACCCCGACGTCCATGCCCAGGCTCACCTCGGCGCGGTCGATGCCGCCTTGTATGGCGCCCGCGCCGCATTGCGCGAATGTGCGCACTGGATTGATCAGCACCCCGACGCGGATGCCAGTTTCGAGGTACGCCGCACCCGCGCCCAGGTGGAGCAGGCGGTCGACCACGTCATCAACCACGTCGGCCGGGCACTGGGTGCAAGCCCATTTTGCCGCAACAGTCATTTCGCCCGCCTCAGTGCCGACCTGCCGGTCTATCTGCGCCAGAGCCATGCCGAACGGGACCTGGCCGCGCTGGGCCAGCAGGTCGCGCAGGTGCCGGCAGGAGCGTGGCAACTATGAGTGAAGACCTGATCCAGGCCAGTAGCGGTACGCCGTGGTCTGCCTGGCAACACGCGGCCCACCTGGCCCGGGCCACCTGGATGACCCCGCAGCAGCTTTGCCCGCCTGGGCGCCGGCTGGTACTGGTCGCGCCGCACCCGGATGATGAGATCCTGATGGCAGGCGGCCTGCTTACCCACTTTCGCGGCCGTGAGGCTGATCTGCTGATCATTTCCGCAACCGATGGCGAAGGCAGCCACCCTGGCTCGGCGCAGTGGACCGAGCACCGCCTGCGCCGCCAACGGCCACTTGAGAGTCGGCAGGCCTTGGTTCAGCTTGACCTGGATCCCAACCGCCTGGAGTGGCGCAGGCTCAACCTCAAGGATGGCGGCCTGCCCCGTGAAGAAGCGTTTCTCACCAACCACCTTTCCCAGTGCCTGCGCCCCGACGACCTGTTGATGGCGACCTGGCGCGGCGATGGCCATTGTGACCACGAAGCGGTTGGCCGGGCAGCAGCCCAGGCCGCGCTGGCGCGCAATGCGCAGCTGATCGAAGTGCCGGTCTGGGCCTGGCATTGGGCGCAGCCGGATGACCCCCGCCTGCCCTGGCCGCGGGCCCACCGGGTGCAACTCACTGAAGCCAGCCTGGCACGCAAACGCAAGGCGCTCGCCGCCCATGTCAGCCAGCTGGTAGCAGACGGCCCGCAGCCTGCGGTGCTGCCTGCGCACCTGCAGGAGTGCCTGCTGCAACCTTTCGAACTGGTGTTCCTGTAAACGGAGTAGTCATGAGCCTCGATGCGCAGTATTTCGCCGATTTGTATGCCGCTACCGAAGATCCCTGGGCATTTCGCACCCGTTGGTATGAAAAGCGCAAACGCGAGCTGGTGATGGCCAGCCTGCCGCGCCAATGCTATCAACGGGTGTTCGAGCCTGCCTGCGCCAATGGCGAACTGAGTGCGCTGCTGGCTGAGCGCTGTGCCGATCTGCTGTGCCAGGACCTCGACCCCACCGCTGTGCAGCTGGCCCGTCAACGCCTGGCCGAGGTGCCCAATGCCTCGGTCGAACAAGCCAGGCTACCAGGTGACTGGCCTGGAGGGCGCTTCGACCTGATCGTGCTGAGCGAGGTCGGGTACTACCTGGACCCCACCGATTGGCTGCAGGTGATCGAGCAATCGGTCGCCAGCCTGAGCTATGACGGCGGCCTGCTGGCCTGCCACTGGAAGCATCCGATCGCCGGTTGCCCGCAGGATGGTCGGGAAGTGCACCAGTTGCTGGCCAAGCACTTGCCGCTGTTTTCGGTTTATCGCCATGAAGAGGCCGACTTCATGCTTGAGTACTGGTCATGCCAGCCCAGCGTGGTCGACCTGGACGAGACCTGCCCATGATCGGCGTGGTGATCCCCGCACATAACGAAGCGCGGCGCTTGGGGCGATGCCTGACCGCGATGGCGGCCGCCGTTGCCTTGGCCGAACAGGCTGGCCATAGGGTACGGGTGCTCGTGGTACTGGACCGCTGTGTCGATGCCAGCGCCCGGGTGACCGCCCGCTATGGTGTGGATACGCTGGAGGTCGAGGCAGGCAGTGTCGGCATGGCACGCCGCCTGGGGGCCCGCTGGATGCTCGAACGCGGCGCCAGCTGGCTGGCCTGTACCGACGCCGACAGCCAGGTGCCGGCGCACTGGCTGCTGTCGCAGTTAGCGTGTACGGCCGAAGTGGTGTGCGGCACGGTGCACATTGCCCGCTGGCAGCCCTGGCAACGTGCGGCACTGCGTAAGTTGTACCTCAGCCGCTATGAGGCTCGGGAGGGCCATCGGCACATCCATGGCGCCAACCTGGGCGTGTGTGCCCGCGCCTATGAGCGGGTTGGCGGCTTTCAGCCGCTGCCGGCACATGAAGATGTGCAGTTGGTGCGCGACCTGGAGGCTGACGGCGCACAGATCGTCTGGACAGCCAGGCACAGCGTGGCCACCAGTAGCCGCATCGACAGCCGCGCCCGGGAAGGTTTCGGGGACTATCTGGCGAGTCTGTAGCTGCCTGTCCCGACCTGTTTGACAGGCCGGGGCAGCATTCAGGAAGCCTTGCGCGGGCGCTTGGCGGGTTTCTTCTCGGAGGTTGCCTTCTTCGTTGCCTTGCCGCCCAGGCTGCGCTTGAGCAGCTCGGTGAGGTCGATGATGTCGGCCCCTTTCTCGGCGGCCCCACCCTCGCCCTTCTCGACCACGGCGATCTTGCCCTTGCTGGCCTTCTCTTCAACGAGGTCCATGATGGTCTGGCGAAAGGCGTCGTGATAGTCGTCGGGAGTCCAGGGCCCGCTCATGTCCTCCACCAGCCGCTTGGCCATGTCCAGCTCACGCTTGTCCAGCTTGCTGTCGGTCACACTCTTGTCCAGCTCCAGCGTTTCCAGCCCGCGCACCTCCTCGGGCCAGCGCAGGGTGATCATCACCAGCGCTTCGTCAAGCGGGCGCAGCAGTGCCAGGTGCTGACGCGTGTGCAGCACGACCGTGGCCAATGCGACCTTGCCGGTACTTTCCAGCGTCTCGCGCAACAGCGCATACACCTTGCCGCCACGCTTGTCCGGGCTGAGGTAGTAAGGGGTATCGAAGTGCTGGAGCGGAATCTCGCTGGCTTCGACGAACGAGAAGATGTCGATGGTCTGGGTGGCTTCCGGGCGCGCCTTGCGGATCTCATCTTCGCTGATCACCACATAACGGCCTTTTTCGTATTCCACACCCTTGACGATGTTTTCCTTGTCGATGTCCTTGCCGGTCACCTTGTTCACCCGTTTATAGCCCACCGGTTCCATGCTGCGTTTGTCGAGCCAGTCGAAATCGACTCGCTCGGTACGCACGGCAGTGTTGAGCGAAACGGGGATGTGCACCAAGCCGAAGCTGATTGCGCCTTTCCAGATAGCCCTGGCCATGAGCGCCTCCTACGGTTGGCCGGGCTGGCAGTAGCGCAGCGTGCCGCAGCGCTCGCAGCAATGGCACTGCAACCCGGAAACTTCAACCTCTGGCATGGCGCGCCAATGGCAACCACGCAGCAAACAGATAAAGCTCATCCGTCACCTCCCTGCCCACAATGCCGGGCCCTTTCATCAACTGACTGCGGGGGGCTCGGAAGGTTTATTCCAGTTGCGCCTCAGTGCGACTGGCTGAACAGCACGCGTTTCAAGGCTTCGGCCGCCAGATGAACCTGCACCGCCCAATCGCCGGCAGCATCGCTGCCCGCGTCATCGGATATGTATTTCAGGCAGAGCAGCTCGATGCCCTCATCCCGTGCGATCCGGGCCAGCACATAGGCCTCCATGTCGACCACGTCGTAGGGCGCTTCGCCATGGCCAGTTTCAAAGCTGTCACCGCTGCCGCACACACCCAATGGCACGCCAGGCTGGACCAGACCATGCTCGAGCACGACCGGCAGCTGCGACAGCGGCGTTTCATAGCGGGCGAAGCCGAGCGGTGTCACGTCCATGTCGCGCTGTACGAAGCGGTTGCAACACACCACTTCGCCCTTGCCGTAGCGTTGGCTGCCCGCCGACCCAAGGTTGACGATCAGGCGCGGGCGACGGCGCTGCAGTGACCGGGTCAGCGTGATTGCTGCGTTGACCTTGCCGATACCGGTGAACAGCACGTTGCACCCGGCGAAAGCGCTGCCCGCCTCGTCTTCCATAGCGAAAACAAACAGGATGTCGTCGAGAGGGATGTCGTGCAGCATGCGGGGCGTGGTCATGGAGTGGGTCCGGGTGGCTGGCGAAATGCGCAGCCATTGTCAGCCAAACCCGACGGATTGCAAGCCGATGATTTCAGGCAGCGCTGCTGGCCGCTGTGCATGACCCTTGCTGCAGCACCAGGTCGATCACCTGGCGCTGCGCCTGGGCAGGGTTCAAGCCGTTGTCACGGGCTTGGCGCAGGCAGGCCAACTGCCTGTCGGCACTGTTGCCATCGCGCAGGATCTGCCGGGCATGCATGAAGGCCCGTTCGGCGTCCACGGTGTCGATCGGGAACTGGCTTTCGAGCTGAGCCAGCCAGCCCTCGGCCGTGACCGGCTGTTGCTCGTCGATACCAATGAATTCGGCATGCCTGCCGTGACGCAGGGCCCGCCAGTAGTTTTCCTGAGCAACCCAACGAAGCTCCCGCACGACCGGGCCACAGGGGTGGCGATACGACAGAGTATGTTCCACAAGGTGACGGAACAACGCGGCGATGCACAACGCGTCTTCGATGTTGGGGCAGGCATCGCAAATACGCAGTTCCACGGTCGGAAAGCGTCGTGAGGGCCTGATCGCCCACCAGAAGTCGCCATCGGCAGCCATCGACCCGGTACGTTGCAACAACGCCCGATAGCGCTCGTAGGCCGCCCAGTCGGCCAGCGGCTCGGGCAGCCCCATGTGCGGCCACTCGCCGCAGATCACCCGCCGATAACTCATGTAGCCGGTCTCCTGCCCCTGCCACAGCGGTGACGACGCGCTCAATGCCAGAAACAGTGGCAACCAGCCCACCACGCGGTTGATCAATTGCATCCGGTCGCAGCCGCCGGGCACACCTACGTGGACATGCAGGCCATTGACCAGCGACCTGCGTGCGACATGGCGGTAATCGTCGAACACCTGCCGGTAATGCGCCGAGGACCTGGGCTTGTGCTTCAGCCACGGCGCATTGGGATGGCTGGCAGCGCCATACAGGCCAATGCCCTCTACGGCCAGGGTTTGCTGCAGACGTTGACGGCTCAGGGTAAAGAACTCGCGGGCCTCCC
Organism: Pseudomonas sp. NPDC086566; assembly: GCF_050280885.1. NCBI lineage: Bacteria > Pseudomonadati > Pseudomonadota > Gammaproteobacteria > Pseudomonadales > Pseudomonadaceae > Pseudomonas > Pseudomonas sp. NPDC086566. The sequence continues at coordinate 687,672 of NZ_JBNNWD010000001.1, forward strand.
CTGTTGAGGCGAGCACAGGTGAAACCACCTCCACCTGGCTGCGAAACATCTCTTCGGCGAAGTGCTTGCCCAACACCTCGCGGCAGCGCCGGGCGACGGTCAAGGGCGGCGTCACCGGCACCCGGCCACTGGCAAGATCCACCAGCAGGTATTCTTCTTCGATACCGAACGTACAAGGCAGCGTCATGGCGTTACCCATTGCGTGTAACGGTCAGGGCGACTGCGGCAATACGCTCGACCCGCTCATAACCCGCTTCGTCCAGTTGCTCGCCGAACACGTCGGGGTCGACTTCCCGATAGCTCCACGACCATTGCGGGCCGGCCAGGCGCAAGCGCACGGCCTCAAGCAGTGCATCTCGGCCTTCGATGATGGCCACCCCGGTGTACAACAACAACGAGCCGTGGGCGCTGAGGCGTTCACACGCCTGCTCGACGATGCGCAGTGACAGTTCTGCGCCCAGTGATCCACCGCCGTGGCGATAGGTCCGTTGCCCGGCATCGAGCATGTAAGGAGGGTTCGCGACGATCAGGTCGAAGGTGCCGGTAATGCCATCGAGCAAGTCACTCGGTTCCACCGACAGATTGCTCACCCCGGCCAAGGCAGCGTTGATGGCGGTGTAGCGCAGGGCCAAGGGGTTGATGTCGACCGCGCTGACCTGGGCATGCTGCGCCGCCCGGGCAATGAGCAAGGCGCCCACACCGCTGCCGCAGCCGATGTCCACGGCATGCTGTACGCGCGTATGGCGACGCTGCAGGTGGTCATGGATGACCTGGGCGAAGCGGTAGCTGTCGGGGCCAAAGAACACCGCATCGCTGGCCTCGGTCGGGTAAGCGGAATGCACCAGCAACAACTCGTCGAGGCTGGCGAAGCGCACTTTGCTGCGCAGCAAACCCTCTGCCTCGGTGAGTAGCTGCGCTTGCTGCAGTTGCTGCAATTCATCAGCTGACAGCAAAGACGGCGCAAAGGGGCGGCTCCAGCCAAACACGTCACGCAAGGTCATCGCGCGCTCGGCACCTGCCCGCGCGTTGTTGCGCCCATGGGTGGCAGGCGTCACGCAGGTAAAGCGATAACCGTCGGCACGCAAGCGCCTGCCCAGTTGCAGCAGCGCCTCATCGGCGCGAGCTTGTTGAGGTTCCAGCATCATCAATGGGGCTCCTCCTGAGCGAGACCTGTGGCTTGCAGATAAGCCCGGGTGGCCAGCAGGCCGTCCGGGGACGCATGGCGATTGCCCAGCATGCGTTCGATCAGTGCGGGGATGTCCTGATCGGCGGGTAATGGATCTGGTGCTGCGTCCATGTCCAACTGTGGCTCCCAACTGCCGGGCTGCACACGGCGCAGCGGGGCTTGCCAGTCAGCCGCTATCCAGTCATGCCAAAGCTGCTTTTCGTAAACCGTGAATACGCCGTACATCGGGGCCGACGGCCCTTCGATCACCTTCCACCAACGGCTTTGGCTGGGGTCTTCGCCGCGCCTGATCCATCCTTGCTCGCACATGGCGTCAACAAACGCAGGCATCGCGCCCGGCTCGGCCAGCCACTGGTTGATGGTGCGCTTCTGCAAGCGGCAGCGGTCGGCATGCATGAAGCGCCCGTACAGGCTTTTTTGCTCCAGCGCAGCCATCAGCTGCGCGTGCAGGTCGAAACTGGCAATCAGGCTGGGGGTGTCGATGCCCAGCTCATTGAGGCGATAGCCTCGACGCACACGCGCATAGAATTGTGCTTCTTCACCTGCGGGGCAAAGTTGCTGCACAGCTTGTATCGACTTCTGCGCATGACCGCTGGCCGCGTTGTCGATGGTCACATGCAGCTGGAAGTAATGGCCATCGATGCCCAGTTCCGCCAGTTCATAGGTGGTGATCAGCAGGTGCAGCGGCGGCTGTTCATAACCGAGGTTGTAGCCGATCACCTCGGGCAGGAAGCGCTCACTGTGTTGCCCCAAGGCAAGCTGCAACGCACCTTGCAGATAGCGGTCATCAGGCAGCAGCAGCGGATGCGAACCGAGGCGGCTCAACAGGCGCTGATAGATCAGCACGTGATTGCAGCGCGGGTCGCCATTGCCCAGCTCTTCCAGATAGGTGTGGATCAAGCCGTGATAGCGCGGGTCCGCCCAGTGCTGCAAGGTGCCCTGCAGCCAGGCGCCGTCCACGGCCTTGGTCGGCGCCACCTGCTGCAGAAACCACATCGCCTGTGAACGATTGCTGAAATAGCGCCGCGGCGCGCCACGCTGCCGTTCGGCAAGATAGGCCGAGTAATCGCTGGCCACCTGGGCGGCATGCTGCGCACTCCACTCAGCCAACTGGCCCGGGGAGTCCGGCAGGTCGTCTGGCAATTGCTCGGCGCGTGCGAGCTGCTTTTCAAGCCAAGGGGCGGCGCTATCATCAAACCCTTCCAGCATGGTCTGGTAACGCTTAAGCAGGCAGTCCGTCGTCGGGGCTGCGGCGGCAGCGGCAAGGTTGCGGGTCATTACCGTCATGCCATGCTCCTTATGCAATCATTGGCTTTTGTCATCTCGCGGCATAGGCTCTGGATCCGGTGCAGGTTGCGGCGCGGGTTTTTCGTCATGCTGCTGCATCTGCACCGACGCCTTGCTCGAGTCGTTGTCCTTGCCAGGATGGTTGTTGTCGCGGTCGAAACAGCCGCCGAGCAGCGTGAGGCTGCCAAGCAAGACGATCAGGGGCTTCAGGTGCATAGGACCTCCCAGTGCGGTCAATCGCGGTGCCAGGTTGCCCTGGCACCGCGTTCCCTTCGTTACGAACGGCCGCCCTTGCGGCTCGACTCGCTACTGCTGCTGCGCCCGCCGCCAGAGCTCTGGCCGCCTTTGCGCCCTGCTTCGGATGCTTTTTCGCGGTCGTTGGCGAAGTTGCCTGGGTTCTTGTTGCCACCCTGGCTGCCGGTGCGGCTGTTCTCTTTACTGGCCATGGTCACTCACCTCTTGTGGCTTCGAAGGTGCACGGCGCTGCGCCGTACATAAGGTGGGAGTTCGGCCATAACGGGGGATTCGTTTTATTGCGAAGGGTTCGGACCGGTGGCGTTAAATAAGCGGCGACGGATTATTTGGCGCGCCAGCGGATTCTGCCTGGCGCTGCCGCCTTCCCAGCCAGGCGCCGGTGAACGCCCAGCCCACCGCCAGCGCAGTGCCGATCAGCATCGCCAGCTGCGGGTGATCAGCCAGCAGGTCCAGGCCACGTTTGAGCCAGCCACTCAGGGCATCGCCACCGCGATAGACCACGGTGTCGAGAAAATTCTTCGCCTTGTATTTGTCTTCGGCCGGCAACACCGTGAACAACATCTCGCGGCCCGGCCGCACCAGCGCATATTCACCTGCCCGGCGCACCACCATCACTACCACGAACACGGCAAATACCGGCGCCAGGGCCAGCCATACGAAGCCGGCAGCCATCACCAGGGGTACCGCCACCAGCAACACCCCTACCCCCAAGCGCCTGGCCAGGCGGCCGGTGAGAAACACCTGTGTGAGGACCGCCAGCGCTTGCACCACCGTGTCGATCAGGCCGAACACCTGGGTCTGGCGGGTACGATCGGTGAAGGTTTCGCTGATGATGCGAGCCTGTTCGAAGTACAAGAACGTGCTGACGCTGGCGAGCAGCGTGACGAACAAGGCGATTGCCAGCAAATAAGGCGAACGCAACACGGCCGTCGCGCCAGCAAAGGGATTGCCGCCCAACGGGCGCGATGAGGGCTGTTCATCCGCCACGGGAAACGGGTTGTGATCACGCCAGCGTTGCAATACGAGGCAGGCGAATACGCTGCCCAACAGCAACAGCGCGGCCAGAAGCACTAACCCGGCGTGCCCCAGCGGCGCCACCAGCAGGGTGCCCAGGATCGGCCCGCTCAGGCCTCCCAGGCTGGCCCCGGCGGCCAGCAGGCCGAACAAGCGCTTGCCTTGCTCTGTGGAAAACAGGTCGGTAAGCACGCTCCAGGCCAGCGAAATGCTCAGCAGGTTGAACACGGACAGCCATATATAGAACGCCCGGGCATTCCACACATCCTCTGGATTCACTGCAAACAGCACAGCGAACAGCAACAGGTTGCTGGCGAAGAAACCATAGGTCCAGGGCAGGATATGCCGGCGACGTACCTTCGAGGCCAGCCAGCCGAACAACGGCAGGCAGGCCAGGGTGGCAACGAACGTTCCGGTGAACAGCCATTGCAGGTTGTCGACACCACCCGCCACACCCATGGTTTCGCGCACCGGGCGCAGCATGAAATAGCCGGTGAACAGCAGGTAGAACAACAACAGCCCAGCGATGACTGCCGGGCCCTCGCCTGGCTGGATACTCAGCCCCTCGTCCAGGCGCTTGCGCCAGTTGCCCATGGCCTCAGGCGAACTGCTTGATCAGCGCTTGCTGCTGCGCCTGGCTGAGCAGAGGCTCATGCCCTGCCTTGAGCTGGTCAAGCTGGCGTTCAGGACGCCCGGTCGCGGGGATGACCGTGGTCACGGCCGGATGGCTGATGGCGAACTTGAGAAACAGCTGCGCCCAGCTGCCGATTCCGGCCTCGGCCGCCCATGCCGGCAAGGCCTGGTCCTTGACCCTGGCAAACAGCCGGCCGTCGTCGAAGGCACGGTTGACCAGCACGGCGACGCCCTTGTCCTGGCACATCGGCAACAGTTCGCGCGCGGCGTGCGGGGCATTCACCGAATAGTTGATCTGGATGAAGTCCAGCGGCTCGCTGCGGACGATGCGCGCCACGTCTTCGTGGCCGCTGTTCAGGTAATGGGTGATACCGACGTAACGGGTCTTGCCCTGCTGCTTGAGCACGCGTGCGTAGGGCAGTTGCTCCTTCCAGTCTCGCAGGTTGTGAATCTGCAACAGGTCGACCGTGTCGGTACGCAGGCTCTTGAGCGTGCCGGCCCATTGCGCTTGCGCTTCGGCCTGGCTGTCGGCGGCGATCTTGGTGGCGATGAAGCACTGCTTGTGCCAGCCACCCTCCTCCAGCAACTGGCCGAGAATGCGGTCGGCGCCGCCATAATTGGGCGAGGTGTCGATGACCTTGCCGCCACCGTCGAAGAACGCCTTGAGCACCGCCTTGAGCTGCTGGTACCCGGCAGAGCCGGCTTCGACTTCAAAGCTGCCAGAGGTACCAGCACCAATCACCGGCAAGGCCTCACCGGTGGACGGGACCTTGCGCGTCAGCAATCCGCCAGCGCCGGCGGCCTGCAGCCAGGGGCTGGCGGCAACCAGCGCCAAAGCCGCACTGGCGCGTAGGACATCGCGACGCTTGTACATGGCAAAGCTCCCGTCATGAGTCGGAAACTTCCAAGGCTAGCCGCTCTATCCGGCGCCAGCCGGTGATTCTGTATCTGGATGTTTTATGGTCACGCCTGCAGCAGCGCGCTCAGGTCCAGACCCGCCTTAGTCATGGGTGGGCACCAGTAGTAGCCGCCGGTCAGCGGCCGGCTGAAGCGGTACAGGCCGTCGATGATGCCGTCTTCCAGGCCGCTCATGCGCCGCAGTTGCACTTCGAAGGCATCGAAGCTACGGCCCAGGGCGACGAACGCCAGGCCTGCGCCGCGGCTGTCGGCCCAGGCGACCGAGCGGCGCACCATGAAGGCCTCTGGCGCGAAGCTTTCCTGGGCGGTGCGCTTGACGTGGGCCGACTCCGGCGCGTCATCGAGTTCTTCGTTGTCGCTCAGGCGCCGGCCGATGATGTTGTCCTGGTCGGCCTGGGGCAGTGACTTGAAATACGCCAGGTCATGCTTCCACAGCTGGAAGGCGGCGAAGCTGGAACCGGCCAGCCCCGGCTGCTCGCCGGCCAGAATGGCGGCGTCCACGGCATCCAGGTCCAACGGGTTCTCGGTGCCGTCCTGGTAACCGGTCAGGTCGTGGCCACCGTGGTGCAAAAAGCCGTCGACGCTGTCCGCCAGGTGCAGTGCCGGGGCCAGCGCCTGTTCCAGCGCCTGGGCCTGGAGCAGCAAATCCCCCCGCTCGTTGCCCCGCAGCCACAGCCACAAGGCGTGTTGGGTGCTGGGGTTCTCCACTGCGGCATCCAGCTGCGGGAAGGCGCGCAGGCCAGGTACGTCACGCCCCAAGGCTTTCACCAGCGGCGCACCGACACCGAGGATCAGGTTCTGGCCATCCACCTGTGGCAATAATGCATCCAGTACGGCAGGCAACGCCTCGGGCGACTGCAGGGCAAAGAACAGGTGGCGGGCGTGGGCCGGCACAGGGGTGGCAAGCAGACCTTGCTGGAACGGCATGACAGGCTAATCCTCGGCAAAAAGCGGAATGCTACTGCGCCGCAGCGCCTATCGCAACGCGGCATGCAGCGGCTGTGCGGCAAGGTTCACCGGCAATCCGGTAACAAACGGTTACCAAGTACTGGCGCATTGCGATTAGCCAACCCGCAAGGCCGGCCTAGACTGCCTGCATCCTTTGCCCGAGTGCCTGGCCATGACCGCCTCTCCCTTGCTGACTGCATTCCTCCCTCTGGCGCTGGGCATCATCATGCTCGGCCTGGGCCTGTCACTGACGCTGGCCGATTTCGCCCGCGTGGTGAAATACCCGAAACCGGTGGTGGTCGGCCTGTGTTGCCAGATCCTGCTGTTGCCGCTGGTGTGCTTCCTGATCGCCAACGGCTTTGGCCTGGAGCCGGCGCTGGCGGTCGGCCTGATGCTGCTGGCGGCCTCCCCGGGTGGCACCACTGCCAACTTGTTCAGCCACTTGGCCCACGGCGACGTAGCGCTGAATATCACCCTGACAGCGGTCAATTCGCTGATCGCGATCCTGACCATGCCACTGCTGGTGAACCTGTCGCTGGGGTGGTTCATGGCATCGGACCAAGCGATCCCGCTGCAATTTGCCAAGGTCATGCAGGTGTTTGCCATTGTCCTGCTGCCGGTGGCCCTGGGTATGCTGATTCGCCGTTGGGCGCCGCGCTTTGCCGCAGGCATGGAAAAACCGATGAAACTGGTGGCCGCGCTGTTCTTGGCATTCACCATCGTGCTGGCGCTGGCCAAGGACTGGCAGACCGTTGTCGCCTATGCCCCGGTGGTGGGCCTGGCGGCCCTGCTGTTCAACCTGATCAGCCTGACGCTTGGCTACTGGGTACCACGGCTGCTGAGCATACCCAAGCGTCAGGCGATTGCCATCGGCATGGAAATCGGCATCCACAACGGCACCTTGGCCATCGCCCTGGCACTGAGCCCATCGTTGCTGAACAACGCCACCATGGCCGTACCAGCCGCGCTCTACAGCCTGATCATGTTCTTTACCGCAGCCGGGTTTGGCTGGTGGGTCAGCCGCGGTCGCGTGGCACCCGCGCCTGCAACTGGCGCTTGAGCACCCTCAATGGCGGCGCATAGAAAAAACCGAACGAAACGCTGCCCGTGCGCCCCTTGACGGCATGGTGCAACTGATGGGCGCGGTGCAGCCGCTTGAGGTAGCGGTTGACCGGCCGTGGCTTGCGCGGCCAGTGGCGGTGAAAGAAGCCATCATGGGCCAGCACGTACAGCACCCCATACCCGGCCACGCCAGCGCCCACCCACTGCAACGGCGCATGGCCGGCCTTGCCCAGGGCGATCAGCGCCGTGGCAATAAGGCCCAGCGCCACCAGGTACAGGTCGTTGGTTTCCAGCATGCCCAGTTGCGGCTCGTGGTGCGAACGGTGCAGCCACCAGCCCCAGCCATGCATGATGTACTTGTGGGCCAGCGTGCCGACACCTTCCATGGCCACCAGGGTGCCGAGCAGCACGGTGAGATTGAACAGCATGTAACGGTCCGGGGTATGGCGAAAAATGGCGCTAAGGGTACCGATTACCCAGGTTTATTTCCATGCAGGCGTGACCGGCTGCAAGGCATTTGCGCATGAATCCGTTGTCATGTTTTTGCGCTTGACCCTGTGCCGGTGGCGGCGTAAGGTCCGCGACGCAATTTCGCATCCTTGAACAGGAGTCCTGCTTTGGACAGTAGCCCCAGTCGCTTGCGACAGGCCCACACGGCGAGCTAGTCCGGCAGCTTCCTGCCACTGTCTCGCCATTGGCCAGGCGGTGGAATTCTCCAGCCTTTGAAGGCTTTCCCCCTCTTCCCTTTCGTGGTCCTGCGCATTTTCTGGTTATTCAACCGTGCGGGCGTGTGCCCGTGGAAGAGGTTTGCTATGGATTGGAAAGTCTTTCTGCTGCGCGTCAGCATTGCCCTGCTGCTCGGCGCCCTGATCGGTGCCGAACGCCAACTGCGCCAACGCCTGACCGGGCTGCGTACCAACGCGCTGGTCAGCACCGGTGCCTGCCTGTTCGTGCTGATGACCCAGGCGGTGCCGGGCATGGCCCCCAACGATGCCTCGCGGGTGGCCGCCTACGTGGTATCGGGCATCGGGTTTCTCGGTGGCGGCGTCATCATGCGCGACGGTTTCAACGTGCGAGGCTTGAACACCGCCGCCACACTCTGGTGCACCGCCGCGGTCGGTGTGTTGTGCAGCCTCGGGCTGTTGCTTGAAGCAACGCTGGGCAGCCTGATGGTGCTGTGTGCCAACATCCTGCTGCGCGATATCGCCCAGCGTCTGGACCGCCAGGAGGTGCTGCCAGCCAACGAGGTCGAACAACGTTTCGAGGTGCGCATCGTCTGTCGCGCTGAAGACGAGATCCAGGTGCGTAGCCTGATGCTGCACAGCCTGGGCGACCCACAGTTGCGCCTGCAATCGCTGCACAGTGAAGACCTGGCCGACCCAGCCCGCCTGGAAGTGCGTGCCGAACTGCTCGGCAACCCGCAGGCCCCGGCACAGCTGGAGCGGCTGGTGGGCCGGGTGAGCCTGGAAAAAGGCGTAAGCTCGGTGCGCTGGCAGTTGCAGCCACAGGCGCTGGCGACGGACTAGGGTGACGCTCCTTCTTTTCCTGGCGCTCCTTGGCTTGACGGAGGAACATTGAACAATGCATATACGCCCCGCCCTGCCCGCGGACATCGCCCAGCTGATTGCAGTCGAGCAATCAGCCGCACAAGCATTCTTGCGGCTGCCCGAACTGGCCTGGTTGGCAAGTGCCCAGGGACTGGACGAACTGGCGCACAAGGCCTTCATTAACGATCATGGCAGCCTGCTGGCCGAGGATGACCAAGGGCAGGTCCTGGGCTTTGTGTGCCTGAGCCTGGAAGGTCAGGCGCTGCATGTTCACGAGCTTTCGGTACGGTTGCAGTCGCAGGGGCAAGGTATCGGCAGGCTGTTGCTCGACCAGGCATGTGCGGTGGCGCGGCATCGGGGTGCCTCGGCGCTGACCTTGACCACCTTTGCGCACGTGGCCTGGAATGGACCCTTCTATGCGAGGTACGGGTTCGAAGTGCTCGATGAGCAGCACCTCGGGGCAAGGTTGCAGGGCATTCTGGCAACAGAGCGCGCGCAGGGTTTGTCCGGACGGTGTGCAATGCGCCTGGCGCTGCACTGAGCCGTCATTCGGAACGCTCTGCCAACGCGGCTGCCACCGTATAACCATCGCGCCCCTGCCGTTTGGCCTGATACAACGCCGCGTCAGCCGCCGCCATCAGGTTTTCCGGTGTGCTGGCATCGCGTGCCGGATGGCCAACCGCAATCCCGGCACTGGCCGATACCACCCCCAAGGGGCTGCCGGCGTGGGGGATCGCGTGGCGGCGCAACAACTGCATGACCTCATCGACGACCAGCTCGGCGCCTGCTGCATCGGTGTCGGGCAGCAACATGGTGAATTCCTCCCCGCCATAGCGCACCGCCAAGTCCGCCGGGCGCTTCAACGCTTGCTGCAACAATTCGGCAAAGCGCCGCAAGCATTGGTCGCCGGCGGGGTGACCATAGCGGTCGTTGTACAGTTTGAAGTAATCCAGGTCGAGCATTACCAGCGCTACCGGGTAACCCTGGCGGTGAGCCCGCTTGAGCTCGGCCTCGAACACCGCATCCAGCCGCCGGCGATTGCCGAGCCCGGTCAGGCTGTCGGTAAGGGCCAGTGACTTGAGGGTCTGGTGCGCCTGGTGCAGCGCCCGTTCGATGGCAATACGCTCGCGCAGCTGGCCCAGCACCACCCAGCCGAACGCCACCAGGCCGATCAGCAATAGAAGCAGTACCGCAACCGACTTGATCACATCGTACCGCCAGGGCGCGATGATCGATTCCCGGGACAAGCCCGCCTCTACCACCAGCGGGTAGCTCGACAGCGCCCGGTACGCATAGAGCCGCGGGGTGCCGTCAATCACTGCCACTGCTTCGGCCAGGCCTTCGTTGGCATAGGGCAGGTAATTGCGGAACACTTCACTGTTGGCCAAGCTGCGCCCCACCACCTGCTCCACGAACGGCCGCCGAACCAGGATGGTGCCATCGCGCTTGGCCAGCACCAGCGCGCCTCGTTCATCGATCTTGAAATCACCGTAGTAGCGCACGAACCAGTCCACCTTGATGGTACCGAGCAATACCCCGGCGAAGCTGCCGTCAGGGTTATCCAACCGGCGCGAGATGGGAATGACCAGGTCGCCCGTGGTCCGGCTGCGCACAACCGAGCCGATCTGCACGCTGCGATCGGCATGCAGGCGGTGGTAAATGAAGTAGTCGCGGTCGCCATTGTTCGCCTTGGGCGGTATCGCAGCGCGATCAGTCACCACCCAGCTACCGTCCGGAGCAAACACGAACAGGCCATGCAGCTGCGGCATGATCGCCATTTGCTGGGCCAGTAACGCATGCAGCCGAGGGCGGTCCAGGTTGGCGAAACCGTCGCCTTCGATGCGCTCGGCCAGTGCAGCGGTGATCGCATCCACCTGGCGAATGGCATCCTCGGCATGCTGACTGGTCGCCCTGGCGAGGTTGGTGACCATGTTCTCGGCATTGCTGAACGCGTGACGATAGTCGCGCCAGGTACGCCAGCCCTCGACCAGCACGAATGCCAGCATCATCACGGCCATGAACGACAGCACCAGGCGGAACAACGCCAAGGCGCGCCCCTCGCCGCTGGCTGTGATCAGCCCGTCCTCGTCCTGCTTTCTGGCCGCCCCCATGGAAGTCCTTGTCCTCAAGCGTATGCCCGTTATGACTATAGTTCAGCGCCCAGGTGCCTTTCGATGGTCGACCGGCGCCGAAAAAAACGAAACCTTTGCCAGTCGCCGCTGCTCAACCGTACGCGACACTGAAGTCGCGCCAACGGTTATGAGGAGTCAGGCATGAGCAATCTGTTCATCAAACGCGCTGGGCTTTCGCTGGTACTGGGCATGGCATCGCTGCAGGCACTGGCCGCCACTTCCGACGACTTTGTCGAGGCCGCCACCGAATCCGGCATCGCCGAGGTGGTCACCGGGAACCTGGCCCTGGAAAAAAGCCAGAACGCTGAAATCAAGAAGTTTGCCCAGCAGATGGTCACCGACCACACCGCGGCTAACCAGAAGCTCGGCGACATCGCCCGCAAGCTGGACATCAGCGTGCCGGACGAAGCGGCGCTGACCGATAAAGTGAAGAAGATGATCCTCGAATGGCGCGACGAGTCGTTCGACAAGTCCTATGTCAACAACCAGGTCGACGCCCACGAAAAAGCCGTGGAGCTGTTCAAGAAGGAAGCAGCGTCTTCCGACAAGCCTGAGCTTAAAGCCTTCGCCAGCGAAACCCTGCCAAAGCTTGAACACCATCTGGAGCAGGCCAAGGCACTTCAGGCCACTCACGGCAAGTGACCGCCCGACGACACGAGGCCATACATGACTAACGATGCATTGCGAAGCGAAATCCTCACCCGCCTGCTGCACGCCCACCCGCAAGGGCTCGGCAAGGAGTTACTGGACAACTATCGCGGTGAGAAGGCCGTGGCCGGGATGCTCAAGACCCTGCAGGAGCACGGCCTGATCCAGGATGGCGCCGTGGCGGTCGACGATGACCACCAGATCAGCGTGAGCTATCCAATCAAGCTGTCGGCGGCGGGTGTCGAAGCGGCCAAGCAAGCGGAGGGTTGAGGCTCAACCGCCCCATCGCTCGCAGCGCGGCGATGGGGCGGGCCGAGTCACCGATCCTTGTGGTTTTTTTCCACGTCCCGTGGCGGTTTTGCCGGCCCTTGCGGGTCCACCTGCGGATCGTTCAGGTCTGGAGAATCCGGGTCAAACCCCAAATCGTCCTTTTTCTGTGCATGGCCTGAAGAATGCGGGCCCTGCTGATGTTGCTGTGGCTTTTCCATGTTGCGCGCTCCTGGGGAATGTCTAAGGAAGAACGCAACTGCGCCAGGAAGTTTGATTCAATTGCCGGCTTGCCGCCCCTTCTGCGCCTGAAGCGTTTCGTCGCGTTTGCGCAGTTCGTCCTGCAACTGCTGTAACTGCCTGCTCTGCTCCGAGCAGATCGCACGGTGCTCTTCAAGGCTTTGCGTTTGCATATGCAACTGCCGCCGCATTTCATCACTGGCACCCTGCGCCTGCGCAAGGATGGTCCGCAGCCCTTGGATCTGTGCATCGCGCTGCTCGAGCAGTTCGGCCTTGGTCTTGCATTCGCTAGTGGCCTGGCGATGCTCGCCGAGCATCCGTTCGTTGTCGCGGTGCAGGCGGGTCAGTTCGTCCTGTTTGGCGATCATGCCTTGTTGCAACTGACGCAACTCCAGCTGCGCATGGCGGTGCTTGTCCTCCAGCGAACGCACCTGCTCCTCCTTGTCGGCCAGGCGCAATTGCAATTCACCCACGGCTTGACTGAGGCTGGCGCTGCGCAACTGCTCAGCCTGAAGCGAATGCTGCGCGGTCACCAGGCGCTCCGATTCGGCCGCCAGCGCAGCGGCCTGGATCTGCTGTTGCTGGTGAGCGGCCGCCAATGCCTGCTGTGCCAACTGCAACTGCGCGGCAAGCTGGTCACGTTCTTCGTTGAACGCCGCTTCAGCCTGCTCGATGCGGGCGTCGCCTTCTTCCTGTAGCTGCGCGGCTAATTGCGATACCAGCCGAGTCAGCGACTCGCTGAGCGCAGCCTGCCCTTGCAGTGCCACAGGCTTGGGGCCCTCAAGCTCTTTCAAGTAGCGGTGGATGGTGGTTTTCGACCCGGTATTGCCCAGCTCGATACGTACCGCATCGATGCTGGGGTATTCCCCCCGGGCGATCAGCACCTGCCGCGCCTGCTGCACTACCGCTTTGTTGATACCGCCCCGGGCCATGTTTGCTCCTACGATTTCGTAACATGATACGTACCATGTAATTACGCGGGGATTTTCTTCCTTGCTTGGCCACATTTCAAGAGAATTCTAAGGCTTCATAATCACGGCTTATCGCATGTGAAGGATGAAAAGCCGTGCTTTCAAGCGCTGATCAATGACCCAGTACGCCAAGTGCGAAAAGCGCCCGATAAGCAGATTCGATATCCCATTAAGCATTTCCCGGAGGCGCCTGCTGCCGGGCAGGCCTTACAGTCACCTGCCGCCGAAATCCGGCGCGGTGGTTCTCCATCCGGACTACTCACCACTACAAGAACAAAAGGTGACCACACATGCTCAAGCCCGCGGTCGACGCTGCTGTCGACGTCAAAGACTGGATCGACAGCCGCCCTGTTTCGCCTTATCAGTGGCTGATCCTGTCGCTGTGTTTTCTGATCGTGCTGTTCGATGGCTTCGACGTAGCCGTCATGGGTTTCATCGCCCCTTCGTTGATGCAGGACTGGGGCCTGTCGCGTGCAGCGTTCGGCCCGGTAATGAGCGCTGGCATGATCGGCCTGGCCATCGGCGCGCTCACCGCCGGCCCTTACGCCGACCGCCTGGGGCGCAAGAAAGTGCTGCTGATCGCCGTCACCGGCTTCAGCCTGCTCAGCCTGGCCTGCGCCTTCGCCCGCAACCCTTACGAACTGGCGGTGCTACGCCTGCTGACCGGCATCGCGCTAGGTGCTGCGATGCCCAACAGCACCACCCTGCTGGCCGAGTACCTGCCTGAACGTTGCCGTTCACTGCTGATCACCGTCATGTTCACCGGCTTCAACATGGGCTCGGGGCTGGGTGGATTCCTGGCGGCCTGGCTGATCCCGCAGCAGGCACCGTGGGCGCCATCGTGGTCGGCTGGATCATGGACCGGCGCAACCCCAACCGGGTCATCGCCGTCGCCTACGCCCTGGGCGGGCTGTGCATCGTCAGCCTGGGCGCCTTGAGCCTGGAGTCGAGCCTGCTGGTGGTCGGCGTGGCTGCCGCGGGCTTCTGCATGAGTGGCGCGCAGACTGGCCTGAATGCCTTCGCCCCGGGCTACTACCCCACGGAGTTCCGCGCCACCGGTGTAAGCTGGATGCTCGGCATCGGCCGCTTCGGCGCCATCTTCGGCTCGCTGATCGGTGGCGCCGTGCTCAGCCTGGGCCTGGGCTTGCCACTGTTGTTCACCTTCCTTGGGCTGCCGGCGTTCATCGCCGCCGTGGCGATCCTGGCCAACGGCCACGCCCGGCGCCGCGCCAACCCTGCAGTAACCGCGCACTAACTGAAACAGAGGACCTTTACATGGCTCGCATCATTGGTGGCCTGGCCGTCTCCCACACCCCGACCATCGGCTTTGCCGTCGATCACGACAAACAGCAGGAAGCCGCCTGGGCGCCGATCTTCCAGAGCTTCGAGCCGATCCGTACGTGGTTGCAGGCGAACCAGCCGGACGTGTTGTTCTACATCTTCAACGACCATGTCACCTCATTCTTCTTCGACCACTACAGCGCCTTTGCCTTGGGGGTCGACGACCAGTACGGCGTGGCCGACGAAGGTGGCAACCCGCGCGATCTGCCCGCAGTCGGCGGCCATGCAGCGCTGTCGCGTCACATCGGCCAGAGCCTGATGGCCGACGAGTTCGACATGAGCTTCTTCCGCGACAAGCCGCTGGACCATGGCTTTTTCTCGCCAATGTCGGCGCTGCTGCCGTGCGACGAGGGCTGGCCAGTGCAGATCGTGCCGCTGCAGGTGGGCGTGCTGCAGTTGCCGATCCCCACGGCGCGGCGCTGCTACAAGCTGGGCCAGGCCCTGCGCCGGGCCATCGAGAGTTACCCGGAAGACCTCAAGGTGGCAATCGTCGCCACTGGCGGCGTGTCGCACCAAGTGCATGGTGAACGCTGCGGCTTCAACAACCCGGAGTGGGATGCCCGGTTCATGGAACTGCTGGTCAATGATCCGCAGCAACTGACCGAGATGACCCTGGCCGAATACGCCACCCTCGGCGGTATGGAAGGTGCGGAAGTGATCACCTGGCTGATCATGCGTGGCGCGTTGTCGGCCCAGGTCGAACGCAAGCACCAGAGCTATTACCTGCCCTCGATGACCGGCATCGCCACCCTGCTGCTGGAAAACCTCGACCAGGGCCTGCCGGCGCCGGTCAACGAGCGCCACCGCCAGCACATGCAGCATCAGCTGGCTGGCGTCGAGCGGCTGGCCGGGACTTACCCCTATACCCTTGAACGCAGTGCCCTGGGCTATCAGCTGAACAAGTTCCTGCACCGCCTGATCGAGCCGCAATGGCGTGAGCGTTTTCTGACCGAACCCGAGGCGCTGTATGAAGAGGCCGGGCTCGACGAGGCGGAGCGCGACCTGCTGCGCCGCCGCGACTGGCGCGGGCTGATCCACCATGGCGTGATCTTCTTCGTGCTGGAAAAGCTCGGCGCGGTGCTGGGTGTTTCCAACCTGGATATTTACGCCGCCATGCGCGGGCAAAGCCTTGATGACTTCATGAAAACCCGCAATCAGCAAGTGCGCTACTAAGTAGCCGGTAAAGCCAGCCGCTGACCGAAAGGGGCCACTCCGGCCCCGCAACCTACAACACAACCCACGCCCCCAGCGCTTTCAGGCTGCTGGCAGGCAGCGCTTTGCCCAACATAAAGAGAAACAACAATAATGAAATCTCGCAAGTTCTACCCCCTCCTGCCGGGTGTCGCCCTGGCGGCCAGCCTGCCCTTGTCGGCAGGCGCCGACGGCTTTCTGGATGACACCAAGGCCAACCTGACCCTGCGCAACTTCTACATGAACCGCGACTACACCGGCGATGCCAGCCAGAACAAAGCGGCGGAATGGACGCAGAGTTTCATTCTCGACCTGAAGTCCGGCTTCACCCCGGGCACCGTCGGTTTCGGCGTGGACGTGCTGGGCCTGTACAGCATCAAGCTCGATGGCGGCAAAGGCACCGCCGGCACGCAACTGTTGCCCGTGCACGACGATGGTCGCCCGGCGGATGACTTCGGGCGCACGGCGGTGGCCGGCAAGATGCGCCTTTCGAAGACCGAACTGAAGGTCGGGGAATGGTCACCGGCCCTGCCCGTCCTGCGTGCCGACGATGGCCGCTCGCTGCCGCAAACCTTCCAGGGCGCCCAGCTCACGTCCAATGAACTGGCCGGGCTGACGCTGTACGGCGGCCAGTTCCGTCAGAACAGCCCGCGCAACGACGCCAGCATGCAGGACATGAGCCTGTTCACCCGCACCGCGTTCACCTCTGACCGCTTCGACTTCGTCGGCGGCGAGTACCGCTTCAACCAGCAGAGCACCCTGCTCGGCCTGTGGCATGCCCGCCTCGAAGACATCTACCAGCAGAACTACCTGCAACTGCAGCACCAGCAAGCGCTGGGCGACTGGGTACTGGGCGCCAACCTTGGCTACTTCTGGGGCAAGGACGATGGCAGCGCCAAGGCCGGCGAGCTGGACAACCGCACCGCCTCCGGGCTGTTTTCCGCCCGGTACGGCGGCAACACCTTCTACCTCGGGCTGCAGAAGGTCATGGGCGATGACGAATGGTTCCGGGTCAACGGCGCCAGTGGCGGCACGCTGGCCAACGATGCGTTCGGCTCCAGCTATGAAAGCGCCCAGGAGCGCTCCTGGCAGTTGCGCCACGACTTCAACTTCGTGGTGCTCGGCGTTCCCGGCCTGACTTTGATGAACCGCTATATCCACGGCGACAACGTGCACAACGCCAGCACCCAGGACGGCACCGAGTGGGGGCGCGAGATCGAGCTGGCTTACGTGATCCAGTCCGGCCCGCTGAAAGCGCTCAACGTCAAATGGCGCAACTCAAACCAGCGTCGTAACTGGGGCAGCACCAACAGCTTCGATGAGAACCGGTTGATCGTCAGCTACCCGTTGAACCTGCTATAAGCCGGACTACTCGGCAATCACTTGGCGGATGCAGGCCATCAGTGCCGCTGCCGCCGGTGAATGCAGGCAGCCATTGCGGCAGGTCAGGCCGATGGCCCGCTCGGTATCGGGCAGTGCCAACGGCAAGCGCTGCAGTTCGCCACTGGCGATCTCGTGGGCCAGTTGATGCTCGGACACCGCTGCCAGCATGTCCGAGTGCAGCAACAGGCCACGAATGATCGCCAGGTCCGCGCTCTCCACCACCGGCCGTGGGCCAGCCAACCCGGCTGCGGCGAAACAGGCATCCAGCTGATAGCGGGCCGGCGAGCCCGAGCGCGGCAACACCCAGCGCGCCTCGCGCACCGCGGCCAGGCTCAGCTGGCGCTGCAACAGCGGATGGCCGCGCCTGGCGAGCAGCACGATCTGTTCGGTGATCAACGGCTCCCCGGTCAGGTCGCTGGCATAGTCACCCGGGCGCAATGCACCCAGCACGAAGTCCACGTCGCCGACACGCAACTCGGTCGCCAGCAGGTCGAACGGGCTCTCATTGGTGATCACCTGCACCAGCGGATGCGCGGCGGTAAAACGCAGGATGGCCTCCGGCAGGATGCGTGAGCGCCCGAGCGGCAGCGCCCCCACGTGCACCACACCTTGCAGGCTGCCATGCATGGCACTGAGGTCGCTGTCGATGTGGCGCAGCTCATTCAGTGCACGGCGGATCGGGAACAGGATGTCCTGGCTGGCAGACGTGGGTTGCAAGCCCCGCGGGGTGCGTTCGAACAGCGCCTGGCCGCAACCACCCTCAAGTACCTTGAGGGCCGAACTCACGGCTGGCTGGCTGAGCCCGAAATGGCTGGCAACGGTCTGCATGTGGCGGGTTTCGCAGAGCTTGACGAACACTTCCAGCCGACGTGCCTGGAACAGGTACAGCGGCTCCACCGCCGGAGCACCGACCACCTGCGGCACACTGCCCAGCTCCGCCAGCACCCGCTGCGCCCGAGGCAACACGCAGTGGCCGTAATCAGTCAGGCGCATACCGTTGGCATGGCGCTCGAACAGCGGCGCGGCCAGGCGCGACTCCAGTTCGGCGATCGCCCGGGTGACCACCGATTGCGCCCGGAACAACAGCTGCGCCGCACGCGACACGCTACCCGCCTCGGCTACGCGGACAAAGGCACGCACCTGCATCAGGTTGGGCAATTCCGGCTCGTTCATCGGCACTCCGGCTAGTCGACGCGCTATTTTGCTGACTATGCCCAGCCTGCCGCCAGCCGGCAATAAGTAAAACGTATACCTGAACCCATTGAACGCATTAGCCCGCCGTACCCGCCAGTGACATCCTGCCGTTCACCCCTCGCAGGAGCCAAACCCGATGAACGCAGCACAAAAAACCGCCCTGGTAGTCAGCGCCCATTCCGCCGATTTCGTCTGGCGGGCCGGTGGCGCCATCGCCCTCCACGCCGCACAAGGCTATGCCGTACACGTGGTCTGTTTGTCCTTCGGCGAGCGCGGCGAGTCCGCAAAGCTGTGGCGCAAGGGCGAGATGACCGAGGCCAAGGTCAAGGCCGCGCGTCGCAATGAAGCCTTGGCCGCCGCCGAGATACTCGGTGCCAGCGTCGAGTTCTTCGACATCGGCGACTACCCGATGCGCGCCGACCGCGACACCTTGCTGCGCCTGGCGGATGTCTATCGCCGGGTGCAACCTGAGTTCGTCCTCAGCCACTCGCTCAGGGACCCGTACAACTATGACCACCCGCTGGCCATGAACCTGGCCCAGGAAGCCCGCATCATCGCCCAGGCCGAAGGCTACAAACCGGGTGAGCAGATCGTCGCTGCACCGCCGGTTTACGCCTTCGAGCCGCACCAGCCGGAGCAGTGCGAATGGCGCCCGGACACCTTCCTGGACATCACCCCGGTGTGGGACAAGAAATACGCGGCCATTCAGTGCATGGCCGGCCAGGAACACCTGTGGGAGTACTACACCCGCGTCGCCCTGCAGCGCGGCGTGCAGGCCAAACGCAATGTGGGCATCACCAGCGCCCGCAACATCGTCTACGCCGAGGGCCTGCAAAGCATCTTCCCGCGGGTGACGGAGAACCTGGCATGAACGCGCTGATCGGCAAGACTGGCGTGGTCGTGCGCACCATTCCCCGGGCACCGGCCGAGGTGGTAGAAGCCCTGGGCCGCCTGGGCGTGGCAACGGTACACGAAGCCCAGGGCCGCAAAGGCCTGCTCGACTGCGGCCTGCGCCCGATCCAGCAAGGCATCGCCCTGGCCGGTACGGCCGTGACGGTGCTGGTAGCACCGGGTGACAACTGGATGTTTCATGTCGCTGTCGAACAGTGTCGCCCGGGCGACCTGCTGGTGGTGGCGCCCAGCTCGCCGTGCTGTGACGGCTACTTCGGCGACCTGCTGGCAACCTCGCTCAAGGCTCACGGCGTGCGCGCCCTGGTGATCGACGCCGGCGTGCGCGACAGCCAGACCCTTCGCGACATGGGCTTTGCCGTGTGGTCCCGGGCCATCAATGCCCAAGGCACGGTCAAGGAAGTACTGGGTTCGGTCAACCTGCCACTGCTGTGCGCCGGGCAGCTGGTCAATGCTGGTGACATCATCGTTGCCGATGATGACGGCGTGGTCGTGGTGCGCCATGGCGAAGCTACCAGCGTGCTGCACGCAGCGACCGCGCGCGCCGAACTGGAGGAGCGCAAACGCCTGCGCCTGGCTGCCGGTGAGCTGGGCCTGGACATCTACGAGATGCGCCCTCGCCTGGCCGCCAAAGGCCTGCGCTACGTCGACCAGCTTGCCGACCTGGAGCAATGACCATGAGCCAGACCCGCATCCCCTGTCTGCTCATGCGCGGCGGCACCTCGAAGGGCGCGTACTTCCTGCAGGACGACCTGCCCAGCGACGGTAGCCTGCGCGATCGCGTACTGCTGGCAGTCATGGGCTCGCCCGACAGCCGCCAGATCGACGGCATCGGCGGAGCGGACTCACTCACCAGCAAAGTGGCCATCATCCGCCCCTCGCAACGCGCAGGCGCCGATGTCGACTATCTGTTCGCCCAGGTGCTGGTGGATGAGGCACGCGTCGACTATGGCCAGAACTGCGGCAACATTCTTGCCGGGGTCGGGCCGTTCGCCATCGAACGTGGCCTGGTCAAGGTCGATGGACCGGTCACCGCCGTGCGCATCTTCATGGAGAACACCGGCCAGCTGGCGATCGCCCAGGTGCCCACGCCCCACGGGCAAGTGGAGTATGCCGGCGATACCCGCATCGACGGCGTGCCCGGGCACGCCGCGCCTCTACTGATCAATTTCGCCGACATTGCCGGCTCCAGTTGCGGGGCGCTGCTGCCGACCGGCAACAGCCGCGACCGGGTCGACGGCGTTGAGGTGACCTGCATCGACAATGGCATGCCGGTCATCCTGCTGCGCGCCGAGGACCTGGGCGTGAGCGGCCAGGAAAGCTGTGAAGCGCTGGATGGCGACGACGCGCTGAAGGCGCGCCTGGAGTCGATCCGCCTGCAGATGGGGCCACGCATGAATCTGGGCGACGTCAGCCAGCGCAACGTGCCGAAGATGTGCCTGGTGTCGGCGCCACGCCATGGCGGCACGATCAGTACACGCTCGTTCATTCCGCACCGCTGCCATGCCTCCATTGGCGTATTTGGTGCGGTCAGTGCCGCCACGGCCTGCCTGATCGAGGGCACGGTGACCCAGGGTATTGCCGTCATCGGCACGGAAGAGCACCAGCGTCTGTCGGTGGAGCACCCCAGTGGCGAGTTCAGTATCGAAGTGACACTGCAACAAGGCGCGCTGATCGGCTGCGGGCTGGTACGCACGGCCCGGCTGCTTTTCGACGGTCAGGTGTGCGTACCTCGGGGATTATGGTCGGCAGGAGTAAAAAAAGGGGCCGCAACGCGGCCCCCGTTCTGCTTCAATCGCCTCACCCCGCGAGAATGAATTCCGCCACCGTCACCGTCGTTGCCATCACCGCCCAGCAACAGGTCATTGCCGACATCGCCGTCAGCAGACCAATCACCCAATCATTGACCCATGTCGCTAGACTTCGCCTTTATCCCCTGACAAAGTACGGAAACTCTCACGGACGAGGCCCACAACCCAGCAAGGCGATTCCATGGCAATCGATTCCGTTCTGCTCCGCATCCTCCGTGCGTTCACTCCCTTCAACCAACGCCTGTTCCTGCGCCGCCTCACAAAGGAAGAGGTGAACCTCATCAACTACTTCCGCACCCTGCCCGAACGTGACCGGATCGCCGTGCGGTACATGTGCACGGCGATTCACAAAACCTCCCCCAAAACGTCCGATTGAAGCCTCAGCCCAGCCTCAGGCCACGCCATCCAGCCCCATCTGCCAGAAATCGGCCTCCAGCCGTGAAGCCTGGCCAAAGATCTGTGCCAACTCGACAAACCGCTGCTCGGTCATGCTCCGCGCCGCCAGTTCATCCAGATGCTTGCGCGCCGCCGCAGCCACTCCCTGGTAAGCCTCCCCGGCATATTCGCCAATCCATTCCCGGTACGGGTGTCCGCTCAGGTCGCCAATGCGCTCCGCCAGCGTGCGGCCAATCTCGGCGTAACCAATCACACACGGCGCCAACGCCACGTGCAGCTCAAGCAGGTCACCGGCCGCGCCGCAGTCGAGCACATAACGGGTGTAGGCCACGGTCGCCTGGTGCTCAGGCGCAGCCTGGATATCAGCCTGCGACAACCCCCACCGCGCGCACAGGCGCAGGTGCAGTTCGGTCTCGTCGAGAATCGCCGCCAGGCCCGCCTGGGCAGCACGGATATCCGCCGGCAGGCGGCTCTTGTAGGCAGCCAGCGCCCAAGCGCGGGCAAACTGGATGAGGAACAGGTAGTCCTGGATCAGGTAGGTGCGGAAGGCTTCTTCCGACAAGGTGCCCTCGCCCATCTGCCGCACGAAGTCGTGGTCGACATAGCTGTTCCACTGCCCGGCCATAGCAGCCTTCAAGCGCTCGAAAATATCCATACTCATGCCTCCTCGCGGTAGATGGCGTCGAAGAAGGCAAGCTCCAGTTCAACGGTACGTGCGTAGAAATCACTGGCCAATGCGGCCTCCTGGGGGCCTACCCGGTCCAGTTCGGCCTTGAGGAAGGCGACGAAATCGCAGAACGCCGGGTTGTCGTGCAGGGTGATCCATTCGGCGTAGACGAAGCTGGCTGGCAATGGCTTGGGTGCCTGGCGGGCCCAGTCCAGGTACAGGCCTTCGGCAACGTTCAGCACCGCCAGTGCGGCGGCGTAGGACCGGGTGGCCGCCGCCTCGCGCATGATGGCCTTGAAACCGGCGGTCGGTGCAGTGTCGGCGGGCTCGGCACGCTGCGCCGGGCTGACACCGAGGGCTTCGAACGCACGCAGGAAATAGGTGTTCTCGTCGCTGGAGATCATCCCGGCGAAGCGGCCGAAACGCAGGCGGGCCTCATAGGTGTCGGCGGTGGCAATGGCGGCGCCGAGCAAGGTCAGGAAACTGTCGAGAAAGCGGTGGTCCTGGACCAGGTAGCGGATCATGATCGGGTCGGCCACGCTGCCGTCGCAGAGTTCGGTGACGAAGCGATGGCCGACGGCCGCCGTCCAGGTCGGCTGGTTCTGGCGTTGCAGGGTTTCGCTGAAGCGTTCGGTCATGGTGTGGCCTCGCAGTGAGGCCGGCAAAAGGCAGGTCGGCAGTCCCATCCCTTCGCCGGCATTATCCGGATCAGGTTCGAAGGGTCACCGCGCTGCAGGTGCCAGCGGTTTCTCAGCCCGTTGCCGGGCTCCCCTTGGTGGCCGTCATGTATACAGCGCTGAACAAGAATTGTCACCAGTCCCATCACCGCAGTTGGGCCCCGCTCCACCCCAGTTTCGGGGACCTACACCCGATCATTGATACCTTGTTATTTAACGCACCTCAGGCATCACAAAGGTTTGTTTAACAAAGTATTACCCAAAGCTCCGTTGGCACAGCCGTTGCTCGGGCCATACAAAACCCGGCAATACGCCATTGATGGCTCTTAGCCATTTAGCCGCGAGCGAGGCACCAGGCAATGAAAATACCTGCCGTGATCCACCCCACCAGCCACGCCTTCAGATTGTCCGCCGTGACCGCACTGATGCTCAGCCTCGGGCTGATCTCAGCCATGGCCGCCTCGCTGGATGATGTCAGCCAGCCACCGCCGACAGACCCGTCGCACTACGATGACCAGCCGGCTGACCCCACGCCCGCGCTGCTGAACCTGTTCAACCTGCCGGAAGCCAACCAAGGTTCGCTGGAACTGCAGAACGGGGTGTACGGTGACCGTACCAGCAACCGGGTCGACAACGTGCTGCCGCCCGCCCTGCAGACGGCGCGCAATTACCCCACCAACGGCAAGCCGAGCCCGTTGTTCGGTGCGCAGCCTTTCACCCAGCAACTGCTGCTGTTCGAAGAATTCGGCCCGGAAAAACTCGACCCCAACCTGCCGCCGCCGACGCTGACCTTCCCGGTCCCCACACTCGGCCCGGAACCTGCGCAAGACCCCAACGTGGTCGCGCGCAGCAGCCCCAACGGCAATGCCCTGGAAGCCTTCCTAAAGCAACCGGGCCTGTACCCGTACCCAACCCAGTACGCCAACACCCTGGACCGCAACCCATGGAAAGCGCAGATCGAGATGTTCCTCAACCGTAATTCGGTCGGCTCGCCGGCAGAAGGCCGGCCACCAGGAAAAGGCTGGTCGCACCAGCGCTGGAACGAGTTCTACCCTCAGGCGGCGTTCAAGACTGCGCAGGCAGGCGCACGCATCAACCAGGGGCTGCGTGACCGCAAGCAGCTGCACAACTATGCCGTCGGCGAGTTCGCACCGGGCGGGCTGTATTACCAGACATCGGACATCCCGACCACCCTCGGCACCACCAAGGGCATCGACACCCGTTTCCACCCGAACATGCCGCTGCAGAACCACAAGTCGCTGTGGACCTTCGACGGTACCTTCCCGGCCAAACTGCTGATGGTCCGTTATGGCCAGCCGGTGCTGATGCGCCACTACAACGCGCTGCCGATCGACCCGGCGGCGAACGCAGGCTTTGGCTTGCACACCATTTCCACCCACGAGCACAACGGTCACTCGCCGGCCGAGAGCGATGGCTTCGCCAACGCCTATTTCTTCCCCGGCCAGTACTACGACTACCGCTGGCCGATCCAGCTGGCCGGTTACGACACCATCAACACCCGTGCCGAGGACCCGCGCGCCGCCTTCCCTTGCTCGCCAGGTGAAACCCTGTTCGTCAACGACGCCAACCCGGGGCTCAAGACCTGCGAGAACGGCAGCATCAAGATTCGCGGCGACTGGCACGAAACCATGAGTACCCACTGGTTCCACGACCACATGCTGGATTTCACGGCGCAGAACGTCTACAAGGGCAACGCCGTGATGATGAACTACTACAGCGCCATCGACCGCGGCAACGAAGCGCTGCAGGACGGGGTCAACCTGCGTTTCCCCAGCGGTTCGGGGATGGCCTGGGGCAATCGCGACTATGACGTCAACCTGGTGATCGCCGACAAGGCCTGGGATCAGAACGGCCAGCTGTGGTTCAACCCGTTCAACACCGACGGCTTCCTCGGCGACCAGGTGCTGGTCAACTGGCAGTACCAGCCCAAGCTCAAGGTTCGCGCCCGCAGCTATCGCTTCCGGATCCTCAATGGCTCGGTGTCGCGCTACTTCAAGTTTGCCGTGGTACGTGAAGTCGCCGGCAACAGCGGCGAGTTCAAGGGCCCTTCCGGGTCCAACGTGTCCTACGCCCGCGTGCCGTTCCACATGATCGCCAACGACGGCAACATCATGGAACACGCCGTGCCGTTCGACGGCACCATGGACCTCAACGGCGACGGCAAGACCGACGACAACAATGCCATCCTGCCGCTGCAAGGCATCGCCGAGCGCTACGACATCATCATCAACTTCGCCAAGAACGGGATCAAAGTCGGCGACAAGCTGTACATCGTCAACATCATGGAGCATGAAACCGGCAAGGGGCCGAAACAGGCCATCCCGCTGGCCGACGTGCTGTCCGAGAAGTACAAGGCCGTGATCAAGCAGACCAGCAACGGCCCTCAGTGGGAAAACGGTGACCCGGTGGTGGGCAAGGTCATGCAACTGGTCGTGCAGCCCTACAGCGGCCAGGACCTGAGCATGGATCCGACCGCCTATGAACCGGCCAAGCCGGGCAAGGCCGAAGGCCTGAAGATGATCCCGCTGGTGATCGATCGCAACGCCGTGGCCGACCAGGCCAGGATCAAGGCCGCCCGCCACCGCGAGTTCACCTTCGGTCGCTCCGATGGCACCGACACCACCCCCTGGACCATCAAGACCGACGGTGGCTTCGGCTACGGCATGGACCCGCGGCGCATCTCGGCGGCAGCGCAGCTTTCCAGCGAAGCGACCCAGGCGGGTTTCAGCGGCGACGGCACCCTGGAAGTGTGGAAGATCAAGAATGGCGGCAACGGCTGGAGCCACCCGGTGCACGTGCACTTCGAGGAAGGCGTGATCCTCAGCCGTGACGGCAAGGCGCCGCCGGAATGGGAAAAATGGGCGCGCAAGGACGTCTACCGCATCGGCCCGGACGCCGACTCCTCAGCAGAAGTGGAAATGGCCATTCACTTCCGCGAATTCGCCGGTACCTACATGGAGCACTGCCACAACACCCAGCACGAAGACAACTCGATGCTGTTGCGCTGGGACATCGAGCACCCGGGCCAGTTCCAGGTGATGCCGACCCCGCTGCCGGGTTGGGATGGCGTGCAGTACATGGCGTCGGTGGGCCTGCCAACCTTCCGCACCGCCAGCAATACCAACACCGACACCGCCAACAAGCCACCGGTGGCCAACAACGACAGCGCCGCGACCACGGCCGGCAAGCCGATCGTGATCAATGTGCTGGCCAATGACACCGACCCCGAAGGCAACCTGCCGCTGACCATCAGGGACCTCAACCAGCCGGACTCCGGCAAGGGTACGGTCAGCACCGATGGCAGCACCGTGACCTATACCCCGCCGGCCACGGTCGACACGCCGTTCACCGCCAGCTTTGCCTACACGGCGCGTGATGCCAAAGGTGCCGATTCGCTGACCCAGGCCACGGTCAGTGTCGCGGTGAGCCCTGCCGTAGCCGCGGACCAGGTCCAGGTCAGCAGCGCCGTTGTGCAGGTACGCAGCAATAACCGCTACACCTGGGACATCTCCGGCACCACCTCGGTGGCCAGCGGTAACAGCATCAGCGTGACCGCAGCCACCACCAGTGGCCCGCTGAACCTGGGCACGGCGACGCTGACGGCGGCAGGCAGCGGGGCCCGCTGGCGGTTGTCGGTGACCACTACCGGCAGCGGCCCGGCGACACCGGCGACGATCACCGTCAAGTCGGCACTGGGGCAAAGCGTGACGGCGCCAATCAGCATCAAGTGACTGTTCCATTGAAAGGGGCCGCCTTGCGGCCCCGGCTGCACCACCACTGGAGGAATGACATCATGGCCCTGTCATGGCGTGTTCTGCTTGCCCTCACCCTGTTCGCTGCCGGTACTCACTACTGGCCGATCAAGCCAGCTCAATCGGCGCCCTCGGCCGAGGCTGCCACGCCGTGGGGTGCCAGCTACTTCCCCAACACTCCGCTGGTCAACCAGGACGGCAAGCAGGTGCGCTTCTTCGACGACCTGATCAAGGACAAGGTGGTGGCGATCAACTTCATCTTCACCGGCTGTTCCGACTCATGCCCCGTGGAAACCGCGCGCTTGCGCCAGGTACAGAAGATCCTCGGAGACCGCGTGGGCAAGGACATCTTCCTCTACTCCATCAGCATCGATCCCTACAACGACACCCCCGCCACCCTCAAGCGCTACGCCGAAAAGTTCGGCATCGGCCCCGGCTGGACCCTGCTCACCGGCGAGCCTGATGATATTGAACAGCTGCGTCGGCGCCTGGGCCTGTACATCGAAGGCCTGGAGAACGGCCGCTCCAAGGACCACAACCTGAGCCTGATCATCGGCAACCAGGCCACTGGCCGCTGGATGAAGGCTTCACCATTCGAAAGCCCCTACATCCTCGCCGACCGCCTGGGCAACAGCCTGCACAACTGGAAACAGGCCAGTGCCATGACCAATGACTACGCCAGCGCACCGCAGATCCGCCCACCCAGCAGTGGCGAACAGATCTTCCGCACCCGCTGCTCTTCATGTCACACCGTGGGCAACACCGAACCCGGCCAACCCGGCATCGGCCCTGATCTGCTCGGCGTGACCCAGCAACGCGACCCAAGCTGGTTGAAACGCTGGCTGAAGGAACCGGACCAGATGCTGGCCGAGCGGGAACCGCTGGCCACCCTGCTCTATGAACAGTACAACCGCCTGGCCATGCCCAACATGCGCCTGGGCGATACCGAGATCACCGCGCTGATCGCTTACCTGCAGGAAGAAACGGCGCGCATACAGGCACCCCTGGCGGATCGGGGCATTCCTTGAACGAGCTGGAGACGCTGAGCTTTACACCCCCTGGGGCAATGGTATGAGCGTCAATCAGCGCGTCCATCAGTTGACTGTTTTCCATGAGCAGGCTGGCTGCCCGGATGCAGGCGCTATTGTGGATATGCAGACTTACCGCAGACCCCGCGCCCAGGGTTGCGCAATCAACGACCTCATCAAGCAACTGCGCGTCGTGCAAACTCAGGCGCTGGCAGTCGACGTTGGCTATTTGATGCAATCGTATCGAGACGTCGCAACCTGAAAGCGTCGTAGCATCGACGATTTCATCGACCAGTTCACCCGAACGTATTGTCGCCCTGACGCCTTTGAAACAGCCGACACGGTACATGCTCACGCTGATGTCGCTTGCACTGAGGGTTTCACTGGCGTCGATCACCTCATCCATAAGCTCGCCACACGCTATCGACAAGTAGCCGGCCTGAGCGCATGCCACGCACGCCAGGGTGAGCGAGACCGTGCTGGCGTCGATCGACTGAACATCCAGCACCTCGTCAACTAACTCGCCTTCAGTGATGACGATGCTGTGCGCATGTGCATTACCCACTGCCATGAGGTTGATCCGAACGGTGCTGTTGTCGATCTGCGTTGCATCCAGCACTTCGTCGAACAGTTCGCCATCCTCGATGCGCAGGTCGCGCACCCGCACGTTGGCCACCGCTTGCGCGTGGATCTGGATTCGGCTACCGACGATGGCCTGGCAGTCCGAAATTTCGTTGATCAGCTGACCTTTGTGCACATGCACGCTGCCCGATGCGGTTGCCGTGCTGCGAGCACTGACCTGGGCGCAGCGTCTGAGCACGATATCGAGTTCCACGTTTGCCAACGGCGGGCTGCCAGCGGGCAGGTCCACCAATGAGTCGATCAGCGACCCACCAGCAATCTCAAGGCGACTCTGGTCATGGGCCAATGAAACATTGGCACAATTCTCCATCCTGACGCGCAGCGTAGCTTGCCTGCCTATAGGCCCCTTGATCAGCGTCGAGATCAAGGCCGCCGCGCTCGGCTGGGCAGACTCTGCCAATGCCAGGTACCGTTTTACAACGACATTGGCACTGTTCGACAGGTGAATATGCACAGTGGCACGATCACCGATACTTGTTAGCAACTGGGGAATCAGGCAACAACGGCGGGTACGCCAGGTGGCGTGATCCACTTCGACATTGCCGATGCCGTGGATGAATATCTGAAGGACATCACCAGCCGCCACGGCGAGGGGATGGCTGAAGTCGTAAGGCTGGGATGGCCCTTGGTTCTTGCAGACGAACATGCCTCGGGATAAAGCCATTTTTCTTGCCCCTGGGGAGGATCCGCAGAAGTTTCGGATCCTCCGTGCAAAAAACCTGGCCGCCATCCAGCCTATGCCTCAATGCCGACGGCTTTTTCCGAAGCGTTCAGCGGTTTGTGACGCAGCGCCAGACGCGGGCAATGTCACCGGCCCGCGCCTGCAACAACTGTGCGGCGTCAGCACATGCCTGTTCCAACGTCATAGGCCCGCTGGCCAGCGCGAACGCGGCGTCGATCCCGTGGGCATAGAGTTGTTGATAGCCTTCGCCCAAGGTCCCCGCCAGCACCACCACCGGCACCCCGTGACGCTTGGCCACGCGCGCCACACCCATGGGGGTCTTGCCGCGCAGGGTCTGGGCGTCGAAGCGCCCTTCCCCGGTGATCACCAGGTCGGCACCTTGCACCAGCGCGTCCAGGCCGGCCAGTTCGGCGACCACTTCCACGCCTGGACGGAAGCGTGCGCCCATGAAGGCCTTGGCGGCAAAGCCCATTCCGCCTGCCGCGCCGCAACCTGGGAAGTCGCGCACGTCTTCACCCAGCAATTGCGCACAGTGGTCGGCGAAATGGCCAAGGGCCCGATCCAGGGCCTGCACCTGCTCCGGGCTGGCGCCCTTCTGCGGGCCGAAGATCGCCGAGGCGCCATTGACGCCACACAGCGGGTTGTCGACATCGGCTGCCACTTCAACCTGCACCTGGGCCAGGCGCGGGTCCAGGCCACTGGCATCGATCCGGGCCAGCCGCCCCAAGGCCAGCCCACCCTCATCCAGCGCTTGCCCGTCGGCATCCAGCAGGCGCAGGCCCAGGGCGCGCAGCATGCCGCTGCCGCCATCGTTGGTGGCACTGCCGCCGATGGCCAGGACGATACGTTGCGCCCCGGCCGCCAGGGCGGCGGCGATCAGCTCGCCGGTGCCCCAAGTGCTGCTGCGGCAGGCGTCGCGCTGGCCATTGGGCACCAACTGGATACCGCTGGCCTGGGCCATCTCGATCACCGCGGTGCGGCTGTCCGCCAGCCAGCCCCAGCCGGCGTTGACGTGCTGCCCCAGCGGCCCGCGCACGACCAGCCGGCGCAGTTCGCCGTGGCTGGCAGCGACGATCGCCTCCATGGTGCCTTCGCCGCCATCGGCCATCGGGCATTCGACCAGTTCGGCGGCGGGCAACGCCTCGCCCAAGCCCAGGGCGATGGCATGGGCGACGCCGGCAGCGTCGAGGCTGTCCTTGAACGAGTCGGGGGCGATCACGATTTTCATAGGGATTCTCCTGTCCTGATGACGGGCATGCTGACAGCTGTCTGGCGCGCCGGCCTCGGTCGGATGCACAAAATCCCGGCGGCGTTGTTTGGGCAAATGCCTTCGTTGGCGCTCAGTCGGCCGGCAGTAGTTGCAGCCCCAGGTACAGGCTTAGCATGCCTTCCAGGCGCAGCGGGTCTACTTCGCCCAGTTCGGCGATGCGCTCCAGGCGGTAGCGGAGGCTGTTGCGGTGGATGCCCAAGGCATCGGCACAGGACTGGCTCTGGCCATCGTGCGCGCACCAGGCGCGCAGCGTGGTCAATAATTGGCCGCTGGCATCGCGGGCGCGAATGCGCTGCAATGGCTCCAGCAGTTCATCCAGCGCATCTTCGTTGCGGTGGCGCCAGAGCAAGGCCGGCAAGCGGTAGCGGCTGAGGCTCAGCAGTTGTTCTTGCGGCAGCACCTCACGCCCATAAGCCAGCAAGTCACGCACCCGTCGATAACTCCGACGCAGCTGCTCCAGGCTCTGCGCCGCGCTGCCCAACGCCAGGCGTTCGACTTCCCAGCCGTGGCGACGCAGGCGTTCGATCAGGCGCGCTTCATCCAGCACCAGCCCTGCCGGCCGGCACCACAGCAGTGACTCGCGCGAAGGGCTGACGCACCAGCTTTCCGGATAGCGGCTCATCAACCAGGCCGACAGCGTTTCGGCAGGCGGCCCGGACTGCAGCTCGAACAGGCACGGCACCCGTGGCAACTGGGGTTTCAGGCCCAGCTGCTGCGCCTCGTCCAGCAGCCGCGGCGAATCGCCACTGCCGCCGAGCAGCAGCGCCAGCAAGTCGTCGCAACGCTGGCGCCGCCACTGCTGCTCAACCTGCAGATGGCGCTGCGCCAGGAGCATTTCGGCAGTCATGCGCACCAGCTCGCCGTAAGTGCGCAGTTGCTGCGGGTCGCCGGTCAGGCCGAGCACGCCGATCAGGCGCCCGTCGAGCATCAGCGGCAGGTTGACCCCAGGCTGCACGCCCTTGAGGCACTTGGCCGCGTCAACGTCCAGCTCGACCACCCGGCCATTGGCCAACACCAGTTGCGCACCCTCGTGGCGGGTGTTGATGCGCTCCGGTTCGCCACTGCCCAGGATCAGCCCCTGGCTGTCCATGACGTTGACGTTGCACGGCAGAATGGCCATCGCCCGATCGACGATATCCTGCGCCAGGTCATGGTCCAGTTCGAACATTCAGCGATCCTTAAACGTGTCAGCTTTTGTACGGCAGCACAGCGCCATGCACGATACGCTGTGCAAACGCACAAAGACAGGCGCGTCGCACTCCCCGAGACTCGTCAGGGCGAGCGCCGGCACAGGCGACGCGGCGACAACCATAACAACAGAGACCACGATCATGGCACACAGCCCTGCCCCTGACCAAGGCACCGACATCACCCGCAACGCGCTGTACCGGCGCATTACCTTGCGGCTGATTCCGTTCATTTTCATCTGCTACCTGTTCAACTACCTGGACCGCGTCAACGTCGGCTTCGCCAAGCTGCAGATGCTCGACGCTTTGAAGTTCAGCGAAACCGTGTACGGCCTTGGCGCCGGCATCTTCTTCATCGGCTACGTCCTTTGCGGCCTGCCGAGCAACCTGGCGCTCAACCGCTTCGGCCCACGGCGCTGGATTGCCGCGATGATGATCGCCTGGGGCAGCCTGTCGACCTGCCTGCTGTTCGTCACCACCCCGACCGAGTTCTACACCCTGCGCCTGCTGACCGGCGCCGCCGAAGCGGGCTTCTTCCCCGGCGTGGTGCTGTACCTCTCGCGCTGGTTCCCGGCTGACCGTCGTGGCCGCATCATGGCCCTGTTCATGTCGGCGATCCCGGTGTCGGGCCTGCTCGGCGGGCCGTTCTCGGGCTGGATCCTCGACCATTTCGCCGCCGGCCAGCATGGCCTGGCCGGCTGGCAGTGGATGTTCCTGATCCAGGGTGTGCCTACCGTGCTCCTCGGCGTGCTGGCCATCAAGCTGCTCAGCGACGGCTATCAGAAAGCCGCCTGGCTGAGCACCGCCGAGCGCCAGCTGATCGCCGCCGACCTTGAGGCCGACGCCGCCAGCAAGCCAACCACCCGTGGCGACAGCGTGATGGCCGTGCTGACCAACCCGCTGATCTGGACCTTCGGCTTCGTCTACTTCTGCATCCAGAGCGGCGTCTACGCGATCAACTTCTGGCTGCCGTCGATCATCAAGAACATGGGCTTCGACAACCCGCTGCTGATCGGCTGGCTGAGCGCCATTCCGTACCTGCTGGCCGGCGTGTTCATGATCCTCTGCGGGCGCTCGGCTGACCTGCGCAACGAGCGCCGCTGGCATCTTGTGGTACCGATGCTGATGGGCGCCGTCGGCCTGCTGATCGCGGTCAACTTCGCCGGCAACCCGACCCTTGCCATCCTCGGCCTGTCGATCGCCACCATGGGCGCCCTCACCGGCTTGCCGATGTTCTGGCCGATGCCGACCGCACTGCTCAGCGCCAGTGCCGCAGTGGCGGGCCTGGCGATCATCAACTCGGTGGGCCAGATGGCCGGGTTCCTCAGCCCGTATCTGGTCGGTTTCATCAAGGACCAGACCGGTTCGACCGATGCGGCACTGTATTCGCTGGCCGCGTTGATCGTGGTGGGTAGCCTGGTGGCCCTGCGGGTTACCCGGGCTGGTGCACTCAATACTGCACAGGCCAATTAAGGCATACGCCGCGGTTCGACTCGCCCGCCCCCACGGGCATCATGCAGGCCTCAAAGGCTATGCAGTACCTGTGGGAGCGGGTTCACCCGCGAAGAGGCCGGCACAATCCCCCACCGATCGTCAGCTCAACGCATCCCCCTCCCCCCTCAGGCGTCAAATGTCTCCAAAGGCCCCTTTGGAGAAGCCCCATGACCCAGCACGCCGTGGCCCGCCTCGAACAGCTCGATCCCAAACGCCCCTTGCGCGTCCAGGCAGGCAACGAAGAAATGATCCTGGTCCGCCAGGGCGATCAGGTCCATGCCTACCAGGGCAACTGCCCGCACGCAGGCGCGCCATTGGAAGAAGGCGTGGTCTGTGGCGGCCTGCTGATCTGCCCCTGGCACAAGGCGGCGTTTGCCGTCGACGAAGGTGCAGTCTGTGAACCTCCGGCCTTGACCGACCTGCGCCGCTACCGGGCGTGGGTCAAGGACGGTGAAGTGTGGGTCGATGACCAGCCGCTGCCAAAGCACGAGCCGCCGCGTCACAGCGATGCCCGCACCTTCGTGGTAATCGGTGCCGGTGCCGCCGGCTCGGCGGCCGTTGCCACACTGCTCGACCACGGCTTTGGCGGGCACCTGATCTGGCTCGACCAGGAGCGCCAACCCGCCTACGACCGTACCGCCTTGAGCAAATTCGTCATCGCCGGCGAGATGGCGCCGGACGAGGTGTCAGCCTTGATCGAGCCCGGCCAGCTGCGCAGAGGCCATCTCGATCGGCGTTTCGGCAAAGTCCGGGCTCTGGATGCGAAAAAGCGCCAGATCACCCTCGCCGACGGCCAGCACATCGATTACGACGCGGCGCTGCTGGCCACTGGCGGCAAACCAGTGCGTCCGCAGCTGCCAGGGGTCGACCTGCCCGGGATCATGACCTTGCGCTCGCGCGAGGATGCCGCACGCCTGCTCGATGCCGCCGAACCCGGGCAGCCGGTGGTCATTGTCGGAGACAGCTTCATTGGCCTGGAAGCCGCCTCGGCACTGCGAAAGTACGGCGCGCAGGTGCATGTGGTCAGCCGTCACGAAGTCCCGCTGGCCAAGCAGTTCGGTGAGCGTATCGGCCGTTGTATACGTGAGCTGCATGAACGCAAGGGCGTGGTCTTTCATGGCCCGACCGAGGTCGAACGGTTCCTTGGCGAAGACAAGGTCGAGGCCGTGCAGCTGGCCAATGGCGAAAAGCTGGTCACACCGCTGGTGCTGCTCGGCACCGGTGTGCGGCCCGCCACTGCCTTCGTGCAAGGCGTGCCGTTGGCCAAGGACCAGTCGCTGGCTGTCGATGCCGGATTGCATGCCGCCGAGGGGCTATGGGCTGCTGGCGACATCGCCACCTTCCCTCATGCGGGGCGGCCGGTGCGCATCGAGCACTGGCGGCTGGCCCAGCAGCATGGAGTGATCGCCGCAGCCAACATGTTAGGTGAACAGCGCCGCTACAACGATGTGCCGTTTTTCTGGACCTACCAGCACGGGCGCACCTACGAGGTGCTGGGGCATGCCCGGGACTGGGACCGTATCGAGTTCGTTGGGGAGCCGGAG
Organism: Pseudomonas sp. NPDC086566; assembly: GCF_050280885.1. NCBI lineage: Bacteria > Pseudomonadati > Pseudomonadota > Gammaproteobacteria > Pseudomonadales > Pseudomonadaceae > Pseudomonas > Pseudomonas sp. NPDC086566. Next base: position 721,969 of record NZ_JBNNWD010000001.1, read on the forward strand.
AAAGGCGACTTCATTGCCTTGCAGTGTGTCGGGGAACAGGTCGAGGCAGTGATTGCCAAGGGCTATTCGGATGCCATGGCGACGCTGTCACAACGGATGAAGCGATCCTTGAGCCTGGAGGAGGCACTTCAGCTGATTGGCTGATTCAAGGTGCCAGCAACCTCTCAAAGCCCCTCAAGCGCTGACTCGTCGCGTCCAAGGTTGGTATGGACCCCGCCGATGCAGGCCTGTTACTGAAGAAGGGAGCTTGAAGGCTCCCCCTTCCCCAGCAGCCTGATCAATGCACGGGGGGTCGACTTCAATCTGCACATTGAAAGCGTAAAGTCGGCCTTGTTCATCAATGCCTACTTCGTAGGAAACAGCTTGGCCCTCACGAAACTGTTTGCCGGGCTCATGGGCAATTTGCAAGGCTTAAACAAGCACTTTGATGAGCAACAAGTGCACAGGGTAGAACCAATAGCCCCAACGTCGCACCGCTGGCACCGGCCAATGCTCGACCCGCAGTAGCAGGCAGCCGATGGGAATGGCCAGTGCCGCAGCGGCCATGGTGAGCAAGGTTACCGAGGCCCCGAGATGCCCGCGCAGCCAACTGTTGGTCAGGTTGCCTGCCACGGCGAGCAGGCACGGCAACAGCCAGGTCAGCCCACCCTGGCAACGCGCCAACAGCCAGCCTGCCGGTAGCAACACGCCCGGCAGGCCGTACATCAAACGTTCGCTGCACAGTGCAGCGAACAGAAGCGCAGCAAGCCCGGCCAGCCGAACCCAAAGCTGCTGATGCTGTACACCCCATGCGACCACCAGACCCAGGGCCAGCGTGGGAATGATGCTGAAGGTCTGCGAGTCAGGATCCAGCCAGCGATAGGGCGCTTCGGACAACACGGCAAAAGCGAGCATCCACCCGAGGTAGCGCAGGTTGATCTTGCCAGCGCGGGCCACGTTGACCGCCATGGCCAGGCAGAACAAGGGAAACGCGAACCGGCCGACGATGAACAGGCCTTGCGCTGCGGGCCAGATGAACCGCACATGGTCGGCGACCATGGTCACGATCGCCACCCACTTGACCAGGTCCAGCCCCGCCGAGCGCACGCCCTAGCGCCCAGGTTCGCTGGCGTGCCCGGGGTACTTGCTGGTCCAGGCTGCCAGTGGCAACGGTGGTTGCTGGTCGAGGATGCGCCGCCAGATCAGTACCAGGTCAGCACTGCTGAACATCGAGCCCGCGCCGGAGCTTCTCCAGATGCTCGGGCGGTCGACGATCCAATTGCCCTGGCTGTCGCGATGGGCCATGTTGAAGCGGAAGGTGTAATTGCCCGGGATGCCCATGCGCAGGTCAGTGACCACCAGCGCGCTACCGATCACGTCATAGCGCAGCCAGTCGTCGGTGAACCAGCGCAAGCGCTGGAGCAACGCAGAACCGCCCAACGCCTTCGCCGCGTCCAGGTTCAACGGCAAGCGTTGCATTTCCGGCGCTTCGCGGTCAAATACGCTGCTGATGCCTTCGTAATAGTGGCCATCCGGGGTCTTCGCCAGTACCCGCCAGACCAGGCTGTTGAAGGCCATCGGCACTGCGCGCACTTCGCTCACCCCGATGCCCTGTGCGTCGAGCGCGGTTTGCATTCGCTGCTCGGCTGCCATGCGCCCGGTCAGGCCGAAACCCAGGTAGGCTGTGCTGAACAGCAATGCCAGGCTCAAAAACGCTATCGCCCTGCCCTGCAGCCCCTTGAAAGCTGCATAGGCCACCGCCGCCAACAGCGGCACGGTATACACCGGGTCGATGATGAACACTGCCGCCCAGCTCAGCGGGGTGAAGTGCAACGGCCAGAACAGCTGGGTGCCGTAGACCGTGAAGGCGTCAAGGATGGGGTGGGTCACCAGTACCAGCCAGAACGCCAGGAACAGCCGGGGCAAGGTGTAGCCCTTGTCGGGCCAGCGCGTTCGGCCAAGCCGGTTGACCAGCCAGGCCAGCAGCAAGGCCAACCCGATAAGGACGAAAATCGAATGGGAGAAACCGCGGTGGTAGGTCATCTGTGACACCGGGTCGGCGTAGCGGATCACCACGTCGAGGTCCGGCACGGTGCCCAGCACGGCGCCATAGATGAGCGAGCGCCGGCCCTGGATGCGGCCGAGTACCGTGCCTTGCAGCGCAGCACCGAGCACGGCTTGGGTGATCGAGTCCAAAGGTCAGCTCCCTCAATGAACAATGGTGGAAACCTAACCCTGTAAACCCGACGCGTGCAAATGCCGGAGTGTGACAACAGGTAGCAGAAGCCTGCATGGCCCGCTTCGCGGGTGGGAGCAGGCGTACCCACAAAAAAAGCGTCGCGCTATCTCAGGCCTCCTGCAACGCCCGCGGCCGCCCGCTACGCTGTTCATCGGTATTGGCCTGGGCCTTCTGCAACTGGAAGTCGAACTTCAGCTCGGCATAACGGCCCTCGACCCCTTCATGGAACACTACCTCGCCCACCAGCCCGTCACGGGTTGCGTAGGCGAAGTCGTCCCACAGGTACTTGTCGCCGGCCAGGTTGATCTGCGTGGTCAGGTGGCGGTGCCCCGCTGCCGAGACAAAGAAATGCAAATGGGCCGGGCGCTGGCCGTGGCGGCCGAGCAGGTCCAGGCATTCCTGGGTCGGGCCCTGCGGGTCGCAGCCATAACCCGACGGCACGATGGAGCGCGCGCGATAACGGCCTTCGGCATCGGTGACGATGCGTCGGCGCAGGTTGTACTCGGACTGGCTCTGGTCGAAGAACGAATAGGTGCCACGGGTATTGGCATGCCACAGGTCAACAATGGCCCCGGCCAGCGGCTGGCCTTGCGGGTCAAGCACCCGGCCCTCGAGCAGCATGACCGTGGCCACGCCGTCTTCGCTGCCATCGTCCATGCGCACTTCACCCTGGGCAAGCGGTGCGCCGGCCACGTACAGCGGGCCTTCGATGGTGCGCGGCGTGCCGCCGGTCAAGCCGGCTGCGGCATCCTTGGCATCCTGCAGCAGGTCGATGAAGTGCTCGATGCCCAGGCCCGCCACCAGCAGCCCGGCCTCACCGCGCCCACCAAGGCGGTTGAGGTAGTCGACGGCATGCCAGAACTCGTCCTCGGTGATTTCCAGGTCTTCGATCAGGCGTGCAGTGTCATGCAGCACACGCTGGATGATGCGCTTGAGGCGCGGGCTGCCTTGGTCATTACCGAAGCCGGCGGCTTCTTCGAAGAACTGCTGGATATCGGCAGTCTGGGAAATCTTCACGGTCATGATGGTTACCTCATCTTGTTCTTGTGCAAAGGGTTGAATCAGCGGTCGTCGCTGTGGATCGACGACGGGTGGCGGCACAGGCCGTCGACCTCGATGTCCATGTACGGGAACAGCGGCAACTGCATCAGCGTGTCGTGCAACGCCTCGACGCTGGGCAGGTCGAACACGCTGTAGTTGGCGTAGTGCCCGGCGATGCGCCACAAGTGGCGCCAGGTGCCTTCATGCTGCAGGCGCTGGGCCAGTTCCTTCTCGTCGGCCTTGAGCTGCGCGGCCTTGGCCGGGTCCATGTCGACCGGCAGCTTCACGGTCATCTTCACGTGGAACAGCATGTTGTTTTCTCCTATTTCCAAAAGCTTGCACGCTCCCACAGGGGTTTTGTGTGTTCTTTCAGAGGCGGGCAAATCGTGCCAGCCGGTGTTCGTCGAGGGTCAGGCCCAGGCCCGGAGCGCGTGGCACGTGCAGCTGGAAGTCGTGGTACTGCGGCGGCTCGTTGACGATCTCTTCGGTCAGCAGCAGCGGCCCGAAAAGCTCAGTGCCCCAGGTCAGCTGGCGCAGGGTGAGAAAGGCATGGGCCGAGGCCAGGGTGCCGATCGAGCCTTCGAGCATGGTCCCGCCGTACAGGGCGATACCGGCCGCTTCAGCGATCTGCGCGGTGCGCAGCACGGCGCGTGGGCCGCCGTTCTTGGCGATCTTCAGAGCGAAGATGCTGGCCGCACCGTCGGCGGCCAGGCTGAAGGCATCCTCGACGCTTTCGATGGATTCGTCGGCCATGATCGGCGCCGGGCTGCGCTGGTTCAGGCGCACCTGGCCACTGCGGTTGATGCGCGAAATCGGCTGTTCGATCAGGTCGATGCCGTTGTCGCCGAGCAGCTGGCAGGCGCGGATGGATTGCGACTCGTCCCAGTACTGGTTGACATCGACCCGCACGCTGGCGCGCTCGCCGAGTTCGCGCTTGATCGCGACCACGTGCTTCAAGTCCTGCTCCAGCGGGTTGGCGCCGATCTTCAGCTTGAATACCCGGTGCCGGCGAATCTCCAGCATGTGCTCGGCCTCGCCGATGTCGCGGGCGGTGTCGCCGCTGGCCAAGGTCCAGGCCACTTCCAGGCTGTCGCGCACCCGGCCGCCGAGCAGCTCGCTGACCGGCAGGCCTAGGCGCTTGCCCTGGGCGTCGAGCAAGGCGCTTTCGATGCCGGACTTGGCGAAGGTGTTGCCCTTGGCCAGCTTGTCCAACTTGAGCATGGCGGCGTTGATGTTGTCCGCCGGCAGGCCGATCAGCGCAGGCGCCAGGTGCGCGTCGATGTTGGCCTTGATGCCCTCGGGGCTTTCATAGCCGTAGGCCAGGCCGCCGATCGTGGTGGCCTCGCCGATGCCTTCGACGCCGTCGCTGCAGCGCAGGCGCAGGACCACCAAGGTCTGCTGCTGCATCGTGTGCATGGCCAGTTTGTGCGGGCGGATGGTCGGCAGGTCGACGATGATTGCGTCCATCCGTTCGATGGTCGGGCTTGTCATGCAAAGCTCCAGTTCAGTGAGTGAAGAGTCGGGCCGTCGCCCTCGGGCCCAGGCATCAGCCCAGATCACCGCCCCCGACTGGCAGGGTCACGCCGGTGATGTAGGAGGCCTCGTCGGAGGCCAGGAAGAGGATCGCTCCGACCTGTTCGTCGATGCTGCCGTAGCGGTGCATCAGGCTGCTGTCGAGGGTCTGGGCGACGATCTGCTGGTACCAGGCCTTTTCCTGCTCGCTCTGCTCACAGGCGTTACGCGGCACCCGGCGCGGCGGTGCCTCGGTGCCGCCAGGCGCAGTAGCGTTGACACGAATGCCACGGCCCGCGGTTTCGAAGGCCAGGCAGGCAGTGAGTGCATTGACCCCGCCTTTGGCCGCACCGTACGGCACGCGGTTGATCCCGCGGGTGGCGATCGACGAGACGTTGACAATGGCCCCGCTGCCACGTTCGAGCATGTACGGCAGGGCCGCATGGCAGCACCACAGGGTCGGGAACAGCGAGCGACGCACTTCGGCCTCGATCTGCTCCACTTCGTAATGCTCGAAGGGCTTGGCCCAGATCGTGCCGCCGACGTTGTTGACCAGGATGTCGAGGCGCCCGAAGGTTTCCACCGCAGTGGCCATGACCCGGGCGCAATCGGCATGCAGTTCGAGGTCGGCGGTGAGGGTCAGTACGCCCTCCCCGGCCAGTTCGTGGACCAGCTCGGAACGGTCCACCGCCACCACCTGCGCGCCTTCGGCCTTGAGCTGCCAGCACACGCCGCGGCCAATGCCCTGGGCGGCGCCGGTGACCAATGCGACCTTGCCTTGGAATCTTGGGTTCATGCATTTTTCTCCAGTGTTCCACAGGGGTAACTCAGGCAGCCGCGGCAAACTTCTCGTAGTAGAAGTTCGCCGGGGTGATGCCCTGCTCGCGGAGGTACTGGCTCACCGCCTCGACCATCGGCGGCGGCCCGCACAGGTACACATCGACGTCGCCGTCATTGAGGTGCTGGGGTGCGATGTGCTGTGTCACGTAGCCCTTCTGCGGGTACTGGCTATCGGGGTTGGCGACGCAGGCGCTGAAGGTGAAGTTGGGGATGCACGCCGCCAGGTCCTGCAAGCGGTCCAGCTCGACCAGGTCGAAGTCGTTGCTGACCCCGTAGATCAGGTGCACCGGGTGCTCGCTACCCTGCTCGGCGATCTTCTCCAGCATCGCCGTGAACGGTGCCAGGCCTGTGCCACCGGCCAGCAGCAACAGCGGGCGCTGGATCGGTCGCAGGTAGAAGCTGCCCATTGGGCCAGCCAGGCTCATGCGGTCGCCGGCCTTGGCCAGGCTGGTGAGGAAGCTGCTCATCAGGCCGCCCGGCACGTTGCGGATCAGGAAGCTGACCTCGCCGTCCTTCTGCAGCGAGCTGAAGGAATAGGCGCGGCTCTGGTCGCTGCCCGGCACCTTGAGGTTGACGTATTGCCCCGGCAGGAACGCCAGGCGGCTCAGCGCCTCGCCCTTGATCGACAAGGCGATGGTGCTGGCCGACAGTTGGCGCACATTGCTGATGGCGGCCTCGAAGCTGGCCTGCTCGGTCTTGCACAGCTGCGACGACGCCGGAATGCGTACCACGCAGTCACTTTCGGCGCGCATCTGGCAGGTCAGCACGTAGCCTTCGGCGATTTCGTCCTCGCTCAAGGCGTCTTCGATGAAGTTGTCGCCCAGGTCGTAACGCCCGGACTCCGCCTTGCACTTGCAGGTACCGCAGGCGCCGTCGCGGCAGTCCAGCGGGATGTTGATGCCCTGGCGGTAGGCGGCATCGGCCACGGTTTCATGGCCGCTGGCCTCGATGAAGCGGGTGACCCCGTCTTCGAAATTAAGCGCGATCTGAAAGCCCATGTTGCACCTCGCGGGCGAACCTGGCCGCAGCGCGCCAAAAGGCACACCGGGCGGCTCGCGTTAGCTCGAATCAGATGTGGTAGATGTCGATGACCTGACGCACGTAGTCGTTTTTCAGCACCACTTTCTTGGCCTTGATCAGCGGCTGCTCGCCGCGCAGGTCGAGGGTGTAGAAACTGGTGCCGAAGTAGCTGTCGGTGGTCTTGTAGCGGAAGCTCAGGGTGTGCCAGTTGAAGCGCACCTGGCAGCTGCCTTCGCCCCGTTCGACGATCTCTATGTTGCTGATGTTGTGCGAAGTACGGGTGTCTGGCACGGTCGCACTGGAGCGCTCGGTCTTGATGCGGAACACACGGTCTTCGAGGCCGCCACGGTTGCCGTACCAGATCAGCGAGATTTCGCTCTGTGGGTCTTCGGTGAGGGTGTCGTCATCGTCCCAGGACGGCATCCAGAAGGTCGCATCGCAGGCATACAACTCCAGCCACTGGTCCCACTGGGCATCGTCCAGGTAGCGCGCTTCGCGGTAGAGGAAGTCGCGCACGGTGTCATGCAGGCTCATTGCACGGCCTCCACCGGGATCAGCCGGGTTTCCTCTTCCAGGGCTTTGATCATGGTGTCCTGCCAGTACTTGTGCTGCAGCACGAACAGGCCCTCGTCCTCGGTGCGCACGCCCGACAGCAGCGGCTTGAGTTCGATTTCCCTAGCTGCCTCATCGGCACCTTCGACCCAGTGTTGCGCGCCACGAGACATGTCGTTCCAGCCGGTGCCGCCGCCGTAGCCGGTCTGGCAGGAGCGGAACTCTTCCAGGTCGTCCGGGGTGGCCATGCCACTGACGTTGAAGAAGTCTTCGTACTGGCGGATGCGCTTGGCCCGGGCATCGGTGCTCTCGCCCTTCGGCGCGATGCAGTAGATGGTGATTTCGGTCTTGTTCACCGAAATCGGCCGGGCGATGCGGATCTGCGAACTGAACTGGTCCATCAGGTACACGTTCGGGTACAGGCACAGGTTGCGCGAGTTTTCGATCATCCAGTCGGCACGGGCCTGGCCAAAGTCGGCGGCCAGCTGGCCGCGGCGTTCGAAGGCCGGGCGGTCTTCGGGGTTGGCCCAGCGGGTCCACAGCAACAGGTGGCCGTGATCGAAGGAATAGAAACCACCGCCCTGCTTGGCCCAGGCGCCGGCGCTCATGGTCTTGATCGCGTCACCCGCTTCACGCTGCTTGCGCTGGTTCTGGGTGGCGGCGTAGTTCCAGTGCACGGAGCTGACGTGGTAGCCGTCGGCTCCGTTCTCGGCAGTGAGCTTCCAGTTGCCCTCGTAGATGTACGAGCTGGCGCCGCGCAGCACTTCCAGGCCCTGCGGGGACTGGTCGACGATCATGTCGATGATCCTGGCGGACTCGCCCAGGTGCTCGACCAGCGGCTTGACGTCAGCCTTCAGGCTGCCGAACAGGAAGCCACGGTACGACTCGAAGCGGGCCACCCTGGTCAGGTCGTGGGAGCCGTCGCAGTTGAAACTGGCAGGGTAGCCGGCGTTGCTCGGGTCCTTGACCTTGAGCAGCTTGCCGCTGTTGTTGAAGGTCCAGCCGTGGAACGGGCAGGTGTAGCTGGCCCGGTTGCCGCGCTTGTGCCGGCACAGCATGGCGCCGCGGTGGCTGCAGGCGTTGAGGAAGGCATTGAGTTCCCCGTCCTTGTTGCGCGCAATGAAGATCGGCTGGCGCCCCATGGTCAGGGTGAGGAAGTCGTTGTTCTCGGGGATCTGGCTTTCATGGGCCAGGTAGATCCAGTTGCCCTCGAAGATGTGCTTCATCTCCAGGTCGAACAGGCGCGGGTCGGTAAACATCTCGCGCTTGCAGCGATAAACGCCTGTTTCGCGATCGTCCTCGAGCATGGCATTGAGGTAGTCGAATCCCAGGGACATGGCCGGGGTCTCCATTGTTATTGTTCAGACCGGGTCAGGTTAGGGTGGGGCCTGGGTTGGCACTATCCATCGTCTGCAGAGTGCTATCCGTTTTCTGCAATTATCGACGCGATAGCATTTATCCATTGAACAGCGCGCACCGCCTGAAGTAAGCTCGGGCTCATTCGCTGGAGAGCAACATGCCAAAACACACCCGCAACCACGCCAACCACACCGGTCGCAACCTGCGCCCTGTGCTGGCCGTTGCCGGCTGCCAGGCTGCTGCCAGCTATTACTTTGGGTATTGGTTTAGCCACTAGGCGCCGATACCCAGCCGGCGCCCACCTTCGAGGGGCCGCCGAACATGAGAATACTCAAACCCCCGGTCGGCTTCCCGACCGGGGGTTTTGCTTTTAAGGCCATTGCACTTTTACCGATTCGAACCGAGGACAGATTCATGAACTACGCCACTTACTACTACGCAAGCACCTATGCCTGGCGATTTAGCCAATCCCGTTCGGGCCAGCCTGCCGCCTCCGATCGGTCCATCACCGGTGGCAATGCTGCAGACAACCAATCAACGAATAGTCGAACACCTCGATAGGGCCGACCGCGCGGGCCAGACCCGCCGTCCGCCCAGGGAACATACGCCATGCAAGCCTCGAACCTCGCTCTGCCCCTGACCCAGCCGCACGCTGCCAACACCACCGTCAGCCAGCGCCTGCCCAGCCCGCACCTGCTCAAGCAGCAGATGCCGCTGTCCAGCGAACTCGCCCAGCAAGTCCACCGCCACCGCCAGGCCATCCGCGCCATCCTCGAAGGCCACGATGAGCGCCTGCTGGTGATCGTCGGCCCGTGCTCAATCCACGACCCCCGCTCGGCGCTGGAATACGCCGACCGCCTGGCGGCCCTCAGCCGCGAAGTCGATGACAAGCTTCTGCTGGTAATGCGCGCCTACGTGGAAAAGCCACGCACCACGGTCGGCTGGAAAGGCCTGGCCTACGACCCGCATCTCGATGGCAGCGATGACATGCATGCCGGCATCGCCCTGTCCCGTGGCTTGATGCTGAGCATGATCGAACGCGGCCTGCCGATCGCCACCGAGTTGCTGCAACCGATGGCGGCCGGCTACTTCGATGACCTGCTGGGCTGGGCGGCGATTGGGGCGCGCACCACCGAATCGCAGATTCACCGGGAAATGGTCAGCGGCCTGGAGCTGCCGGTCGGGTTCAAGAACGGCACCGACGGCGGTGTCGGCATCGCTTGTGACGCCATGCGCAGCGCCGCGGCCCCGCACCGCCACTTCGGCATGGACGCGCAGGGCTACCCGGCGATCATCGAGACCTTGGGCAACCCGGACACCCACCTAGTGCTGCGCGGCGGCCACAAGGGCCCGAACTACGATTCCAACAGCATCGCCCAGGCTCGCCAGGGCTTGGCCAAGGCAGGCCTGGACGCACGCATCATGGTCGACTGCAGCCATGCCAACAGCGGCAAGGACCCTGCCCGCCAGCCCGCCGTGTTCGAGGACGTGCTGGCCCAGCGCCTGGCCGGTGACCGCTCGATTGTCGGCGTGATGCTCGAAGGCCACCTGTTCGACGGCTGCCAGGCACTGGGCAAGGGCGCACTCAAATACGGCGTGTCGATCACCGATGGCTGCCTGGGCTGGAGCGCGACCGAAACCCTGCTGCGCGAGGCCGCAGCCCGTATGTGAAGCAGCTACAGCAAGCCTGGCGAGACATGACCTGAGCAAGTGCGCTAGGCTTGCCGTTTTGACCCCTCCAAGGAGCAGTAACCATGGCACGCGCCACCGCCCGCCACATCCTCGTTGCCACCGAAGACAAGTGCAACGAACTGAAAGCCCAGATCGAAGCCGGTGCCGACTTCGCTGAAATCGCCAAGGCCAACTCCACCTGCCCGTCCAGCCGCCAGGGCGGTGACCTGGGTTCGTTCGGCCCAGGCCAGATGGTCAAGGAATTCGACACCGTGGTGTTCAGCGCCCCGGTCAACACCGTACAAGGTCCGGTCAAGACCCAGTTCGGCTACCACCTGCTGGAAGTGACCAGCCGCCAGGACTGATCTGCTGATCATCGTGTCCCTTGTGGGAGCGGGTTTACCCGCGAAGAGGCCCGAGCCGGCAATTTGGTTGCCTGGGCTGGCCTCTTCGCGGGTAAACCCGCTCCCACAGGTCCTTCTAGGGATCTGGATTCTGTGTATGGGCTGGATGGTGCAGGCCGCGCCCACCCACGCCCTGACCGTCTACGGCGAAGCACCCCGCTACAGCGAAAACTTCCGCCATTTCGACTACGTCAACCCCGACGCCACCAAGGGTGGCCTGATGCGCCGCTCGGCCACCGATATCGGCCAGTTCGACCATATCCTGCCCTACATCGACAAAGGCATCGGCGTCAGCGAGGTCGATGGCTGGCTGTATGCGCCCCTGGCGCAACGCTCGTTCGACGAGCCCTACACCGTCTACGGCCTGATCGCCCGGCGCATGGAACGTGGCCCGGATGACGCCTGGCTGCGCTTCGAGATCGACCCCAAGGCGACCTTCGCCGACGGCAAGCCGGTGCGCGCCGAAGATGTGCGCTTCAGCTTCGACAAGCTGATGGCCGAAGGCAGCCTCAAGTACCGCACCCAGTTCGCCGAAGTCGCCGGGGTCACGATCGAAGGCCCGCGGCAGTTGCGCTTCGACTTCAAACAGCCCCACGGCCGCACGCTGGCCCTGGACCTGGCCAGCCTGCCGGTACTGCCCGAGCACTACTGGGCCAGCCGCGACTTCACCAACGGCGCCGGCTTCGACAAGCCGGTCGGTAGCGGCCCATACCGTATCGGGCACATCGACAACGGCCGCAGCATCACCTTCGAGCGCGACCCCAACTGGTGGGCCAAGGACCTGCCGGTCAACCGTGGGCGCTACAACTTCGAACGCATCCGCATCGAGTATTTCGGCGATACCGAAGTGGCGCGCCAGGTGCTCAAGGGTGGCGGCTACGACTACAACCGCGAGTTTTCCGCCACCGCCTACACCTTGGGTTACAACAGCGCACAACTGGACGATGGCCGCCTGCAGCGCGCCCACCTCGGCCCGGCCAAGCCGCAAGTGGCCCAGGGCTTCGTGTTCAACCTGGACAAGCCTCAATTCAAGGACCGCCGTGTGCGCCAGGCACTGGCCTTGCTCTGGGACTTCGAATGGAGCAACCGGCAGATGATGCGTAACCTGTACATCCGCCAGCAGAGCGTGTTTTCCAATACCCCGCTGGCCGCTCGCGCACTGCCGGATGCGGGCGAGCTCAAACTGCTCGAACCGCTGCGCGGGCGGGTGCCGGACGAAGTCTTCACGCAGGTTTTCACGGCGCCAGTGACCGACGGCTCCGGCATCATTCGCCCACAGCAGTTGCAGGCGCTGGCCTTGTTGCAACAGGCCGGCTGGCGCCCCGACGGTGATCACCTGGTCAACGCCCAGGGTGAGCCGCTGGCATTTACCTTCCTCAACGGCCAGTCCGGCATCGAGCGCCTGCTGCTGCCGTGGAAGCGCAACCTGGCACAGATCGGCATCACCCTGAACATCCGCAACGTCGATTCGGCGCAGTACGTGAACCGGTTAATGGCCCGCGACTACGACATGATCGTCACCGGCTATGCGGTGACCCTGTCGCCGGGCGCCGAGCTGTACAACTATTTTGGCTCGGCCGCCGCCAACGACCCAGGCTCGAACAACCTGATGGTGCTCAAGGACCCGGCGGTCGACCAGCTGATCGACGGCCTGGTGCGCGCCGACAGCCAGGCCGACATGCTGCACCACGCCCATGCCCTGGACCGGGTGCTGCAATGGAACTACTACTGGATCACCAATTATTACCCGCCCGGCAGCTCGACCGTGTGGTGGAACCGCTTCGGCCTGCCGAACGTCCAGCCCGCCTATGACGAAGGCCTGGACAGCTGGTGGGAAATCAGCCCGACGGCGCTGACCAACGCGCAGATGGCCGAACGGCAGAAGGCCCAGCCATGACCAGCTACATCCTGCGGCGCCTGCTGCTGATCATCCCGACCTTGCTGGCGATCCTGCTGGTCAACTTCGCCATCGTCCAGGCCGCGCCCGGCGGCCCTGTAGAGCAGGCGGTGGCGCGCCTGCAAGGGCTGGGCGGCGGTGCGCCCGGCGCCCGGGCAGAAGTGGTACACAGCGAATCCCGGGCCACTCGCGGCCTGGACCCAAAGCTGATCGAGGAGATCAAGCGCCAGTACGGCTTCGACAAGACGGCTGCGCAGCGCCTGTGGCTGATGCTCGGCCAGTACGCCCGGCTGGACTTCGGCCAGAGCTTCTTCCGCGGCGCCAAGGTCACCGACCTGATCCTCGACAAGCTACCCGTGACCCTGTCCCTGGGCTTTTGGGCCACACTGATCACCTACCTGGTGTCGATCCCGCTGGGCATCCGCAAGGCGGTGCGCCACGGCAGCCGCTTCGATGCCTGGAGCAGCGCACTGATCGTGGTCGGCTATGCCCTGCCCTCGTTCCTGTTCGCGCTGCTGTTGATCGTGCTGTTCGCCGGCGGCACTTCGCTGAACTGGTTCCCGGTCCGTGGCCTGGTATCGGATGATTTCGACCAGCTCAGCCTGCTGGGCAAGGTCGCCGACTACCTCTGGCACCTGGTGCTGCCGGTCGGCGCGCTGGTGATCGGCGGTTTTGCCACCCTCACCCTGCTGACCAAGAACGCCTTCCTCGATGAAATCTCCCGCCAGTACGTGGTCACTGCCCGCGCCAAGGGCCTGAGCGAACGCCGCGTGCTGTATGGGCACGTACTGCGCAACGCGATGCTGCTGGTGCTGGCCGGCCTGCCCCAGGCGCTGATCACGGTGTTCTTCGCAGGCTCTCTGCTGATCGAGGTGATCTTCTCCCTCGATGGCCTCGGCCGCATGAGTTACGAAGCGGCCGTGTCACGCGACTACCCGGTGGTGTTCGGTACGCTGTTCATCTTCACCCTGGCCGGCCTGCTGTTCCGCCTGATCGGTGACCTGGCCTTCACCGTGCTCGACCCGCGCATCGACTTCGACACGAGGGCGCACTGATGCTGTCGCCGGTTTCACGTCGTCGCCTGCAGCGTTTTCGCCGCAACCGCCTGGGCTGGGTGTCGCTGTGGGTGTTTGCCGGCCTGCTGGTGCTGAGCCTGTGCGCGGAGCTCGTGGCCAACGACAAGCCGCTGCTGCTGAGCTACAAAGGCGACTGGTACACCCCGGCACTCAAGCGCTACAGCGAGCAGCAGTTTGGCGGGCAGTTGCCATTCCAGCCGGACTACCGCAGTGCCTACGTGCGCCAGCTGATCGAGGGCCAGGGCGGCTGGATGCTGTTCGCGCCCATCCCGTTCAGCGCCGACACCCCCAACTACGACCTGCTGGTCCCCACCCCCAGCCCGCCGAGCGCGAGCAACTGGCTGGGGACCGACGATCAGGGCCGCGACGTATTGGCGCGGGTGCTGTATGGCACGCGAACCTCGCTGCTGTTCGCCTTTGCCCTGACCGTGATCAGCGTCCTCATCGGGGTCGCTGCCGGCGCACTGCAAGGTTATTACGGTGGCTGGGTGGACCTGTTCGGGCAGCGCTTGCTGGAGGTGTGGTCGGGGCTGCCGGTGCTGTACCTGCTGATCATTCTCAGTGGCTTTGTCGAGCCGGATTTCTGGTGGTTGCTGGCCATCATGGCGCTGTTTTCATGGCTGGCCCTGGTCGATGTGGTGCGCGCCGAGTTTCTGCGCGGGCGCAACCTTGAATACGTGAAAGCGGCGCGTGCCCTGGGGCTGCCAGACACTCTGGTGATGCTGCGCCATGTACTGCCCAATGCGATGAACGCGACGTTCACCTATGTACCCTTCATGCTCACCGGGGCGATCACCACACTGACAGCACTGGACTTCCTCGGCTTTGGCATGCCCGCCGGCAGCGCTTCGTTGGGTGAGCTTGTAACCCAGGGCAAACAGCACCTGGAGGCGCCGTGGCTGGGCTTTACCGCGTTCTTTGCCTTGGCGGTGATCTTGTCGCTTTTGGTATTTATCGGGGATGCCTTGCGCGAGGCGTTCGATCCCAGAGGATAGGTTTTCAGGACCGGCCTCTTCGCGGGCAATGTAAGTACAGGACTCAGCAAGATGCACGATAGCGACAGCCTCAAGGACTACCCCCAGGTACGGCAACTGGCGATTCGCTCGCTGTTCGAGATCATCGAGCAGTCCAGCGAAGGCACGGTGATCGTCGACCGCGACGCCCGCATCGTCTGGATGAACGAGCGCTACGCCCGGCGCTTCGGTCTGGCCGACGCGGCCAGCGCGATCGGCCAGCCGTGCGAGGCGGTCATACCGGGCAGCCTGATGCGCCAGGTGGTGAGCGATGGCCGGCCGATCCTGCTGGACATGCTCGATACACCCAACGAGCCGCTGGTGGTGATGCGCCTGCCGATCCACGATGCCCAGGGCGCCCTGATCGGCGCCATCGGCTTTGCCCTGTTCGAGGAGCTGCGCAGCCTGTCACCCTTGCTCAAGCGCTTTGCGAGCATGCAGCAGGAGCTGGCCAGCACCCGCTCGCAATTGCGTGCACGCCAGGCCAGGTACAGCTTTGCACAGTTCGTCGGCAGCAGCCCGGCCAGCCTCGAAGCCAAGCGCCGGGCGCGGCGCGGTGCCGGCAGCGATTCGCCGGTGCTGTTGCTGGGCGAGACCGGCACCGGCAAAGAGTTGCTGGCCCATGCCATCCATGCGGCTTCGGCACGGGCGCACAAAGCCTTCGTCAGTATCAACAGTGCGGCAATCCCCGAAACCCTGCTCGAGGCCGAGTTCTTCGGCACCGCGCCCGGCGCCTTTACCGGTGCCGATCGCAAGGGCCGCAGCGGCAAGCTGCAACTGGCCGAAGGCGGCACGCTGTTCCTCGACGAAATTGGTGACATGCCCCTGGCACTGCAGAGCAAGTTGCTGCGCGTTTTGCAGGAAAAGGAATACGAACCGGTCGGCTCGAACCAGATGCTGCGCAGCGACGTGCGCATTATCGCCGCTACCTCCATCGACCTGCAGGCGGCCATGGCCCGCGGGGCGTTTCGTGCCGATCTCTACTACCGGCTGAACGTGCTGCCGATCGAAGTGCCGCCGCTGCGCGAGCGGGTCGAAGACTTGCCGGCGCTATGCGAAGCGATCCTGGCCGAGCTGGGTAGCCAGTACGAACTGGAGCCGGAAGCGCAGGCATTGCTGGCGCGCCACGCGTGGCCAGGGAACATTCGCGAGTTGCGCAACGTGCTCGAGCGGGCGACGTTGCTAGCTGACCAGCCGCGGCTTGGCGTAACCGACCTGACTGCGGCGCTTGGGACATTGAGCCCGGTGGCGGGCCAGGAAAAAACCATGAGCTATCGTGAGGCGTGTGAACAGTTCGAACGACGGCTGATTGCCGGGGCTTTGGCCGAGCATGCGGGGAATGTGCCGAAGGCTGCAAAGGCTCTGGGGCTGGGGCGCTCGACCTTGTACAAGAAGATGGTTGTATTTGGTCTCTGATTGGAGACTTCTGTTTCCAACTTGAGAATGCCGCGAGGGCTTCGCCCTCGATCGCGGCGCAAGGCCGCTCCTACAGGGGCTCGCGGTCGCCTGTAGGAGCGGCCTTGTGTCGCGATGGGCCGCAAAGCGGCCCCGGCAATCTCAAAATAGAGACACGACCAACAGCCAAACAAAATTAATCCTTAAATTTCAACACGTTAAAAACCTGGCACGATTCCCGCTATCTCCCGGTCACCCATAACAACAAGACTCACCCAGGAGATCCATCCCGATGACCGTGCTCATCGCCCTCGCCGCCTTGGCCCTGCTGATGCTGGCCGCCTACCGCGGCTACAGCGTGATCCTCTTCGCACCCATTGCCGCCCTCGGCGCCGTCCTGCTCACCGACCCTGCCGCCGTGGCCCCTGCGTTCACCGGGGTGTTCATGGAGAAGATGGTCGGCTTCATCAAGCTGTACTTCCCGGTGTTCCTGCTCGGCGCCGTGTTCGGCAAGCTCATCGAACTGTCCGGCTTCTCACGCTCGATCGTCGCCGCAGCCATCCGCCTGCTCGGTACCCGCCAGGCGATGCTGGTGATCGTACTGGTCTGTGCCCTGCTCACCTACGGCGGCGTGTCGCTGTTCGTGGTGGTGTTTGCGGTATACCCGTTCGCCGCCGAAATGTTTCGCCAGAGCGACATCCCCAAGCGCCTGATTCCGGCCACCATCGCCCTGGGCGCGTTCTCGTTCACCATGGATGCCCTGCCCGGCACCCCGCAAATCCAGAACATCATCCCCAGCACCTTCTTCAACACCACTGCCTGGGCCGCGCCATGGCTGGGGCTGATCGGTACGCTGTTCGTGTTCTGCAGCGGCATGCTGTACCTGCAGCGCCAGCGCAACAAGGCCCAGCATGCGGGGGAAGGCTATGGCAACAACCTGCGCAACGAACCGGAGACAGCAGCCGACCTGGCCCTGCCCAACCCCTGGCTGGCGCTGTCACCGCTGGTGCTGGTAGGCGTGATGAACCTGCTCTTCACCCACTGGATCCCGCAGTGGTACGGCCCCAGTCACACACTGCAATTGCCGGGCATGAGCGCGCCGGTCAACAGCGACGTGGCCAAGCTCACGGCGATCTGGGCGGTGCAGGCGGCGCTGCTGGTGGGCATCCTGATGGTGCTGGCGTGTGCCTTCGGGGTGATCCGCGAACGCCTGGCCGAAGGCACCAAGAGTGCCGTCGGTGGCGCCCTGCTGGCCGCCATGAACACCGCGTCCGAATATGGCTTTGGCGCAGTCATCGCTTCGCTGCCGGGCTTTCTGGTACTGGCCGATGCCTTGCGTGGCATCCCCAACCCGCTGGTCAACGAAGCAATCACCGTGACCCTGTTGGCTGGCATCACCGGCTCCGCCTCGGGTGGCATGAGCATCGCCCTGGCGGCCATGAGCGACAGCTTCATCGCAGCGGCCCATGCCGCCAACATTCCCCTCGAGGTGCTGCACCGGGTGGCCGCGATGGCCAGTGGCGGCATGGACACCTTGCCGCACAACGGCGCGGTCATCACCTTGCTGGCGGTAACCGGGCTGACCCACCGCGAAGCCTACAAGGACATATTCGGTATTACCCTGATCAAGACCCTGGCCGTGTTCGTGGTCATTGCCACCTTCTACGCCACCGGCATCGTCTAAGGAGTTTCTGCATGACTTTGAAAGGCAAGACGGCACTCGTCACCGGCTCCACCAGCGGTATCGGCCTGGGCATAGCCCAGGTGCTGGCCCGCGCAGGCGCGAACATTGTACTCAACGGTTTCGGCGACCCGTCGCCGGCCTTGGCAGCGATTGCCAGCCACGGCGTCAAGGTAGCCCACCACCCCGCGGACCTCTCCGATGTGGCGCAAATCGAGGCGCTGTTCGCGATGGCCGAGCGCGAGTTCGGCGGCGTCGACATCCTGGTCAGCAACGCTGGCATCCAGCACGTGGCGCCGGTTGAGCAGTTCCCGCTGGAAAGCTGGGACAAGATCATCGCCCTCAACCTCTCGGCGGTGTTCCATGGCACCCGCCTGGCCCTGCCTGGCATGCGCGCGCGCAACTGGGGCCGGATCATCAATATTGCCTCGGTGCACGGGCTGGTCGGCTCCACCGGCAAGGCAGCCTATGTGGCAGCCAAGCACGGCGTGGTCGGGTTGACCAAGGTGGTGGGCCTGGAAACCGCTACCAGCAACGTCACCTGCAACGCCATCTGTCCAGGCTGGGTGCTCACCCCGCTGGTGCAGAAGCAGATCGACGATCGTGCCGCCAATGGCGTCGATCCGCAGCAAGCACAGCACGATCTGCTGGCCGAGAAGCAGCCTTCACTGGCCTTCGTCACTCCCGAACACCTCGGCGAGCTGGTACTCTTCCTGTGCAGCGAGGCCGGTAGCCAGGTTCGCGGTGCCGCCTGGAACGTCGATGGTGGCTGGTTGGCCCAGTGACGGGCGGCCTGGGCCTGGCAACGGTCTTGCACTCGTTCATCTGCAAGGAGGCCCTATGCGCCCAACCCCAATGACCGCGATCTTTGCCCTGACCCTGGCCGCCGCTGCTCCGGCGATGGCGGCCAGCCTCAAGGACATCGCGCCCTATCCCGAGGCGGAAAAAGGCTTCACCCGGCAGGTCATTCACCTGCCGGCGCAAACCGATGAATCGGCTCACAAGCTGGAAATTCTGGCCGGCAAGACGCTGGAGGTGGACTGCAACCGCCAGCGCCTGGCCGGCAGCCTGGAAGAGCACACCCTCGAAGGCTGGGGCTACAGTTACTACCGACTGGACAAGGTCGGTGGCCCGGCCAGCACGCTGATGGCCTGCCCGGATGGCAAGAAGACCCAGGCCTTCGTGCCGGTGGTCGGTGAAGGCTTCATGTTGCGCTACAACAGCAAGCTGCCTGTGGTGGTGTACGTGCCCAAAGGTGTCGAAGTGCGTTATCGCGTGTGGTCGGCATCTGAAGAGGTGCAAACGGCTAACGTCGAGTAACACGTAAGCCATTAAGCTTTGTGTCAGGCCCTTCGCGGGCAAGCCCGCGAAGAGGCCCTGAAAGCCAATGCAGTCATCAGGAGGTTCGGCATGAACGATGTGCTCTGGCGCCCCTCCACGGCGCAGATCGAAGCCAGCCGGATGGATGCCTTCCGCCGCCGGGTGAACCTGCGTTACAACCTGCAGCTCAATGACTATGCGGCCCTGCACCGCTGGAGCATCGAGCAGCGTCCGGCCTTCTGGCAAACCCTGGCTGACTATTTCCAGGTGGCCTGGCACACCCCGCCCAGTCAGGTCCTCAGCGAAGGCGCACACATGCCTGACGCCCGCTGGTTCAGCGGGGCCACCCTGAATTTCGCCGAACACCTGCTGCGCCGGCGTGACGACCGGCCTGCGGTGGTTTCCGTGCGCGAAGACGGCCAGCGTGTGGCCTTCACCCATGCGCAACTGGCCGCCGAAGTCGCGGGCCTGCAACAAGCCTTCAAGGCAGCCGGCATCGGCCCCGGTGACCGCATCGCTGCAATCATGCCCAACAGCTGGCAAACCCTGGTGGCGATGCTCGCCTGTACCAGCCTGGGTGCGGTCTGGTCAACATCTTCGCCGGAGTTCGGCCTGCATGGCATCATCGACCGCTTCGGCCAGATCGAACCGAAACTGCTGCTGGTGTGCGCCGGTTACCAATACGCCGGCAAGTCGGTCGACCAGGTCGACAAGATCAACCAGGTCTGCGCCCGGTTGCCAGGGCTGCAGCAGTTGATCGTGGTGCCCTATACCCGCCCCCACACCCAAGCTGCCGAATTCACCGCCGCCAAGGTCAGCCTGTGGGACGACTTCTACCGACCTGGCGGCGAACCTGCATTTGCTTCGCTACCGTTCGACCACCCGCTGTACATCCTCTATTCCAGCGGCACCACAGGCGTGCCCAAATGCATCGTCCATCGCGCTGGCGGCGTGCTGTTGCAGCACCTCAAGGAACACGGCCTGCACAATGACCTGAAGGCCGACGACGTGCTGTTCTACTACACCACCTGTGGCTGGATGATGTGGAACTGGCTGGCCAGCGGCCTGGCCGTCGGCGCCACCCTGGTGTTGTACGACGGCTCGCCGTTCCACCCAGGCCCAGAGCGTCTGCTCGACCTGATCGACGCTGAACGCATCCAGGCCTTCGGTACCAGTGCCAAGTACCTGGCTGCGCTTGAACAGGAAGGCCTGGAACCGGCCCGCAGCCATCGCCTGGACAGCCTGCGGCTGATCCTGTCCACCGGTTCGCCCTTGTCGCCACACAGCTATGACTACGTGTACGGCAAGATCAAGGCCGACCTGTGCCTGGCTTCGATGTCCGGTGGCACCGATATCGTTTCGTGCTTCGTGCTCGGCAACCCGACCCTGCCGGTGCGCCGTGGCGAAATGGCCTGCAAGGGCCTGGGCATGGCCGTAGAGGTATGGAACGAACAGGGCCAACCGGTGCTCGATGAAAAAGGCGATCTGGTCTGCACCCGCAATTTCCCGTCGATGCCCCTGGGTTTCTGGAACGACACGGACGGCAGCCGCTACCATGCTGCCTATTTCAGCCAGTTCCCCGGGGTCTGGGCGCAGGGCGACTACGCCGAGCAGCGCAGCAGCGGCGGCCTGCTGATCCATGGCCGCTCCGACGCCGTGCTCAACCCCGGCGGTGTGCGCATCGGCACGGCGGAGATCTACCGCCAGGTGGAAAAGGTCGAAGAGGTGCTGGAAAGCGTGGCCATCGGCCAGGACTGGCACGGCGATGTGCGTGTGGTGCTGTTCGTGCGCCTGCGCGATGGCCTGCAACTGGACGAGGCCCTGCGCCAGCGCATTCGCCAGGTGATCCGCCAGTACACCACGCCGCGCCATGTGCCAGCCGTGATCGCCCAGGTCAGTGACATCCCGCGCACCATCAGCGGCAAGCTGGTGGAGCTGGCCATTCGCAACGTGGTGCACGGGCAGCCGGTGAAAAACACCGACGCCCTGGCCAACCCGCAGGCGCTGGAGCAGTTTCGCGACCGCACGGAGCTGCGCGATCAGGCATAATGGCGCCCTTTTTTGCCCCGAAGCACAGGTGTACCCATGAAAGCTCAAGCCCGCCACATCCTGGTCAAGACCGCTGACGAAGCTGAAAAGCTCAAGCAGCGCATCGCCAACGGCGAGGCCTTCGACGTGCTGGCGAAGAAGTTCTCCACCTGCCCGTCGGGCAAACGCGGTGGAGACCTGGGCGAAGTGCGCCCGGGCCAGCTGGTCGGCGCGATCGACCAGGTGATCTTCAAAAAGCCACTGCGCGTGGTGCACGGGCCGATCAAGAGCAAGTTCGGCTACCACCTGGTGCAGACCTTCTACCGCGACTGATAGCCACGGGCCACCTGGCATTTTTGCCAGTTGTCCCGTATTCGCGCATTGCATACAAATCAGGCAGGGCCGAAGCGGCAGCCGAATGCCGTTTCAGGTAGTGGTCCCTTGATGGACACGGAGACCTGCCTATGCGTTGCCCTCGCCAGCTGCTGCCTGCTGCCTTTCCCCTCCTTACCCTGCCACTGATCGTTAATGCTGATGCTTTGGTGGTTTCGCCTGGCGACAACTTAGGTGCCGTCGTGCAGACCCAGGACATCGATGATTTCAAGATGACCGGGGGTAGCGTGCAGTCGCTGAACCAAGGTCAAGGTTATGACACCTTCACAATGACCGGGGGTCGCATCATTGGTGCCTTCGAAGATGGTGACAAAGCCGACTTCGAGGGTGGCCGGATTGGACGTGTGGACCTCAAACTTGCCGACAACATTTTCGTAATGACCCAGGACCTCAAAACCCCGGAAGGTAACGTTGTCGAAACCGTGATTGATGGCAACCTGGTCAGCGGTTTCGGCAACGACACCATCACCCTCAATGGCGGCACCATTGGCGGAAACATCAGTACCAGTGGCGGCGTGGACATCATCACCATCAACGGCGGCACCTTGAAAGGCAACGTGCTGGCCAGCGCCGGCAATGACATCCTGAACTGGTCGGGGGGCACCATCGGCGGGCGGGTCGACATGGGCGTCGGTGACGATCAGGTCACCATCAGCAATCTCAAACCACAAACCCTGACCATCAACATCGATGGTGGCGCCGGCAACGACAGCCTTGAATTCAACAATAGCGAGATTGATGGCGGCGCCCACTACTTGAACTTCGAAACGATCGACCTGAAAGACAGCCGCATGACGCTGAACGATACGCTGACACTCGGTGACGCAGACAGCGGCGGCGGTACCCTGACCATCGACGCCAAGAGTTCGCTCACGCCTCGCCAGGGCACGGTTGCACCGTTCACTGCTGGGCAGCTTGCCAGTGTCCGTAATGCCGGCACGATCGATCTGAGCACGGGCAATGACGCCCTGGGCCGGCTGACCATCAACGGCAACTACCAGGGTGATAACGGCCTGCTGCGCGTAAACAGTGTATTGGCGGGTGATGGCGCAGCCTCCGACCGACTGGTGGTCAGCCAGGGCGCGATCACTGGCACGACTCGCCTGGAGGTCAATAATCTGGGTGGTGCAGGTGCCGCCACGGAACAGAACGGTATTCAGGTCGTCGAAGCCCGTGACGGCGCCACCAGCAGCGCCACGGCCTTTGTCCAGACCCAGCGCCTGTCGGTCGGCGCCTACGATTACCGGCTGTTCAAAGGGGGCGTGACGCCTGGCAGCGCGAATAGCTGGTTCTTGCGTTCGACGG
Source organism: Pseudomonas sp. NPDC086566 (assembly GCF_050280885.1). NCBI lineage: Bacteria > Pseudomonadati > Pseudomonadota > Gammaproteobacteria > Pseudomonadales > Pseudomonadaceae > Pseudomonas > Pseudomonas sp. NPDC086566. Next base: position 744,694 of record NZ_JBNNWD010000001.1, read on the forward strand.
TGGCCGCCGCCCCCACTCCACCAGCGCCAGGCGAGCCAACGCCACCCCCACTGCCACCTCCGCCCGTGGCTGCGCCAGCCCCCGGCCAGCCCGATCTGCCAGCCCCTGTTGCCGGCGCAAGCATTCCGCTCTACCGGCCTGAAGTTGCGGTTTACGCTGCGGCACCACGGGGTGCTGCGATCATTGCTCGCCAGGCCCTGGGCACGTTCCATAAGCGCCAGGGTGATCAGCGATTGCTGGGCAACCAGGGCGACCTGTCGGCCAGCTGGGGCCAGGCCTATGGCAGCGCCCTGCGCCAGCAATGGAGTGGCACCGTGAGCCCGAGCCTGGACGGTAACCTGTATGGCTTCAAGGTGGGCCAGGACGTGTATGCCAAGCTCAGCGATGACGGCTATCGCCAGCATCTGGGCTTTTATGTCAGCCACAGTCGGCTGGACGCCGACGTCAAAGGCTTCGCGTTGGCCGTGAAGGACCGCAGCGTTGGTGACTTGAAGCTGGACGGCGACAGCGTCGGCGGCTACTGGACACTGATTGGCCCGCAAGGCGGGTACCTCGACAGCGTGCTGCAGTACACCAGACTCGATGGCCGCGCCCGCTCCGACCGGGGCGACAAGCTGAATATCGACGGCCATGCCTGGACCGCATCGCTGGAGTCCGGTTACCCGTTCAGCCTGTCCGAACGCTGGACCGTGGAGCCACAAGCGCAGCTGATTGCCCAGAAAGTCTCGCTGGACAGCGCCAACGACGGCATCTCGCACGTCAGCCATGATGCCCAGGTCGAACTGACCGGCCGGCTCGGCGTGCGCCTGGAAGGTACCTACAGCGCCAGCGGCGCACGCCTGCTGCAACCCTACGCTCAGGTCAACCTGTGGCACGGCGACGGCGGTCGCGACACTTTGACCTTCGATGGCGTGGACAAGGTCAAGACCGACTACCGCTACACCTCGCTGCAGCTGGAAACCGGCCTGGTCGCCCAGGTCAGTGAGGCGCTGAGTCTGCACGGCGGCGTGCAGTACTCCAGCAACCTCGACAGCCGTCAGCAGGAAGCCAGCGGCGTCAACCTGGGCGTGCGCTGGCAGTTCTAGCGCCGCGTCGCCAGCAGGCCGAGGCCGGCGCAACCGAGCAGCGAGGCGCTGACCCGGTTGAACAGCCGGCGCGGCCCGGGTTGGCTGAACCAGCGCTGCATGTAGGCGCCCAGGCCCGAGTAGATGGCGATCGCCGCCCACTCCAGCAGCAGGAACAGCACGCCGAGCCAGAGGAACTGCTCGCTCACTGGGGTGGCGCTGCCGACCGAGACGAACTGCGGCAGGAAGGCGGTGAAGATGAGGATGGCCTTCGGGTTGCCCGCCGCCACCCAGAACTCCTGGCGCGCCAGGCGCCAGGTGCCACGCGGGTGATCGCTGGCCACCACGGCCTCGCCGACCGGGGCGCGCCACAGCTGCCAGGCGATGTAGAAAAGGTACGCCGCGCCCACCACCTTGATGGCCAGGAACAGGTACTCGCTGGTATGCAGCACCACCGCCAGGCCCATGGCGGCCAGGGCGATCATGCCGCTGAAGGCCACAATCCGCCCGCCACCGGCCACGCAGGCGGTGCGCAGGCCGTAGCGGCTGGCGTTGTGCAACGACAACAGGTTGTTCGGCCCCGGCGCCATGTTCAGGGCAAAGCAGGCAGGGATGAATAGCAGCAGGCTCGACAGGTCCATTTTGTTCTCCAGGCAATCCGCCGTTACTGTCGATGCCGGGCAGCGCCGGGTCAAGGTACAGTCAGCGGCAAAAATTGTACGGCCAGGCGCCCGCCGCTGCTAAGCTGCCCACCTGATCGAGGACCCTGTCATGCCCACTGCCCGCTACCAGCTTTGGCACGACCCGGCACTGCCCTGGGTGGAAAGCCGCCGCGCCTGCCACAGCCGCGCCTGCTACAAGGCGCACAGTCACCCGACCTTCTCCATCGGCGCTGTGGATGCTGGCAGCAGTTGCTTCACGGGCGCTGGCAACGGCCAGGAGCGCCTGGAACCGGGCACCCTGGTGCTGGTACCGGCGCAGCGGGTACATGCCTGCAACCCCTCGCCAAGCCAAGCCTGGAGCTACCAGATGCTGCATGTCGATGCCGCCTGGCTGGCGCAATGGCGGCTGGAGTCAGGGCTTGCCGCAGCCAGGCCCGGTGCCCCGGCGCGGATCAGCCGGGAACCGACGCTGTACCGTGAATTCTGCGCGCTGAACGACCTGCTGTTCTCGGCGGCGGGCGTCGGCGAGAAGGAAGCGGCGCTGCTGACGTTCCTCGGCGATCACGACTTTTCGGCGCATCCCGCATCGCTCGCGGCCCCGGCCCCGGTGCTGGGGATGCCGACCTTGCGTGGGCTGATCGAACACATCGAAGCGCAAGACCTGACGCAACTGAGCCTCGAACGCCTGGCCAGGCAAGCGGGCCTTGGCCGCTATCAGCTGATCCGCGCATTTCGCGCCGCGACCGGGCTGACACCCCATGCCTACCTGCTCAACGCACGGATCAACCAAGGCCGACGGCTGCTACGTGACGGGTTGGCGTTGGCCGAGGTTGCCTACCAGCTGGGGTTTGCCGACCAGAGCCATTTCCAGCGGGTGTTCAAGGCCCATGTCGGGCTGACGCCGGGGCAGTACCGGCGCGCGCAATAATCTTCAATACCTGCGCCTGGGCAGCCTCCAGACTGCGGCTTTTCTACCGAGACAGCCCACCATGGAGCAGTTCCTGATCGTCGCCCTCGCCCACTTCCTCGCCCTGCTTTCACCCGGCCCGGACTTTTCCCTGGTCGCCCGCACCTCGGTAGCGGCCGGCTGGCGCGTGGCCAGCGGCGCCTGCCTGGGCATCGCCTTGGCCAATGGCTTGTTCATTGCCATGGCCTTTGCCGGCCTGGCCATCCTGCGCGAAGGCAGCGCGCTGTTCCTTACCCTGCAACTGGCCGGTGCCGGCTACCTGTTTTACATCGGCCTGCTGTTCCTGCGCCATGCCGGTAAAAGCGAGCTCACGGCCGTTGCCGGGCCGGGTGCGACCAAGGGATGGTGGCGTGGCCTTGGCATGGGCTTTTTGTCAGGGGCGCTGAACCCTAAGAACGCGCTGTTCTACACCAGCCTCGCCGGCATGGTTGCCAGCAGCAGCGCGGGCTGGAAATGGCTCTACAGCGTCTGGATGTTCAGCATCGTGCTGCTGTGGGACCTGCTGGTGGCTGCGGCCATCGGCAATCAACGCCTGCTGCGGCGCTTCGCCCGTGCCCTGCCGTGGCTGGAACGGGCCTCCGGGATCATGCTGATGGGGTTGGCGGTGGCGCTGTTGATTCATCTGCTGCCGGGCTGACCAGGCGCAGGCTGGTCATGTCCATCAGGCTGAAATGGCCACTGGCCCAGCCACCGGTGTCCAGGTGCCAGACGTTGCCCAGCTGCTTGGCCCGCAACACCGGCGTATGCCCCACCAGCAAGGCGCGTACCCCTGCGACGATCTCGGTGTTGCCTTCCTTCAGGCGCTGGCGCGACCACTGGCATACCTCGCGAACGCCAGCGTCGTCATCGAACAGCAGGCTGTCGCGCAATGCGCTCCAGTCGTTGAACGGGCTGTCGGCGTGCAGCAGGCCGATCAGGCCGGCGTCGGTCTGCACTTCCAGAGCAATCGGCAGCTGCAGGAACTGTTCGACGAAGATCGCCTGCTTCTCCTCGGGCATATCGATGAACCAGCCACCACCGGCGGCACGGTACATCTCCAGATCCAGGCGCCCGCCCTGCAGGCAGGTGATCGCCAGCGATTCGTGATTCCCCTGCACGGCGTGGAACCAGGGCTGAGCCAGCCACCACAGGCACTCTTCGCTGTGCGGCCCGCGGTCAACCAGGTCACCGACGCTGAACAGCCGGTCCACTGCCGGGTCGAAACCCGCCGCATCCAGGCACTGATCAAGCCGACGGAAATGCCCGTGGATATCGCCCACGGCCAGGTCACGCCCCTTGCTGTTGGCGGCTACCCGCCGAAACCGGCTCATTACAATGTTCCTCTGCTGGCGCGCTGCGGTCGGCGTAAAATGGAGCGACACGCAGCCCGCCCCGGAGGTGCATCATGCGTAACGCTCTTGTGTGTGCCGTGCTCATGGCGCTGTCATTCAACAGCATGGCACAAGGCACCCCGCCTGCGCAGGTCGAGGTGCGTTTCGACCACCCGGAAAAATTCCGCGACGCCAGCCTCGATGGCCCTGGCTATGAACGCGGCGCCGACCCTTATGTGATGAAGACCCTGACCGAGTACCTGCAGAAACTCGGCCAGCGCTACCTGCAGCCCGACCAGCAGCTGGTGATCGACATTCGCGACATCGACCTGGCCGGCCGTTACGAGCCGTGGCACAGCCAGGCCTACGATGTGCGCTTCATGCGCGACATCACCTGGCCGACCATCGACCTGAGCTACACCCTGCACCAGCCCGGCAACCCCGACCACCAGGCCCAGGAGCGGGTCAGCGACAAAATGTACCTGAGCCGCCCGGGCCGCGCCTCTCACAGCAGCGACCGCCTGTACGCGGAAAAAGCCATGCTCGACGAATGGTTCCGCCAACGGTTTGGCCCGCATTCGTCGTCCTGAGGCAACCCTTCGCTGGTACAGGCGAGTGTGACGGGAGTATGCTCGGCGCTTCGACCTGTACCAGGGAAGGGATGCACCATGAAACTCTGTGCCGTACAACTGGCGTCGCGCAAAGGCGACCTGGCCGGCAACCTCGCCCGCCATCTGCGCTGCATCGAGCAAGCCGCGGCACTGGGCGCGGAACTGGTGGTGTTCCCGGAACTGTCGTTGACCGGTTACGAACCGACCTTGGCGCGCCAGGTGGCGTTGCCGGTCACCTCTGCCCGGCTTGAACCCTTGCAGGCGCTTTGTGATCAGCTGGCAATCAGCGTTGCCGTGGGGTTGCCACTGCCGACCGCCGAAGGTATTCGCATCGGCATGCCCATCCTGCGCCCGGGCCTGCCGCCGCTGGCGTATGCCAAGCAGCGCTTGCACGAGGATGAGCAGCCGTTCTTCACCCCTGGCGATCAGCCACTGGTGTTCGAATCGGGGCCGCTGCAGATCGCTCCCGCCATCTGCTATGAATCGATGTTCATCGAACATGCCGCGCAGGCCCATGGGCTGGGTGCCGAGCTGTATCTGGTCAGCGTGGCCAAGACTGCCAAAGGCATGCGCGAAGGCAACGAGCATTACCCGGAGGTGGCACGTACCTTGGGCATTCCGGTGTTGCTGGCCAACTGCGTCGGGCCGGCCGACAACTTCATCGGTGCGGGCGGCTCGGCAGCCTGGGACAGCCAGGGCAACCTGCTGGCGGCGCTGGATGACAAGGCTGAAGGCCTGATCCTGCTGGATACCGCCAGCAACCACGCGCTTGGTGTACCTCTCGGCATGAATTGACCACCTGCCCGCGAAGAGGCCACCAGCACCCGTACATGACCGAGCTAATACCCGGTCATCTCCAGATACCCCCGCCCTTGTGCACTGCCACTCAACCGCACAGGCCCCTCCCAATAGGGGAACCGCGTGCCCATCCAGGCTTTGGTCTGCACGGCCTCGACTTGAACGTCGAGTTCTACCGAAGGCACCTGCACCCGCCAGCGGGTCGGCACGCGCTTGCCGTTGTCCTGCTCGGTCCAGGCCAGCGGCGTCAGCTCGACCTCAGCCCCCTGCAGCGCCCTTGCCTGCCCGTCAGGGCCAACCCAGGTGCCGGCCCGGTACGGCTGCCCCTGGTCTTCACGCACCTGAAACAGCATCAGCTTGGCGCCACTGCCCAAGTGCAGCGAAAACCAGTCCCAGCCACTTTGCCCGGCCGCCAGCGGCTGGCTGCTCCACTCCCGGTCAAGCCACGCCTGCCCGGTTACGGGAATGCGCTTCCCGTTCCGCTCGACCTCGCCAGTGACCTGGTAGAACGGCTGGCTGTAGTAATACGAGGCCTGGCCCTTGCCGGACTTCTCGCTGTAACCGCGGTCACCGTGCAGCACCAGCGGCTTGTCGCTGGCCAGGGTCAGGTCATAGCCAAATCCCTGGCCGCTGGCACGCATCTGCAAGCGGCGGATACTGTCATCGCCTTGCAACGACCAGTCGTTGATCCACGCCCGGAACGGTCCGGTTTCGACGCCGGCTTGGCCAATGCCACCGCGTGCCAGCGTTTCGCTGCGCTGGTGGCCGCTCGGGTCGGTCAGCGCGGCGTGGCCCATCCACAGGTTGGGGTTGTTCCAGCCAGGGGTCTCGGCACCGGGGCGCAGGGCCGAGCGGAACAGCGTCCACTGCACGCCCCAGTCACGGCCCTGGGCATCGCGCAGGTTGGCGGTGACGTACCACCACTCGATGCGATAGCCATCGTGGGCGCCGTGGTCACGGGGGAAGACCAGCACGGTGTCCCGCGTAACCTGCTTGAACGCTGCCGCCTCGGCACCAAGCCCTGCATAACTCCTGGCCGGCGGCGCAGGCGCGTCACACCCGGCCAGCAGCAGGCAGGCCAGCAACAGCAAGGTTTCAACCCTCATCGACGAACCGCCGCAACAGCTCGCCCGGCTGGCGCCGCGCCAGTTGCCACAAAGGCCAGGCGCTGGCCAGCAGGCTGGTCAGCACACCGAGCGCCGCCAGTTGCGCGAGTTGGCTGGCAAACACGTGCCAGGGCAGCCGCCAGCCGAAGGCCTGCACATTCACCACCGCCACCAGGCACCACGCCAGCAACAGCCCGAGGGGGATGGCCAGCAGTACGGTAAAACCACTGAGCATCAGCGTCTGGCCCAGGCTCAGCCAGGCCAGCCAGTGGCGCGGCACGCCCAGCGCCCACAGCGGTGCCAGCTGACCCAGGCGCTGCTGGCCCAGGGTCAGCTGGCTGATGAACAGGGCCACGCCAGCGACGCCGAGGGTAAGGCTGTTCAGCGCTGCGGTCACGGCGAAGGTACGGCTGAAAATCTGCGTCGACCACGTTTTCAGGCTGGCCTGTTCGACCAGTTGCGCTTCGTCCAGGCCGAAGCGCTGCTGCACGGTATCCCTGACTTTCGCAACCTGCCCGGGCCGAATCAGCAGGCTCAGGCCGCTCAGGCTCGCTGTCGCTGCGTGCTGGCGCAGCCAGTCGGCATTGACCAGCACATGCCCTTTCGGGTTGCCATAGTCGGCATGAATGCCCACCACCTGCATCCGTTGCGGCGGCTCGCCCGGCAGCTCGAGTTCATCGCCGATGCCTACGCCAAGGCGCCGCGCCAATTGTTCGCTGAGCATGGCGCCCTGCCCGCTGGCCAGCCGTTCCCAAGCCGTCGGCGCCTGCTCGAGCAATGGCCAGTGGTGCCGGTAGAACGGATGGTCGATCACGCCTTGCACCTGCACCGGCCAATGTTGCAGGCGCCATTCGACTCGCCAGCTTGGCAGTACGGCATTGACGTCGGGGTCCTGTTGCAACTGCTGGTCGATCTGCAGCGCCTGAGCGCCATCGCGTGGCGTCACATACAAATCCGCGGCCAGGCGCTGGTCGAGCCAGCCGACGAAGGTACGGCGGAAGCCTTCGGTCATGCCGCCCACGCCGACGCTGGCGGCCAGTGCCAGAAGCAGAGCCATCAGCGCCAGGCTCAGCGCCGGCAACTGCTGGCGGCTGTCGGCAACGAACCACTGCGCCAACGGCCGCCGGGCATGCCGCGCCAGGCCAGCGAGCAACAGGGCCAGCACGCCCGGTAAGAGGAACGCGGCCGCCAGCAACAGCGCGGCAAGCAGGCCGAAGGCACTGGGCAGGCTGTTACCGTACAGCACGCAGCCCAGGGCAACGACCGCCAGCACCGCGGCGGCCATGGCCTGGCGCCTCAACCAGGGCACTTGTGCCAAGCGCCAGGCCTGAGGTTGGGCCAACGCCAGCAACGGCAACCGTGCTGCACGCAGCAGGCTGTCGATACCGGCCAGCAAGGCACCGAGCAGGCTGACGCCAATGCCGATCAGCCACCAGTGCAGCGGCAGGTGCAGCTGCCCGGACACCTGGGCGCCATACAGGCCGCGCAGGCTGGAGGCAAAATCGGGCAGCAACAGCGCGGCCAGCAGGTAACCCGCCGCAACACCGGCCAGGCCGCCGGCCACGGCGAACACACCAAGCTCGAAGGCCAGGGCCGCCAGCAACACCTTCAGGCTGACACCGCACGCGCGCAACGTGCGCATCAGGCCCCGTCGTTGCTCCAGCGCCAGGCCGATGGCCGCATGGGCGATGAACAGCCCGACCACGAATGCCAGCAGGCCGAGGGCCGTCAGGTTCAGGTGAAAGCTCGCGGTCAGGCGCTGCAGGTCAGTGTCATCCTCAGCTGGCTGTACCTTCAAACGCTCGACGAGTGCCGGCGGCAACGGCTGATCGGTGCCGCTGACCAGCCGTGACACTTGCCCCGGCGCCTCGAGCAAGGTCTGCGCCACGCCGATATCGACCAGCATCACGCCGGGCGCCACGTGTTGATTGAGGGACAGCGGCGGCAATGGTTGGCCATCGGCCGTGCGCTGCCGGCCGGCCAACAAGCGCAAGGTATCCGCACCGACCCAGGCTTGCCCAGGTGCGCCGATGAAGGCCTGCACGTCGAAGCTTGCCGGGTCGGCGCCGGCGACAGCCATGCCCGGCAGCAGGCTCAGGGGCTCGATGCCGATCAGCCTGACGGCAACCGCTGGCTCGCCGGCCAGGCGCAAGCGCCCCTCCAGTACCGGTGTCACCTGCCAGCCTTGCCTGCGCAATTGCACGTAAAGCGCCTGGTCGAAACGCTGGCCATCGCGGGCCACGATCTGCAAATGCGTTGCCCCGCTCAGCACCGCGCTGGCTTGGGCATAGTCGCTGCGCGCCTGCGCATTGAGGGCCTGCACTCCGGTCCACAGCGCCGTCGCCAGCCACAGACCGGTGAAAATGCTGAAGCACTGCAAACGGTGCCGCCACCAATGGCTGCCCAGCGCCTGCAGGGCGATCAACAGGTTGTTCATGAGCCTTGCACCCGCCCCTGATGGAGCACGCAACGGCGCTGCAAGCAGGCGGCCAGGCGCGGGCTGTGGGTGACCATCAGCACACTGCTGCCAGCCTCGCCGACCAGTTGCAGCAGCAAGGCCAGCACCTCGTCGCTGCTAGCTTCGTCGAGGCTGCCGGTGGGTTCGTCGGCGAGCAACAGTGCCGGCCGGCTGGCCAGTGCCCGGCCGATGGCGACCCGTTGCTGCTGGCCGCCGGACAACTGCTCAGGGTAGCGATCCAGCAAGGCCATCAAACCGAGGCGTTCGGCCAGGTAGGCCAGCCATTGCGGGTCGTGGCGGTTGGCCAGGCGCGCCTGAAAGGCCAGGTTGGCGGCCACGTCGAGACTGCTGATCAGGTTGTACTGCTGGAACACCAGGCCGATGCCCTCGCGCCGCCAACGGGCCAGGGCCGCTTCGCCGTGACCGTGCAGGGGGTTGCCATCGATCAGGATGCGCCCGCTGTCGGCACGGTCGAGGCCGGCGACCAGGTGCAGTAAAGTGCTTTTGCCGCTGCCGGATTCGCCCATCAAAGCCAGGCTGCTGCCGCGTGCCAGGGTGAGATCGACGCCGCGCAGGACCTGGAGCGGGCCTTGGGCAGTGGGGAACGACTTGTGCAGGTTGTCGATGACCAGCATGGGGCGATGGCCTTTTGGTGAGGTAAGTGCAAGTGTATGTCTTGAATTCTATGGCGCCTGGGAGATCGAGCGCCGCCCGCGCGGCGCATCGCGGATAAATCCGCTCCTACATTTGTTGCAACGTGCCGAACCTGTAACGCCATGGTCGCCTGCCCTGGTGCATGCCTTGAGCCTTGCAAACCGGCTGACAACCATGGCCTCACAGGCATGGCCACGTTGCAATAAATGTAGGAGCGGATTTATCCGCGATGCGCCGCGCGGGCGGCGCTCGATCTCGAAACCACCAAAAATCTACCGCCAAGCACCTCTAACCCACCAACGCATGCTGCACTTCCCCAACAGTCGCCGCCAAACTATTCAAATGCAGGCTCAACACCTGTTCCACCGGTGCCTGGTCCAGCGGCCAGTGCAAGGCAATGCTCCCGGCCAGTTGCCCCTGCACCCGCACCGGCAAGGCAATCGCCCGGATCAGGAACGGCAAGCGCACCGGATACTCCCAATACCCCTCGGTACGCTGCCCGAACCCCTTGTGCGCATCCCCTTCCAGCCCGCGCATCAGCTCTTCGCCACCGACCCGCTCACGCCGGGCCAGGCGCTGCACTTCATCCACCGCCAGCTCCTTCAGGCACGCCCGGCCCATCGCCGAATGAAACAGGCTGGCATGCTGGCCGACGATCTGGCAGTTGTTCGGATAACGCTTGCGCAATACCTGTGGAATGGCGCTTTCCATCACCTCCAGCCGCTCGCCGTCGAAGCACGACAGGTCGACCACCAGCCCGGTGCGCTCGCTCAGCTCCAGCAGCAACGGCGCAGCGCTTTCCACCAGCTGGCGCTTGAAGCGCTGCTGGCGGTCGCCGAACAGCCGGCGGGCACACAGGCGGTAGCGCCGGTCGCTGAGCCCGCGGTAAACCCAGCCCTGCTCCTGCAAGGTGGCGAGCATGCGCGAGGCCGTGGCCTTGGGCAGGCCGGTGAGGTAATGCAGCTCTTCAAGGCCCAGGGCCTGATGCTCGCCAAGCAGCTCGACGATGGCCAGCGCGCGCTCCACCGAGCGTACGCCGCCGCTGTCTGTCGCTGTGCCCATGTATCCGACCTCCCTGTCTGTGCGTGGATGGTCATCATGCCCAGCAAGATGCGGGCCGGGCCAGCCCCTTCAGCGTGCCAACAGGCCAGGTGGCGGGCGCCGTTCCACCCAGCGGGTCAGCTGTTCATGGGCGTAGGCCAGTTGCAGCACGGCATGGTCGGCCTGGGCCGGGCCTATGATCTGCAGGCCAGTGGGCAGCCCCGCCGCATTGAAACCGACCGGCACGCTCATGCTCGGCAGGCCGGCCAGGGTTGGCCCGATCACCACTTCCATCCAGCGATGATAGGTATCCATGGTCCGCCCACCGACCTCCTTCGGCCAGGCCTCGGCTGCGTCGAAAGGGAACACCTGGGCCGAAGGCAACAGCAGGAAATCGTAACGCTCGAACAGTTTTTGCAGGGCCTGGTACCACGCGCTGCGGTCCAGCGACGCTTGATAGACAGCGGCGGCGCTGAGCTGCAGGCCACCCTCCACTTCCCATTGCGCCTCGGGCTTGAGCAGCACCCGCTTGCCTGGGTCGGCATAGGCCGCTGCCAGGTTGCCGTGCACCAGGAAGTGGCGGTGAGTCAGCCAGCATTGCCACAACCGGGCCTGATCGAACGCCGGCTGGCAGGCCTCGACTTCGCAGCCAAGCTCGGCGAAATCGGCCAAGGCCGCTTCGCACAGGCCCAGCACACCGTCTTCCATCGGCAGATAGCCGTCGTAGTTGCCCAGCCAGCCGATCCGTGCGCCTTTGAACTCTCGCTGCAGCCCGGCCGCAAAATCCCGCCTACCGCAGTTGAGCGACAAGGGCACCCGCGGATCATGCCCGGCCTGCACCGTCAGCAAGCGGGCGACATCGGTGACGCTGCGCCCCATCGGCCCCTCGGTGGCCAGTTGCTGCATGAACAGCTCCGGCGTCGGACCATACGGCACCCGCCCCAGCGACGGGCGCAAACCGAACACGTTGTTGAACGCCGCCGGGTTGCGCAGCGACCCCATCATGTCGCTGCCATCGGCCACCGGCAGCAGGCGCATGGCCAGTGCCGCCGCCGCGCCACCGCTGCTGCCACCCGCCACGCGGCTGTGGTCGTAGGCATTGGTGGTGGTGCCAAACAGCGTGTTGTAGCTCTGCGAGCCCAGGCCGAACTCCGGTACGTTGCTCTTGCCGACGATGATCGCCCCACTGGCTCGCACCCGCGCCACGCTGATGGCGTCGTGTGCCGGCACCTGCCCGGCGAACAGCGGCGAGCCCAGGGTGGTGCGCAGCCCGGCGGTGGCGGCCAGGTCCTTGATCGCCTGGGGCATGCCGTGCATCCAGCCGCGCGACTGGCCACGCGCCAGTTCGCGGTCGCAGGTATCGGCCTCGGCGAGCAGGTCTTCACCAGCGCGCAGCGATACCAGCGCATTGACCTGCGGGTTGCAGCGCTCGATATGGCCCAGATAAGCCTGCATCACCTCGCGGCACGCCACCTGGCGGGCATGGATGGCCCGGGACAAGGCCTCGGCGTCGAGGGCGACGATCGGGTCGATAGCTAACGCGTTCACGGTTTCACTCCCAGGTTGTAGGCGACGGCCTTGCCGGCGCGCGGTGCTTCTTTCAGGCAATAGGTACCCAGCAGGGTCAGCAGACAGGCGAACAGCACGTAGAACGAAGGCGCCACCGGGGTACCGAGCACCTTGCTCAGCCAGGTGACGATCAGCGGAGCGAAGCCGCCGAACACCATCACCGCCACGTTGTAGGCCACCGACACACCCGTGGAGCGTACCGCGACCGGGAACTGCTCGGCCAAAGCGGTCGGCGCCGGGCCAAAGAAGCCGCCAATGGCGCTGCACAACAGCAGCTGCATCACCAGCAGCCGCTCGATCGACGGCACCGCCGCCACCCACACATACAGCGGGTAGACCATGACGAAGAACGCCAGGGTAAAGGCCATCAGCACCGGCCGTCGGCCGAGCCGGTCCGACAGTGCGCCGGCCAGCGGAATCACCACGGTCATCAGGCCGACGGCCAGCATCTGCACCAGCAGCACCTGGTCCAGCGGCAGGCCAAGGTTCTTGTGGGCGAAGGTCGGCATGTTCACCAGCACCACGTAGAACGACACCGTCGCGCCACTGGCCAGGCCCATCGACACCAGCAGGCTGCGGCGCTGCTCACGCAGCACCTGCCACAGGCTCGGCGCCTGGCCCCTGGCCTGTTTGCGCGCTTCCAGGAACTCTTCAGGTTCTGCCATATGCTTGCGAATCCACAGCCCCACCGGGCCGATCAGCAAGCCGAGCACGAAGGGGACCCGCCAGCCCCAGCTGTCCAGCGCCTCGGGCGAGCACAGGTGGGTGACCAGCGCGACCATCGCCGCGCCGGAGAACACCGCCAGGCACTGCCCCACCAATTGCCAAGAGCCATACAGGCCCTTGCGGTTGGCCGGGGCGCTCTCCACCAGAAACGCCGTGGCGCTGGCGTATTCGCCACCGGTGGCAAAGCCTTGCAGCATGCGCGCTACCACGATCAGCAACGGCGCACCCATGCCGATGGCCAGGTAGTTCGGTGCGAACGCGATCATCGCGATCGACACCGTCATCAGGCGGATGATCAGCTGCATCGCCGCCTTGCGCCCCTTGCGGTCGGCATACACGCCCAGCAACACCCCACCCACAGGGCGCATGAAAAAGCCCACGCCGAAGGTGGCCAATGCCATCAGCAGGGAGCTGTATTCATCGTCCGAGGGGAAGAACTGGCGGGCGATGATGCTCGCCAGAAAGCCGTAGACGATAAAGTCATACCACTCCAGCGCATTACCGATGACCGCCGCCACCACTTGCCGGGTACGCGACGCGCCTGTATTGGAAATCTGCATGCGGAACACTCCATTCATGTTCAAGTGATCGCCCAGGCGCAGCCGCGCCCGGGTTCCAGCGGCAGTCGTCAATACAGCGAAGTCAGGCCGGCTTGAGCCAGCTCTCGGCCAGCGCGCCCCAGTAGGCGGCGCCGGTCAGCAGGATGTCGTCGTTGAAGTCATAGGCCGGGTTGTGCACCATCGGCCGCTGCACGCCATTGCCGATGAACAGGTAGGCGCCGGGGCAGCGTTGCAGCATCCAGGCAAAGTCCTCGCTGCCCATCAGCTTGCGGGTGTTGCCATCGACCTTGTCGGCGCCCAGCAGCGCTTCACCGACCTGCCGGGCAAAGGCGTTTTCCGCGGCATGGTTGACCAGCACCGGGTACGCCGGCCGGTGTTCGATGCTGGCCTTGCAGCCAAAGCTCTCGGCCTGGCTGACGATGATCGCCCGCACCCGTTCCAGGGTCTGCGCCCGCACCTGGGCATCCAGCGCCCGCAGGCTCAGGCGCAGCAGCGCCTGTTGCGGAATCACGTTGGCCGCCTCGCCCGCCTGCAGCGCACCGACCGTGACCACCGCCGCCTCCTGGGCATCGATGTTGCGCGCCACCACCGTCTGCAGCGCCATCACCACACTGGCCGCCGCCACCAGCGGGTCGACCGTCAGGTGCGGCATCGAACCATGCCCGCCGACGCCCTCGACAGTGACGGTCAGCAGGTCCTGCGAGGCCATCATCGGCCCCTCTCGAAAGCCCAGGTGCCCAGCCGGCAGCCCCGGCATGTTGTGCATGCCGAACAGTGCGTCACAAGGGAAGCGCTCCAGCAGCCCATCGGCGAGCATCGCCTCGGCCCCGCCCTGGCCCTCCTCGGCCGGCTGGAAGATCAACGTCAGCGTGCCATCGAACTGCCGTGTAGCAGCAAGGTAACGCGCCGCCCCCAGCAGCATGGTGGTGTGGCCGTCGTGGCCGCAGGCGTGCATGCAACCTTGGTGGCGGCTGCTGTAGGCGGCACCGGTTGCCTCAACGATCGGCAAGGCGTCCATGTCGGCGCGCAGGCCCAGCTTGCGTGGGCTGCTGCCGTTGCGCAGCACACCGACCACACCGGTCTTGCCGATGCCGGTGTGCACCTCGTAGCCCCACTGCTGCAGCAGCGTGGCGACCAGGGCCGAGGTGCGGCTTTCTTCGAAACCGAGTTCAGGGTGGGCGTGGATATCGTGGCGGATGGCGTGCAGGTCGCTGGCCACGTCGTTGAGCCAGGCCAGGATGTGCTGGTGTTGCTGCATGGGGAATCTCCTCGCGCGGGTGGGGCCCGTTTTTGTTGTTCGCTTTGAGATCACGACAGGAAAGGCAGGTCGTGCTTGGCGACAGATAAGCGCGAGTGGCGAGGGAGCACAAACGAATGTGGTTCCACGCAGTGGAACAGGTCGGGCGGACAGTGCGAGATTCTGCCCCCGCGCTTGCGAATGGCAGTCGTGCTTCAAAGGCATGGCTTGGTATGCAAAGGCTGATGCGAACCGTGTGGGAGCGGGTTTACCCGCGAAGAGGCCGGCACAACCAGCACAAATACTGCTACCTTGAGCGCTCTTCACTGCCAAGGACCGCCTCATGCCGCATACCCCCACCGGCTTCATCCGCGTCCGTGGCGCCCGCGAGCACAACCTCAAGAACATCGACGTCGACATCCCCCGCGACGCCCTGGTGGTGTTCACCGGGGTGTCTGGCTCGGGCAAGTCCTCGCTGGCCTTCTCCACCCTCTACGCCGAAGCCCAGCGTCGCTACTTCGAGTCGGTCGCGCCCTATGCCCGGCGCCTGATCGACCAGGTCGGCGTGCCCGACGTCGATGCCATCGAAGGCCTGCCCCCGGCCGTGGCCCTGCAGCAGCAACGCGGCACGCCCAGCGCGCGCTCGTCGGTGGGCAGCGTCACCACGCTTTCCAGCTCGATCCGCATGCTCTACTCCCGCGCCGGCAGCTACCCGGCCGGGCAGCCGATGCTGTACGCCGAGGACTTTTCGCCCAATACCCCGCAAGGCGCCTGCCCGGAGTGCCATGGGCTGGGGCGGGTCTATGAGGTGACCGAGGCGAGCATGGTCCCCGACCCGTCGCTGACCATCCGCGAGCGCGCCGTGGCAGCGTGGCCGATGGCCTGGCAGGGGCAGAACCTGCGCGACATCCTGGTGACCCTGGGCTATGACGTCGACATCCCCTGGCGTGACCTGCCGCAGGAGCAGCGCGACTGGATTCTCTACACCGAAGAAACGCCCACCGTGCCGGTGTACGCAGGCCTGACGCCAGCGCAGACCCGCGCCGCGCTCAAGCGCAAGCTCGAACCGAGCTACCAGGGTACCTTCAGTGGTGCCCGGCGCTACGTGCTGCATACCTTCATGCACTCGCAGAGCGCACAGATGCGCAAGCGCGTGTCGCAGTACATGCGCCCCAGCCCGTGCCCGCTGTGCCAGGGCAAGCGGCTCAAGGCTGCGGCGCTGGACGTGACCTTCGCCGGCCGCGACATCGGCGAGCTGTCGCGGCTGCCGTTGCAGGCACTGGCCGAGGTGTTCCGCCAGGTTGCAGCGCCGGGCTACCTGGAGCAGCACGACGACAACCTGACCCTGGAAAAGCGCCTGGCCGCGCAACGCATCGCCAACGAACTGCTGGAGCGCATCGACACCCTGATCGACCTGGGCCTGGGCTACCTGGCACTGGAGCGCAGCACGCCGACGCTGTCGTTCGGCGAGTTGCAACGTTTGCGCCTGGCCACCCAGCTCAACTCGCAGCTGTTTGGCGTGATCTACGTCCTCGACGAGCCTTCCGCCGGCCTGCACCCGGCCGACAGCGAAGCGCTGTTCGAGGCCTTGCAGCGGCTCAAGCAGGCGGGCAACTCAGTGTATGTAGTGGAGCATGACCTGGACACCATGCGCCGCGCCGACTGGCTGGTGGACGTCGGCCCTGCGGCCGGCGAGCATGGCGGGCAGATTCTCTACAGTGGCCCGCCAGCCGGCCTGGCACGGGTCGAAGCCTCGCGCACTGCCGCCTACCTGTTCACCGAGCAGCAGCGTCATGCGCGTACGCCACGCCAGCCACACGACTGGCTGGTGCTGGAAGGCATCACCCGCAACAACCTCGACAACCTCAGCGCCCGCTTTCCACTGGGCTGCTTCACCTCGGTCACCGGTATTTCCGGTTCGGGCAAGTCGAGCCTGGTCAGCCAGGCCCTGCTGGAGCTGGTCGGTGCCCACCTCGGTCATGCCGGGCAGAAGGCCGAGGCTGACGAGCAAAGCCTTGAAGACGAGCCCGAGCAGTACAGCGCCGGGCGTGTCACTGCCGGCCTCGACAGCATCAAACGGCTGGTACAGGTGGACCAGAAGCCGATCGGCCGTACGCCACGCTCCAACCTGGCGACCTACACCGGGCTGTTCGACCATGTGCGCAAGCTGTTCGCCGCCACCGAACAGGCCAAGGCCCGCGGTTTCGATGCCGGGCGCTTCTCGTTCAACGTGGCCAAGGGCCGTTGCGAAAACTGCGAGGGCGAGGGCTTCGTCAGCGTCGAACTGCTGTTCATGCCCAGCGTCTACGCGCCCTGCCCGGTCTGCCACGGCGCTCGATACAACCCCGAGACGCTGGCCGTGAGCTGGCAAGGCATGAATATCGCCCACGTGCTGCAACTGACGGTCGAGCAGGCGCTTGAGGTGTTCGCCGAGCAGCCGGCGGCGCAGCGTTGCCTGGAGGTACTGCAGGATATCGGCCTGGGCTACCTGCGCCTGGGGCAGCCAGCTACCGAGCTCTCCGGTGGCGAGGCGCAGCGGATCAAGCTGGCCACCGAGCTGCAGCGCGTGGCCCGTGGGGCGACCTTGTATGTGCTCGACGAACCCACCAACGGCTTGCATCCGCAGGATATCGACCGCTTGCTGGTGCAGCTCAACCGGTTGGTCGAGGCCGGGCACAGCGTGGTGGTGGTCGAGCACGACATGCGTGTTGTGGCGCAAAGTGACTGGGTGATCGACATCGGGCCAGGGGCTGGGGATGCGGGCGGTCGGGTGGTGGTCAGTGGTACCCCGCAGGTGGTGGCTGGGTGTCGGGACAGCCGTACTGCCGAGTTTCTTGCCCGGGCCTTGTAGCGCCTGTGCCGGCCTCTTCGCGGCTGAAGCCGCTCCTACAAAGGATGCAAAGCTCCTGTAGGAGCGGCTTCAGCCGCGAAGAGGCCGGCACAGGAGAAAAATTCCTTCCTATACTCCCCTTGGCATCCTTGCGTGCCGACTGCCCAAAAATCGCGATACCTCACATAACAACAATCGAGGTGGCAAATGGTCTGGCAGCAAATCTACGACCCGTTCGCAAGCCCCGTGCTCTCCACGCTGATGGCCGCCGTACCGGTGGTGGTGATGCTGGCGGCATTGGCCTTCTTCCACATCAAAGCGCACATCGCCGCCCTGTTAGCCCTGGGCTCGGCGCTACTGATCTCGATCTTCGCTTTCGGCATGCCGGCCAGCATGGCAGGCTCAGCGGCGTTGTACGGCGCGGCCAACGGCCTGCTGCCGATCGGCTGGATCGTGCTCAACATCATCTTCCTGCACCGGCTGACCACCGAGAACGGCTCGTTCAAGGTGCTGCAGGATTCGCTGGCGCGTATCACCGACGACCGCCGCCTGCAACTGCTGCTGATCGCCTTCTGCTTCGGTGCCTTCTTCGAGGGAGCGGCCGGCTTCGGCACGCCGGTGGCGGTGACCGGGGCGATCCTCATCGGCCTGGGTTTCTCGCCGCTGGCCGCGTCCGGGCTGGCGTTGATCGCCAACACTGCGCCGGTGGCGTTCGGCGCACTGGGCACGCCGATCATCACCCTGGCCAAGGTCACCGGGCTGGATGAAATGGAACTGTCGGCCATGGTCGGTCGGCAACTGCCGTTCTTCTCGGTGATCGTGCCATTCTGGCTGATCTGGGCCTTTGCCGGCTGGCGCAAGATGCTCGAAGTGTGGCCGGCGATCCTGGTGGCCGGGGTGACGTTCGCGGTGCCGCAGTACCTGGTGTCGAACTTCCACGGGCCGATGCTGGTGGACGTGATCGCCGCGCTGATCTCCATGGCCTGCCTCACCGGCTTCCTGCGGGTGTGGAAGCCGGCCAGCGTGCATACCTCGGCGGCGCTCACCGGGCGGGTCGACAACTCCAGGGTCGAAGACGACGGCAAAGCCGCTGCCGCGACGACCTTTACCCAGAGCGACTCGCGCAGCGTGTTCAAGGCCTGGTTGCCCTGGATCATCCTGACCGTTTTTGTGTTCGCCTGGGGCACGGCGGGCTTCAAGAACCTGTTCGACACCCGCCCGGCGCTCGACCCGGCCAGCGGCGCGGCGATGCTCGACCCGCAGGGCAAGCCGCTGCGCGAAGCCAACCCGGTGTTCGCCCCGGTATTCACCTTCGACTCGATCCACCAGCAGATCGAGAAAGTACCACCCGTGGTGCCCGCACCGAAGAAAGAAGACGCCCAGTACAAGTTCACCTGGTTCACCGCCACCGGCAGCGGCATCTTCCTCGCGGCCATCCTCGGCGGGCTGTTGATGGGGTATTCGCCGCTGGAGCTGGGGCGGCAATACCTGCGCACGCTATGGGTGGTGCGCTATTCGCTGATCACCATCGTCGCCATGCTGGCGCTGGGCTTCCTCACGCGCTACTCGGGGCTGGACGCGACCATGGGCCTGGCGTTTGCCGCCACAGGCATCTTCTACCCGATGTTCGGCACCCTGCTCGGTTGGCTCGGCGTGGCGCTCACCGGCTCGGACACGGCCTCCAATGTGCTGTTCGGCGGCCTGCAGCGGGTGACGGCGGAGCAGTTGGGGCTGAGCCCGGTGCTGATGGCGGCCGCCAACAGCTCCGGCGGGGTGATGGGCAAGATGGTCGACGCGCAGTCGATCGTCGTGGCCTCCACCGCGACCCGCTGGTACGGGCATGAGGGCGAGATCCTGCGTTATGTGTTCTTCCACTCGATCGTGCTGGCGGTGCTGGTGGGCTGCCTGGTGACCCTGCAAGCGTATGTGGCGCCGTTCACGGCCATGGTGGTGGGCCATTAAGAGTCAGTGTTGAGTTTGTCAGCGCCTGTGAGATCGAGCGCCGCGCGGGCGGCGCTCGATCTCACAGGCGCAACAAACCTCAAGACAAACACCTGTTCCCACCGTACAGTCAGCGCCATGGACAAATACACCCCACGCCAGTGGCTCCCGCACGAGAAGCCCAGCCTCCCCGGCTCCCCTTCAACGCCCCTGCACACGCCGGCCAAGCGCCTGGCCTATGGCGTGGTCGGCCTGCTGGTGGCCATTACCGGTGGCCTGGGTAACGCCCTGGTCACCGCCAACCTGGTATTCCTGCAAGGCGCGCTGGGCGCGACCAGCGCCGAGATGGCCTGGTTGCCGGCGGCCTATGTGATGACCAACGTGTCGATCAACCTGCTGCTGGTCAAGTTTCGCCAGCAGTTCGGCCTGCGCGCCTTTACCGAGGTGTTCCTGGTGCTTTACGCCCTGGTCACCTTCGCCCACTTGTTCGTCAACGACCTCAACTCGGCCATCGCCGTGCGCGCCGCCCATGGCATGGTCGGCGCTGCGCTCAGTTCGCTGGGCCTTTACTACATGATCCAGGCCTTCCCTGAGCGCTGGCGCCTCAAGGCCATGGTGCTGGGCCTGGGCGCCTCGCAATTGGCCCTGCCGCTGGCGCGGATCTTCTCCGAAGACCTGCTGCAGATCGCCGAATGGCGCGGCTTGTACCTGTTCGAACTGGGCCTGGCACTGGCCGCGCTGGGCTGCGTGTTGCTGCTCAAGCTGCCACCCGGCGACCGCTTCAAGACGTTCGAGCCACTGGACTTTCTCACCTTTACCTTGATGGCCAGCGGCGTCGCCCTGCTGTGCGCCGCGCTGTCGCTCGGGCGTATCGACTGGTGGCTGGAAGCGCCCTGGATCGGCGTCGCCCTGGCCGCTTCGATCGCCTTGATCTTCACTGGCCTGGCGATCGAGCACAACCGCCAGAACCCGTTGCTGATGACCCGCTGGCTGGGCAGTGGCGCGATCATCCGCCTGGGCCTGTGCGTCATCCTGATCCGCATGGTCACCTCGGAGCAATCCACCGGCGCCGTGGGCTTTCTGCAGTTGCTGAACATGGGCAGCGAACAGATGCGCTCGCTGTACTGGATCATGCTGCTCGGCGCGGTGGCGGGCCTGGCCACCAGCGCATTGACCATCGACCCCAGGCACCTGGTGATCCCGCTGTTCATCTCGTTGCTGGCGATGGCCACCGGGGCGTTCATGGACAGCAGCTCGAGCAACCTCACGCGCCCGGCACAGATGTACGTCAGCCAGTTCCTGCTGGCCTTCGGCAGCACCTTCTTCCTCGGCCCGTCCATGGCCCTGGGCATCAGCCACGTGCGCGCCAACCCGCGCAACCTGGTGAGTTTCTCGGTGCTGTTCGGCATCTGCAACAACCTCGGTGGCCTGATCGGCGCAGCGCTGCTGGGCACCTTCCAGACCTGGCGCGAGAAGTTCCATTCCAGCCACCTGATGGACCGCCTCAGCTACCTCGAACCGCTGGTCAATGCCCGCGTGCAAAGTGGCGGCGCCGGTTACGCCGGGGTCCTTGCCGACCCGGCATTGCGCAGCGAGGCCGGCATGCGCGTGCTGGCCAGCGCCGCCACCCGCGAGGCCAACGTGATGGCCTACAACGACGTGTTCGTACTGATCGGCAGCATCGCCGTGCTGACCATGATCTGGATTACCCTTCGCTGCTCCTGGCTCTGGTATGTCGCCCGCCAGGCTGCTTCATCCGACTCCACCTGCGGTACTGCCAACCGATGACCGAACAAACCCGCACCACGACCACCACCGCCATCGCCGAAACCCCGGAAGGCAGCACGCCACCCAGCGAACCGACCAGCCCGGTGCGCACACGGCGGGTGCGCATCCTGTCCTCGATCAGCTTCGCCTGTGTGGCCCTGGCGGGCATCTTGCTGGTGCTCTACGCCTGGAACCTGCCGCCCTTCAGCAGCACCATCGAAAGCACCGAAAACGCCCTGGTTCGCGGCCAGGTGACGATCATCGGCCCACAGCTCAGCGGCTATGTCGTCGACGTGCCGGTGCATGACTTCCAGTTCGTCAAGGCCGGCGACCTGCTGGTGCAGCTGGACGACCGCATCTACAAACAGCGCCTGGCCCAGGCCATCGCCCAACTGCAACAGCAGCAGGCGGCGCTGGCCAACAACCTGCAGCAGCGCAACAGCGCCGAAGCCACCATCGCCCAGCGCCAGGCGGCGATCGGCGATGCCGCGGCCCAGGCGACCAAAGCCAAGGCTGACCTCGGCCGCAACCAGGCCCTGGTCAGCGATGGTTCAGTGTCGCGCAGCGCGCTGGACCTGGCCCGCGCCAGCGAGGCTGCCGCCGTCGCCAGCCTGGCCCAGGCCAAGGCCGCACTGGAAATCGCCCGTCAGGACCGCGAAACGGTGATCGTCAACCGCGCCTCGCTGGAGGCCTCGGTGGAAAACGCCAAGGCCGCCGTCGAACTGGCCCGCATCGACCTCGACAACACCCGCGTCACCGCCCCGCGTGACGGCCAGCTGGGGCAGATCGGCACGCGCCTGGGGGCCTACGTCAACTCGGGCGCGCAGCTGATGGCGCTGGTACCCGATACCCTGTGGGTGATCGCCAACATGAAGGAAACCCAGATGGCCGACGTGCGTATCGGCCAGCCGGTGACCTTCACTGTCGATGCCTTGAACCACCTCAAGCTGTACGGCCATGTGCAACAGATCTCGCCGGCCACCGGCTCGGAGTTCGCCTTGCTGCAGGCCGACAATGCCACGGGCAACTTCGTCAAGATCGCCCAGCGCATCCCCGTGCGTATCACCGTCGACCCCGACCAACCTGATGCTGCGCGCTTGCGCCCGGGGATGTCGGTGGTGGTCAGCATCGATACCCGGGAGCCGCCAGGGCATCATTGAGCGCCGCTTTGTGAACCCTGTCCAGATGCCGTACTGCCATGATTGCGCCGCTCTAGCCCGTGGGTTCTAATGCCGCCCACAGGTTAACTTGCCTTCCAAGGACGCTTGATCATGTACAGGACGATCGCACCGCTGGCGCTGCTGGCCACCCTGGCCGGCTGCTCGGACACCCACAACGCCAACGAGGCCAATTTCCGCAAGGCGGCCCAGGCTTACCTCGACACGCAGTATCCCCATTGCTTCGTGGTCACTGACTTCCCCACCAAGACCCAGGACTTCGACGTCACCGGCACCAACAAGGCGCTGCATGCGCTGGCCGCGGTCGGTATCGTCAGCGAGAAGGAAATCGCCCGCGTCGAAGTGCCGGAGCGCCTGTGGCAGCCGGCCCGCACCGATATCTACTACGCCTACGACCTCACCGATGAAGGCCGCAAGTACTACAAGGCGGGTGCCCAGAAGATGCTCAACGGCCAGAGCCGCGGCGGGCTGTGCTTCGGCAAGGCCGAGGTCACGGCGATCGAGCAGTTCAGCGAGCCGGGCCAGATGAGCGGGCACACCGTTTCCGATGTCACCTATGCCTACAAGGTCACCGGGTTGCCAGACTGGGCGGCCAATGACCAGGTCAGGGCCAACATCCGTGATCTGGGTAATGCGCTGGCGACCCATGAAACGCCGGCGCGGGAAAAGCGCGTGATGGTGCTGACCAACAACGGCTGGGTGCACGAACGGCTGTTCGAGCAATAGCCCTGCGGCGTCTCGTCGCAGGCCCTGGCCCCTTGGGCAAATCGGTCGCAAGCCGTAGAATCGCGCTTCCTTTTCGCCCGTCGCCTTGAACGGTGGCAACCGGCAGCAACGACAGAGTCCAGGCCTGAACACATGACGCCCATGTGAACTAGGCTCAACCGACCCCGCCTGGCCCGGCTCCTTGAGGGCCCAGCGGTTGAGTCTTGCCCAGGTCGCATCCAGCCCAGGCACACCCGTGCACCTTCCTCTGCCCTCGACGGGTCGGTCTGGCGTGCGCGCTCGAAAAGGCGTTTTCCGACCGCCACTCCAACTTGAGGTACGTATGTCTCCGCGTTTGCTGGCCATGGCGCTGGCGCCCCTGCTCGGGCTGTTCATCATTGCCCTGGGCAACGGCTTCATGTCTTCCCTTACCACCCTGCGCCTGGACGCCGCCGGCGAATCGGCAACGACCATCGGTATCGTCTCGTCGACCTATTTCATCGGCCTGACCCTCGGCGCCATCTTCAACGACCGGCTGATCCTGCGCATCGGCCATATCCGCGCCTACACCAGCTTCGCCTCGCTGATCGCCGCGACCATTCTGCTGCAGGGGCTGTTCTATGACGCCACCTGGTGGTCGGTGCTGCGCCTGATCAATGGCTGGGCAGCCGTCGGCGTATTCCTGGTGATCGAAAGCTGGCTGCTGCTGGCCGGTGACGCGAAGATCCGCGGGCGCCTGCTGGCGCTGTACATGATCGCCTTCTATGGCGCCGGCGTGATCGCCCAGGCCGGCCTCGGCGAGATCACCCACCTGGGCGACAGTGCCCCGTTCATGCTGGCCGGCATGCTCGCCGCGTTGTCGGTCCTGCCGATCGTGATCCTGCCACGGGTGTCGCCGCTGCTGGACCAGGTCGAGCCGCTCAAGCCTCGCCAGCTGCTGGGCGTGGCCCCGTCGGGGCTGGTCGGCTGCTTCGGCTCCGGTGTGGTGATTGCCGGCATCTACGCGCTGCTGCCGCTGTACCTGCAGCGCATCGGCCTGGATGTCGGTGAAGTCGGCAACATGATGGCCTGGGTGATCCTCGGCGCCATGCTGCTGCAATACCCGGTGGGGCGCTGGTCGGACCGCAAAGACCGCCAGGATGTGCTGATCGCCCTGGCTGCGCTGTGCATGGTGTTGTCGCTGGTCACCGTATTCCTGCCTTCGGATTCGGCCCTGCTGCCGGCCGTCATGTTCCTGCTCGGCGGCGGCGTGTTCGCGCTGTACCCGGTGGCCGTCAGCCATGCTGCCGACCGCGCCCCGTCCGATGCCCTGGTGCCGATGATCCAGGGCCTGCTGCTGATCAACTCGCTGGGCTCGGCCATGGCGCCGCTGGCCATCTCGCCGGCGATGACCGAATTCGGCGAAGTGGGGCTGTTCTGGGCCTTTGCCGTAGTCAACCTGGGGATGGTGTGCTTCTTCCTCTGGCGTCGCGGCAAGCGCCCGGCAGCAGAGCACCCGGCACCGTTCACGGCGTCGACCACGTTCTCGCCGACCGGCGCGGAACTGCGGGTGACCGAGGACCTGATGCATGCAGCGCAGGAGCATCCGCCGCTGGAACCGGTAACGCCCCCTGCGCCGAGTGCGCAGCCAGAAGCCAAGTAATGCAAGGGCCGCAATCGCGGCCCTTTTTTTTCGACCGCCCGTCGCCCGTCGGGCACCCCGCCCGCCTCGACGAGCCAAACGAATGACAGATCATCCCTCCAGGAGACGTGCCATGATCCGCATTCACTCGCTGTTGCTCGCCCTTGCCTTGGGTACCGCCGCTGCCACCAGTTACGCCGCCACGGACACGACCCATACCGACAGCCATCCGCAAACCGATCAGCGTGGCGGCAAGACTGCCGGTGAAGGCAGCAGCGTCAACAGCCCGGGCAGCGGCCGCGCCAATGACAGCAGCGACACCGGCAGCAACTCGGACGCCGCCGATGGCGCAGCCGGTGGCTCCAATAGCACCGGTGAAGCCACAGGCTCAGGCGCCGGGAGCACCGGGGGCAACGCCGAAGACCAGGACAGCCGCTGACCCTCAACTGGTCTACACTGCGGCGCATGGCCCTGCCGAGGAATCGCCATGAACCTCACACCCTGGCTGCTCGCCGCCTTGCTGCCCTGCGCTGCCCTGGCTGCCGGTGGCGACTCTGCCGCGCTGTCGATCAGCTCGTCGTCCTTCACCGATGGCGGTGTCATGGGCCTGCAGCAGGTCGGCCCGGACCCCGCCTGCGGCGCCGGTGAGGGGCGCACACCGCAGCTGAGCTGGAAGAACCTGCCTTTTGGCACGCAATCACTGGCCCTGGTGATGTTCGACCCGGACGGTGGCAAGGGCATCGGCGTGGTGCACTGGCTCGCCTATGACATCGACCCGGCGCTCAATGGCCTGGAGGAAGGCGCCGGCTGGAAGACCAGCGAGGCGCTGATCGTCGGGCGCAACTCGCACGGCACCATGACCTATCGTGGCCCTTGCCCACCGGCCGGGGACAAGCCGCACCACTATGCACTGACCCTGATCGCCACCGACCTGCCGCTGGGCACCTTGCCGCAGGAACTGGATCGCGGTGGCTTGATGGAGTTGCTCAAAGACCATGCGCTCGGCGCGCAGAGCCTGGTCGGCCGTTACGGTCACTGATTCATCGCCAGAACTGGGGGTCGTCGACAATGCGCTCATGGCTCGCGAACAACCCCGGCAGCTGTTCCTTGAGGTAGTCGATCCAGGTCCGCACCTTGGCATCCAGGTAATGCCGCGACGGGTAAATCGCATACAGCGCATTCTCACGTAAGCGGTACGGCGCCAGTAACCGCCGCAAGCGCCCCTGCTCGATGGCCTGGCTGGCGGTATAGAACGGCAACAGGCCAATACCCATGCCCAGTTCGCTGGCCACCAGCATGGCGTCGGCGACATTGGTCAGGAAGCTGTCGCGCGGGGCGATCACGCACTGGTCAAGGCCTTGCGGGAATATCCAGTCACCTTCATGCATCGGGTAAGCCATGCGCAGGCAGCGGTGCTCGTGCAGGTCTTGCGGCCGCTCGGGCACGCCATGGGTTTCAAGGTAACTGGGCGCCGCACAGGGGATGCTGAAGATCGTGCCCAGCGGCACGGCAATCAGCTGCGAATCGGGCAAGGCCTCGTCTACGGTAATCACCACGTCATGCCCCTCGGCCAGCGGGTCGGGGTTGCGCTGGGACAGTGTCAGCTCGATGGCCACCTCCGGGCACAGCTTGTTGTAGCCAGCCACCAGCGGCATCAGTAACAGGCCCAGGCCATGCGGACAGTGCAGACGCAGGCAGCCTCGTGGCGTGAGGTGGGCGCCGCGTGCCTCGTCCACGGCCTCGTCGGTCAGTGCCATGATCTGCCGCGCCCGCTCCAGAAAGCGCTCGCCCGCCTCGCTCATCCGCAAACGCCGCGTGGTGCGATGCAACAGGCGGGTCTGCAACTGGTTCTCAAGCTCCGCGACGATCCGCGACACCTGTGCTGCGGAAATGTCGAGGGCATTGGCGGCAGCGGCGAAACTGCCGCACTCCACCACCCGGGTAAAGGTACGCATTGCGTGCAGCATGTCCATGGCGCCGGGCTCCTTGAGCACTCTCATTCGTACGTTACAGGTAGCAATCTATCACGACTTAGCCCATTTATTGAGGATCACCATTGAATACATCATTGGTAAAACATTGAAAAAGGAGCCTGCCATGAAACCTTCGATTGCTTTTGTCGCCCTGTCTGCCGCCCTTGCTTCATTCGGCGCTTTCGCCGACGCCTCGGCCAGCCAGCCCGTCGCCAGCCACTATGAATACGGCATGCCGCTGGATGTGGCCAAAGTTATCTCGATCACCCCGCCCAGCAACGCCGCCGACTGCCAGGTCGGTACCGCGCACATGGTTTATGTCGACCATCAGGGCCAGAAACGCGAAATCGACTACCGCGAAATGGGCAACTGCTCGCAGCAGTGAGTCAGTTCAGTACCTCGTTGATCCAGCCAATCTGCCGGGCGAAGTCACGCAGCTTTTCCTGCGGGATGGCACCGCGGGCACGCTCGAAGTTGGCCAGGCTCTGCTGCTTCTGACGCAGCATGCGCTGCCACTTGGTCAGGAATGCCGGGCTTTTCTCACGCATCAGCAGCGGCCCGAAATACAGCTCTTCGGCACGGTAGGCCACCGCATCGGCGGGTTCGGCCACGATGATCTCGTAGTCGAAACGGTTTTCCCGCAGCAGTTCTTCGCTGACGATCCGGTAGCCGTTGCGCATCAGCCAGCTGCGCAGTTCGCACTCATCGCCATTGGGCTGCAGGATCAGCCGCTCGTGGCCGTTCAGGCGCGCCTTGCCACGCTCGAGAATCTCGCACATGGTCTTGCCTCCCATGCCGCACAGGCTGATGGCGGTGATGCGGTCGCTGGCCTCGATGGCCTCCAGGCCGTCGGCCAGGCGCACGGTGACGGTTGCCGTCAGGCCGTTGCGCCGCACATTGCGCTGGGCCGAGGCATAGGGCGTCTGCGCCACCTCACCGGCCACCCCGGCTTCGATCACCCCACGCAGCGCCAGTGCCACCGGCAGGTAGCCGTGGTCCGAGCCGATATCGGCCAGCCGTGCGCCCTGCGGCACATGCGCCGCCACACGCTCCAGGCGCATCGATAATGTCTGTTCGTTCAACGCCAACCCCTTGCTCGACAATCGGCGGCGATTCTGACCGCCGGGGCGCGGTATTTCAATGCATAAGCGCCCACCGGCTCGACCCTTGCGACCGGCTCGCGTAGGCTTGCCGCTTTCCTTCCGTTGCAAGGCGAACCCCCATGGCAGATCTTATCTACACACCGGATTCCGACGCCGAGTCCATTTCCTCCGACGTCGCTGAGTACAACGGTATCCTGGTTACCACGCAGATTCCGGCCGACCTCGATGCCGACATCACCGGCCAGAGCGAAAGCACCCTGCAGGCCCTGAAAGACGCCCTGGAAAAGGCCGGCAGCGGCATGGACCGGGTCATGCACCTGACCATCTACCTGACCGACATGGCCGACCGTGCTGCCTTCAACGAGGTGTACCAGCGCTTCTTCAGCAAGCCGTGGCCCGTGCGTGCTGCGGTTGGCGTAGCTGCACTGGCCTACCCGGAAATGCGCGTCGAAGTGACCGCCATGGCCGCCAAACGCTGATTGCCGTTTTACCGGCTCCGCCGCCAGGCGGAGCCTTCTTCCAGAAAGCAGGACGCTGCATGCAATTCCCCCCTTTTCGCCGCAAGGCCCTGATCGCCCTGCTGCCCGGCCTGTGCCCACTGGCCCAGGCCGAACCGGTCACCTCCTTCAATCTGCTGGAACCGGTGGTGGTCACCGGCACCTACGCCCCCAACCCGAGCTTCGACCTGCCCTACTCCATCGATACCGTCGAGCGCCAGCAGATCGCCGATGGCCAGCTGGGCGTCAACCTGTCGGAAGCACTCAACCGCGTACCTGGCCTGGTGGTGCAGAACCGCCAGAACTACGCCCAGGACCTGCAGGTATCCTCGCGTGGCTATGGCGCCCGCTCGGCCTTTGGCATTCGTGGCATCAAGCTGCTCAGCGACGGCATCCCGGCCAGCACCCCGGATGGCCAGGGCCAGGCCGCATCGCTGAATCTGGATGTGGCTGACCGTATCGAAGTGCTGCGCGGCCCGGCGTCCGCCATTTATGGCAGCAATGCCGGCGGCGTGATCCAGATGTTCTCCCGCGATGGTTCGGGGCCACCCAAGGTGGGCGCCGATACCACCTTCGGCAGTGATGGCTTCAACAAGAACCACCTCTACAGCGAAGGCGGCAGCGAACAGGCCGGTTTCCTGGTCGATGCCTCGCGCATGGACACCGACGGCTACCGCGACCACAGCGCCGCGCGCCGCGACCAGACCTTCGCCAAGGTGCACGTCAAGCCCGATGAAGACAGCCGCCTGGCGCTGATCTTCAGCACCCTGGAGCAGAACGGTACCGAAGACCCTCTCGGCCAGACCTGGGATGCCTACAAGCACGACCCGCGCTCGGTGGCGGCGCGCGCCGAGGAATACGACACGCGCAAGAGCATCCACCACCAGCAGGTGGGCATGAACTATGAGCGCTACTTCGGCGAGGCGACCTTGCAGTTCAACCTGTATGGCGGCAAGCGCAGCGTGATTCAGTACCTGTCGATCCCCAAGGGCACACCGGCGAACAACCGCGGCGGCGGCGTGGTCGACTTCGACCGCGAGTTCCATGGCGGCACCCTGCGCTGGATCCAGCCGGTCAGCGCCGCCCCCGGCAACCTGACCCTGACCTTCGGCGCCGACTACGACCGCAGCCGCGACGACCGCCGTGGCTACCAGAACTTCAGCGGCGACACCCTGGGTGTGAAAGGCGACCTGCGCCGTGACGAAAAAGACACCGCCACCAGCCTCGACCCTTATGTGCAGGCCCACTGGGAACTGGACCGCTGGACCGTGGATGCCGGCTTGCGCCACAGCAGCATGGAGATGGAGGTGGACGACCACTTCCTGGCCAACGGCGATGCCAGCGGTTCGAAGAAGTACCAGCGCACCACGCCGACGCTGTCGGTGATGTACGCCTTCACCCCCGACCTGCATGGCTACATCAGCGCCGGCAAGGCCTTCGAGACGCCGACCCAGGCCGAGATGGCCTACGCACCCGGTGCCCTGGAAGGTTTCAACTTCGGCCTCGAACCGGCCACCAGTACCCAGTACGAGGTGGGGCTGAAGATGCGCCCGGACGAACGCACGCGGATCAACGCAGCCGTCTTCGAGATCCGTACCGAGGACGAGATCGTGGTCGCGGCATCGACCGATGGCCGCACCAGCTACCGCAATGCCGGCAAGACTCTGCGTCGCGGCTTCGAGCTGAGCGTGCAGCGTGAACTGAACCCACAGTGGCAGGCCAACCTGGCCTACACCCTGCTCGATACCACCTATGACGAGGCCTTCACCCAGGGCACCACAACCATCGACAAGGGCAACCAGCTGCCCGGCGTGCCGCGCAGCAGCCTGTTCGGCGAGCTGGTGTGGAAGCCGCGTAATGGCATCAGCATGGGGCTCGAGGGGCAGTACCGCAGCAAGGTGTACGTCGAGGACACCAACGACCAGCACGCAGCACCAGGTTATGCGGTGTTCAACTGGCGTACGCAGTTCCAGCAGCAGGTCGGGCCGTGGACCTTCCACCAACTGGTACGCCTGGACAACTTGCTCGACCGGCAATATGTGGGGTCGGTGATTGTCGGCGATGGCAATGGCCGGTATTACGAGGCGGCGCCGGGCAGGTCCTGGTATGCCGGGGCTGGGCTCGAATACCAGTTCTGAGCCTTTGGGGCTGCTTTGCAGCCCTTTCGCGGGCTTGCCCGCGAAAGGGCCGGCACTGGCTGCACACCTCTCGGCACTCAAAGATGCCACCAGCCCAATTCACCGCTACAATGCCGCCCTAACCGTGACAGCCCGAACCTATAACGACATGTCCCTTCCAAAGAATCACCTGGAACTGCTCAGCCCTGCCCGTGACGTGGCCATTGCCCGCGAGGCGATCCTGCACGGCGCTGATGCCATCTATATCGGCGGCCCGAGCTTCGGCGCGCGCCACAACGCCTGCAACGAGGTCAGCGACATCGCCGAACTGGTCGAGTTCGCCCACCGCTACCATGCACGCGTGTTCACCACCATCAACACCATCCTCCACGACAACGAGCTGGAACCTGCACGCAAGCTGATCCACCAGCTCTACGACGCTGGCGTCGACGCGCTGATCGTGCAGGACCTGGGGGTGATGGAGCTGGATATCCCGCCCATCGAGCTGCATGCCAGCACCCAGACCGACATCCGCACCCTGGAACGGGCCAAGTTCCTCGACCAGGCCGGTTTCTCCCAGCTGGTACTGGCCCGCGAGCTGAACCTGCAGCAGATCCGCGCCATCGCCAGCGAGACCGACGCGGCCATCGAGTTCTTCATCCACGGTGCGCTGTGCGTGGCTTTCTCCGGCCAGTGCAACATCTCCCACGCCCAGACCGGGCGCAGCGCCAACCGGGGTGACTGCTCACAGGCCTGCCGCCTGCCGTACACCCTGAAAGACGACCAGGGCCGCGTGGTGGCCTTCGAGAAGCACCTGCTGTCGATGAAGGACAACAACCAGACCGCCAATCTGGCCGACCTGGTCGATGCCGGCGTGCGCTCGTTCAAGATCGAAGGCCGCTACAAGGACATGGGCTATGTGAAGAACATCACCGCCCACTACCGCAAGCAACTCGACGCCATCCTCGAAGGCCGCCCGGAACTGGCCCGCGCCTCCAGCGGCCGTACCGAGCACTTCTTCCTGCCCGACCCGGACAAGACCTTCCACCGTGGCAGCACCGACTACTTCGTCACCGACCGCAAGGTCGACATCGGTGCCTTCGACTCGCCAACCTTCACCGGCCTTGCGGTCGGCGTGGTAGAGAAAGTCGGCAAGCGTGACCTGCAGGTGGTCACCGACGTGCCGCTGACCAATGGCGACGGCCTCAACGTGCTGGTCAAGCGCGAGGTGGTGGGCTTCCGTGCCAACATCGCCGAGCCACGTGGCGAGTTCGAGGAAGACGGCCAGAAGCGCTACCGCTATCGCGTCGAGCCTAACGAGATGCCGGAAGGCCTGCACAAACTGCGGCCGAACCACCCGCTGTCGCGTAACCTCGACCACAACTGGCAGCAGGCCCTGCTACGCACCTCGGCCGAGCGCCGGGTTGGCGTGGAGTGGCATGCGGTGCTGCGCGAGCAGCGCCTGATGCTGACCGTCAGCAGTGAAGAAGGCGTCAGCGTGCAAGTGGCGCTGGATGGCCCGTTTGGCGCTGCCAACAAGCCGCAGCAGGCCCTGGACCAGCTGCACGACCTGCTCGGCCAGCTGGGCACCACGATGTACCACGCCAACCGCATCGAGCTGGATGCACCGCAGGCGTTCTTCATCCCCAACTCGCAGCTCAAGGCCCTGCGCCGTGGAGCCATCGAGGCGCTGACCGAGGCCCGGGTGAAGGCGCACCCACGTGGCGGGCGCAAGGCCGAGACCACGCCGCCACCGGTGTACCCGGAGTCGCACCTGTCGTTCCTGGCCAACGTCTACAACCAGAAGGCCCGCGACTTCTACCACCGCCATGGCGTGCAGCTGATCGACGCGGCGTACGAAGCCCATGAGGAACACGGCGAAGTGCCGGTGATGATCACCAAGCACTGCCTGCGCTTCTCGTTCAACCTGTGCCCCAAGCAGGCCAAGGGCGTCACCGGCGTGCGTACCAAGGTGGCGCCGATGCAACTGATCCAGGGCGATGAAGTGCTGACCCTGAAGTTCGACTGCAAGCCGTGCGAGATGCATGTGATCGGCAAGATGAAGAACCACATCATCGACCTGCCGACCCCGGGCAGCGCGGTGGCTCAGGTGGTGGGGCACATCAGCCCGGAAGACCTGCTCAAGACCATCCCGCGCGGGATGCATTGATGGCTAGGGGCTGCTTTGCAGCCCCGACAATCTCAACCCTTACAACAACCCCAGCCCGCGCGCAGTGCGATCCACCGCAATCCGGGTCTTCTCCACCAGCTCATCCAGCTCGCTGTGGTTGGCCACCAGGGCTGGCGCCATGATCATTCGCCCCAACGTCGAACGAATGATCACCCCCTCCTCGAAGCCATAGGTCCGGCACTGCCAAGCCAGGTCGTTTTCATTGGCATAACGCTTGCGGCTGCCCTTGTCTTCGGCAAATTGCAGCGCCGCCACCAGGCCGGCGCCTTGCACCTGGCCAATCAACGGGTGGTTGGCGAACACCTCGCGCAGGATCCGCTGCAGATAGGGCCCGGTGTCTTCCTTGACCTGGCGCACGATGCCTTCGTCGCGCAGCGCCTTGAGGTTGGCAATGGCCACTGCCGCCGCCACCGGGTGGCCGGAGTAGGTCAGGCCATGGGCGAACACGCCGCCACGCTCGACCAGGGCTTCGGCAATGCGCTTGCTCAGCACCAGCCCCCCCATTGGCACATAACCCGACGTCAGGCCCTTGGCGATCGACAGGGTATCCGGCTCGAAGCCAAAGTATTCGTGGGCAAACCACTCGCCGGTACGGCCAAAGCCACCGATCACTTCGTCGGCACACAGCAGCACGTCGTACTGCCGGCAGATACGTTGGATTTCCGGCCAGTAGCTTTCCGGCGGGAAGATCATGCCACCCGCGCCCTGGAACGGCTCGGCGATGAACCCGGCGACGTTCTCGGCACCCAGTTCGAGGATCTTCTCTTCCAGCTGCAGGGCGCAGCGGCGGCCGAATTCGGCCGGGGTCAGGTCACCGCCAGCGGCGTACCAGTACGGTTCATCGATATGCGCCACGTCCGGGATCATCCCGCCCATTTCGTGCATGAACTTCATGCCGCCCAGCGCGGTGGCCGCCAGGGTCGAGCCGTGGTAACCGTTCCAGCGGCCGATCATGATCTTCTTGCCTGGCTGGCCGACCACCTGCCAGTAGCGGCGCACGGTGCGGATCAGGACTTCGTTGGCTTCGGAGCCGGAGTTGGTGTAGATGGCGTGGCTGTAGTGGCCCGGCAGCAGGCTGAACAGCAGTTCGGACAGCTCGATCACCGCCGGGTGGGTGGTGTGGAAGAACATGTTGTAGTAGGCCAGCTGGTCCATCTGCGCGGCGGCAGCGGCGGTCAGGTCCTTGCGGCCATACCCGAGCTGGGTGCACCAAAGGCCTGACATGCCGTCCAGGTAGCGCTTGCCGTCGCTGTCCCACAGGTGCAGGCGCTCGCCACCGACCATCACCCGCGGGCCCTCGGCGTTCAGCGCCTTCTGGTCGAGGAATGCGTGGATGTGGTGGGCGGCGTCGCCGGCCTGGTAGTCACGGGTATCGCGCTGGGCTTGCAGCGTGGCTTGGAACGGTGCGTTCATTGTTGTTCTCCGGGGTAAAACGCGGCGTGCAGTTGGCCCTGCCAGACCGCTGACAGTAAAAAACGGGTGGGGTGAAACGGCGCTTCAGCGCCTTCGCAGGTAGCTTTCCAGCGGGTCCTTGCTCAGGCCTTCCTGGGCCTGGGCGAGCGAGTCGATGAACAGCGAAAACAGCTCGGACTGCTTGGCGATATCGAGCTTGGTGTAGAGGTTCTTGCGGTGGGTCTTGACCGTGTCCTCGCTGATCCCCAGGCGCTCGGCCAGGGACCGGGTCGAGTGGCCGCGCAGCAGGTACTGGGCGATGCGGCACTCGCGTTCGGTGAGCAGCGAAGAGCCGAAGTTGTTCAGCGCGGCGCTGATCTGCCGGCCCAAAGCGCTCTCGAAACGCCCACCCAGGGCGTCGACATCAAGGTGGCTCCACTGCCGCCGCACCGTTGCCACCACCCACGGCGCCACGCACTTGAGGTCACTGACCTGCTGACGGCCCAGGCGGCGGGTGCTGGCCAGGGCCACGGCGATGGTCAGGTGCTCGTCGAGGGGGACGATGAAGTTGAGTTCGTCTTCCAGGTGGGCGTGCTGGTAGAACGCCAGGTAGTACTCGCTTCGCTTGAAGTGGTCAGGGGCGACGTCACTGAGGCGGTAGCAACCGGGGCCGATGCCGTCCATGCAGGCCCGGTAGAACGGGCATAGCAGGTAGTAGCCTTCGAGGTACTTGTGGATATTGCCTTCCGGTAGCCACGGTCCCTCCTCGTCCTTTTCGAACAATGCCGAGGGCAGGCCCTTGCGCGGATAGAGGAACACGGTAATGGCCTGGCACGGGGCAATCAGCCTGAGCGCAGCGAACAGCGCCTCGACGAAGCCCGGCGAGCCCTGGGCGTCGACGACACGGGCCATCTGCGCGTACCAGTCGGGCGATTTCAGCCGGTCTTTGCTCATTGTCGTGGTCCCATGCCGGGGTTGTTGTGGTTGGGATTCTTGCATGGGGCCGTGGTGCAGGCCATCACCCTTCGGGGTGAGGTTGG
Source organism: Pseudomonas sp. NPDC086566 (assembly GCF_050280885.1). Classification (NCBI taxonomy): domain Bacteria; kingdom Pseudomonadati; phylum Pseudomonadota; class Gammaproteobacteria; order Pseudomonadales; family Pseudomonadaceae; genus Pseudomonas; species Pseudomonas sp. NPDC086566. Next base: position 779,812 of record NZ_JBNNWD010000001.1, read on the forward strand.
CAGGTGTTCGCCGACAGCCTTGCAGCGCCTATCAGATCGAGCGCCGCCCGCGCGGCGCATCGCGGATAAATCCGCTCCTACATTCGTTGCAACGTGGCCATGCCTGTGAGGCCATGGTTGTCAGCCGGTTTGCAAGGCTCAAGTCATGCGCCAGGCTGGCAACCATGGCGTAACAGGTTCGGCACGTTGCAACAAATGTAGGAGCGGATTTATCCGCGATGCGCCGCGCGGGCGGCGCTCGATCTGACAGGCGCTGCACGGCTATCGGCGAACCCCTACGCACCCTTCCCCAACCCACAAAGGAACCACCAACACGCGCTGCTGCCTGATGCTGTACCAATCTTCAACTTAGCTATACAAGACCAACATCGTTGTACAATTGCTGCCCCTCAACATGGAGCCGGCATGAAGAAAAACCCACTGAGCCAACGCAAGGACGATCACCTGGATATCGTCCTGGCCGCCGGCAACAACACCCTTGGCGCAGACCCCGGCTGGTCGTCAGTGCGCTTCGAACATTGCGCATTGCCGGAAATGGCCCTGGATGACGTCGACCTGGGCACTGAGCTGTTCGGCTGTGCACTGGGCGCCCCGCTGTTGATCAGTTCCATGACCGGCGGTGCCGAACGTGCCCGTTTCATCAATCACCATCTCGCCGAAGCCGCCCAGGCACTGGGCATCGCCATGGGCGTTGGCTCGCAGCGCGTCAGCCTGCGCAGTGGCCAGGACCAAGGCCTGACCGGCGAGCTGCGCCACCTGGCACCCGATGTGCCGCTACTGGCCAACCTCGGCGCTGCCCAGCTGCGTGAGGCCGACGGCCTGGACCTGGCACGCCGCGCCGTCGACACCTTGCAGGCCAATGCCCTGATCATTCACCTGAACCCCCTTCAGGAAGCCGTACAGCCAGAAGGCGACCGAGACTGGCGCGGTGTGCTGCAACACATCGAAACCTTGACCCGCCAGTTGCCAACGCCGGTGATCGTCAAGGAAGTCGGTGCCGGCATTTCTCCCCAGGTGGCGCGCCAGCTCTGCGATGCGGGCGTTGCCATGGTCGACGTGGCCGGTGCCGGCGGTACCAGCTGGGCAGCCGTGGAGGCCGAACGCGCCGGCAATGCCGCTGAGCGCGAGGTCGCCCTGGCGTTCGCCGACTGGGGCATCCCGACCGCGCACTGCCTGCTGGCGGTGCGCCGCGCCGTGCCGGAAATCGGCCTGATCGCCTCTGGCGGCGTGGCCAACGGCGTCGATGCCGCCAAGGCCATACGCCTCGGTGCCGACCTGGTAGGCCAGGCTGCCAATGTCCTCAGTGCCGCCGTGATCTCGACCCAGGCCGTGGTGGAACATTTCGAGGTTGTTCTGCGCCAGTTGCGCATCGCCTGCTTCTGTACCGGCTCGCGCAACCTTGCGCAACTGCGCCGGGCACGCTTGCTGCCTGGCAACCTGACGCCGCCATGAGGCGTGCGGCTGTGGCATGATCAGCGCCTCCCTTCATCCTGGCGCGCGTGCATGCTGATCGACGAAGAACTGACCCTGAAAAAGCTCGAGACCTTCCTCGCCTTCATGCGCAGTGGCAACCTCGGCCGCGCCGCCGCCGAGCTGTCCACCAGTGCGGTCAGCGTGCACCGCGCCATCCACTCCCTGGAAAGCGCGTTGCGCTGCCCGCTGTTCAAGCACGAAGGTCGCCAGCTGATCCCGCTGGAAAGCGCCTATGTGCTGGAGAAGAAAGCCCGCCAACTGATCCAGGACGCCGAACAGATGGTCCGCCAGACCCGCGAAGCCGCCGGTTTCTATGCCGAGCGCTTCCGCCTTGGCGCGCTGTACTCGCTGACCGTCAAGACCGTTCCGAAGCTGGTGATGGGCCTGAAGCTGCGGCGCAGCGAACTGAACATCGACCTGACCCTGGGCTCGAACGTCGACTTGCTGCAACGCCTGAAGAACCACGAGCTGGAAGCCATTCTGGTATCACTGGACGAAAGCGCGGCGGACCCGGCCTGCGAACAGCTGCCGCTGTTCTCCGACGATATCTTCCTCGCCGTGCCCACCGATTCACCGTTCGCCGAGCAACAGGAAGTGGACCTGGCGGACCTGGCCGACTCCACCTTCATCACCCTGACCCAGGGTTTCGCCACCCACCGTGATGGCGCCCGGGTGTTCCAGCAGGCAGGGTTCGAGCCAAAGGTCGCGATGCAGGTGAACGACATTTTCACCCTGCTGAGCATGGTCAGTTCGGGCGTGGGGTTTGCCCTGCTGCCAGGGCGCATCGCAGCGGTTTACGAGAACCGCGTGAAGCTGATTGCGCTGCAGGCGCGGTATCGCTTGCAGCAGCATATAGGGGTGGTGTTTTTGAAGGCTCGGGAGCGGGAGCCGAATCTGCTGGCCTTGTTGGCAGAATGCCGGATGTACAGCCGAGACAATTGAGTCGGGCCATTCGCGGCTAAAGCCGCTCCTACAGGGATAGCCTCCGCATCGAGGGCCGCGCGGTACCTGTGGGAGCGGCTTTAGCCGCGAAGAGGCCGGTCCTAGCCAACCAATCCCCTGACACAGAAGTACAGCACTGAAGGCCCCAACAGGCATCCCAGCCCGGTGTGGAAGGTCGCGGTCAACGCACCGTAGGGCACCAGCCGCCGATCAGTCGCCGCCAGCCCAGCCGTCACACCCGACACAGTCCCGGCCAACCCACCAAACACCATCGCCGAGCGCGGATTGTCCAACGCCAGCAACCGGGCCGAAACCGGCGTGAACACCATCACCAGGATCGCCTTGATCAACCCGGTGGCAATCGACAGCGCAACCACATCCGAACTCGCCCCCAGCGCCGCCCCGGTCACCGGCCCGACGATATAGGTCACCGCCCCGGCGCCGATGGTGGTCATGCTCACCGCATCCCGGTAGCCAAAGGCATAGGCCACCACGCAACCGACGATGAATGGCAGCACCGTACCCAGCAGCAGCGACACCGCACCAATCAACCCGGCCTTGCGCGCCTCGGTGGCCTGCACCTCGAAGGCCGTGGCAACGATGGCGAAGTCGCGCAGCATGGCCCCGCCCATCAGGCCGATGCCGGAGAACAGCGCCATGTCGGCCAGGCCTTTCTGGCCGCCGGTCACGGTACCGCCCACCCAGGCCAGCACCAGGCCAATGACGATGGCGATTGCCGAGCCATGCACCCGGCCAAACGTCAGGTACTTCGACAGCAGCACCGACAACCACATGATCCCGCCAACCACCGCAAAGGCGGTGACCAGGCCGTTATGCTCCAGGGCATTGTCAATGATTGGCCACATGATCAGTGCCCTCCTGCAGGGGCGGCCTGCGCATTGGCAACCTCCGGCGCATCAGGCGCCGGCAGCGGTTCGCCGCGATGGCTGCGGCTGATCACGGCAATGGTCAGCCCGCACACAAGCACCGCTCCGATCGCCGCCAGCAGCGCCACCGGCCCGCCGTGCAAGGCGGTCACCACGTTCTGCTGGGCGGCCATGGCCACCACCACCGGGATGTACATGGCGCCCCAGAAGCCGACACCGAACTCGCACTCCTTGCTCATGCCGCCATTGCGGTGCATGTACAGCCGTGCGCAGATCAGCAGGATCATGGCGATGCCGACCCCGCCCACATTGGATTTGACGCCCAGCAGCACGCCCAGGAAGTCGCCGACGATAACGCCAGCCAGCGTGCATACCGCCAGCAGAGCCACACCATAGATGATCATTGTTGTTGTCCTCAGCTTGAGTCGAAGTTGCTTGTTGTTGTTCTTCGAGTTGCAGCGCCGTCATCGGTTGTCGGCCACCTCCTGGCGCAACAGCGCGTCGACGGTATCCCAACGGGTGGCGTCGAGGGCAACCACCCTGCCCTGTTCGAACACCGGGCGGGCCAGGCCGCTGAGCACGCTGCCCGGCGGTATTTCCACCTGCAGGCGCACGCCGCGCTCATAGGCGTTGCGCAACGTAGCACGCCAGTCGACCAGCCGGGCCATGTTGCCGGCCAGGTCATCGCGCAGGCGTTGTGGATCGAAGATCGGCCGCGCACTGCTGCCGCTCAGGTAAGTGATGCGCGGGCGACGCAGTTCGACGCTGGCAAAGGCAGCTGCCAGCTCGGCGGCGGGGCCGTCGAGCAACGCGCAGTGGGATGGCACACTCACCGCCAGGCGTCGGGCCACGCCCTGGCCACGTTGGCGAGCCCTGGCAGCGACCTCGGCCATGGCGGTGTCGCTGCCGGCGATGACGATCTGGTTGTCGCTGTTGAGGTTGGCCAGGTACACCTCACCGCCCACCTCGGCCAGCAAGCCTTCGACACTGCTCAAGTCGAGGCCGTTGAGGGCGGTCATGCCATAGCCCTGCGGATAGGCCCGCTGCATCAGTTCACCACGCAGGGCCACCAGGCGCACCGCATCGGCAAACGCCAGCGCCCCGGCGGTCACGGCGGCGGGATAAGCGCCGATGGACAGGCCGGCAACATAGCCCGGTGCCGGGCTGCGCTGCAGCAACCAGCGTGCCCAGGCCACCCCGGCCAGCAGCAGGCACAGCTGCACGGCGCGGGTCGACTGCAATGCCTGCGTACTGTCGAGGGCCAGAACCTGTTCGCCCAGCGCATCACTGGCCTCTTCCAGCAACGGCCTGGCGCCCTCGGGCAAGCGTTGCAACATGCCTGCCTGTTGCGCGCCCTGACCAGGGAAGGCAAACAGGCTGCTCACGCTGCAGACTCCAGCACATGCCAGGGGTCCGCTATCAGGCGTGCGCCATGGCACGATTTGAGCAGAATCCGGCGCGCCATGCCGGCCCATTCACGCAGGGCGACCGCACCCGCCGGCGTCTCCAGTTGCACATCGATCCGGCATGGGCCGCAGTCCAGAATGTCGAGCAACTCGCGCGCCTTCGCCCGGGTCATGCGCTGGGGTGTACGCACCAGCAGATCGAGGTCACTGGCGCCATGCACCACGTTGCAGCCGGTGGCCAGCTGGTAACCGACGCCCCCGGTCGGCCCCCAGGCCAGCCCGCTGGCATCGAGCACCGGCGCCACCGAGGCCAGCGCCCGCAGGGCTGGCCACGCCCCGTCACCTGCGCCGCGCAGCGCCTCGGGGCTTGTTTGCCGGTGGATATCACGTAAACGCATCAGCACCCCCAGGCGCTGCTCACGGCCCTGCCCGCGCACGCCCACGGCCACCCAGCCGCTGGCGCAGGCGGCACGCCGCACCACCACCGGCTGCCCGGTGGCCAGTGCCTGCACGGCCCAGGCAGGCGCGTCGCCAGGCAGGCCGGCTGCGGGCATGCCCCAGAGCAGGTCATGTGGCTGCGGCTGGTTCATCAGGCCTCCTGCCACTGGCTGCGCAGGCGTGCGCGTACGTCGCGCGAGGCACTGCGGTTCTCACCGTTCAACCGCGATGCCAGGTCAGTCGAATGGCCGATATCACGCACGGCGTCGGCCAGGCAGGCACGCACCTGCGCAATGTCGGCAGCATTCGGCGCCTCGGCACTTGCGACCTGCAGGCGCCGCCACAGCAAGCCCAGCGAGGCGTAACTGGCGAGGTCATAGGCCATCGGCGGCACCTCGGCGGCCAGCGCCTCCAGTTGCTCGACACTGCGCAGGGTGATGCGTGCCGCTGCCGCCTTGCCCATGGCATGCACCATCACCCCGCTGTCATCCAGGGCGATCAGCCGTTGCGCCTGGTAGCCGTGGGCCAGGAAGGCACCGGACATGGCCTTGCCGACCAGAAGGCCAATCACCGGGTGCCCCGCCAGGCGCGCTTGCGCGTAAGCCTGCACAGCGCCAGCCAATGCCTGATGAATCCCCAAGGCTTCCTCGCGTCGGCCATAGGCCTGGCTTGGCACATCGATGACGGCAACGATGACGCGCTTTTCACCCTCGCGGTCCAGTTCGACCGCATCGCTGACAGCCTTGGCCAGGCCCCAGCCTTCCAGCAGGCCGACTTCGCCCGCACGCGCTCTTGGGAACGGGTTGTGTGCGTCCGGCACTACCGCAATGAAGCGCGCCAGGCGGTTGTCCAGTTCGCCATCGACCACTCGCAACGAGGCGGGATAGCCTGCCAGCGGTCCGCCCGCGGCCAGGCCGGGCAGCCAGTTCAGGGCACGGTTCATGGGGCATCTCCTTGGTAGAGGGCACGCACGGCGGCGGCGTCCAGTTGCGGGCAGTCGGCGCCCAGGCTGGCCAGGCGTTGCAGATACCAGGCGTGGCGGTTGGCGCGGTTGGCCGACGGCGCGTCCAGCAGCTGCAGCAATTGCTGGCGCAGGCTGTCGACGTCGTCTGCGGCAAAGGCATCCACCAGGCCGCTGGCGTACCGTTGTTCGCCACCGGTCAGGCTCCAGATGAAGGGGCGGTCCTTGGCGTCGTACTCGGCGATACCGGCCTCCTGCTCGATCACTTGCGGGCCATTGAGGCCCAACCGCGCCTCGCGGGTGACCAGCAGGTGGCTGCACAGCCCGGCCGCGATGGACATGCCACCGAAGCAACCGACCGAGCCTGCGATCAAGCCGATCACCGGTTGATGGGCGCGCAGTTCGACAATCGCCGCCTGGATCTCGGCAATCGCTGCCAGGCCGAGGTTGGCCTCTTGCAGGCGTACGCCGCCGGTTTCCAACAGCAGCACGGCGCAGGTGGGGATGCCGTTGCGGTTGTCCTCGATGGCCAGCTCCAGGGCGCCGGCAATCTTGGCGCCACCCACTTCGCCCATGCTACCGCCCTGGAAGGCACCTTCGATGGCGGCGAGCACGGTCTGGCGGCCATTGAGCCGGCCCTTGGCGATGACCACGCCGTCATCGGCCTGGGGCACGATGCCTTGGTGCGGCAGCCACGGCGACATCAGGCGGTCGAACGGGCCGAGCAGTTCGCGGAAGCTGCCAGGGTCGAGCAAGGCGCGAGCGCGTTGGCGAGCGCCCAGCTCGACGAAGCTGCGGTTTTGCAACAGGCGGGCGGTGTCAGTCACGGGCAATCTCCTCCAAGCCTTGCTCCAGGCGCAGGCGCACCACGCCTGGGGTAGCGCCGAAGTCATGGATGTCGATCTTCACGGCAGGTAGCGTGCGGCCGTCGAACAGGCGCTGGAACAGTTGGCTCCAGCGGGCGCTACTGCCGTTGACCGAGGTGACCACCTGGATCTCCAGGCGGCCGGCGCTGCCGGGTTCGATCAGCACTTCCAGGTCGCCGGAGCTGACGCAGCCGACCAAGGTGCGGCCGCGGCCAGGTTCGGCGGCGGGGAATTGAAAGTTCAGGGTTTCCATTTCACAGGCTCCCGGCGTTGTCGAGGAACAGGCAGGCGGCCAACAGATCGGCAGCGCCACCCGGTGAGGCATTGAGTTGCAGCAGTTGCGCGTCCAGCAGGCGCAGCTGACGGCGGCCAGCGAGGCTGGCGCAGCCGCCGGCATCGAGCACTGCGCGGGCCCCCGCTTGCAAGGTGTGCAGGCCGTGCGGGCCGGCGCGCCAGAGCACGCAGGTGTCACTGAGCGCGGCCATGATCGCCAGCAAGGCATCCAGCCGGGCCTGGCTTTCGCTGGCGCCGGCGGCACGGCTGCGGCGCAGTTGGGGCAGGCCGTGTTCGAGCACGGCGGGGAAGCCTTGTTGGGCCTGTTCGCGGGCCCCTCCGGCGCCGTAGCGCTGGCGCACCTGGATGCCGTGGCTGTCTTGTGCGATGGCAACCGGGTCGTCGATCAGGGCGATGCGGCCGGCGCGGGCGGCAACTGCCTGGGGCGCGGCTTTGACATCGAGCGCTTGTGCGGCGACCAGCAGGCCAAGGGCCCAGATTGCGCCGCGATGGGTGTTGATGCCGCCTGTGGTGGCGAGCATGGCCTGTTCGCCTGCGCGGCCGATACGGCCCAGTTCGGCGCGCAGCGGTGGGCCGATTTCGCCATGGGCTTGCGCCGCTTCGGCCATCTGCCGCAGGCATGGCCACAGGGCCAGCGCCGAGGCGTGCATCATGGCCAGGGTCATGTCGGCGTGGGCGCCACTGCTGCGGCGGTCGACCAGGCCGGGTTTGGGCGACAGGTCGGCTTCGTCGATGAGGGCCTCGACGGCCAGGTCGGCAAGTCGGTCGGCCTGCGAGCTATTGGTTTGCAGGTCCGGCCCCTTCGCAGCTGACGCCGCTCCTACAGAGATTGCGTATGCCGTCATTTACCAGCTCCTGAACCGTGCGGGCGGGTTGTAGAGGCCGCCGGACCACTCGACCAGGTCGGCGATGCTGCGCGCGGCGAGCAACTCGCGGCTGGCGTCGGTGCGGCGGATGCCGAGGTCCTCCGGCAAGGCGATCAGGCCTTGCTGGCGCAGGCGCAGGGTGTTTTTGGGATCGTGACGCAGGCCGATGGCGGTGACGCCGGCGACGGCGGCGATCATCTGCTGGCGTTCTTCCAGGCTGCGCGCCTTGTACAGGTAGGCGATGCCTTCTTCGGTGAGCATGTGGGTGACGTCGTCGCCGTAGATCATCACCGGCGCCAGGGGCATGCCGGCTTTCTTCGCTACGTCCACGGCGTCGAGTTTTTCGACGAAGGTCGGTTTGCCACCTTCCTGGTAGGTCTCGACCATCTGTACCACCAGCTTGCGGCCGCGTTCGAGCAGGGTCTCGGGCACGGTCATGTCGAGCCAGGCCGGAGTCGCATGGCGCCGCCCGCGAGGGTCGTGCCCCATGTTCGGCGCCCCGCCAAAACCGGCCAGGCGGCCACGGGTGACGGTCGAGGAATGGCCGTCGCCGTCGACCTGCAGAGTGGCGCCGATGAACAGGTCGACCGCGTATTGCCCGGCCAGTTGGCACATCATCCGGTTGGAGCGCAGCGAACCATCGCGGCCGGTGAAGAACACGTCCGGGCGCTGGGCGATGTAGTCCTCCATCCCCAACTCGGTACCGAAGCAGTGCACGCTTTCGACCCAACCGGTCTCGATGGCCGGGATCAGGGTCGGGTGCGGGTTGAGCGTCCAGTTGCGGCAAATCTTGCCTTTGAGGCCCAGCGATGCGCCGTAGGTCGGCAGGATCAGTTCGATGGCGGCGGTGTTGAAACCGATACCGTGGTTCAGCGACTGCACCTGGTGTTTTTCGTAGATGCCGCGGATCGCCATCATTGCCATCAGCACATGCACCGGCTTGATGTGCCGTGGGTCGCGGGTGAACAGCGGTTCGATGTAGAACGGCTGGTCAGCGACCACCACGAAGTCGACCCAGGATGCCGGAATATCCACCCGTGGCAGGTCGTCGACCCGCTCCACCAACCGGTTGACCTGGGCGATCACCAGGCCGTCGCTGAAGGCGGCTGGCTCGACCAGCGCTGGCGTGTCTTCGGTGCTGGGGCCGGTGTACAGGTTGCCGTCGCGGTCGGCCATGAAGCCGGCGACCAGGGTGACATTGGGGATCAGGTCGACCAACAGCCGCGAGTACAGCTCGATATAGGTGTGGATGGCGCCGACTTCGAGCAGGCCGTCTTCCAGCAGCTGGCCGATGCGCAGGCTCTGCGGGCCGGCGAACGAGAAGTCGAGCTTGCGGGCGATGCCGCGCTCGAACAGGTCCAGGTGCTCGGCGCGGCTGACGCTGGGCATGATCATGTGCAAGTCGTGCAGGCGCTCAGGGTCGGCCTTGGCCAGCGAACGCGAGAGAAAGTCGGCCTGCTTCTGGTTGTTGCCCTCGAGCACCACGCGGTCGCCGGGGGCGATCAGCAGCTCGAGGGCTTCGACGATCCGCTCGGTGGGCAGCACCACACCGTCGGCCAAGTGACGGACGCGGTCCAGGCGGCGCTGCTTCTCGGCGCGCCGCCTGGACCATTGCGGCGGTGGATTCTTTGTTATGGTCATCAGGTGACTCCACGGGTTCGCTGTCGTGGGGGCACAGTAGGCCGAGCGGGATTGGGGGATCAATCAAGCTGGGGGGCTGATCGTTACGGTTGGAGTAATGGTTTGTGGTTCGAGGTGCCTGGCGCTGGATTTTCAGGGGTTTCGAGATCGAGCGCCGCAAAACCCAAGCCATGAACAATTCAAGGCAAAAACGCACGATCCCCCTGCAGATTTGTCCATTGCGCAAGATAATTTCGCATGCCAGGATCCAGCGATCCTCCAGCGCACTCCAGACTTCACTTGGAAAATCAATAACAAAGCAGGGAGAACGCGATGACCGCGCACGCTCATACCTCGGCAACGGCTCATGTACTGGCCGAGGTCCGCAACCAGATTGGCCACCTCACCCTCAACCGCCCAGCCGGCCTCAATGCCCTGACCCTGGACATGGTGCGCAGCCTGCGCCAGCACTTCGACCAGTGGGCCGACGACCCTCAGGTGCAAGCCGTGGTGCTGCGCGGCGAAGGCCCCAAGGGCTTCTGCGCCGGTGGCGACATCCGCTCGCTGCACGACAGCTACAAAGCAGGCGATACCCTGCACGAAGACTTCTTCGTCGAAGAATACGCCCTGGACCTGGCCATCCACCGCTACCGCAAGCCGGTGCTGGTGCTGATGGACGGCTTTACCCTCGGCGGCGGCATGGGCCTGGCCCAAGGCTGCGACCTGCGGATCGTCACCGAACGCAGCCGGCTGGGCATGCCCGAGGTCGGCATCGGCTACTTCCCGGATGTCGGTGGCAGCTACTTCCTGTCGCGCATCCCGGGCGAACTGGGCACCTACCTGGGCGTCAGCGGCGCTCAGATCCAGGCCGCCGATGCCCTGTACTGCGGGCTGGCCGACTGGTACCTGAGCAGCGACAAACTCGCAGCCCTGGATCAAGGGCTGGATACCCTGCGCTTTGGCGCTCACCCGCTCAAGGACCTGCAGAACCTGCTGGCCAAGCTCGGCAGCCAGGTGCTGGGCGATGCGCCGCTGGAAAAACTGCGCCCGGCCATCGACCATTTCTTCGCCCAGCCCGACCTGGCGGCGATCATCGAACAACTGCGTGCGGTGCGCATCGGCGACAGCCACCCATGGGCGTTGGCCACCGCCGAACAGCTGGAAAGCCGCTCGCCGCTGGCCATGGCGGTTACCCTGGAGATGCTGCGCCGCGGTCGCCACCTGGCACTGGAAGACTGCTTCGCCATGGAACTGCACATCGACCGCCAGTGGTTCCAGTACGGCGACATCATCGAGGGCGTGCGTGCCCTGATCATCGACAAGGACAAGCAGCCGCGCTGGAACCCGCCAACCCTGGCCGGGTTGTCGCGCCAGCGGGTCGACCAATTCTTCGAAGGCCTGTGAGCCCGGGAGTACACAGATGCAAGACCTGGAACTGAACGAAGAACAGATCATGATCCGCGACATGGCCCGGGACTTCGCCCGTGGCGAGATCGCGCCGCATGCCCAGGCCTGGGAAAAGGCTGGCTGGATCGACGATGGCGTGGTGCGCAAGATGGGCGAACTGGGCCTGCTGGGCATGGTCGTGCCCGAGGCGTTCGGCGGCAGCTACACCGACTACGTCGCCTACGCCCTGGCAGTCGAGGAAATCGCTGCTGGCTGTGGCGCCACTGGCGCGATGATGAGCATCCACAACTCGGTCGGTTGCGGCCCCCTGCTCGCCTACGGCACGGCTGAGCAGCAACAGGCCTGGTTGCCTCGCCTGGCCACTGGCGAGGTGATCGGCTGCTTCTGCCTGACCGAGCCACAGGCCGGCTCCGAAGCACACAACCTGCGCACCCGCGCCGAGCTGGTCGATGGCCAGTGGGTGATCAACGGCGCCAAGCAGTTCGTCAGCAACGCACGCCGCGCCGGATTGGCGATCGTCTTCGCCGTCACCGACCCGGAGCTGGGCAAGAAAGGCCTGTCGGCCTTCCTGGTGCCGACCGACAACCCAGGCTTCAAGGTCGACCGCAGCGAGCACAAGATGGGCATCCGCGCCTCCGACACCTGCGCGGTGACCTTCGACAACTGCCGCATCCCGGCAGCCAACATCCTCGGTGAGCGCGGCAAGGGCCTGGCCATCGCCCTGTCCAACCTCGAAGGCGGCCGCATCGGCATCGCCGCCCAGGCGCTGGGCATTGCCCGTGCTGCGTTCGAGGCGGCGCTGGCGTATTCACGCGATCGTATCCAGTTCGGCAAGCCGATCAACGAACACCAGAGCATTGCCAACCTGCTGGCCGACATGCAGGTGCAGGTGAATGCGGCACGCTTGCTGATCCTGCATGCCGCCCGGCTGCGCACCGCAGGCAAGCCGTGCCTGTCGGAGGCCTCGCAGGCCAAGCTGTTCGCTTCGGAAATGGCCGAGCGGGTGTGCTCGATGGCGATTCAGGTGCATGGTGGGTATGGGTATCTGGAGGACTACCCGGTCGAGCGCTACTACCGCGATGCGCGCATCACTCAGATCTACGAGGGGTCGAGCGAAATCCAGCGCATGCTGATCGCACGCGAACTCAAGCACTACCCGTTGTAAGCTCTCTCAGTGGCGCTGCCTGAGGGTTTCCGAAGGCAGCTCGCCAAAGTGCTGGCGATACACCTCGGCGAACCGCCCGAGGTGCATGAAACCGTAATCCATGGCCAGCTCGGTCACACTGCGCACCGCGCAACGGGTGTCACGCAGGCACGCATGCACCCGCTCCAGCTTGCGCTGGCGCACGTACTGCTTGGGCGTCATACGCAGCTGCCGATCGAACAGCGCATACAGCGAACGCACGCTGATGCAGGCCTGCTCCGCCAGCGCCTCGGCTGACATTTCGAGCTTGAGATTACGCTCGATGTATTCGAGGATCCGCTCCAGGCTCGCCCCTGGCGCACCCAGGCTTTCGCGGCGGATATTGGTGCTCATCAGGGTGATCAGCTTGCTGGCGACGATCTGGCTGTAGTGCCCCTGCACCCGCGCTAGCGAACCACTGACCTCGGCTTCGTGGCAAACCATGGCCAGCAGGTTGACGAAGCCATCCAGCTCTTCCAGCCGGTAGTGGTTGCGCAAGAACCGCACGCCGCCGTCCGGCCGTTGCCAGCGCTGTTCGTCACAAATGCTGTCGAGCAGGCGGGTCGGCACCTTGAGGATGAATTTTTCGCAGTCTTCGGAATAGGTCAGGTCGACCGGGTCGTCCGGGTTGATCAGCAGCAGTTCGCCCGGCACCAGGTGGTGCTCGCGCTGGTGCCCCCTCCACAGGCAATTGCCGTTGAGCAAGACCTGCAAGTGGTAGATGGATTCCAGCGCCGGCGAGGTGACCCGCACGCTGCCGCCGTAGCTGATACGGCACAGGTCGAGTTCGGCGAACTTGCGGTGGCTGAGGCTGGCCTGGGGGTGGCTGGTACGTGTCAGGCCGATGCAGTGCTGGCCCACGTGCTGGTTCACGTAGTCGGACACCGCATAAGGTCGGCGTGATGGAACACACTACTGCGCTCGCTCAGCAGGCGGCTTTCCATAGGCAAGGCACTCGGCATCGTTATTGTTCTGGGCGCCGCTTCCTACTGGCCCTAGGCCGGTGGTTGCGGTCGTTCACGGTCATTCTATCGGGCCGGGGTCGGGTTTCCGGGGGCAGCCGACCACTGGCGCACGCGGGTTACAGCTAAGCAAAAAGGCGGGGCTTGGGCAATCAGATGTTCGGATTGGGTGGGCGAATAGCGGACAACGGAGTGCCACTCGCCGGGCGATCATCGGACAGCCCCGGCTCACTGTACCGGCAGGAAGTTCATCAGCAGCAGGCTTTGCGCATAGTTCAAGCCGATCCGCCGATAGCGCTCGTCCAGCAACTCCGCCAGCAAATCCAGCCGCGCCACGATCTTGCCGAACTCCACGGCGAAGCTCAGGTTGCTGCCCTCTTCGGAAATCTCGTTGGAAAACAGCAGCAACACCCCGTTGGCATCCTGGCGCTGGCTGAGCATCCAGGTGGCCTTCTCGATATTGCGCGCCGCGTTGCTGACGAACAGCGGGTCGATGGTATCGGTCATGTAGAACTCGGTACGCCCGCCGTGCGCGGTGATCAGCATGCTGCCGATGGCGTAGATGAAGGCGCCGACCCGGTCGCCGAGAAACTCCGGGCTCAAGGCATGGCTCAGTGCAGCGAGGTCGCGCCGGTTGCCCAACTGCGGCAGGGGTTGGCGCTGTTCGATGGCGATGCGGATCTGGCGTTCGGCCGTGGCGGCGTCGAGGTAGCCGGACATCTTCCACTGGTTGGGGTTGCGCAGGTACAGCTTGTTCATCAGCAGGTACAGGCTTTGCAGGTTGTCGCGCATCGCCAGTGTGGCCATACGATCGACGCTGGTCTGGAACAGCTCGCCGGGCTTGCCGTTGCTGAACTGGCTGACGATGTCGTGGCCTTGCTGTTGGCTGCAGCCGGCCAGGCCCAGCAGCGCGCCTGCCAGTAGCAGGCGCGGGAAAAATCGGGGATTGCTTGCAACCATCGGCACCGGGTCGGAATCGGCGGCCACGCCGGGGATCAGCGCGGCCTGGCCAAGCATAGAGCCCGAAAAAAAGAAAAAGTGCGGTGATGAAAGATTCTGGATACCTGTACCGGCCTCTTCGCGGGCAAGCCCGCTCCCACAGGGACCTCACTGCCCTTGAGAGCAGTGCAGTACTTGTGGGAGCGGGCTTGCCCGCGAAGAGGCCGGTAAATCCATCACATGGCGTGGCGGAGCATCTCCACAACCTGCGCATGCAGCGCCGGGTCACCACAAGCCACCACACAACCGCCATGCTGCGCACTGCTGCCATCCCAGGCAGTGATCACCCCGCCCGCCCCTTCGATGATCGGCATCAGCGCCTGCACGTCATACGGCTGCAGGCTCGCCTCGACGATCACGTCGACGAAACCCGATGCAAGCATACAGTAGGCGTAGCAATCACCACCGTAACGCATCAGCCGCGCCTTGCCCGCCACCGCCTCGAACGCCGCCTTGCGCTCGGCGGTGTCGAACATGTCCGGCGTGGTGCACATCAGCGTGGCCGCAGCCAGGTCGGCGCAGGCTCGGGTTTTCAGCGGCGTGCCGCTGCGCCAGGCGCCTGCCGGGGTACCGACGAAGCGTTCACCGGTGAACGGTTGGTTCATCACCCCCACCACCGGGCGTGTGCCATCGTTCAGGGCAATCAGCGTGCCCCACAGCGGCAAGCCGGTAATGAACGCACGGGTGCCGTCGATCGGGTCGAGCACCCAGGTCAGCGGGCTGCTGCCTGCGGCGACGCCGGCCTCTTCACCGAGGATGCCGTGCTCCGGATAGCGCGCCTGGATAAGCTCGCGCATGGCGTCTTCGGCTGCCTTGTCGGCCACGGTCACCGGGTCGTACAGACGCCCGCCTTTGTCCTCGACCTCAAGGCTTGCGCGGAAGTACGGCTGGATCGCCAGCGCAGCGGCATCGGCCAGCTGCTCGGCGAAGGCTTGGAATTCGCCGATCTGTTCAGCGCTCAGGGACATGGTGCAGGCCTCGTGGAAAATATCGGGGCTGCATCATACCCGACAACCTGCGTGTTACACCGCTGTCAGGTGCTCATACAGAATAGTTGCCCCGACCAGCATCAGTACGATACCACCATGATCTCGGCGCGCTTGCCCACCACCGAGCCCACCGCCCGCCCGAGCATGGTGCCGATGGTCACCCCAATGAGTGGCGCGCTGATATCAGTGCAAGGTGAAGCGAGCGTGAAAGGTTTTGCCTGGCTGAACCGGGTCTAGACTGTACAGACCAGATGACATGGCATGAACCGGGGGGCTGCCACACGTGGAGGTGTGCGATGAGCCAGTTCAAGCGTCTGTTCGTCATGCTCGGCCCGCAAATGCGCCATACCCCGGCGCTGCAGCGCGCGGCGGCCCTGGCCGAGTCCAGTGGTGCCCTGCTGGATATCAATGTATTCGTCGACGATGTCGACACGTTTGGCCTGATGAGCGACGGCCACGAACGTGAGCGCCTGCTCGCCGACAACCGCCAGTGGCTCGCCGACGAGGCTGAGCAACTGGGCAACGCCGGGCTGGATGTCTCCACCGAATTGCTGCTGACCCGCGACCCGCTGGGCAGCGTGCTCGAACGCCTCGAACGGCTGGGTTGCGACCTGCTGATCAAGGACGTGCAGCACGAGCCGGTGCTCAAGCGCCTGCTGGTCACGCCGCTGGACTGGCAACTGCTCAAGGAAAGCCCGGTCGCCGTGCATCTGGTCAGCGACATCCGCCTGCCGCTGCCGCGGCAGATTGCGGCGGCGGTGGACCTCGACTGCCACGGCGCAGGCGAGCATCTGGACGACAGGGTGATCCGCAGCGCCCATGCCCTGGCCTTGCAATGCAACGCCGAACTGCACCTGCTGCATGTGTGCGATGCAGCCAAGACCCATATCGCCGACTTCGGTGCCGGCACGGTCACCATGCCGGGGTTCGATGGCAGTGTGCGCGCGGCGCAGCGACCGGCCTTCAACCGGCTCGGCGACCATCACCAGATTCCACTGGAGCGACGGCACTTTATCGAGGGTGCGGCCATACGCGCGATTGCCCGGTTCGTCAGCCACAGCCGGATGGATGTGATCGTGATGGGTAGCCACCGGCATGATGCGATGCAGACATTCCTGGGTGGTACCACGGCGCACGTGCTGGAGCATCCGTTGTGCAATGTGCTGGCAATCAAGGACAGCCGCTGAGACTTGCACGGCCCGAACCGGCCTCTTCGCGGGCAAGCCCGCTCCCACAGGTATACCATCAGCCCGAAGCACTCCAGGCTCCCTGTGGGAGCGGGTTTACCCGCGAAGAGGCCGGACCTGCAAAGCTAATGGCATCTGGCACACCAGTTCCATTTAAAAAGAATGCATTTGATAATGATTCGTAGTAGTTTCTCGGCGCTTCTACCACTCCCCATCAGCGCCCTACTCCAGGATCGTACTGTCGATGCGTCGCACGTTCGTTTCGCTTTGTGTGCTTCAAGCTATCTCCCCGCTGGCCTTCGCCGAGCCTGAACCTTTCGGCGAACCCGCCCAGATCGAACTCCAGGCCCTGAACATCACCAGCAGCGCCGACAGCGAACGCGCCGATGGCCCGGTGGATGGCTACAAGGCCACCCGCTCGGCCAGTGCCACGCGCACCGACACCGCCCTGCACGAAACCCCGCAGTCGATCAGCGTGGTGCCCAAGGATGTGCTCGAAGACACCGGTGCCACACGCCTGCAGGATGGCCTGGACTACGCCGGCGGCGTCGGCCGCGCCAACAACTTCGGCGGCCAGGGGCTGACCACCTTTACCGTGCGCGGCTTCACCACCGGCGAGTTCTACCGCAACGGCTTCCCGATCAACCGCGGCTACCCCAACGCCCCCGACGCCAACACCGTCGAGCGCCTGGAAGTGATCCGCGGCCCGGCCACCAGCCTGTATGGCCGTGGCGACCCCGGTGGTACGTTCAACGTGGTCAGCAAGCAGCCGCTGGCCGAGCCCAAGGTGACCCTCGGCAGCCAGCTCGACGACCAGGGCATGCACCGGGCGACCCTGGACGCCACCGGCCCGCTGAATGCCGATGGCTCGCTGGCGTATCGCCTGAATGTGCTGGGCGAAGGTGGCGAAAGCTTCCGCGACGATGTCGAAAGCGAGCGCTATGACGTTGCACCGGTGATCAGCTGGCAGGTCAACGACGCCACCAATGTCATCTTCGAAGGCGACTTCATGCGCAACAACCACCCGCTGGATCGCGGCCTGACCCGCCTGCCCGGCCAGATCGGCACTGCCTCGCGGGACACCAACGTCTGGGAAAAAGGCAGCGACAACCTGCTGCACAACGACAACGACATGGCCCAGTTGCGCTTCGAGCACCTGCTCAACGACGACTGGACGCTGGGCGGTGGCATGCAATGGCTGGACGGCTCGCTCAAGGGCAATGCGGTGGAAGCCAACGGCCTGCAGGCCGACGGTCGCACGCTGGGGCGCAACTTCAACTACCGCAAGCTGGAGTGGACCGACCGTGACTACCAGCTCAACCTCACCGGCCACTTCGACACGGGCGGCTTCGCCCATACGCTGCTGACCGGTATCGAATACGAAGACTACGACTACAACTCGATCATCCAGCGTTCGGCCGCCGGTAGCGGTGCCTACCCGATCGACATTTTCGACCCGGTGCTGGGCCAGCCGCGCCCTGCCCTGACCCGCACCACCACCTATGACCAGGAAAACCTCAAGACCTGGGCGGCATTCATCCAGGACCAGGTGGCCCTGACCGAGCGCCTGAAAGCCCTCGCCGGGGTGCGTTTCGAGCGCTACGAACATGACTACGACAACAAGCTCAACAATGCCGGTGACTTCAGCAAGGGTGAGAACGGCGTCACCCCGCGCCTGGGCCTGATCTACGACCTGACCGACACCGTTGCCGTCTACGCCAACACCGCGCGCTCGTTCAAGCCCAACAGCGGCGCGAGCCTGCAAGGCACGGGCTTCGACCCGGAAAAGGGCAAGTCATACGAGCTGGGCGTGAAGTGGGAAGCGCTGGATCGCCAGCTGAGCGTGGACGCGGCGATCTACCACATCGTCAAGGAAAACGTGCTCACCCGCGACCCGAACGACCCGAGCGGCACCTACAGCGTCGCTGCCGGTGAAGTGCGCAGCCGCGGCCTGGACATCAACGTCGCCGGCAACCTGACCCCGCAATGGCGGATGATCGGCGGCTATGCCTACGTCGATGCCGAGGTGACCAAGGACAACGGCCTCCCCACCGGCACCCGCCTGGCGAACATCCCGCGCAACAGCTTCAGCCTGCTCAATACCTATGAGTTCCAGGACGGGCTGGCCAAGGGCCTGGGTCTGGGGGTTGGCGTGAAGTACGTGGATGACCGCGCCGGGCAGACGGCGGCCAGTACCTACACCATGGAGCGCTACAGCGTGGTCGACCTGCTGAGCTTCTACAAGGTCAATGAGCACGTGCGCTTGAACCTGGACGTGAAGAACCTGTTCAACAAGGGTTATGACGAGGGGGCGTTCAACACCTATGTGTACCCGGGCGCGCCGCGCACGGTGCAGGCCGGGGTATCCTACACCTTCTGACACCTGATAAAACTAGCATTTCTACCAGTTTCTGATCTGTGATGCCTGAGTAAAGATATGCGCTCAGGCCAACGGGAGAGTAGACAATGTTGAAAAAAGCTGGAGAACTCGATACGGGTTATGGCGAAAATGGTTATGCCGCATTCCCCGGCATGCCTCCTGATAAAAATGCATACGTTATCGCCGTCACTCAAAATACGGACGGCAGCCTTTCCGTAGCTTGCTCATCCCAAGGAGAGGAGCGCGGAAATTACTTTAGCCGTCTGACCCCCAATGGAAAGTGGGACGATGCAATGGGATTCAAACCGGTCATCGTAGCGACCGGCCAAGATGCATCCGCCGGGCACTTTTCAATGCTCACGCATAGCCGTGGAGGCAACACGTATGTCGCACAAGCCAAAACGTATTTCAGGGAAGCAGATGACGACACCGAGACTTGCGCAGTGGGCCAGTACGACCTGACATTCACTGCGCTGGCCGGTTTCGGTAAGTTGGGCATTACGCTTCATGTCCCGGATAATGCGCCGACTGAACCCAATACCAAAGAACCGATCAAAGTGTTACGCAGTGAGAGAGTCGGCGGCGCCATCAGGTCGTTATACATGGCAAAGCGCAGTACAGACAGTGCGCCGACGGCCTGGCTTGCCTTGCTGGACCCTCTATCAGGCATGCCACTGCCGGGGCTAGGCGAGGACGGCAGTAAAACGCAACTTGCGCTGCCAATACTGGACGTAGAACCAGGTACGCCCACTTACCCATTGACAATCACTGACAGCTATTTTTTTGATGACGGCAGTCTGCTTCTTGCCGGAACTACCGATTGGCGTCAAGTCATCGCCAGGTTCAGGCCCGATGGCCTGTTGGATACCAACTTCATCATTCGACAAGTCGCCGCTTTTCGAAAAGAGGTAAAGGTTGCGGTGGATCTTGAAAACCAGCGAATTGTAACGGTCGCCGGGACCCCTCGAAACTTTGGAGAGAAATCCGCGTTGATTGTACGGCGCTACTTGTTAGATGGTCGTATCGATACTGAGTTTGGCAATGATGGTTTGACCAATGTTTATTTTGACAACTTTGAGTGGAACACAGTTCACGGAGTAGGCATCGACTCGGAACAGCGTGTCATGATCGGTACCAATCAACGAAACGGCATCGATGAGTCGAATGATGCGACCGTAACACGATTGTTGGCAAATGGAGACACGGATGAAACCTTTGGCAGCCAAGGCCACTTTCAGGACGCTAAACTGCAACTGGAAAACTTGCTATTCAACGAGGGTGAGTTAAAGCTGTTAACGCGAAGAGGCAATGATTTCTTGGCCATTCGACTACACCTTTAAACGCCGATGCAAACCCAAGACCTGGGATGCTCCCGAGCCTTGGGTTGACTGACTCAAAAGCGCTTGCTGTAGAACAGCGAGTACGACTCGATGCCGTCGTTCGGTTGCTTGATGCCGGCATTGGAATAGTGCATCAGACGAACGCCCACCTTCTGCTCACCCGGCAGCTTCAGGCCGAAGCCGATGCGGTCTTCGAAATTGACTGCCGAACCCAGCTTCTGGTCGCCCACGTCGGTCTTGGAGAAGGCTGCCAGGCCAATACCGGCTTCGACATACGGGGTGTAGGTGAAACCGCTGAACTCGTAGGTGAACACCGGGCTGAACGACAGCGAGTGAGCGCCGCTGGCGTCCCCCCCTTCCCAGTAGGTGTAGGCTGCATCCCAGTAGCCCGTCACATAACCGATGTCACTCTTCAGCCACTGCTTGTCCCAGTCGAACGCCATACCGAGACGGTACGTCATGTCGCCCTGGCTAGTGGCACCAACGGCGCCGGAAATTTGAGCAGCCTGGGCCAGAGGGGTGCCCCCGAGAACCAATAGGGCGGCGGCCAGCGTGCTGGCAAGACGGGTTTTCATCAATGACTTCTCCTGATGGTCACACGGGCAAGTGGGGGCTAGAGCCCCTCGATTTTTGCGGTGAACGGTACATCCAACCGGTCACACGGGGAAACACTTTTCTGATTATTGTCCAGATAATCAGAAAGTTGAAAGTAAATTGCCAGCATTGTTTGAATTTACCGGCAGTGCCCTGCTGCTGATGGCGGCAGGTCCCCGCCCAGGCGGAGTACAGATGTACTCCGCTGATTATGGACGCTCAATGCCAGTTCAGGCTTGCGGTGACAGGCGTCTTGCCGTTCACCGTGACCCGTTGCTGGACCGTTGTACCCTGCACCTGGCCGATGACCTGGTACTGGCCGGGTGGCAGCTGTACATAGACCAACGGTCCGGCATCCTGCAGGCTCAACACGGACTTGCCTTGTGCATTTTGGATGTCGACGGCAGCGCCGCTTTCGAATTGGCCGTGTGCGCCGGTCGACAGTTCGACGTGCAGGTCATAACCCGGGGTCCGGCGTATGGCATTGGCTTCATCCTGACCGATACCGCCCGCCAGGTAGCGCACGCCATTCTGCTCCTGCGGCTGCACTTGCACGGCTTGCATGTCGATGGGCGCGTTGTGGTCGTCCACTTCAGCAGCAGCGGCCAGGGTCCAGGGCAGCGCCAGTGCGATCAGCAACGTGGTGCCCACAGCATGGTGATGGTTACGCATGGTCAGCTCCTCCTCAAGGAGATGGCTTACCTGACGTTTGACCTCACACCGTGCTGATGTTCACGCCGCTCGCCGCTCTTCGAGAAGTTTCACGAACATGCTCAGGCTGCGCGAAACCGTGCCACGGCGCCATACCAACCAGGTCTTGAGGTAGCGGAACTGCTCCTGCATCGGCCAGGCGCAGACCGTGCTGCAGCCAGGCATGTTGTCGAGCATGCTGCGCGGCAGCATGGCCAGGCCGGCACCGGCGCTGACGCAGGCGAGCATGCCATGGTACGACTCCATTTCGTGGATCTTGCCAGGCACCGCCTGGTCCTGGACAAACCAGTTCTCGAAGTGGTGACGGTACGAGCAGTTGGCGCGAAAGGCATAGATGTTCGCGCCGTTGACATCCTGGGCACGAGTGACCGGGGCATGGTTGAGTGGCGAGATGATCACCATTTCCTCCTCGAACACCGGCATGCCTTCGAGCGTGGGGTGCAGCACCGGGCCATCGACGAAGGCCGCCACCAGGCGCCCCGCCAGCACACCTTCGAGCATGGTCCCGGAGGGGCCGGTGGACAGGTCGAGGTCGACCTTGGGGTAGCGCTGGTTGTAGGCCGCCAGCAGCGCAGGGATGCGCACCGCCGCGGTGCTCTCCAGCGAACCCAGGGCGAAGGTGCCCTGGGGGTCCTCGCCGGCAACGGTCAGGCGAGCCTCGTGCACCAGGTCGAGGATGCGCCGCGTGTATTCCAGGAAGTTCCAACCCGCCGGTGACAGGCGCAGGCGGCTCTTTTCGCGGATGAACAGTTCGACGCCGAGGTCTTCCTCCAGCTGCTTGATGCGCGTGGTCAGGTTCGACGGCACCCGATGGATATGCTGGGCGGCGGCGCTGATGCTGCCCTGTTCGGCCACGGCCTTGAAGATCTCCAGTTGCACCAGATCCACAGTCATTCTCCAAACGTGAATGTTTCGCTCATTATTATTCAGTTTTCATTAAAGCCATAGCCCTCTAGTCTGGCGTCACCGAGTAACAACAACGAGAGTGACCCGCCATGAGTGCGATCAGCAGCCTGACCCACGCCATCTCCGTCGACCCGTTCAGCGGCGAGCAGATTGGCGCCTACCCCTTCGACACCGACGCCGCACTGGAAGCGGCGCTGCAACGTGCCAAGGCTGGCTACGGCCAGTGGCGCCAAGTGTCGCTGGGTCAGCGCAGCGAGTACCTGCTCGCCCTGGCCAGCACCCTCGAAGCCAAGGCCGAAGCGTTCGCCCAGATGGTCAGCCGCGAGATCGGCAAGCCGATCGCTCAGGCCCGTGGTGAAGTCGCCAAGTGCGTCGGCCTGTGCCGCTGGTATGCCGAGCACGGTCCGGCCATGCTCGCCGCCGAGCCGACCCAGGTCGAGAAAGCCCGCATCGAGTACCGCCCGCTGGGCCCGATCCTCGCCGTGATGCCGTGGAACTTCCCGGTCTGGCAGGTGCTGCGCGGCGCCGTGCCGGCGATCCTGGCCGGCAACACTTATGTCCTGAAGCACGCACCTAACGTGATGGGCAGCGCCTACCTGCTGGGTGAACTGTTCAAGGACGCCGGCCTGCCCGAAGGCGTGTTCGAAGTGCTGAACGTCACCCCGGACGGCGTCACTCGCGCCATCAACGACGTACGCATCGCCGCCGTGACCCTGACCGGCAGCGTGCGCGCGGGCATGGCCATCGGTGCCCAGGCGGGCGCCGCGTTGAAGAAATGCGTGCTGGAGCTTGGCGGTTCCGACCCGTTCATCGTGTTGGCTGATGCTGATATCGACGCCGCGGTGCAGGCCGCCGTGATCGGTCGCTACCAGAACACCGGCCAGGTCTGCGCCGCCGCCAAGCGCCTGATCATCGAACAAGGCATCGTCGAGGAATTCACGCACAAGTTCGTCGAAGCCACGCGCAAGCTGAAAGTCGGCAATCCGCTGGAAGACGACACCTACATTGGCCCGATGGCCCGCTATGACCTGCGCGACGAACTGGATGGCCAGGTGCAGGCGACACTGGCCGAAGGCGCCACCCTGCTGCTGGGCGGCGACAAGGTCGAAGGGGTTGGCAACTTCTACGCACCCACCGTGCTGGCCAACGTCACCCCGGACATGACTGCCTTCAAGCAGGAGCTGTTCGGGCCAGTGGCGGCGATCATCACTGCCCGTGACGCCGATCATGCGGTTGAGCTGGCAAACGACAGCGAGTTCGGCCTGGCGTCGACCATCTACACCGCCGACTATGCGCTGGCCGAGCGCATGACTGCCGCGCTGGATACCGGTGGCGTGTTCATCAACGGCTACTGCGCGTCCGACCCCCGGGTGGCGTTTGGCGGCGTGAAGAAGAGCGGTTTCGGGCGTGAGCTGTCGCACTTTGGGGTGCGCGAGTTCACCAATGCCCAGACCGTATGGCTGGATCGCAACTGACCTTGATTGGGGCTGCAAAGCGGCCCCAATCCCTCAACCCCGGACTTGGTCCTTGACCCAGTCCAGCATCCTCCCCGGCACAATCAGCTCATGCCGCGCCCGCGAACAGGCGGTATACAGCCCGGCCAACAGCCGCGCCCGCTCGTTGCGATTGCCCGCCGTGCTCGGTGCCACCATCAGCTCCGGCGACACCATCACCCGGGCGAACTCCATGTTCTTCACATCCCGCACCCGGCCAAGGAACAGCTTTGGCGCCTTGTCCCAGCGGTAACGGCTCTTGGCCTTGGCAAAATGCTCAGGGGTATAGCCCTTGCGCAGCATCCCGGCCACGGCGACAAAGGCCTTGTCGTCGCCCTTGTCCTGCTCCAGCGCTTGCCAGCTGGGGTAACGGAACAACATCGGATGGCGGGCACGGGTGCCATAGCGGAACAGCTCGATGCAATCCTCGACGAACAGTTCGAAGTCCTTGCGCGCGCTTTGCAGCAGCACGAAGGGCACCCCTTGATGGGTCAGGCGCTGGAACCAGCCGAACAGGCCCCACTCGTCATCGACGATCAAGGCGGTTGGCTGCTCAGGCACGGTCACCGTGTCGAAGAAACTCACCCGCGTGTAATGCTCGGCACTGCCGCTGAAGGCCGCCTGGATCGCCGCCGGGTGCGCCTGGATCAACGGGTTGAGCACGCCGTCCATGGCCGGGCCAGCGCGCAGCGAGTGGTCGATGTAACGCTGGCGGATGAAATTGCCATGGTGCGGGCTGAGGCCATTGAGGTTCTGCAGCTCGTCACCCAGGGCAATCACCGACTGCGGACTGCGATCGAGCACCGAGAGCATCGGCGCGGACAGTTCATGGGCTTCGTCGACGATGACGTGGCTATAGCGGCTGTCGATCACCTCGGCAGTCAGCGACAACAGCTTGACCCGGTGATAGTCACGCACTGGCAGCTGGATTTCGCGGGCTGACGGGCGAATCAGCTCCTGCCAATACAGGCGCGCCTTCTCCAGCAGCACTTGCTGGTCCAGCGGCGAGGTACCCGGCCCGGCCCAGGGCAGGTGATGCAGCTGCAACTGGCTGTCGCCGCTGCGGCAGAAGCTGCGCACGGCCTTGACGCACAGGGCCACCACATCGCGCGCAGCGAGCGGGCCGATGTCGGGAATGCCCAGCCAGCGCACCACCTGCGCCTCTTGCGGGCGCCAGGACAGTTTGGTGCGGTACGGGTCGCGCAGGCGCCAGCCGTTGCTGGTGAGGTCGCGGTTGAGAATTTCGTCGGCCAACTGGCCGAAGGTCAGCGCAGTGTAGGCCTGGGCATCCTTGACCCGTGCCTGCAATGCCCGCAGCTGGCCTTCGGTAAGAGCCAGCAGCAGCGTGCGCTGAGGGTCGAGCAGGCGTGCGAACTGGTGGATCAGGAAGGTTTTGCCGGTGCCGGCGAACCCCTGCACGGCGACCGATTCGTCGACACCGCAGACAAACTCGCGCAGCAGGCGGTGCTGTTGGTCACTGAGCATCAGGTCACTGGCCAGTGATGGCAGGTAGACCGGATGCAGTGGCGTCACGCGCTGACGGTAATGTTCGGCGAACTGAAAATTCCACTGGCCTTCTTCATCCAGGAACTCATTGGCCTGGTACTCGGTGTCGGCCGACACCAGGGCGACCCCGTTCTCACCCAGCATGCCCAGCCCCATGGCGAACGCCTCGCGGTCGAAATGCTGCGCCACCTGGCTCTGGAAGCGGCCCGGGGCTGCGCGCTCGACTTCATTGGCGATCCGCACGATTTCGGCGAAGCGGCGTTCCTGGGCGTGCGCCGAGGCGCTGGCCGGTTGGCGTGGCAGGTTCTGCACGAACAGCACGGCGGCAGCTTCCAGCAGGCTGGAGCTCGGGAAGTAGTCGGTGGCGGTAGGTACGCTGGCCAGGCGGTCGGCCTGATCGCTGGGCAAAGGCAGGTAGAACATCGGGACCTCGGGTGGAAACTGCCGGGC
Source organism: Pseudomonas sp. NPDC086566 (assembly GCF_050280885.1). Lineage (NCBI taxonomy): Bacteria > Pseudomonadati > Pseudomonadota > Gammaproteobacteria > Pseudomonadales > Pseudomonadaceae > Pseudomonas > Pseudomonas sp. NPDC086566. The sequence continues at coordinate 805,672 of NZ_JBNNWD010000001.1, forward strand.
ACGATAGCAACTTTCCAATGGGAATGCTGGGTTGTCTGTACCGGCCCTTTCGCGGGTACAGGTAACGGAATGCTCAACCTCTCCTCCGCTTGAGTGTTTCGCTCGGAAACTCCTTGAACAACTGCCGGTAACTCTCTGAAAACCTTCCCAAATGCCAGAATGACCAGCGCATCGCCACCTCGGCCACAGTCACCTCCCCGCCGCGCAATAAATCCCGCCGCGCACCGTTGAGGCGGCGCAAGCGCAGCCAGTGCGCCGGTGGCATCCCGGTGAAGGCCTTGAACGCCTGCTGCAGCTGGCGCAGCGACACACCGGCCACCTCGGCCAGCTCGACCAGATTGAGGGTCTCATCCGGGCAATCTGCCGCCCATTCGCTGACCCGCTGCATGATCGCCCGCTCCTCGCCACGCCGCCCCAACGCCCCGCCTTGCAAGCGCTGGCAGGCGTTGTCGAGGATGAACAGGCAGTCTTCGAGCAACTGCTCCGCCAGCGCCTGCCCTTGCAATGGGCAATCGGCCTCGCCCAGGCGGGTCAAGGTGGCACTCAGCCAACTGCCGAACAGCGCATTCTGCCCACTGCCCAGCGGCACCATGAACAACCCTTCGAGGCGTTGCGGGTCCAGGCCATGGCGGGCGAGAAAGGCATGGTCGAACACCACGGCCACTTCCTGGTAGTTCTCCGGGGTGATCCAGATGTTGCGGCTTTGCTCGTTGAGCAGGTACAGGCTGTTCTCACTCTGGTCGAAACAGAACGCCAGCGAACCGCTCGGTGCGCGGAAGAACTGCTCGACGCGAGTGTTGAGCCGCTCCTCGTAAACCTCCACGCCATCGAGCCCCAGACAGCGCAGCTGGCCGCTGAAATGCCCTGGCGACATCTGCCGGTACTGCTGCTGCCAACCGGGGGTGGCGCGCACCTGTTCGGTGACATCCGTGGTGTGGAAAGCCTGGACTTGCAAGGCATTGGGCGTTGTCACGCTTTGTCCTATTTGCACTCTTTTGGTGCATTCTTCGCTGAAGAAAGTGGATAGATGGCTTTGCGGGCCTGCGCTCAAGATAGTCTCCAGCGCGCCACCTGGGAAGTCACCGGCTCCTGCCGCGCACACAAAAACCCAACCAAGAGGTCTGTATGAACGCCCCCTTCGATCAGCTGTCCACCTGGCTGAAAGAACACCGCATCACCGAAGTCGAATGCGTGATCAGCGACCTGACCGGCATCGCCCGCGGCAAGATCGCACCGACCGCCAAGTTCCTTCACGAACGCGGCATGCGCCTGCCAGAAAGCGTGCTGCTGCAGACCGTCACCGGCGATTACGTCGATGACGAGATCTACTACAGCCTGCTCGATGCAGCCGACATCGACATGGTCTGCCGCCCCGACCCGACGGCCGTCTACCAGATCCCGTGGGCCATAGAACCCACCGCCATCGTCATCCACGACACGTTCGACAAGCAGGGCAACCCCATCGAGCTGTCGCCACGCAACGTGCTGAAGAAGGTGCTCAAGCTGTATGCCGACAAAGGATGGCAGCCGATCGTCGCGCCAGAGATGGAGTTCTACCTGACCCAGCGCTGCGAAGACCCGGACTTGCCCCTGCAAGTGCCATTGGGCCGCTCGGGCCGCGCCGAAAGCGGGCGCCAGTCGTTCTCGATCGACGCCGCCAACGAATTCGACCCACTGTTCGAAGACGTCTACGACTGGTGCGAGCTGCAGGGCCTGGACCTGGACACGCTGATCCACGAAGACGGCCCGGCGCAGATGGAGATCAACTTCCGCCATGGTGACGCACTGGACCTGGCCGACCAGATCACCGTGTTCAAGCGCACCATGCGTGAAGCCGCGCTCAAGCACAACGTTACCGCCACCTTCATGGCCAAGCCGATCACCGACGAACCAGGCAGCGCCATGCACCTGCACCAGAGCGTGGTCGACATCGCCACCGGCAAACCGGTGTTCGCCGATGCCGATGGCAGCATGAGCGAACTGTTCCTGCACCACATCGGCGGCCTGCAGAAGTACATCCCCAAGCTGTTGCCGATGTTCGCACCCAACGTCAACTCGTTCCGCCGCTTCCTGCCGGACACCTCGGCACCGGTCAACGTCGAATGGGGCGAGGAAAACCGCACCGCCGGCCTGCGTGTGCCAACGTCCAGCCCCGATGCCATGCGTGTGGAGAACCGCCTGCCGGGCGCCGACGCCAACCCCTACCTGGCGATTGCCGCCAGCCTGCTGTGCGGTTACCTGGGCATGGTCGAAAAGATCGAGCCGAGCGCGCCGGTCCAGGGCCGTGCCTATGAACGGCGCAACCTGCGGCTGCCGATCACCATCGAGGATGCACTGCAGCACATGGAAGACTGCGAAACCGTGCAGCGCTACCTGGGCAAGCAGTTCGTCCAGGGCTACGTCGCGGTCAAACGTGCCGAGCATGAAAACTTCAAGCGCGTCATCAGCTCCTGGGAGCGCGAGTTCCTGCTGCTGAGCGTGTGATTCTCTGCGGAGGGCCAGGCGCCCTCCTTGCACCGCATTCAAAGAACAAGACCAACGAGGTGTCGACATGCGTCATCTGCAAGCCCTGATCCCCGCTACCTTCGCCCTGCTGTTCGGCGCTGCCGCACAGGCCACGCCCAGCGTCAGCGTGTACAACTGGACCGACTACATCGGTGACACGACCCTGGCCGACTTCCAGGCCAGCAGCGGGATCAAGGTGGTCTATGACGTGTTCGACTCCAACGAAACCCTGGAAGGCAAGCTGCTCGCCGGCCGCACCGGCTATGACGTGGTGGTGCCCTCCAACCACTTCCTGGCCCGCCAGGCCCAGGCCGGGGCGTTCCTGCCACTGGACCGCAGCAAGCTGCCGAACTGGCAGCACCTGGACCCGAAGCTGCTCAAGCAGCTCGAGCAGAATGACCCCGGCAACCAGTATGCAGTGCCCTATCTTTGGGGCACCAACGGCATTGGCTATAACGTCGACAAGGTCAAGGCCGCACTGGGCATCGACCATATCGACTCGTGGGCAACGCTGTTCGAGCCAGAGAACCTGAAGAAGCTCAAGCAATGCGGCGTGGCCTTCATGGACTCCCCTGACGAGCTGTTCCCGGCAATGCTCAACTACCTGGGCATGGACCCACGCAGCGAAAAACCGGGCGACTATGCCAAGGCTGAAGCGCGCCTGCTCGAACTGCGCCCATACATCACCTACTTTCACTCCTCCAAGTACGTCTCGGACCTGGCCAACGGTGATGTCTGCGTTGCATTCGGCTATTCCGGCGACGTGTTCCAGGCGGCCAACCGGGCCGTGGAAGCGAAGAACGGAGTCAAGATCGCCTACAGCATTCCAAAGGAAGGCAGCAACCTGTGGTTCGACCTGCTGGCCATCCCCAAGGACGCCCAGAACCCTGAGCAGGCCCTGGCGTTCATCAACTACCTGCTCGACCCGAAAGTGATCGCCAAGGTCAGCGCCACGGTCGGCTACGCCAACGCCAACCCGGATGCCCAGGCCTACATGGACAAGACACTGGTCGACAACCCGGAAATCTACCCACCCCAGGCAGTGCTGGACAAGCTGTACATCTCCAGCACCCCGAGCCCGAAGATCATGCGGGTCATGACCCGCTCCTGGAGCAAGATCAAGTCCAACCGTTGAACCGGGAACGCGCCATGTCTTTCGATACCCAACATACCACGTCGTACTACGCCGCCACGGCGCGCAACGCGGTGCCCTACCCCAGCCTCGACGGCGAACTGACGGCTGATGTGTGCGTAGTCGGCGGCGGACTGACCGGCGTCAACACCGCGCTGGAACTGGCTGAACGCGGGCTTTGCGTGGTGCTGCTGGAGGGCCGGCGCATCGGCTGGGGCGCCAGCGGGCGCAACGGCGGCCAGCTGATTCGCGGCATCGGCCATGATGTCAGCGGCTTTGCCCGCTACGTTGGCCAGGACGGCGTGCGCTACCTGCAACAGGCCGGCATCGAGTCGGTGGCACTGGTCGCTCGCCGCATTGAGCAATACGCGATTGCCTGCGACCTGCGCTGGGGCTTCTGCGAACTGGCCAATACCCCGGCACAGTTCGCCGCCTTCAAGGCGGAACAGGACGACCTGGCCAGCCTGGGCTACCGCCACCAGACCCGCCTGGTCGGGCCCGAGGGCATGCACGAAATCGTCGCCAGCGACCAGTATGCCGGCGGCCTGGTGGACATGGGCTCAGGCCACCTGCACCCGCTCGACCTGGTCCAGGGCGAAGCGCGCGTGGCTCATGGCCTGGGGGTGCGCATCTTCGAGCAGAGCCCGGTGCTGCGCATCGAGCACGGCCCCACCGTGACCGTGCATACGGCACGCGGCAAGGTCCGGGCGCAGAGTTTGGTACTGGGCTGCAATGCCCACCTCGACGACCTGGAGCCACGCCTGAGCGGTAAAGTACTGCCGGCCGGGAGTTACGTGGTGGCCACCGAGCCGCTGCCGGAAGCCGTGGCCAGCAGGCTGATCCCGCAGAACATGGCCCTGTGTGACCAGAAAGTCGGCCTGGACTACTACCGCCTCACTGCCGACCGCCGCCTGCTGTTCGGCGGTGCCTGCCATTATTCCGGCCGCGACCCCAAGGATATCGCGGCCTACATGCGGCCAAAAGTGCTCAAGGTGTTCCCGCAACTGGCCAACGTGCGCATCGATTACCAGTGGGGCGGCATGATCGGCATCACCGCCAACCGCTTCCCGCAAGTGGGACGGTTGAGCCAGCACCCCAACGTCTTCTATGCCCAGGGCTATTCCGGTCATGGGCTGAACGTGACCCACTGGACGGCGAAGCTGCTGGCAGAAGGCATCGCGCTGGGGCAGAGCCAGGGGCTGGATGTGTTCAGCGCGGTGCCGCACCTGACGTTCCCGGGCGGCAAGGCGCTACGCTCGCCGCTGCTGGCGCTGGGGATGTTGTGGTATCGGTTGCGCGAGGCGCTGGGCTAAACGCGAGTCAGGACGAGCTCGTCGCGGGAGTGACCTTCTCGCGACGCAACAAATTAACAAAAAACATTATGTAACCAGGGTAAATCTATGATTTATATAGGTTTACCCTCGGAAATGCGCAATCGAACTAATTACCTAAAGAATCGCTTTTAAACCCTTGATTGCAATGACATTTAGCAGCTTTAGAGCAGGCCCTGCCGGACGTGTCTCGCCCTGCTCCCATTTACGCACCGTCGATGCGCTGGTATGCAGATGCAGTGCGAATACCGGCTGGCTGAAATTCAGTGCCTCGCGAAGCTGGCGAATATCCAGCGCACTGAAATCCCGCACCGGAGCGGGACAGAGCATCTCGAAATCCCGAAGGGTAACCTTGCCAACAGCCCCGGCCTCATGAAGTACGGCTAGATCCTCACGCAACGATTCAACAATTTTGCTGCTCACAGCAAACCTCCATCAAAACACCTGATTGCAAGCACGCGTGAGCGCTACGGGACAAAGCTCCAGGAAAACCCTGCCAGCGAAGCGCAACGCTTTTTGTTCTTCCAGCGTGATATTGGCCTTGTCACTCTTGGCAAACCCGTGCAGAAACACATAACGATTGCCGATTCGGGCAGACAGCAGTGTCCGGTAACCACCTCGCTTGCCAGTACCGTGCCCTGCAACACGCTTCTTGAACAACTCGCCGCCGAGGCTGGCGTCAACCAGCCCTCTGCGCATTTCATTCACCGCCTGGCACAACATCGCATCTGATAGTTTCTGCCCGGCTTGCCAGCGCGCAAAATCCTTGCGCTTGAGAACTTCCATGAGCGGTCTCCAAACCATACCCGTTACGGGCATAGTTTTTCAACAGTAGCCGCGATTGCATAGACGCTCTTTCCGGCCAAATCGTAGGAAAAGTCAACGCCACAACTCGTTACCGAAACGACTTTTCGCCGACCCACTGGCCATCTGCCAAGCACCTGCTAGCGTTGTTCTGGCCGACCCATCATGGATGCAAAACCATCATGAAATCACTGCCCCGCGTTACCCTGTTGTGCGCCGCTTTGCTCGCTGTGGCCGCCTGCTCCAGCAACCGCGTGGACCCCAAGGACTATTCCGGCTTTCTCAAGGATTACAGCCGCCTGCAGGAAGCGAAAAGCCCATCCGGTGCATCGGTGATGCGCTGGATCGACCCCAAGGTCAATATCAACCAGTATTCGCAAGTCTTCATCGAGCCGAGCCAGTTCTACCCCAAGCCGCAGGCGACGGCGGTCATTTCCCAACAGACGCTGAATGAAATCACCCGCTACTTCAACGATGCCCTGCGCCGTGAAATGGGCAGCGTGCTGACCCTGGCCAAGGCACCCGGCCCGGGCACCATTGTGGTACGCCCGGCAATCACTGCGGTGTCAACCAGCAATGAAAGCCTCAAACCCTACGAATTCATCCCGATCGCGCTGATTTCCGCAGGCGTCAATACCGCCATGGGTGGCCGCGACCAGGAAGTGGATGTCGGTGTCGAAGCGGCCTTCCTCGACGGCGGCAACCAGAAGGTACTGGCCCAGGTAGTGCGCAAGGGTACCGGCAAGGAGCTGGAAAACGACAAGACCAAGCTGACCCTGAACGACGTCAAGCCAGTCCTCGACGGCTGGGCCAAGGACATGCGCGCCAGCTTCATCACCCTCAAGAACAAGGGCAAGTAGCGTCAAGGTACCTGTGTACACCACAGACCGAGCGCCGCCCTCGTGGCGCTCGATTTACGCCTCATACCCAATTCAAGGCGGGTACAGGCAACTTGCCGGCGAAACGCCAATCAACACTCGACGAACGCGACCGCCAGGCCGCCACGCGAGGTTTCCTTGTAATTGGCATGCATATCGGCGCCGGTGTCGCGCATGGTGCGGATCACCCGGTCTAGCGAGATGAAATGCTCGCCGTCACCGCGCAGGGCCATCTGCACGGCATTGATCGCCTTTACCGCAGCAATCGCATTGCGCTCGATGCACGGCACCTGGACCAGCCCGCCGACCGGGTCGCAGGTCAGGCCGAGGTTATGCTCCAGGGCGATCTCGGCGGCGTTTTCCAGTTGCGGCGGTGTGGCACCCAGTACCTCGGCCAATCCTGCAGCGGCCATCGAGCAGGCCGAACCGACTTCCCCCTGGCAACCGACTTCAGCGCCGGAGATCGATGCATTCTTCTTGCACAGGATGCCGACGGCGGCGGCGGCCAGCAGAAACGCCACCACATCGTCGTCACAGGCACCTGGGTTGAACTTCATGTAGTAGTGCAACACGGCCGGGATAATGCCCGCGGCGCCATTGGTGGGTGCGGTGACCATGCGCCCGCCAGCGGCGTTTTCTTCGTTGACCGCCAGGGCAAACAGGTTGACCCACTCCATGGCGCTCAGGGTCGAACCGATCACATTGGGCTTCCCGGCCTCTTGCAGGCTGCGGTGCAGTCGTGCGGCACGTCGCTTGACGTTGAGGCCACCGGGCAGGATGCCTTCGTTGCGCAAGCCGTTGTCGACGCAATCGCGCATTGCCGCCCAGATCCGCAGCAGGCCTTCGCGCACCTCGGCTTCCGGGCGCCAGGCGCACTCGTTGGCCATCATCAGTTGCGCCACGCTCAGCTGGTTGGCTTTGCACAGTGCCAGCAGCTCTGCGCCGCTGGAAAATTCGTATGGCAGCTGAACAGCATTGGCTTGCGCCTGGGGCGCGTCGATCTCGCCCTGCTCGACGATGAAACCGCCACCGATGGAATAGTAGGTCTGGTGCAACAGACGGCCCTGCCCGCCCAGGGCCTCGAGGGTCATGGCATTGGGGTGATATGGCAGGCTTTCGTCCAGCAGCAGCAGGTCGCGGGCATACTGGAACATCAGCGGGTGGCTGCCATCGAGCATCAGGCACTGCTCCTCCAGCAACTGCTTGATGCGCGGCTCGATGGTGGCCGGGTCGATACGATCCGGCCATTGTCCCATCAGGCCAAGCAGGCAGGCGCGATCCGTGGCATGGCCTACCCCGGTCGCTGAAAGCGAGCCGTACAGGCGCACTTCGATGCGCTGCACCTGGGCCAGCAAGCCTTTTTCGCGCAATGCCTGGGCAAAGCACGCCGCCGCCCGCATCGGGCCTACGGTATGGGAGCTGGACGGGCCGATGCCAATCTTGAAAAGGTCGAAAACACTGATAGCCATGCTAATGCCTGACCGTGTCGGCGCTGTACTCTGCCGCACGGTTGTCTGAGAAAATTGAGTGGTCCTGCCAATTTGCGCGATACTGCCGCGATCACTGGCCAATGACCAACGAAACTTCCTAAGCAAGGCTTTAGCGTTACTAAACGATGCGACGTCAACTCAATGGCCAGCTGTTCGTCTGGCTGCATGTCTTCTCCTGCGCGGCGCGGCACCTGTCGTTCACCCGATGTGCCGACGAACTGCACATCACTCCCGGTGCTGTCAGCCAGCAGATGCGACAGCTGGAAGAGCGCCTGGGCTACAAGCTGTTCCTGCGCCGGGCACGCGGTGTGGAGCTCAGTGCCGAGGGCCAGCGCCTGGCACAGACGGTCACCGAGGCCTATGGCAGCATCGAGGCCGAACTGTTGCGCCTGGATGCCGGTGAAATCCGCGGCACCTTGCGCCTGCGTTCGATCCCGTCGTTCCTGGCCAAGTGGCTTACTCCTCGATTGCCGCGTTTCCAGCAGCGTTACCCGGACATCGAACTGCGCCTGGTCGCCGAAGACAGCGCCCACGCCTTGCACCCCGGCGACTTCGACCTGGCCATCGACCTCAACGACGGCAGTTACCCGGGCATGCTGTCGACGCCTTTGCTGGACGAGCAGATCTTCCCGGTCTGTTCACCTGCGCTGCTGCGGGGTCGCCCACCGCTGCATGGCCCGGCCGACCTGGCGCATTACCCGCTGCTGCACGATATCACCGCCTGGCGCGGCAGCTCAGAATACGCGGAGTGGGAATTCTACCTGGAGGGCATCGGCGCCGGCGGGCTGGACGTGCGCCGGGGGCATACCTTCAACCGCAACCACCTGACCATCGAAGCGGCGATCGCCGGCGTCGGCGTGGCGATTGCCCGGCGCACGCTGCTCAATGACGAGCTTGAACGCGGCGCCCTGATCGTGCCGTTTGGCCACCCCATCACCAACCACAAGCGCTACATGGTGCACTACCCTCCGGGCGGGCTGAACCAGCCTGGCGCGCGTGCGGTGCATGACTGGCTGGTGGAAGAAGCGCAAGGCTTTCGCGCCTTGCACCCGCTGACGCTACCGGCCTGATGTCTCGACGGCAATGTGCTTGACGTCGAAGTTGAACGACGGCACATAGCCGCTCGCGAGCAGATGCGGGCACTCCGAGGCCTTGTAGTCATCGCTGAGCAGGTCCTGGGTGCTGTCATAGCCGGGCATGGATATCCCGGCCATGTTCAGCAGCGTATGGGGCAGCGAGCCGATGCTGACCTGCTGGTCCTCCCTGGCTTTCAACCTTTCCAGTTTAGCCATCTGCGCTGGCAAGAGGTTGCCGCTGGACCAGACGAACGCCGACGTCGCCAGGTCATACTGATTACCGATGCCATGGCCCAGCAGCTCCCGGCTGTCATCCAGCAGGTTCTCGCCATGGTCCGACGCGTAGACCAGCAGTGCTTTTCTCTCCCCGGTCGCCAGTGTTTGCATGATCGAGTACAGCAGCCAGTCGGTATACAGGACCGAGTTGTCGTAATCGGCCGTGATCCGGTCTTTCTGGCTGCCGCTGGCAGGCTTGAACCGGGCAAAGTCATTCGGGAAGCGCCGGGCGTATTCGAAATGGCTGCCCTTGATGTGGATGAATACTGCTTGGCGGCGGCCGTCGGCCTTGCCCAGCACCTGCTGCAACAGCGGTAGCAGCGCACCGTCATAGCTGCGCTCGAGGTACTGGCGGTATTGAGCTTCTGCGGCGATCTGCGGAATGATCCCGCCAAAGCTGTCGACCTCCTGCGAAGACAGCCAGTACGTGTCATAGCCGGCCGCACGCAAGATCCCGACCAGCGATTTGTTCGATGCAATCAGGTTCCAGTCGCGGATGGGGTACAGGCTGAGCAGCGAAGGCACGGCAACCGATGTGTAAGGCGCGGTGGTGCACATGCGCTTGAACTTGAACAGCCCGGGCTGTTGATCGAGGTGCGGCGTGGTGCTGTTCGGGTAGCCGTACAGTGACCAGTTGTGCGGGCGCGAAGACTCGCCGATGACGAACACCAGCGTCTCGAGGTCGGCCTGGTCGGAGACGCGGGTGATGTTCACCTGCGACGCCATGCGTTGCTCGATATACCCCTTGGACTCTGCATACAAGGCCGCCGTCAGGCCGATCTGCGACAGGTAGCCTACGGGCGTGCTCTGGTCTTTCGCCAACAGGTCGAGCACTGCGCCCTTGCTCAGCGAGTTGAGCGTGACGGTCTTGTAGAAGTAAGCCCCATAGCCCAGCAGCAAGCCGCCGAGCGCCAGCGCAAGCATGGCCTTGCTGCGGTACTGGCGGCGACCGTAGAGCCCGGCCAATCCCACCCCGTAGCACAGTGCGAACAGCGCCAGCGTACCCGTGACGGAGCGCCAGTAGGTGGCGAAAAAATCCGTCGCTTCCTTGTAGTTGGTCAGGGCAATGTACAGGTAGGCCGCCGTCAGGCGCGAACCGAAGTTCAGCACCACGAACAGGTCGATGCTCGCCAGCAGGTAGAACGGCAACAGCAGCAGATGCACCCTGAACGGGTTGGCCGGTATGAAGCGGATTGCCAACAGCCACAACATCGAAATGGCAAAGGTGTATAAAACCAGCAGGTCGATCTTCGCGCATTGGCAATCTGCCAACAGCCTGGCGAACTGCGGCGAAAACAGAAAGACCCAGAGCACCAGCGAGGGCCACTCGGCTTTCAATAGCCTGGCGATAGCGGCTCCCCCGGCGGACAAGTTGATTACGCCCCTCCTCACCCCGCTGGACTGCGGCGTCAATAAGCCTGCTTGCCGGTGAAGGCATTGAGGGTTCGTATAAGGATCACGAAGTCGAGCCACAACGACCAGTTGTTGATGTACTCGATGTCCGAGTTGACCCGCTGGATCATCTGCTCGATATCCTTGGTTTCCCCCCGGTACCCGCGTACCTGCGCCAGGCCGGTCATGCCGGGCTTGATGTTGTGGCGGGCGAAGTAATCGACAATGTCCTGAGAGTACAACGTGTCGTGCTGCAAGGCATGGGGACGCGGGCCGACCAGCGACATGTCGCCGGTCAGCACGTTGAACAGCTGCGGCAGCTCATCGAGGCTGGTGCGCCGGATGAACGCCCCGACCCGGGTCAGGCGCGGGTCATTGCGCTGCGCCTGCTCGACCACGCCGTTTTCCGGCTGATGCACATGCATGCTGCGGAATTTCCAGATACGGAACGACTCCCCGGTCCAGCCGGTACGGTCCTGGCGGAAGAACACCGGCCCCGGGCTGTCGAGCTTGATGATCAACGCGACCACCAGCAACACCGGCGAGGCGCAGAGCAGGATGAGCGCGGCCAGCACGCGGTCTTCCAGGTTTTTCAGGAACAGGCTGGTCCCGGTCAGCGGCGTTTCCGACAGGGTCAGCACGGGGATCCCGGCAATTTCACGGACGCTGTGGTTGATCAGGCGCAGCGAGAAGATGTCCGGTACCCAATTGACCGCGATGCACTTGTCGAGCAATTTGAGGTACACGTCCTGAATCACTGCGGACCCACCCAGGGGCGTAACCAGGTAAACCGTGCGGATGCCATGCCGGGCGATGATCTCGTCGAGATCGGCAATACTGCCCAGCACCGGCAGGCGCAGCTTTGCATCCTGCCCCGCGCGGGCCTGATCTTCTTCCTGTTCGACCCAGATACAACCCATCACACGCTCGCCGAACCACGGGTTGTTGCTGATTTTCTGATACAGGAAGTTGGCCAGGTCGCCATTGCCGATGATCAAGGCATTGTCCAGTCGCGCATGTGCGGTGAAGCGCTTTTGCAACTCACGCATGGCCACGTGCAGGAACAACTGGACGATATAGCCGATCACGAATAGTTGAACGACCAGCAACCGTGAATAGGTTTCGCTCTGCTTGGTCAGGAAGGCGATGACCACCAGGAAACAGAACGTCGCCGACCAGGCCTTGAACAGCCGGAAGGCCTTTACCGATAGCCCCACATTGCTGCGGTAGATGGCGTAGTGGTCATAGATGACCGCCAGCGCGCCGATCAGCAGCAGCAGCATGATCACGTAATCTGAGGTGATGTAGCCAAACTGGTCGTAGATCAGGTACCACGCCACGCTGGTGACGGCAATCCCATCAAGGCCGGCTTGAACGGCGTTGCTGACGCTACTTCTTCGCTGGAGCAACGACCGACTGCTTCTGGGTTCGAACACCATCGTTAGGCCTCACTGAACTGTGTGTGGCAAAAGCCTGACCATCACAACGAAGCGATGGAAACTCACCTCAGGTAGCTGAAAAACCTTTGAAAATTCGCAGCACGGCGCCCCGCGTCGATTGATATCACTGTAGCAGTACCCGGCGATTGCTGCGGGGGCTCATCGACCGCCCCGACAGGCAGTATTCAGCTTCGCCGCTGTGCTCGCTGCCCAGGCGCTCTGGCATAAAGCAGCGCACGCAACAGGAACAACGGATTACCCAGCACATAACGGGTAAACAGGCGCTTGGGCTCTTTGAGCAACCTGAACACCCACTCACCGTTCAGGCGGCGCACCCAGGAAGGCGCCCGCGTCACCTTGCCACCCAGGAAGTCAAGAATGGCACCCCCGCAGACGATCAGGCAGGGACCGTCGAGCACGGCCAGGCGAGCGGCGAGTTGTTCCTGCTTGGGCATTCCCATGCCCAGCACGATCAGCGTCGGCTGTTGTGCCTGGGCAAGGCCGAGGTAAGTGTCGAGCTCGGCGAACCCCTCATGCCGTGACACCACGTGCACGCCATACCGCGCTTCGCAGCGTTGCGCGGCCTCGGACAGGAAGGGTTCGCGCGTTCCCCAGAATGCCACGCGCCTGCCATTGAAGGCCGCCAGCAGCTTGGGAATGAAGTCCGTGCCATTCATGTTGAGCCCAGGGGGCTGTCCCAGGCGCCGCAGCAATATCGCCATGCCGGCACCGTCGCGCAGCAGCACGTCAGCGGTCGAGAGTGCCTGGCAGTAATCAGCCTTGCCGGCAACCAGGTTCATGGCATGGGCGTTGACGAACGCCAGTATGGTTGCCCGCTGGGATGAACATAACGTCGCCAGCAGGCGTTGCTCATCCGTTGCATCCTGGACCAGGCGCAGCTTGCCGATGACCGTGTCCCAACGTTGCAACCCTGTCCAATCCCGCATCAGCCGTCATCCCGTTTCGAACGCACCCAGTCGACCTGGCGCTTGAGTAGGAACCCCAGGTACAGGGGGATTTTCCTCGCCGCATAGAACGGCGCGTACAGCAATACCGAGAACGGGATCAGCTCCCGCGAGAAGCGCGCCCACGCCAACAACACAGCGGCTCCGAGCAGGCCCAATGCCAGCGTGGCAAGTAGCGCCGGCAGCAGCACGCCGAACACGCCGAACGCCAGCCAGGTGACCGCGAACAGCACCATCGACAGTAGTGACAACAAGGCCAGCGGCGGCACCAACAGGTCCATGGCCATGCCCAACAGCGGCCAGTTACGTCGCACCAGTGCGTGACCGAGAAGCTTGGGCCCCTCAGCCAGCACCACCCCCAGGTGCCCATGCTCCCAACGCTTGCGCTGGATGTTCAGGCCTTCCTGGCTGGTGGGGAAGTGACTGTTGACGACGGCGTCCGGGCAAAACAATGGCGGTTTTCCCAGCGCGGCACACTCCAGGCCCAGCTTCAGGTCTTCGACCAGGTGCCCGTTCGCCAGGTTGAGGCCCGCCAGGTCTTGCCAGGCAAATGCCATGCCCGCCCCCATCAGTTGGCACGGCATGCCCACCCGAGCCCAGCCCCGTGGGCGCACCAGGTTCTTCACGCGCCAGGCAAAGGCGGCCACCTGCACCTTCAACCCTGCACCGGCAGGCGCATGCATCAGATACAGCGCTTGCGCTGGCCGCGCGTTGTCGACACAACTGTTCGCCAGTTGCTCGAGCGCACCGGCGCCGAGCTGGCAATCGGCATCGATGATGATCAGGACCTCCGGGGGCGACTGACGCAGATGCTGCACGCCGAAGTCCAGCGCGTAGCCCTTGCCACGCCGCTGTTGATCCTGGCGTTCGACCACGTGCGCGCCCGCCGCGCGGGCCAGGTTCGCAGTCTGGTCCGTGCAGTTGTCGGCGACCACCAGCAACTGGTCGCCCTCGCGCAATTGCGGCCTGATGCTGGCCAGCGTGGAGGCGATCAGCGTTGCCTCGTTGTGCGCCGGCACCAGCACCGCCACCCGCGCACGCGCCCCTTGCCGGGCAACCCGCGCAGGCGCAGGCAAACAAGCAAGCACCACCTGGGTAAACAGCACCAGTGTCGGCACCAGGACCAGCAGTACCGCCAGGCCCAGCAATCCGCTCAACAGGTTCAGCATGCAGGCACCTTGAAATGGCGGGTTAACCGGGCTGCTTCGGTGTCGATGTCGTGGCGCTCGAGCACGCGCCGGCAAGCAGCCTCGCCCATGCGTTGCAGCACCTCCACCGGTTGCTGCAGGCAGTCGAGCATGGCCTCGGTCAACGCCTCGACGCAACCTGCCGGGAACAACCAGCCATTGTCACCCTGGCAGACCAGTTCGGGAATGCCTGCCACGTAGGTGGTAAGGACCGGCCGACGCAACGCCATGGCCTCCATGATGACCACCGGCAAACCCTCAGCAAAGCTGGGTAGCACCAAGGCACGCGCGGCGAGGATTTCGTCGCGGACCTGCGCGCTGCTGATCCAGCCCGTGATACGCACCTGCGCCTGCAAGCCGTGGCGGGCGATCAGCGCCTCGATCGGGCCGCGCATCTCTCCATCGCCAGCCAGCACCAGCTTGAAGTCCACGCCCCGGCTCGCCAGAGCGCGGGCCGCCTCGACCAGCAGCAACTGGCCTTTCTGCTCGCACAGCCGCCCCACGCACACCAGCCGGGGCGCAGCGGGTGGCGCCGTTGCAGCCCCCTCGTGGAAGCTGCGCTCCAGGCCACAATGCACGACCTTGACCTTGTGCCAATGCTCATGGGCCACCCAGCGATACAACTGGCTGCGACCGAAAGAGCTGACAGCCGCCACGAAAGCGGCCCGGCGCACCTTCTCGCCCAGGTGCAGGATCTGCGCCTTGTCGAACTCTTCCGGCCCATGCACGGTGAAGCTGTAGGCCGGCCCGCCGAGGGCATTGGCCAGCATCACCACCTCGGTCGAGTTGGTGCCGAAATGCGCATGCACATGTTCCGCAGCGGATGCCTGCAGCCATTGCAGCAAACGGCATGCTTCGGCCAGGTAGACCACGTGGTAGGGCCATGGGCGATCAGCGCGCCAGCCCAGGCGAAGCGCCAGGCGCAGTGCGCCAAGAAAACGCTTGGGATGTGCCCGCACGACGTCGAACAGCGGCCTCAGCAACCCCTTCAACCCTGCTTCCAGCACATAGCGGGTCTTGCGCCGTTCGGCCAGGTCTTCAGGGTCGTGCAATTCGGCATCCCAGCCCCGCAGGGCGATGCGCTGAACCTCGATGCCCTGGCGCTCCAGCGCCAGTATTTCGCGGCGGATGAAACTGTGACTGACCTTGGGATACTGATTGATGAAATAAGCGATACGCATAGAGCCCCGAATCTGTGTCCGTTTACGGGATGACCAGGTCTGCCCTGGCCTGCGGCACCGGGCTGCTGGCCAAGGCGGCCTGTATCTGGCCAAACACGTCATCCAGCAACGCATGGCGCCTGCGATACATGGCCCGTTTCTTCGCTGCAACGTCCTCTGCCGCGCGTTGTGCGGGGGCCAAGGGAATGCTGAAGAAGTCCTCGCGGTCCGATGGCCCGGCGCCATTTTCCTGCCAGATGACATCGTAGTTGGCCGCCAGGTCCTCGTGCTTTTCGGCACCAAAATAGGGGTGGCGATGGTGGCGGTATTGGTCCCCCACCGCGTAGATACGCCCGGCCCCCACCGTCCTCGCCACGCATTTGATCGCCTCGATCAGCAGGCTCCTGGGGCGCAAGCCTTCGAAACTCTTGGTCAGCTCCCGGTAGATGGTCAGCGAGGTGTCGCTGTCCACGCCCTTGTGGATGCCCTGCACTGCGCCGATATACAGGCACAGGCCCGCCGCTTCCCGGCACAGGGTAAAGGCGAGCGAAGCCACCCGCAGATCGCCCTGGAACAGGTTGACCACCAGCTCGCCTTCGCGCTGAAACCAGATCGGCCGGTCGAGCACCAGGCTGCAGCCGCTGGCGTATGCCGACAGGTCGCACAGCTGCCGACGCTCGTCACGTCGCAACATCAGCAACGGGGCACAGTGCGCGGCGACCACTTCATAGTGCGACGCCACCGCTTCGAGCCGCTGTGGGGCGCTCCAGCACTTGCTGATATAAGGCCACTGCACCACGCCAATGCAGTCGACGCCCAACCGCTCGAAACGCTCCTGGCCCAGTGCCCGCGACATGCGCTGGGCGAACGCCTGCAGGCCAGACCACTCCCGGGCCATCGCTACCGTCAGCTTGAACTTGTTATTGAGCGCGCGCAGCGAATAGCCGGGCTGCAAGGTGAGCACGCTCCTGGCCAGCGATCTGAACGTCATCGTCATGTCATTTGTACTCGATCAGCAGCGCCTTGCCGGCCGCATACCTGTTCAGCAGGAACTTCGCCTGGCCGAGCATTTCCGGGAACTTGCCCAGCACCAGGAACACCGCCTGCCACCAGTTCTCCCGCGTCGAGCGCCCGCCCCGGCGGGCCAAGCGCAGGATCTGCAACGGATAGACCAGCAACAACCACAGCCCCCAGCCGCCCGACAGCAGGCTCACCGCCAGGATCGCCAGTGGCAGGTTCAGGCCCCACAACCAGGCGCGGCGTGACTCGCGCAGCCAATGGCGCTCCGGCGTCTGCCCATGCAGGTAGGCGCCTTCGGCATAGGCATAACCGGCACGCAGGCTTCGCCGCCACCATTGCCCGAACCGGGTCATGGCGGCATCGTGCAGGGTCATTTCATCGGCCAGGCGCCAGACCTTCCAGCCCCGTGCGCGCAAGCGCACGCACAGCTCCGGCTCTTCACCGGCAATCAGTTCCGGGCGAAAACCGGACACCGCCATGAAGGCATCGACACGCATCAGAGCATCACCCCCGCAGGCCTTGGCTTCGCCCACGGGGGTATCCCATTCGAGGTCGCACAGCAGGTTGTACACCGAACGCTGGGGGAAGCGTTCGCGACGGCGGCCACACACCACTGCCACGTCAGGGTGCTGGTCGAGAAACGCCTGGGCCTTGCCCAGCCAGCCGGCATCCACTTCACAGTCACCGTCGACAAACTGCACATGACGTATGCCGGGCACGATGCCTTGCAGGCAGGCAAAACCTTCATTGCGGGCGCGGGCGGCGGTAAAGGGTTGCGTCATGTCCAGCGCCACCACTTCAACGCCCAGCCGATTCGCCAGCTGAACCGAGCCATCGGAGGAACCGGAATCCACATACACCAGCTGATCCGCACGCCCCATCAGCGACAACAGGCAGCGCTCCAGGCGCTGGCCTTCGTTACGGCCGATCACCACCACTCCAATGCCTGTGTCCATGGGCGTCACTCGTCAGCTGCGGGCTAGGTCATGTGTACTGCATCGCATCACTGTGCTTGCGTGTCTTGATGGTCGCGGGTACCCCTACTGCCAGGCAATCGTCTGGCACATCGATCAGCACCACCGCGTTCGAGCCTATCGCCACGTTGTTACCGATGCGTATATTGCCCAGCACCTTGGCGCCAGCGCCGATGTCCACGTTGTTGCCGAACACCGGTGCAATGGGCTCGTCGACATTCTTCAGGCCTACCACCACGCCGTTGCGGATCCGGCAATCGTCGCCAAAACGCGCATAGCCACTGATGACGATGCCGCCGAAGTGGTCGATGACGAAGTTGCGGCCAATCACCACCTCGCAGGGCAGCTCGACCCCGGTGATGATCTGCACGAACTTGAACAGCACCTTGTAGACCAAGGAGCACAGTTTGCGCAGCAAGGCCGGGCGCACGCCATAACGCCAGCGGCCAAAGCGGTAGACAAGCAGTACCCAGAATCCCTGGGCACCCCAGTCACCCCCATGAGCGCGCAAGTCTGCACGAATGTTATCGAACATGGTTTCACCTACCGTGTGGGTTGGCTGGCAAACTGGGTCTTGAACAACAGTGACCAGGTGGCGCGGGTATGCCGCCAGCACGCCTTGATCGCGGCCAGGCCGCGGCCCTTGAGCAATGCCTTGAGCGCCAGCACCAGGTCGCCCAGGCTCACCAGCAGCATGTGCAAGGCCAGCCCCGCTGCGCCGTGATGCTTGCGGAAGTACAACAGTTCACTTTCGATCTGGTAGCCGGAGATCTGCCGGCTCGCCGCTTCCAGTTCAGCCACCGATTTGGAGCTTTCTCCGCCGATGTGCACCACGGTGGTATGGGGGAAATACACCACTTTCCAGCCGGCCGCCTTCACCCGCTTGCAGTGATCGACCTCCTCGTAATAAAGGAAATAGCGCGGGTCGAACAGGCCTACCTGATCCAGCACTTCACGGCGCACCAGGTAGAAGCAGCCGGGAAGCCAGTCACACTCGCGCACCGAGGCGTGGTCCCAGTCCATTTCATCGACCATTTTCAGCCCAGGGAAGAAGCGCTCAAGCCCGGTGCGCCCGACGAACACGTTCAAGGGGGTCGGGAAATAGCGACAGCTCGGCTGCAGGTCGCCCTCGCGGCCCACCAGGCGCACACCCAGAATGCCGCACTCCGGGTGTGCTTCCATGTAGTCGATGGTTTTCTGCAGGCTGTCGCTGGCCACAAAGGCGTCGGTGTTGAGCAGCAGCGCGTACTTGCCCTGCAAGTGCGCCAGCAACTGGTTGTTGGCGCGGCCGAAGCCGACATTGAGTCTATTGCTCAGCAACAAGGCTTGCGGGCAGACCTTGCCCAGACGCTCCACAGAATCGTCAACCGAGGCATTGTCCACCACCAGGTAGCGGGCCAATGCCTCACCCCCTGCGGCGCGCAGTGCATCGAACATCGGTTGCAGCAACGCTGCGGTGTTGAAGTTGACCACCATCACGTCGACAGGCTTGTTATCCATTGCTGCCGTCCCCGAAGAAATAGCGACGCCTGTGCATCGCCAGGGTTGACTCCAGCGATGGGTCGAAGGAGCCTTTGCGTTGCTTGATCAGGTCTATCCAGGGGTAGGCGTTGCAGCGCGCTTCGACCCGCTTGATCAGGTCTTCAGTGGTGCAGATGAACTTGGCCGGGTTGCCGCCGACCACCGTCCCGGGCGCTACGTCTTTGGTCACCACGGCACCGGCAGCCACCACCGCATCTGGCCCGATGGTCACCCGCGGCATGACGATTGCGCCGTGGCCTACGAAACTGTTGTCCTTGACGTCGATGACACCGACCGAGTCGAGCTTTCTGCCATAGCAGAGTTCGATCAGCGCCACGACGCCGTCATGGCCGATCAAGGTGCAGTCGGACAAACCGACGTTATTGCCGATGCGTACCAGGGCCGGGTCGGTGACGTTACAACCCACATTCATGTGAAAGTTGCTGCCCACCGAATAGAACTTGCCCCATCGATGCTGAAACTCGCCCCACTGCCGCGGTGTGGGTTTACAGAGTTTCAGGTAGGCCGTCACGCCCCGCCCGGTGGTGTTGGCATAATGCGCCACGGCACTGCGTATCCATCCAAACATATGGCAAGCCTCGCAAATCAAGCGACCCTGGACTGTCCCTGAGGCGAACAAGGTCTCGTTCTTGTGAGTGTTGACCCTGTTGCACTCAACCCTTACACACCGCTACTTCAGTTCAACAGGCTCAGGCCGCCGCCTTTGCCGCGAGCATTTTCTCGTTGAGGTGGTCGGCCAGCCTCAAGGCGAATTGCAGCAGTGGCATGGTCGGGTTCGAAGCCCCGCCGGTGGCGAACACGCTGCTGCCGGCAACATAGAGGTTTTCAATGCCAAACACCTTGCAGTTGGTATCCACCACCCCGTCCTTGGCATTGGCCGCCATCCGCGTGGTGCCCATGTGATGCGCATGCGGTGACAACCTCAGCGGCAGGCTGGTGTCGTAGACGTAGTCGTTCAGCTTGACGAAACCCAGGCCCATTTCTGCGAACTGCTTGGCCAGTTCACTGCCGATGCACTTGATCGTGTGCCGGTCGCTGGCGCTCAGTACCCAGTTGACGTTGACCTTGGCTACCCCCAGCTCGTCCTGTTCGTCCAGCAGCGATATACGGCTCTGCACGTTGGGGAACTGCTCGATCAGCGTGCTGATCACGCCATCACCGGGGCAGCTGAACTTGGCAACGAATTCGATCTTGCTGGCCACGCCCATTTCGCAGGCCAGGTTTTCCAGGAAGTACTTCACCTCAGCCGTGCGCCCGTAGGTGCGCACATCGGCCAGCACAGACGCCAGGACATTGCCTTTACCGGCGTGATACTCGGCGACGAAGGCATCGGTAGTGAAATACTGGCGCGGCTCGGTGTCTTCCCCACTGCGCAGCACGAAGGTACCCATGTCGATATTCAGATGCTCCATGAAGCACCGCCCGACCAGCCCGTCCTTGTGCACCACGCCGGCCTGCACCAGCGACTGGCTGTTGAGCAGTTGCCTGGCGTTTTCAATGGCGCCCATGGCGAGGATGTAATTGCGCGCGGTGACAGGCTGGCGCTTGCCGTCGTAGTCGGAAACCTGCACGGCCTTGAGCTGCCCAGCGGACTGATCGAACAGCAGGTCGACACAGTTGCAATTGATGAACACATCCAGCCCGGGCGTTTCGTTGAGCGCCGTGGCGTACTTTTGGGCGAAACGCGTTGGCGGGCTGAGCAAAAAGCGGTCGGCATCGAAATCGCCGCCGTTGAGGCCAGTATTCACCGCGCGAAATTCCGCACCCTGAGGCAGATCGACGATCTCCATGGCGCCCGGCAGATAGCGTTCGACCTCCGAATAGGGAATTGGCCACCCTGGCATATCGACGGGCGGTGGCACGGCAAAATCAGACGCAGTGAAGGGCCGGCAGCGGCCCATCCAGTGATTGGAGGTGCCGCCAAGGTAACGCAGGCGGGCTTCCCCGGGATACAGCTCGAGGCCAGTGGAGGTGCACTTGTACAACGCCTGCGAGCGCGGCGTGTATTCGCGCCCGCCACCTTCCAGCAACGCCACGCTCCAGCCGGCCGCGGCCAGGCGCAATGCCAGGGTGATCCCCGCAGGGCCTGCTCCCAGGATGCAGAAATCGTAGGCGTTTCGCAGGCTTTTGTCGGCGTCGTAATCCTTGATCATGAGCGTCCGTCCTGGAAGTATCCGACCGGCAATACCCAACCATTGATGATGACGAAACCGCCCTTGGGCTCAGGGTTGCGCGCTGCCTTGGCGGTGGCGCAAGCACCGAACACGGCCGCCCCGGCACTCAACAGGACACAACTGCGAACAAAGCTTCTGCGCCCCAGCGAAGAACTACAAAACTGCAGCTTCCCCATGATCACAGCCCCATACCGTTGATTTTATTATGCCCCGGGCACTGCGACGGGCCTTGTCGGGCGACCATCAGGATCAATCGAAAACACGCGTCAACAAGGCACCCCTATCGCAATCATAGGCATAACCAACGCCATACGCCTGTGCTGGAATGTTCGCATCGCCACGACTGCAATCGACTGCATGACTTCAATCTCTGACCGAATGGCTAGAAGTCACTATAGTTTCATTTAGCCACGATGCTAGCCTCCATCCAGCCCACCGAGGGATAGGTGCCTACAGCCCATGCCAGAACATTTGCGAGCCCTGGTCGTCATTCTGCTTGTGGCCAGTGTGGTTTTCTTCATGGCCCGCCGTCCGGCGGCCGATCTGATCGCCGTTGCGGACTTCAAACGGCGCCGCAACTTATGGTTCACCCTGACATTGATGGCGTTCTTCGCCCACAGTTTCTGGGTGTATGCCGCAGCCGCCACGGTCATCCTGCTGGTCGCCAGGCGGCGTGAGCATAACCCGCTGGCGCTGTTTTTCATGCTGTTGTTCCTGATCCCGCCGGCCATGACCGAAATCCCCGGTTTTGGCGTGATCAACTACCTGTTCGACATCAATCACCAACGGGTACTGACCCTTTGCGTACTGCTGCCGGCGGCGCTGGTGCTGAGCCGGCAAAGCGAGAGCGTTCGCTTCGGCCGGCTGTTGCCCGACAAGCTGCTGCTGGCCAGCCTGGTACTGACCAGCGTGCTGGCGCTACGCGAGACGACGGTCACCGACACGCTGCGCCAGGTGTTGAGCCTGTACATCGATGTGTTTCTGCCCTACTACGTGGCCAGCCGTGGCTTGCGCGAACTCAATGACTTCAAGGACGCCATGCTCGCCTTCGTCCTGGTTGGCTTCCTTTTGGCGCTGCTCGGGGTCGCCGAGTATGTCCGCCACTGGCTGCTGTACAACGCCCTGCTCGATGCCCTGGGGCTGCAATGGGACATGAAGGCCTACCTGAGCCGTGGAGGCTCGCTGCGTGCCAGTGTCACCACCGGCCAGGCCATCGTGCTCGGCTACGTGATGGCGGTGGCCGTCGGTTTGTTCCTGTTCGTCCAGCACTTCGTGCAACGGCCTGCGCACCGCTACCTGGGCGCCCTGCTCCTGGCTGCCGGGCTGTTTGCGCCACTTTCGCGCGGCCCCTGGATCGGCGCCGGGGTGATCGTGGTGGTGTTCATCGCAATGGGCCGGCACGCGGTCTCACGCCTGGCATTGCTGGCCCTGGCCGGGGTATTGAGCATACCGCTGCTGAGCGTCATGCCCGGTGGCGACAAGATACTCGACCTGCTGCCCTTCATCGGCAAGGTGGACACCGAGAACATCACCTACCGCCAGCGCCTGCTCGACAATTCGTGGATCGTCATCCAGCGCAACCCGCTGTTCGGCTCCTTCGATTACCGCAGCACGCCGGAAATGCAATCGATGATCCAGGGCGAAGGGATCATCGACATCGTCAACACCTACGTCGGCCTGGCCCTGCGCATCGGCCTGGTGGGGCTGGGGCTGTTCCTGGGCTTTTTCGCCTGCATCCTGCTGGGTATCTACCGGGCGCTGCGCACGGTCAGTGACGACGCTGACCCGTACCGCCTGCTGGGGCGTGTGTTGCTGGCGACCTTGCTGGGGATCCTGGTCACGATTTTCACCGTCAGCAGCATCACCGTCATCCCGATCGTGTACTGGTCGATTGCCGGGCTCAGCGTCGCCTACATACAGATGATGCGCCGACAGGCCATTGAAGAGCCCCGCCAGGTGACCACCATCAGCCTTCAACCGAGGTAGTTCGATGCCCAGCCTTGCCCTGTGTACATGGACCCGCACATCGCTGCTGGTCGGCCTGCTGGCATTGCCACTGGGCGCCTCGGCATCCGAATGGGTGGTGCGAGTCGACGAACAGAACGGCCTGCCCACACTGACCCACGGGGGCGGCCCGGCGTTCGTGCCCAGTTTTGATTTCTGGGGCGCGAACTGGGGCTGGACCGGGTTCTATCCGACGCTCAAGGTCGATGGCCCCTACCGCTACACGCTGAGCGGCACCAACAAGGACCTGGACTTCGACCTCAAGGCCGACATCCAGAAGCCCAAGCCACAAACCCTCACCTGGGACTTCGACCTGCAGGCGCACAGCCGGCAGAGCAACGTGATGGGCGGCGGTATCGTCTGGCGCTTCGACCCCACCCTGATTGCCGGGGAAATGGGCGACCCGGTGCTGTTGCCCGATAATCGCGGCTGGGCGTGGGGCAAGAATCCCCAAGGGCCCCGCGTCGAAATGCGCTTCGATCCACCGCTGGCCAAGGTCTATTTCGAACGCGGCAACACCGACCAGGTGCGCACCTTCTTCTACACCGACCCGATCAAGCCTGGGCAACAGCAGATCAAGGCACAACTGAGCGTGACCGGGGATATCACCATCGGCCAGACCGCCACGGAACGCTTCGGCATGAGCGACCCCGACGCGTGGCCGGATGACCAGCTCGACTGGCGCACCTCGCCGGTTGACCTGTCGTTCCTCAACACACCGGAGAAACCGGCCGGCAAACGCGGCTTCGTCAAGGCCGAAGGTGAGCAGCTTGTGTTTGCCGACGGCACAGCGGTACGCTTCTGGGGGACCAACCTGTCGGCCTATTCGCTGTTCCGTACGCCCGACGAGGAAATCAGGCTGCAGGCCAAGCGCCTGTCGGCACTCGGTTTCAACCTCGTGCGCCTGCACCATCACGACTCCCCTTGGGTGACCCCCAACATCTTCGGCGACCTGCAGCAGATCAAGGACACGCAAACGCTCAGCGCCGAGTCGCTGAAAAAGATCGACCTGTGGATCAAGAGCCTCAAGGACGAAGGCATCTATGTCTGGCTCGACCTGCATGTGTCGCGGCCAGTCACGGCCGCTGACAACATCTACGGCTTCGATGAGTTGCCCAAGGACCATGGTGTCGCCGGCCTCAAGGGCTACCTGTTCGTCAACGCCAGCATGCAGCAGGCCTTGAAGCGCTTTGCCGAACAGTACCTGACCCACGTCAACAGCTACACCGGGCTGGCCTACAAGGATGACCCGGCGATTGCCGCCGTGCTGATCACCAATGAGAACGACGTCACCCACCACTTCGGCAACGCGCTGCTACCCGACAAGGATGTACCCAAACACAGCAAGCTCTACATGGACCAGGCCAAGGCCTTTGCCGAGCGCCATGACCTGCCCGCAGACAAGACCTGGCGTGCCTGGGAGCATGGCCCTTCGAAGCTGTTCCTCAACGACCTGGAGCAGCGGTTCTATGCCGATATGATCGC
The DNA here is from genome assembly GCF_050280885.1 of Pseudomonas sp. NPDC086566. Taxonomy (NCBI): domain Bacteria; kingdom Pseudomonadati; phylum Pseudomonadota; class Gammaproteobacteria; order Pseudomonadales; family Pseudomonadaceae; genus Pseudomonas; species Pseudomonas sp. NPDC086566. The sequence continues at coordinate 830,506 of NZ_JBNNWD010000001.1, forward strand.
TTACCTGCGCACGCTGGGCGTCAAGGTGCCGATCGCCACCACCAGCACCTGGGGCCTCAATGGCTTGTCCTCGCTGCCTGCACTGACGGCCGGCGACGTGGTCGACGTCCACAGTTACGGCGGCCTCGGCCAGCTGGAGAAGAACCCGCTGAGCAGCGACGGCATGATCAACTGGCTGGGTGCGGCGCAAGTACTGGGCAAGCCGATGACGGTCACCGAGTGGAATGCCGAACCCTTCCCTCTGCCCGACCGCCACACGCTGCCGCTTTACGTGGCCGGCACTGGCAGCCACCAGGGTTGGGACGCGATCATGCAGTACGCCTACAGTCAGCAGGCGTTCTTCGAGCAATGGCGCCGGGCCGACAACTGGAACGCCTACAACGACCCGGGGCTGATCGCCACCCTCCCCGCCGCCGCGCTGTTGTATCGGCGCCAGGACGTGCACCAGGCCAAGACCCGCTACGTCTTTGCGCCCACCGCAGAACTGCTGTTCAACCAGGACATCTCGCCGGCCAATTCGGTGATGTTGCGCACAGCCATGGAAAAAGGCCGACTGCAGATCGCCATGCCGCAAACCCCGCAGTTGCCGTGGCTGCAGGCCGGCGCGCTGCCGGCCGACGCACAGGTGCTGAAAGACCCCGGGCAGTCACTGATCGATGCCAATGCCAGCGAAGCCATAAGCGACAGTGGCGAGCTGCGCCACAACTGGCAGCAAGGCCTCTACACCATCGATACGCCCATGACCCAAGCGGCGAGCGGCTGGCTGGGCGGCCAGTCGCTCAGCGTCGGCGACATTCAGGTCCAGCTGAAAACCGGCTATGCCAGTGTCGTGGTACAGAGCCTGGACAACAAGCCGCTTGCCCGGTCGCGCAGCCTGCTCATTTCACTGGGCAGTCGCGCCATCCCCAGGCCCGAAGACGTCACGCCGTTCCGTGTCGAACCGCTCGACGGCAGCCTGAGCATCAAGGCGCCGCCGGGCCTGAAACTCTATAGCCGCAGCAGCGATGGCAAGGAAAATGCCTTGCCGGTGAGCTACAAGGATGGGCGCTACCTGATCACGTTCGATGGCCAGCACATGGCCAACTGGCTGTTCTTGAAATAGGGCATATCGCCATCTACAGTCATTGAAGCCCTGTACTCCAGGCATTCAACGCTGCGTCTGCTCCAGGAGGATTGGATGAAGTATTTGGTTGTCGGTGGTGCAGGCTATATCGGCTCACACATGGTCAAGCACCTGCTGCGTGCCGGCCATGACGTGGTGGTGGCAGACCTCGAGGCGCCGGCATCCGGCGTCGAATGGGTCTGCCTGGACATCGCCGACGGCCACGCGCTGGACACCCTGTTCAGCGACTACCACTTCGATGCCGTGTTCCACTTCGCCTCGTTCATCCAGGTCGGCGAGTCGGTGGCAGACCCCGACAAGTATTACCTGAACAACGTCTGCTCGACCCTCAGCCTGTTGGAGGCCATGGTACGGGCAGGCATCAAGCGGCTGATCTTCTCCTCCAGCGCCGCCGTATACGGCGACCCTCAGTCTGTTCCGATCGACGAGCAACACCGCAAGCTGCCGATCAACCCCTACGGGCGCACCAAGTGGATGGTGGAGCAGATGCTCGAAGACTTCGACCGGGCCTATGGCCTGCGTTCGGTCAGCTTGCGCTATTTCAATGCCGCAGGCGCTGACCCGGACGGTGAGTTGGGCGAATGCCACGAGCCGGAAACCCACCTGATTCCACTGATCCTGCAGGCGGCCTCCGGGCGGCGCGAAGCCGTGACCGTATTCGGCCATGACTACGACACCCCGGATGGCACCTGCATCCGCGACTATATCCACGTTAACGACCTGGCCTGCGCGCACGCCCTGGCCGTGGAGTATCTGCAGGCCGACGGCGCAACCACGGCGTTCAACCTGGGTAACGGGCTGGGGTTTTCGGTGCAGGAAGTGATCGATACTGCACGCGCGGTGACCGGGCGGCAGATCAATGTCATCGAAGCGCCACGCCGCGCTGGCGACCCGCCCCGGCTGGTGGCGGATGCGGCAAAGGCCAGAACGATGCTGGGTTGGCAGCCGGCGTTGAATTCACTGGATGAAATCGTGCGCCATGCATGGGAGTGGGAGCTGAAATACCCGTGGCAATGATTAGATTTCTACAAGGATCCCCCCACAGCGCCGGGAGGTCTTATGAATTGCCGGTTTTCGCCGACCGCAATCAAATTCAACTGATTATCAACCAGCATTAATGCCAGTTGGATCACTCCTGAAAGCCAGTACCATTAGCAGTATTGAACTTTTCGGACACCCTTAAGTGAGAAACCCTTGGCGCATCGCGGGAGCCCCCTGCAACCCAATAAGGCGTGTCAGTTACACGCCTTATGGCTTCAACCCTTTCAATCATCACATCATCACTGGGTTTAATGGCCCCCCCCTGATAACACCAACCTTCCGCCACTCACCTTGGGCAAGGGCACCGCGTGTACGCGCCTGCACAGATGCGCTTTATCCAGCCTGACTCACTGAGCCCATTTGGAAAAGGAGGAATAAACACTTACAGTTATTGCTCAGCCGACCCCATAAATTTCCATGACCCTGAAGGCACATCCAGAGTCCTAACTACCTGGAAGAATATTAACTGGCTCGCAGCGCGCGGCAGCAACATGCTAAAACCTGCCGACTGGTGGAAAAAAGGTCAGGAAATCGTGAAATGGGGAACCAAGATAGTGGGTATCGCAGCGGATTTAGGAGTACCTTGGGCGGCTACTGCTCAGCAGGCTTTTGAATTATCCAGCAGGGTTCTGAAAAGTATTAAGTTCATAAAAGAACCGCTTGAACTTATGCTCAAAAATCAACACCTCACGCAAACAACAGATAACACCTTGAATCTCCAAGCCCAGTTCTCTGGCTCGACCGGCACCTTCAATACAAGCTTGGTAGAGGATACATTCTCCCCTTTCGTCGGACCGTCCGATGCTGGAGTCGTCTACCCAGAGTTATCGACTGAAGTTCAGAAAATACGCAGACAATGATTTCACTCCAAACAATTAGCGCAACTCATTGCCTGCATTATTCAATAATCCGACCCTGCGTTCCTGCATCCGCATTCAATAATACGTCCGCGGTTGCTCATCCGCCTTGTTCAACACCGCCCCCACCAGGTTCGATGAAGCCAGGTGATAGAGGCAATCCTCGATATCCTTCTTGCTGTTCATGCCATTGGCCACCACCAGCAGCACACAGTCGAACCTCGGCAGCACGGTGATCGCGTCGTCCGAACTCAGCAGTGGCGGCAAGTCGAAGATGCAGATCCGCGAGTCATAACGATCGCGCAGCTCGCCGATCAGGGTGTTCACCTTGGGCGACGACAGTACCTCGGTAGACATCGGTACCGGCTCGCGTGTCGGCAGCACGACGAAGCGTGGCAGGGTCGGATTGACCAACGCCTCTTCGAGCCAGGCCTTGCCATCGAGCACGTCGTTCAGCGCCTTCTCCATTGGCAAGCCCAGGCTGCTGCCAACCCGTGGCCGCCGCAGGTCGAAGTCCACCAGCAAAGCGGTCTTGTTGGTGTGGTGGGCGATGCTCATGGCCAGGTTGACCGCCAGCACCGTCTTGCCCGCCTCGGGGGTTGGCGAGGTAATCGCCAGCGTGCGCCAGCCATTGTCCTCCATGGCCTGCAGCACCTGGGTGCGCAACAGGTCGATCGCCCCGCTCATGTTCGAGTTCTTGTTGAAGGACACGATCCGGTTGCGCTCCAGGTGGTCCGCATTGAGCGGCACCACCTTGGTCTGCACGTAATCGAACAGCCCGAGTTCCCCGGGTTTCTCCATGACCGATGGCACCTGCGCCGTATCGGACGTGGCTGGCGAAACCTGGTGAATGTTCTTACCAATAGCCGGCGTACTTCTGTCCATCGCTGCGCTCCCTATTCAAACCGAGCCATAGCTTTGAAAAGCAGGAGGTCCAGAGGCATGTAGAACATATGGACACCCACCAACAGGATAGCAACCACCAGCAAAGCGGCAGCGATCATCATCGTCAGCAGCCGCTTGCGCCTGGCCTTTTCCGCCTTGGTCGCGATATACGGCACAGCCACCAGCACGCGCCGGCCCAGTACGCTTTCCAGGGCACCAACGCCGCGCACGCGCTGATTGAGCATTTCCAGCAGCATCACCAGGCCACCGCCAGCGGCCGGGGCCAGTACCAGGCCAAGGGCGACGATCTTCTTGCGGTTGGGCTTGACCGGTTTTTCCGGCATCAGCGGCGGCTCCAGCAACACGAAGCGCTCGGCCTTGTTCTCTTGCTCGAGGCTTTCGGTGATTTTCGCGCCCATTTCCTTGTTGCGGATTTCCTCGTACTTCTTGCGCGCATTGTCGTGATCGCGCATCAACGTCACCAGGCCGCGCTCGACTTGCGGCGCCTCGAGGATATCGGCCTCGTAGCCTTCCATCTTGGTGGTCAGCTGGCGCTTCTGTTCGGCCAGCGAGGCGATGCGCGATTGCGCGGCAGCCATCTTGGTGCGGACTCTCGCGGCATCCAGGTTGGTGACTCCAGCGGCGGCGATACCCTGGTCGCCAGAAGCCTTGAGCGCGTCGATCTTGCGCTTGACTGCCACCACATCCGGGTGCGCTTCAGTGTACTTGGTCAGCAGGCGCGCATACTCGGCCTTCAGGCCTGGCAGGTCCTGCGGATCGGGCGCAACGGCCCTGCCGTTGGCGGTCTGGGCCGGCGCGCCGGCGTTGGCTGCGGCCAGTTCCAGCTCCAGGTAGCGCAGTTCTTCCTGCGCAGACTTGTAGTCGCGGTCCACTTCGCGGAACTCAAGCTCGGAACGCGAGAGCATGCTCATGCGCAGCTGCTGGTTCTCCGGCAATGCGTTGGCGTGGGTCTGCTTGAAGTCGGCCAGCTGGTTTTCCAGGTCGGCCAGCTCGGCACCAAGCTTGTTGGCTTCCTGGGTGAGGAATTCGGTGGTCTCGGTGGCGCGTTCGGTGCGCTGCTTCATGTTCTCGTTGAGGAACAGCGACACCAGCTCGTCAGCCACTTCCTTGGCCACTTCGGCGCGTTTGTCTTCGTAGGAAACCGTAAAGGCCACGGTGGCCTCGCCGCGCCCCTTGACGTAGGTGCTGAGCGTGGCGACCACGATCGCACTGCGCATCTGCTCGATCTTGTCGGTTTCGCTGAAGCGGCTGCCGCGGTCGGCGAACAGGTTGTACTTGTCGATGATCCGCAGCAGGTTCTCGCGGGTCATCACCCGCTGGCGGATGACCTCGATACGCTCATCGGCAAAGGTATTGTTGCCGGCCGAGACCAGGTCCGGGGAGATCTGCTGCGACTCCACCAGAATGGTCCCGGTCGACTGATAGATCGGCGGCACACTGATCGCCACCCCGATGGTAGCGGCCACCACGACCACTATGACGATCCCCAGCAACAAGGCGCGGTCCTTGATGATGGCGATGTAATCTTTGATAGAGAGCTCGTACTCAGATTTCATAGTGGCCACCAATCCGAAATTCAGATGTCGGGGTATCGGTACGTCAGCGTCAAACCAGCGATGGTAGCGTCGGCATTGGGCAGGCCCTTTTGTTGGCGCTCCTTGTACATCAACGAAAAACGCAGGTCCCAGGCCGGCGAGAACGCCCGGCTGGCCCAGACACTGTAGGTTTGCAGGGTATTGGGGTTCTGCCCTTTGCTGTCCTGCCACCAGGCGTCTGCGCCGACCCGGGTGGTTTCAGTGAGCAGGTAGCTCCAGCTGCCACGCACCATGTCCATCTCGGCGGCACCGCCCTGGGCGTTGGACATCGTGCTACGGTCGGCACTGAAGCTGGCCTCGTGGCGTAAGCCACGGTAGGTCAGCGATGCGCCACCTTCACCACGACGCTGGGTACCGGTGCCGTTGGTCTGGTTGACGCCGACATGCATGGCGCCGACCAGGCTGTCGGAGAACTGGTACTTCAGACCGATGCTGGGGACATAGCTGTTGGTGGCGACTGCCGAGGTGGTGTCGTCCGGCTCGTAACGCCGCGCTTCGAAACCGGTGATGATGTCGGTACGTTCGCTCCAGGCGTACGTCCAGGTGAAATCGTTGGCGTACTCGTCGTAACCGGTCAGCGTACTGATGTCGTAACTGGCATGGGAGTAGCGAAGTTCGTTGGCCAGGGTGCTGCGCTCGGTTACCGCGCTGCTCCAGTTGCCCGTGAGCCGTGACATCTTCTGGGTGCCGTCAGTGGTGGTCACCACACCGGTATCCTGCACCGCGCCCGAAAGCGTCGAGCTTTCATCGTACTGCGCCAGCAGGCCAAAGCCACCGCTTTCGGTTTCGCGCTGCCAGCCCAGGCTGAGGTTGGGGTCTTCACGGTCATCCATCACCGAACGGTCGGATGAGCGCAGCACATGCATGCCCACGCCCATGCGCAACTGGTCGCGATCGAACTGACCTACCAGGGTGTAATCAGGCGCAATGATGGTACGCGTCACACCTTTCTCCTTGGAAGTAAGGAGCAATGGGTTGCTGTCGTACTCGACAGTCGTGGGAACCTCGACTGAAGACTGCCAGTTGGCGGCATCAACCACCCCGGAGAACGGCATCATCATGATCGCCGTTACAACACTCGTCGTTTTATTGATAGGCACAAGTCGTTCTTAATTTTTAGGAGAGTCAGGGTACGACCAGCGTATCGCCAGCCTGAAGTTGGAAGTTGGTGGACATGTCACGCCCAGAAACCAGATCCTTGTAACGCACCGGCATGACCTTTTGGCCGCGGATGACCTTGATGGCGCTTTCGTCGGCGAATTTGTCCATTCCACCCGACATGCTCAGGGCCTGAAGCACCGCCGTAGGGCCTGCCATCGGCACCGGGCCGGGCTTGATCACTTTGCCTTGAACATAAACAAGATTACCAGCGGTGCTGGTGACGACCACGCTGACATTTGGCTGGGCCAGGTAAGGTTTAAGCGCGGTCTCGATTTTCTTCGCCACGGTGGTGGCTTCCAGGCCGGCAACATCCACACGCCCCGCCAGTGGGAAGGTGATACTGCCATCGGGAAGAACAACGGTTTCCTGGCGCAGGGTGTCTTCCTGCCAGACCGAGATCATCACCTTGTCACCGGGGCTTAACAGGTAAGTGGACGAGGACGTGTCGGCGGCGGCGCTGCCAGAGCCGACTACCAGGGCGCAGAGAACGGACATCAGCAAACGTACCATGAGGGATCCCTCCGGCCAGTCGGCCCAGGTTAAGAGCACTGAATGAGTACAACGACGAACCTCTCGCTCCGCTTCGCAGCCGGTTTGCTGCGACGGCCACACCCATCCTGGAGGCGCTTTACCGCGATGCCGCCCTGCCTGCCTTTTTATCGACTGTTCGCGTCGAGGACGCTGGCTACTGGAATATAGCAACAGCTGTAAAATTGACAAGCATCGGCCACCCCGAAAAACACAAACGTCCACGCTTTAGCGTCAACGCATTGGCATCGCGATAAAACCGAAACAACTTAGATCTTCTTTCTATTGGCCACCGCGATGAAACCGATCACGGCGGACGCGAACAACCAGCCCGCCGTGGACAGCGGCACAATGGTATTTTCCGATAAGTAAGAATCCGCCGCTCGCGCTGCACCAGTCAATAACACCAACAGGAAGAAAGACTTGATGAGCAAAGTCGAGCGCATATTCGCCACCTTTAAAAAAAGGAACGTTGTTATTGATTGGCGGAAGACTGGATCGCTGTTGATTTGAGCTTATGGGCACAATGACATTACGTCAATGATCCGACACCATAATAAATCTCAATCGGCCAGGGCTGACTGAGTCAAAAAGCCGTCAGCCTGAATGCGCACCCAGCCAGCCAGTCGATCATCGAGGTTCAATAGGGGAACAGATCCAGCGTTCGCTCCACTTCATCGACATCAATGGTGAAGCCTTCACCCTGCGCCGTCCCGACCACAAAACCGAAGTGCTGATGATCGCGATCGGTCAGGTATTTGTAGTAGCTGACAAACCGGTTCGGCGGCTGCAGCGCCAGTATCGAACCGCCGGGCTGCAATACATTGACGCCGTGCACCAGCTGGCTGCCTTCAACGCCGATCACCGTCCGCGCCCCGGCACAGGCGGCAACGATACCTGGCACATCGGTTTTCATCGGGTCGATGATGCGAAAACCACGGGACTTCTGCAGGTGCGAGGCGACTTCGAGTTCATTGCGCATGAGGCGCAAGTCGCCCTCGCTGCCACGCAGGATAAACACCCCGGGGTGCGGCGAAGGGTCGACATGCGACAACAGCTTGTCACCCATGGCGCGATAACGCGAATACCTGCTGCGGTTGTTGCTGAGGTCGTCGAACAACACCAGTTCGCGGAAAAACGCCCCACGCGTGCGCAGCGGTTGCATGCCCAGCCAGCGCTCATACGCCGGCCCCTGGGTGAACAGGGGATAGCGCGCCGAGGGCGCCGTGGTCACCGGCACGCCTTCTTCGCAGGCCAAGGCATAGGTCGGGCAGTCTTCCATCAGCCAGGTACCGAACCATGTGTTGCCGTTCTGCGTGCAGTAGATGGCCCCACGATCGATCTCGTGATCCACCGTGATGCCAGGGAACCGGCTCGGTTTCAACGACAACCAGTGGCTGGCATTGCCCTTGTACAACGCACCGTCGATCAGCCAGACATCCTTGAACAGGTAGCCCCGGGTCGGCCCCTGTTCGACCGTGATCCCGCCTTCCATGGTCCGCCGAGGGTGCACATACGGGTAAAAGCGCTTGGCCTCCCAGCCCGTTACGCGCTCCAACTGGTTGGGCAAATAGAACGCCGGGGGCGATACGGTTGTTTCACCAGGGGCGATATCCCAGGTCTTCTCGGCGACACGCTTGATATCGATATCAGCCTTGCGTGCCAGGCGCTTGCGCGCGATGTGCCGGTAGGCAGCCAGGGTCCAGGTGTTCTGGCTGGCAAGCGAAGTGCCGCTGAGGTTCGAGATACCGCTATCCATGAAATGCCCCTCCCGAGGTGGCACGTCTCTGGCCTGAGGCAAGGCAGGCATTCCTGGCCTGCCTTGAAGTCGGTTCAGCTGGAAACGTCAACCCGTTCCATCATGGGCGGGGTCTGTAGCGTGGCGTAACGCGAGCGCAGGGTTTGCAGGAATGGCTCGCCGCGGCTCCTGGCGCCATAGAGGTAGATCTTGTGCAGCCCGCCAAATACCATTTCGTGATACCGGCTGGCGACCTCGTCGTCACTCGGCCCTTCTGGCAACCCCAGGTGCAGCGTCAGTTTATTGCCCTCTACGGCAAACAACGGTGTATCCCAGAGGAACTGCGCTGTCCCCGTGCGCGGCAGGCGGACAAACAGGTAGGCATGGTTGCCCAAGGCATCGATATCGCCACCACGCCGGCGCTTCCACTTCAGCAGGCCATCGTCCGGCCGCGCCAGGCAAAGGCCGATATCGTAATAGTCATAACCGTTGGCCAAGGCCCATTCGAGCGCCATGAAGGTGGTGATCGAGTTGACCTCGCGCAGCCTTTTCGGGTCTGAGAACACCGCCTCGCAATAACCGAAACGCAGGGTGCTCCAATAGCGTTTGCCATCGCGCGTGATCTCGCAGCCCAAATGGCAACCGATCACCTCGTCACCGCAGGTAATCAGGTCGAGGCGCCCGACTCCCTTGGCCAGACGAAACACTTCGTCGGTGGGAAACTGCGCCGCATGGATGCCCTGCCTGGCCGTGGCGTAGGGCCGCAACAATTGTTGATCGGCCATGGCGATCTCGTCATCGGCGAGCGTCTGGCGCATCTGGTAGAGCGGGCGGTGCTTGCGAATGCTGCGGCGCAGTTCACTGTCGTAGCGAGCGGTGATGTCTTCGAGCGAACGCCCCAGGGGTACCACCGCGCTCAGGTAATGGGGCACGGTCAATGCGCCGGACGTCGGCATTTCGCTGACAACCACCACATGGCGGCTGGTGGCCGGTGCGTCGGCCGCTTCGACGGCTGACTGCTGGCCCTTGCCGCCGATCAGTAGCTTGGCCATTTCGCGCTGTTGCTTGCGACCGATGTAGAGAATTTCGTAAGGGCTGGCTTGTTGCAGGCGGAAACGCGAGATTTCCCAGCGCCATAAACAAGTTCGGGCCGCCACTTCGCGTAACTTGCTTGAAACAGTCCGGATCTCGTAGCGCATGGAAGGCGAGATCACTTTTCGCGCCACAGCCGCCAGGTTCTCTTTCATGTCTGCTTCGACATCCTTTGATGTTGTCAACGGGGCTGATGGGAAAACAAAAGAGCGATGCGATAAATCCGGCATAACCTGTTGATTTATAAAGCCTCAACTTTGGATGCTGCCTTCATGTTCAGTAACCATTTAAGATGCAGGAATGCTGCTTGGCAAGCGGCATCTTGACAGCATTGCAGCGTCATTAATGGCGTCAAATTTCCCTTTACCTGGCGGCTTCGATAACTGCTTTCGCTATATATGACGCAGCGCCACGTTCAAGCGTTGCGCTACCCCGCTACCACAGCGCGGTATTGCAAATGCGGCCTGATGCTCTCTTTCAACGAAGGAGCCCCAATATGGCCAACCTGACTGACGCTGTGCCGCATGCAGAGCTGATCTCTGCGCAACTGCCCCTCTGGGCCCGCCACATCACGCCCCAGCACTGGCAAGCGATTAGCCGCAGCCAGCGCTTCGAGGCCTTTGACCAAGACTGGTACAACAATGCCGCGCCTGACCTGCGTGAAGCCGTAACGGCCAGCCATGCTCGCCTGCTGCGCGCCCAGGCCGCGCTGGCCCGTTCGCTGAAAGGCCTGAAGCAAATCAGCGAATTTGCCGAACCGTTGCTACAGGCGCGCCTGACCGAAGCCGGCTTTACGGCCCCGCTGCACGGCAGCGAATTGCTGCGCGTCGAACGTACCTGGACCTGGAGCGTGTGGGGCTATCTGTACAGTCATCGTCGTGACCCTCTACTGCAGGCTGCCTTGCAGAACTTCGCCGATGACGAAACGTTCACCCGCGAAAGCGCCATTGCCCTGAGCGACAACATCCATGTGACCCCCATCACGGTGCACGGTACAGCGCCGACCGGCCCGCAGACGCCACCCGCGCATTTTCCCCTGGCATCCGAGCGCTATGAAGTCGAGCGACTGGCGCTCGCCCCGGAGGCGTTTGCCCGACTGTGCCGCGAACTCGACCTTGGCGGTGCGTACCAAGCGCATCTGCAGCAATGCTTCGCCGCGCCGCAAGCGAGGGAACAGGCCATCGCGGTACGACGGGGCAGCTTGCGTCTGGCAGCGGACCTTGCCTACCTGCGCCACGCGCTGAGCGGTGCGATACGCGACCGGGTCGACCAGTTGCTGCAAGGCGGCGACGTGCCCTGCCGGCAACTGGCACTGTTCGGCATTGTCCTGCATGAGGTGATGCTGATCGATGCGGGCACCTCAAGCTGGCTGCTCTATTTACCCGACGACAGCCCTGCCCTGCACCTTTGTGCCGACGTCGACGCCATCAACCACCTGCTGGTGGCGCTACTGAAGGCGCCAGAGAACCGACAGCGCTTGCACCCGTACCTGAGCCAGGCCGACCAGCCACGCATGCTCGACCTGCTGCAACAAAATCTTGACGAAACCAGCGCGGCCGACCTTCGCCCCACCCTCCCGGTCATTATCGGCGAACCCTTCGGCTTTTATCAGGACCTGCACCTGGTCCGCCTGAAGAACCAAGCCCAAGCACTTGCAGTACCGACCGCAGTGGCCGATGCCCACGCCCGTGCCAAACGTATCGCAGCGTGGGAAAGCCTTGGCCTGGACGTGCTCAACCTGGCCGCTTTCTTCATCCCGTCCGTGGGCACCGTGATGTTGGCTGTGACGGCCTGCCAGTTGCTCGGGGAGGTCTACGAAGGCTATGAAGCGTGGCGCGAAGGCGACCGTCACCAGGCCTTGCAGCACCTTGAGGCCGTCGGCCTGAATCTGGCCCTGATCGGAGGCCTGGCAACCGCAGGCCGCGTCGTGCCGAAGCTGTTCAGCAGCCCCTTGCTGGAAAGCCTGCAGGAAGTTCGCTGCAGCGATGGCCGCGACCGCCTCTGGCAGCCAGATCTGCTGCCCTACCGCAGCCCCCAGGTGTTGCCAGAAGGGCTGCCGGCCAATGCGCAAGGCCAATACCTGCAGGGGGGCAGACATTACATCCGCATGGACGGCCAGCTGTATGAACAGCGCTTCGACCCGCACATCCAGCAGTGGCGGATCGTCCACCCCGAGGCACCGGACGCCTACCAGCCGCCACTGGAACATAACGGTCAGGGCGCCTGGCGCGCGGCTCACGAACAGCCCCAGGCATGGCCATTCACCGTATTGGCAAGAAGGTTGGGTGAGGACTACGCGGCGTATTCGCCTGCACAACTGGAGCTGGCCGGCCAGATATGCGGTGTCGACGCGGCGCGCTTGCGCCAGGTTCACCTTGAAGGCCGGCCGGCGCCCGCACTGATGCTCGACACCTTGAAGCGGATGGCCCGCGAGCCGCTTGAACCCGCCCAAAGCGAAGCACAACAGCTTTTGCAGCGTCACCGCGAGTGGCCACTGGTGCGCGCACTGGAAGGGCTGCTGGTGCACCAGCAAGGCACCACCGACAGTGAACGGCTGTTGCTGAGCTGCCTCGATGAAATGCCGGAATGGCCTGCGGACCTGCGCCTCGAACTGCGCGCAGGCAGCCCGCAAGGCCCGCTGCTCGACAGCAGCGGAAGCAGCCTGGCAGGCACGGTCTGCCGAGTGATCAAGTCAGCCAGCGGTTACGAGGCCGATCTGGGCGAACGACCTGCCCCGGCGCCCCAGGACCAAGACCTGTGCCGGGCAGTCGAACAAGCACTGCCAAGCGCCTGGCGCAACGCTCTGGGTATTTCGAGCACCGATGGCAGCACCTTGCGCCAGCGCATAGTGGCCTGGACCGAACCCCGCCGCACAGAGTTGCTGCAGCGCCTCTGGGGCGCTGGCGCACGGCGCCAGGCCGCTCGTACAGGGTTGCGAGGCGGCCGTCGCACACTACCCAGCGGTCCCTATCTGCAAGCGCCGTTGGCCAGCCGCTACCGCCGTCTGTACCCCGCCTCGACCGATGAGGAGTTCCTGAGCGCAATGGACGACTGGCAACAGCAAGGGCGCTCGCCGGCAGCAGAAATGCGCAACCTCGAGGGACGCCTGGAAGCCCTGCGCCGCGACCTTGGCGAGTGGGCCCGCCCCGACCCGGATTACCCCCATCGGCGACAGCAGGCCGTTACCCCCATCATCAATGCCTGGCGACGGATATCCAGGGTGCGCTTGGGCCAGGACGCAATGGTCTGCAGCCTGGACCTCTCGCGCCTGGACCTGGAGAACCGCGATCTGGCGAGCCTGGCGCTGCCGGACGACTTCACGCACATCGAGCATGTGTCGCTCCAAGGTAACCGCAACCTGAGCCTGCTACCTGCCGAGTTCTGCGAGCGCTTCCCCAGGCTCAAGCGTCTGCTGCTCAGCTATTGCCGCTTCGCTCGCTTGCCGCGCCTGGCCAATCCCCAGGCGCTGGCGTGGCTGGATCTCGACAACAACCGCATCACCTGGGACGACAGCGCCCAACAGATGTTCGACCAGTTCACCAACCTGGGCGTGCTGGACATGGGGGGCAACCCATTGCTGCGCGCCCCCGACCTGAGCCGCATGCCCCGCCTGTTCACGCTGTTCCTCGACAATTGCGCGCTGACCGAGTTGCCGCGAGGGCTGGAAAGCATCACCAGCACGCCGGTGACGCTCGACCTGGCCGGCAACCAGTTGCAGCAGTTGCCGGCCAACTTTCGAGTATCGCAGCCGGTCGCCCAGGCGATGCGCCTTGAAAGCCGATGGCTCAGCTCACGCATGCTCGAGGAAGTCGAGGCCTACAACGCCGCGCATCAGGTGGACCTGCTGGTGGATGAAAGTGATTACGATGAGTTCTTCGGAGGCGCGGGTGCCCCTGAAGAGGCGCTATGGCAACGCCTGCCGCTGCAGTACCGCCGAGACCTGAGATTGCTGCTGGACCTCGAACCCTTCACTTCAAGGCCCAGGCGTGCCCGCGCTGAATTCTGGCGCCGCCTGGCGGCGATCGATCAGAACCCGCAACTGCGCCAGCAGGCCTTTGCGCGGCCCGCCCACGAGCTGTTCGAGATCGCACTGTAAGTACGCTGTCATCAACGTGGCAAACGCGCCCTGAGCGGATTGTGCGCGATCCACTTCTGCAACTCGGCGGCCGGCATCGGCCGCCCCAGCAGGTAGCCCTGGCCCTGGTCGCACCCGGCATTGCGCAGGAAGTCATACTGCTGCTGGGTCTCGATCCCCTCGGCAGTGATGCGATAGCCCAGCGCGTGCCCCAGGTCGATGATCGCCCGGGCAATGGCCACCGCATCATCGTCATCCGGCAAGTCCTTGATGAACGCGCGGTCGATCTTCAGGTGGTCGATGGGCAAGGCGCGCAGGTAGGCCAGCGACGAATAACCGGTGCCGAAGTCGTCCACCGCCGTGGCCACGCCCATCGCCTGCAACTGGGCCAGCGCCGCACAGGCCTGTTGCTGGCTTTCCATCAGCAGGCTCTCGGTGATTTCCACTTCCAGCAGGTTAGGTGCCAGCCCGTGACGTTCCAGGGCAATGGCCAGGCTTGAGACATAGTCGCTGCGCTCGATCTGCAGCGCCGCCACGTTGATCGCGAGCGGGCCCGGCAGGCAATCGGCGGCGCGCCAGGCGGCCATCTGCGCACAGGCAAGATCGAGTACCCGCTCGCCCAAGGGAATGATCAGGCCGGTACGTTCGGCCAGCGGGATGAACTCGCCGGGCGGAATCAGCCCATGTTCCGGATCACGCCAACGCAGCAAGGCTTCGACACCTTCCAGCTGGCCACTGAACAGGTCGACCTTCGGCTGGTACCACAGTTCGAACTCGTTTTCCTGCAGGGCCCGGCGCAAGTTGCGCTCCAGTTCCAGGCGCTGGTGCAGCCGTGCGGTCATGTCCGGGTGATAGGGGCGCCAGGCGTTGCGGCCACCCTCCTTGGCCGCATACATGGCCGTGTCGGCATGGCGCAGCAGGCTGCCGACGTCTTCGCCATGTTGCGGGCACCACGCCAGGCCGATGCTGCCAGTCACCAGCGCGGCGTTGCCATTGAGGTCGAACGGCCGCTGCAGGCAGCGCAGCAACTCGCGCAACTGGTGGCTGACCTGTCCTTGGGTGCCCTGCAGCATGAACACGAATTCGTCGCCGCCCAGCCGGCACACCCGGTCGCTGGTGTCGAGTTCCTGCAAGAAGCGCGCAGTCGCCTGCTGCAGCAGCAGGTCCCCCATGGCGTGGCCCAGGCTGTCGTTGACTTGCTTGAAACCGTCGATATCCAGTAGCAGCACAGCCAGCCCGTGGCCTTCGGCAGTGGCCTCGGCGAGCTGTTGCTGGAACAGCACCCGGTTGGGCAAACCGGTGATGGTGTCGTAATGCGCCAGGCGTTCCAGCTGCGCCTGCGAGCGCTGCAGCTCGCGGTTACGCTGCCGCAACTGGCGCTGCTTGCGGTTGATCTGTGCGATGAACAGGCTGAGCAGGCCGCTGCAAGTCAAGGCGAACCAGAACAACGGCGAGTAGAACAGGCTTGCGTCCTGGTGGTTTTGCTGGCGCTGGATATCCACGTGCCCAAGGGCCATGGACACGCCGATACCGGCCAGGGAAACGCCGACCGGCAACAAGCGGCAAAGGGCCCGTCGCAGCGTGCCGGTGGGCGGTTTCTGTTCGTAGGTCATCGGGGAATTGGGCGGGGTCATAAGCCTGCAGGCGTGAGCGATTGCCCCTGTATCGGCGCGGTGCGGGCGAAATTGAGCCAGACTGGTGTTTTTCTCGCCCAGGGTGCATGCTCGAAGCTGAAGCGTTTCACCCGTTCAGACACGTGAGGTGCAGTACCCATGGAACATCTGCTCGATTCGCTGTTTCCGACCGCCGAAGACATTCCTGAAAACTGGCGCCTGGAAGCACCACTGGAACAACGCGACTATCTGGTGAACGGTGAACTCCGGCGCTGGGACGGGCCGCTGGCCACGGTCCGCAGCCCGGTCTGGCTGAAGGAGGCGGATGGCGAGCGCCAGGTCGTGCTCGGCAGCGCGCCCTTGCTGGATGCCGACACCGCCCTCACCGCCCTGGACGCGGCAGTAAACGCCTACGACAAAGGCCGTGGCGCCTGGCCGAACATGCGCGTCGCCGAACGTATCCAGCACGTGGAAACTTTCCTCGCGCGCATGCGTGAGCAGCGCACCGCCGTGGTCAAGCTGCTGATGTGGGAAATCGGCAAGAACCTCAAGGACTCGGAAAAGGAATTCGACCGCACCTGCGACTACATCGTCGACACCATCAACGCCCTCAAGGACCTCGACCGCCGCTCCAGTCGCTTCGAACTGGAACAAGGCACCCTTGGCCAGATCCGCCGTGCACCGTTGGGTGTGGCGCTGTGCATGGGCCCCTACAACTACCCGCTCAATGAAACCTTCACCACGCTGATCCCGGCCCTGATCATGGGCAATACCGTGGTGTTCAAGCCGGCCAAGTTCGGCGTCCTGCTGATTCGCCCGCTGCTCGAAGCGTTCCGCGACAGCTTCCCACCGGGCGTGATCAATGTCATCTATGGCCGCGGCCGCGAAACGGTCAGCGCGTTGATGGCCAGTGGCAAGGTCGATGTATTCGCCTTCATCGGCACCCACAAGGCCGCCAGCGACCTCAAGAAACTGCACCCTCGCCCGCACCGGCTGCGTGCGGCCCTGGGCCTGGATGCAAAGAACCCGGGCATCGTCCTGCCTCAGGTGGACCTGGACAATGCCGTGGAAGAGGCCGTGACCGGCGCCCTGTCGTTCAATGGCCAACGCTGCACGGCGCTGAAGATCCTGTTCGTGCACGAGGATGTGGTCGAACCCTTCCTCGAAAAGTTCCAGCGCAAGCTCGCCGCCCTCAAGCCGGGCATGCCCTGGGAGCCGGGTGTTGCGCTGACGCCATTGCCGGAGCCGGGCAAGGTCGACTACCTTGACCAGCTGGTGGCCGACGCCAAGGCCAAGGGCGCGCACGTACTCAACGAAGGTGGCGGGCAGAGCCGCGGCTCGTTCTTCTACCCCGCCCTGCTCTACCCGGTTAACCGCGACATGCGCGTCTACCACGAGGAGCAGTTCGGCCCGCTGGTACCGGTGGTGCCATATCGCGACCTGCAGACTGTGATCGATTACGTGCTCGACTCCGACTACGGCCAGCAGCTGAGCCTGTTCGGCAACGACCCGGCCACCATCGGCAGCCTGGTCGACATCTTCGCCAACCAGGTCGGCCGCATCAACCTCAACGCCCAGTGCCAGCGCGGCCCGGACACCTACCCGTTCAACGGCCGCAAGAACAGCGCCGAAGGCACCCTGTCGGTGCATGATGCCTTGCGCGTGTTCTCCATCCGCACCCTGGTCGCGACCCGTTTCCAGGAGGCCAACAAAGCGCTGATCAGCGAGATCATCCGCAACCGTCAATCCAGCTTCCTGACCACCGACTACATCTTCTGACGACTGCGCTTATAGGAAATAAATCTAGCAACCCTGTCGATTTTCCATTTGCGCAAACGACTCTAAGGCAACAGGGCGCCAACCGGCGCCCGATGCGAAGGAGAGTCGAACATGGCAGCCAAACCCATTCCCGATGGCCAGCACAGCATCACCCCGTACCTGGCCATCAGCAACGCCGCCAAGGCCATCGAGTTCTACAAGCAGGCCTTTGGCGCTACCGAGATGTTCCGCCTGGAAGGCCCGGACGGCACCGTCGGCCACGCCGAGCTGCGCATCGGTGATTCTTCGCTGATGCTCGGCGACCCTTGCGACCGCGAGGGCGGCCTGACCGCCAGCCAGAAACTCGCCGGTGCCGGCGTCGGCCTCCACCTGTACGTCGAGGACTGCGACAAGGTCTATGCCCAGGCCCTGGCGGCCGGCGGCACCCAATTGCACCCGGTGACGGACCAGTTCTACGGCGACCGCAGCGGCACCCTGAAAGATCCGTTCGGCAACATCTGGTTCGTCTCCACCCACAAGGAAGACCTGACCCCCGAGGAAATCCGCGCCCGCGCCGCCAAGATGTTCAGTGGCAGCTGAGCGACGAGTTGAAAGCGCGGCGCGTTTGCCTGAAGCTTGAGGCTCGTAGCTTGGAGCTGCTTCATGCGAATCATCGACAAAACCGCCGCGCAGGTGCGCAGCCTGACCCCGGCCGAAGAAGAACTGCTGGTCGGTTTCGCCACCGGCAACCTCGCCGGGCCACGCCTGCTGCAGGCCAACCAGCTGCTGATGAAGGTGCGTAGCGCCAACCAGTGGCTGGCCTGCGATTGCCGCAAGGACGCCTTGCCGGTGCTCAATGTCACCCTCAATGGCAGCACCGGCACGCTGTTTCTGAAAAACAACCCGGGCACTGCCGAGCATACGCCCGGTTGCCCGTTCACCAAGGACGAGCGCGAAGCCAGCGAGCGTGAAGACGCGCCAGCGGTGCCTGCCGCCTGGCTGGCACCTGACACCCCGCTGCGCCTGATCGGTGATTACCGTAAAGCCAGCGACACCGACACTGGCGCGGCTGACGGCAACGAGCGCCGCGAACAGCAGCGCCTGTTGTCGCTGCTGCTGACCTGGATCGAAACCAGCGGCCTCAACCTCTACGCCACCCACCTGAAAAAAGACCTCACCAGCCAGTTCGCCGAGCTGCGCAGTGTCGCCAGCCGCTACCCGCTGCTCGAACGGGTCCCGGCCAGCAACTACCTGGAAACCCGCCTGGACATGAAGCACATGATGATGCTCAAGTCCCGCCTGCGCGAAGCCACGGTGTTCGGCAACCATCGGCGCCATGGCCTGCTGCTGGACTGCGTCGACCAGATCAAAGGGCGCAAGCTGTTCAACAACCGCAGTGAGGACGGTTTCGATTTCCAGGGCCACCATTTATATTGGGGTGGCAACCGGGCGTCTGGCCCGTTGCTGGCGCTGGCCCTGTACTCACCGACCACAGCAGGCAGTCACTTCTACGAACTGATCCATGTGGCCAGCGTGCCGGTGCTGTCGCGCGCGCACCTGTTCCCGGTGTACCGCGACGAAGAGCGCGAGCCGCTCAAGGCGCTGGTGTCGCTGATCGACTGGATGGCCAGCAAAGGGGTGAAGGTGCAGATGCGCCGGCCGGTGATCGGCGGCCAGGTGATGGATGAGCTGGTGCTGACCTCGGATCAGGACCGGGTGCTGTCGGTATCGTTGCTGGAGCAGCCGATCGGGCCGGAGCCCGATGCCGAGAACTTCAAGCGCTATGCCGACTTCAAGAGCCTGGAGACCTTCCGCAAGTACGTGGCCGGGTTCTTCATGCGCGAGCGCTGAGTACCGCGTCGCCTGCTTCGCGGGCACGCCCGCTCCCACAGGTATGCGCATTGCCTGTGGAAGCGGGCGTGCCCGCGAATGGACCCTGGCTATCAGAATGCAGCCCGGAAAATCCCCTCGATCTCATCCTGGCTGGCCGACCGCGGGTTGGTCAGGCCACAGGCATCCTTCAGGGCGTTCTGCGCCAGAATGCCAATATCCTCAAGCTTGGCCCCCAGCTCCGCCAACCCCGCCGGAATGCCCACAGCCGCCGCCAGGTGTTCGATGGCGGAAATCGCCGCCCCCGCGCCCTGCTCCGCATCCAGCCCACACACCTTGATGCCCATGGCCTTGGCCACATCGCGCAGGCGCGCAGCACTGACCTTGGCATTGAAACGCTGCACATGCGGCAACAGCACGGCATTGCACACACCGTGGGGCAAGTCGTAGTAGCCGCCCAGCTGGTGCGCCATGGCATGCACGTAGCCCAGCGAGGCATTGTTGAACGCCATGCCGGCGAGGAACTGCGCATAGGCCATGTTCTCCCGTGCCTGCAGGTCGTTGCCGTCGTCGACGGCCTGGCGCAGGTTCTCGCTGATCAGGCTGATGGCCTTGAGGGCACAGGCGTCGGTGATCGGCGTAGCCGCCGTCGACACATACGCCTCGATGGCATGGGTCAACGCATCCATGCCGGTGGCCGCCGTCAGCCCCTTGGGCATGGCAACCATCAACGCCGGGTCGTTGACCGACAGGATCGGCGTGACGTTACGGTCGACGATGGCCATTTTCACGTGGCGGCGCTCGTCGGTGATGATGCAGAAACGGGTCATCTCACTGGCCGTGCCGGCCGTGGTGTTGATGGCGATCAGCGGCAACTGCGGCTTGCGCGAGCGATCGACGCCCTCGTAGTCGCTGATGTGCCCACCGTTGGTGGCGCACAGGGCTATGCCCTTGGCGCAGTCATGGGGCGAGCCACCCCCCAGCGACACCACGCAGTCGCAGCGTTCACGCTGCAACACGGCAAGGCCCGCCTCGACGTTGGCGATGCTGGGGTTGGGCTTGGCGCCGTCGAACACCACCGAGTCGATATCCCGCAAGGCCAGCAGGCGCCCTATTCGTGCAGCGACGCCGGCCTTGGCCAGGCCCTGGTCGGTAACGATCAACGCCTTGCGCAAGCCATAACTGGCAATCGCGGCCATGGCCTCGTCGAGGCAGTCGATGCCCATGATGTTCACGGGCGGGATGAAAAAGGTGCTGCTCATGACCGGATCCTCCTGATGGGTCTGTCTACCCGTGAGAATCCGCCCGTTCAATGCAGCGGATATTGATCCAGCGCAACATTAGCCAAGGAACAGCTGGTATGCCGGATTAGCGGTTTCGTCCCAGTAGCGATAGCCCATCTGGTCCAGTGCCTGGGGCAAGCCGGGCTGCTCGTCGGCCGGCACTTCCAGCGCGGCGAACACCCGCGCTTCGGCCGCGCCGTGGTTGCGGTAGTGGAACAGGCTGATGTTCCAGCGCTTGCCCAGCCGCTCCAGAAAGCCCAGCAGCGCGCCTGGCCGCTCGGGGAACTCGAAACGCAGCACCCGCTCATCCGCCCCCGGCGCAGCATGCCCGCCCACGGTATGGCGCACGTGCAGCTTGGCCAGCTCGTTGTCGGTCAGGTCGAGCACGCTGTAGCCCTGCCCGCGCAAGCTGGCCAGCAGCTGCTCGCGCGGGTCGTGCACGGGGTGGGTCTGCACGCCCACGAATAACCGTGCCTCCTTGCCGGGATAGTAGCGGTAGTTGAACTCGGTGATCTGCCGCTTGCCCAGGGCCTGGCAGAAAGCCCGGAAGCTGCCCGGCTGCTCGGGGATGGTCACGGCAATGATGGCTTCACGCTGCTCGCCCAACTCGGCCCGCTCGGCCACGTGGCGCAGACGGTCGAAGTTGACATTGGCGCCGGAGTCGATGGCCACCAGGGTCTGGCCCTGCACGCCCTCGCGGGCCACGTACTTCTTGATCCCGGCCACGGCCAGGGCCCCCGAGGGCTCGGTGATCGAGCGGGTATCGTCGTAGATGTCCTTGATCGCGGCGCACAATTCATCGCTGCTGACGGTCACCACCTCGTCGACAAAATGCCGGCACAGCTCGAAGCAATGGGCGCCGATCTGCGCCACCGCCACGCCATCGGCAAAGGTGCCGACCTGCGGCAGGATCACCCGCTCGCCTGCCGCCATGGCAGCTTGCAGGCAGTTGGAGTCTTCCGGTTCGACACCGATCACCTTGACCTCGGGGCGCAGGTATTTGACGTAGGCGGCAATGCCCGCGATCAGCCCGCCACCGCCCACCGGCACGAAGATCGCGTCCAGCGCACCCGGCTGCTGGCGCAGGATCTCCATGCCCACGGTGCCTTGGCCAGCGATCACGTCCGGGTCGTCGAACGGCGGCACGAAGGTCGCCCCGTCGCTGTCGGCCAGTTTCAGCGCATGGGCCAGCGCATGGGGAAAGCTCTCGCCATGCAGCACCACATGGCCACCCCGCGAGCGCACCCCTTCTACCTTCAGCGATGGCGTGGTGGTGGGCATGACGATGGTCGCCTGCATGCCCAGGTGCGCCGCCGCCAAGGCCACGCCCTGGGCATGGTTGCCTGCCGAAGCGGTGATAACGCCGCGTTGGCGCTGGGCCGCGTTCAGGCGCGACAGCCGGGTATAGGCACCGCGGATCTTGAAGGAGAAGGTCGGCTGCAGGTCTTCGCGCTTGAGCAGCACCTGGTTGCCAAGGCTGGCAGACAACGCGGGGGCGGCTTGCAAGGGCGTCTCGATGGCCAGGTCGTATACCGGCGCGGACAGAATGCGGCGCACCTAGTCCGACAGCAATTGTTGCGCGGTGGTCGGGGTACGAGGGCTGAGGTTGAGGCTGGTCATCAGTTGCAACTCCTTGGCTTTTTTTGTTGCCCAGGAGTCAGAGAGAAGAAACCCGCCTCCAGGGCGGGTTCGGTGCACGTACGCGCTAGCCCGCCAAGCTGATAATGGCGGTAATAATAATGGCGTTCACGTGCGGGAAGGTGTTCATGGGGTAGGACGTTATCCCGCCTGGCTTGGCCAAGTCAACACTTTGCTTGCTGCGCCGAAAGCGGCACGTCGAAGACCTTGTCGAAGCCCCACTGGAACACGAAGGCATAGACGAAGAAGAACACGAACAGGGCGAGGTTGGTCAGCAACGCCGCCCACAGGCTGACGTCCAGCCAGTATGCCACCAAGGGCAGCAGGATCAGCACCAGCCCGCCTTCGAAGCCCAGCGCGTGCAGGCCCCGGCGCAGCAGCGTGCGCTCACGCTTGCGCTGGCGTGCCTCCCAGCGCTCGAAGGCCCAGTTGTAGGCCATGTTCCAGCTCATGGCGATGCCCGACATCAGTACCGAGAGCACCGTCGACTGCGCCATCCCGGCCCCGAACGCCAGCTCCAGCGCCGGTGCCACGCAAGCCACGGCGATGGCTTCGTAGAGAATGGCCTGGACGATCTTGCGCGCCTTGCCTTGCATGTTCAGCTCCAGCGGTAAATGGCTTACAAAAGTACAAGATGAAGGCTGTAAGAAAAAGCCTGAAATACTTTATTGACTGACCGTTCAATCAAGAATTATTAAGCTTTATCGTTTCTGCAGCCCCCTTCCCCTGGCGTCAGGCCCCTTCCTTGCCCGACACGGCTTCAGCCGATCACGCATTGGACAACCCTCCCTGCGACTGCTTGTATCTATCACTTGCAAGTGGCGACCTGTCCCACAACTTCGTCCAGGGAATCGAACGAGGATCAAGACGATGGCGTATTGCGTGATGATGGTCTTCGGCACCCGACCCGAAGCGATCAAGATGGCCCCGCTGGCCCGTGTGCTGCGCACCTGGCCCGAGGTCGACCTGCATATCTGCTCCACCGGCCAACACCGCGAAATGCTCGAGCAGGTGCTGACCGCCTTTGGCCTGAGCGTGGATCAGGACCTCAAGGTGATGACCGAGAACCAGACGCTCAATGGCCTGTCCCGCGACCTGCTGGACAAGCTCGACCAGGCCTACGACCAGGTCAGGCCGGACATCGTGCTGGTCCACGGCGACACCACCACCAGCTTCATCGCCAGCCTCGCGGCCTTCCAGCGGCACATTCCCATCGGCCATGTCGAAGCCGGCCTGCGCACCGGCAACTTGCAACAGCCCTGGCCCGAAGAAGCCAACCGGCGCCTGACCGGGGTGCTCGCCGACCTGCACTTCACCCCGACCCGCGACTCGGACGCCAACCTCATTCGCGAAGGCGTGCCGCCAGAGCACATCGAAGTCACCGGCAACACCGTCATCGACGCCCTGTTGTGGATGCGCGACCACCTCGCCGAACGGCAATGGCAGCCCGCCGCCGACTCGCCGCTGAGCAAGCTGCGGCCGGAACAGCGCATGGTGTTGATCACCGGCCACCGTCGGGAGAACTTCGGCCCCGGCTTCGAACGCATCTGCCTGGCCCTCGCGCAGTTGGCCGAGCGCTACCCCGACGTACAGTTCGTCTACCCGGTGCACCTTAACCCTCAGGTGCAGAAGGCCGTGTATGGCGTTTTGTCGAACCGCAGCAACATCCACCTGATCGCCCCCCAGGACTACCAGCACTTCGTCTGGCTGATGAACCGCGCCCAGGTCATCCTCACCGACTCCGGTGGCGTGCAGGAAGAAGCCCCGGCACTGGGCAAGCCGGTGCTGGTGCTGCGCAAGGTCACCGAGCGCCCCGCGGTGTTGAAAGGCGGCACGGTCAAGCTGGTCGGCACCTTGACTGAACGCATCGTCGAAGAAACCGCCCGGCTGCTTGACGACCCGGTGGCCTACGCGCGCATGGCGCGGGTCTATACCCCGTTTGGCGACGGCCACGCCAGCGAGCGCATCGCCGAGCGCCTGACGCGCTGGTTCGCGGAAACCGCCACCCAGCGAGACGACGCATGAGCCTGGTTTTCATCGACTTCCTCACCTATGTGCTGTTCGGCCTCAAGGTCCTGGCGATCATCCTCGCCTCGCTGATGTTCCTGCTCGGCCTCGACGACCTGTTCATCGACCTGTGCTACTGGGGCCGCAAGCTGATCCGCCGCTTTCGCATCTACGACAAGTACGAAAAGGCCGACGAGAAGCGCCTGTTCGAAGTCGCGGAAAAACCCCTGGCGATCATGGTCCCGGCCTGGAACGAGGTGGGCGTGGTCGGCGAAATGGCACGCCTGGCAGCCTCGACCATCGACTACGAGAACTACCAGATTTTCGTCGGCACCTACCCCAACGACCCGCAGACCCAGGCCGACGTCGACGCCGTATGCCTGCATTACCCGAACGTGCACAAGGTGGTCTGCGCCCGCCCTGGCCCCACCAGCAAGGCCGACTGCTTGAACAACATCATCGACGCCATCCTGCGCTTTCAGGACGATGCCCGTATCGAGTTTGCCGGTTTCATCCTGCATGACGCCGAAGACGTGATCTCGCCCATGGAATTGCGCCTGTTCAACTACCTGTTGCCGAACAAGGACATGATCCAGATCCCGGTGTACCCCTACGCGCCGGAATGGAAGGGTTTCACCGCCGGGCACTACGTCGACGAATTCGCCGAAAACCACGGCAAGGACGTGATCGTGCGCGAGGCGCTGACCGGCCAGGTGCCCAGTGCCGGCGTCGGCACCTGCTTCAGCCGCCGCGCCATCAGCGCCCTGCTCGAAGACGGCGACGGCATCGCCTTCGACGTGCAGAGCCTGACCGAAGACTACGACATCGGCTTTCGCCTGAAGCAAAAAGGCATGAAGTGCATTTTCGCCCGCTACTCCATCACCGACCCGGCGCTGGCCCTCAAGCACGAGTGGCGGCCGGGCATGAGCCGCGAGTTCTCCCAGGTGATCTGCGTGCGCGAGCACTTCCCACGCGACTGGCAGCACGCCATCCGGCAGAAGTCGCGATGGATCGTCGGCATCGTCTTCCAGGGCACCAGCAACCTCGGCTGGAGCCGCACTGGCGCGCTCAACTACTTCCTCTGGCGCGACCGCCGCGGCCTGTTCGCCTACTTGCTGAGCTTCCTGGTCAACCTGTTGCTGCTGGTGCTGCTGGCCATGTGGCTGGTGACCGTGATCGCCCCTGATTCATGGCGTTTCATGTCGATCCTCAGCGACAGCCGGCTGCTTACCACCCTGCTCTGGCTCAATGGCCTGCTGCTGATCAACCGCCTGTTCCAGCGCGGCTGGTTCGTCACCCGCTATTACGGCATCTTCGAAGGCCTGCTGTCGGCGCCACGGATGATGTGGAGTAACTTCGTCAACTTCTTCGCCAACCTGCGCGCCCTGCGCCAGGTCATGGAGATGGGCGACTCAAGGCGGGTGGCGTGGGACAAGACCACCCACGAATTCCCCGCCCTGGCCTCGCCGGCGCGCACGCCGCTGGGCCATCGCCTGGTGGAAAAAGGCTACATCACCGAACAGCAGCTGGAGCAGGCGATCACCAGCCCGGTGCGCCGGCGCCTGGGCCGCGAACTGCTGCTGCGCGGCTGGCTGAACAGTGAGCAGCTGGTGCAAACCTTGGCCGAGCAGCTCGACCTGCCCTGGGCACCGCTCAACCCGTTCAAGCTCGACCCACAACTGATCGCCCAACTGCCGCGCCGGCTGGCCACGCACTACGGCGTGCTGCCGGTCGCCGAAGACGGCAACACCCTGGTGCTGGCCAGCGAGAGCCCGGTCAGCCAAGTGTCGCTGGGGGTCATCAGCCGCCAGCTCAAGCGCCCGGTCAGTTGCCGCCTGGCGCCCCAGGGCCGGGTCACCCTGGGCCTGCGCTACCACTACCCGAGCCCCTGGCAGAAGCCCGAAACCCACGCCATGCTCGCCGTGCTGGAACGGCACCAGGATGATGCCGACCTGATCGAACGAGTCAGCCACCACCAGGTGATGCTTGGCGCCCTCCTGCAGGTACGCGGGATGGTCCCGGTCACCCTGTTCAACCAGGCACTGATCGATTTCAACCCCGAGCAGCAAAGCCTCGGCGAACACCTGATCGCCCGCGGCATCATTACCGAAGAGGTACTGCAACAGGCCCTCGCCGAACAAGCCAGCGAACAGCAGGCTGCCTTTGACCTGACCCGGGAGGTGGCATGAAGCCGCGCCTTTCCCTCACCCTGTCCGGGCTGTTGCTGTGTTCGACCGCGCTGGCGACTCAGGCGGCCCCGATGACCGAGTTCCAACGCTTCACCAGTTACCCCTTCATGGAGCGTAGCTATCGCGAAGCGAAGAAGGACAACTGGGCCGAGGTCGAACGCCTGACCCGCCATGTACTGAGCCGTGTGCCGAACAATGACGAAGCCCGCTCGCTGCTGGTCGAAGCCCTGGCCCACCAGCGCCGCTACAAGGACGCCGAAGCCATGGCCGAGCAACTTGGCAATGGCTCCGAATACGCAGACGCCCTGCAAGAGCTGCGCCTGACCTGGATCGAGCAGGACCCGCCAGCCGCCAGCCAGGTCGAAGTTTGGCTGGCCAGCGTCGATGGCACCCAGCGGGTACGCCTGTGGCAGGCCTACAGCCTGAGCCTGGCCAAGTTCGGCGGTGCCGGCAAAGCCCTGGAATGGCTCAACCAGTTGCCGCCACGCGACGATGGCGCGGTGCTGCGCCTGGCCCGGGCCAACTTCGCCGAACAGCTGCGTAACTGGAAGGAGACCATCGATCAACTGCAACCCTTGGCCGACAAGGGGCAACTGCCGTCTGTAGATTGGCAGCGCCTGGCCAATGCCTATGTCCAGCAAGTCGACGAAAAGGGTCTGGAGAAGCTGCTGCAAAGCGCCCCTTCGGCTGAAGTGGCCAACCAGACGCGCCTGGCCATGGCCAATCGGGCCATTGCCGTCGGCCACAATCAACTGGCGCAACGCTGGTTGGAGCAATTGCCCACCGAGCAGTTGCAGCAACCTGAGCAACGCCAGCAGCTTTGGGAGTTGGCCCGTGAAGGTGATGACGCGCCGCTGGTGCGGCGCCTGAGCAACGAGCTGCAGCGCCCGTGCCTGGAGACCGTCGACTGGTTGTCACGGCGCGACCCGGACGTTGCCCGCGAGCAGTTCAAGGACTGCCCTGCCAGCGCAGACCCACGCGCCTATGCGGTGCTCAAGCAGCGCCTGTATGGCGACCCGGTGCAACCGCCGCAACCTCGCACGGCAGCCGAATGGGAAAGCCGCTACCGCCAGAGCGGTGACCTGGTTGCACTGGAGCAAGCGACGTTCCTGCTGCTGCAGCAAGGCCACAGCGAGCGGGCCCGCACCTTGCTGGAGCAAGCCTATGATCGCCGCCAAGGGCGACTGACGCCTTCCCTGCTGCAGCGCCTGGGCAATATCTATGCGCGCAACGATGGCCCGCTGAACAGCCAGCGCATGCTAGGGCTGATTCCCAGGGTAGACGCCAGTACCCGCGCCCAGTTACTCGGCCGCCTGGCTGAAAACGGCCAGTGCGCCGCGGTGCGCCAGGGTATCCCGGCGAACCCGACCGAAGCCGGCCAGTACCGGGCCCTGGGCCGCTGCGCCATGCCCGATCAACCCGGTGAAGCAGTGGTCTACTACCAGGCCGCCGAACAGCTGGGCGAGCGTGGCGACCGCCTGCCACTGGCCTACGCGCTGGAAGCCGCTGGCGATTCCGAAGCGGCCCTGCCGATATGGCGCAACCTGCCGGCCAGTGCCTGGAACGACAACGCCCGCCTGACCGCCGCACGCGGCGCGTTGAATGCCGGCGATGCCGACGCCGCCCGCCGCTACTGGGACGCCGCCGCCTACAAAAGCGCCGACGACTGGGCGCTGGGCGCCGCCATCGCGCAACGTCAGGGCGATCCGCAAACGGCACTGCGCTTGCAGCGCCAAGCCCTGGCCCACAACCCGCGAGCCGACCACTACTACGCTGCCGCCAGCACCGCACAACAGGCCGGCGACAGCGCACAGAGCAGCGCCTGGCTGGCCGAGGCCGTGCGCCTGGCGCCCGACCAGCCGCGCTATCGTGCCGACTACGGCATGCGTCTGGCCGGCTCCGAGGACGTGGCCCAGCGGCGCCGGTCGATCCCTTATCTGGAGCGCGCCACCCACGATTTCCCCGAAGACTATCGCCTCGGCGAGACCCTG
Source organism: Pseudomonas sp. NPDC086566 (assembly GCF_050280885.1). Taxonomy (NCBI): domain Bacteria; kingdom Pseudomonadati; phylum Pseudomonadota; class Gammaproteobacteria; order Pseudomonadales; family Pseudomonadaceae; genus Pseudomonas; species Pseudomonas sp. NPDC086566. Next base: position 858,931 of record NZ_JBNNWD010000001.1, read on the forward strand.
GCGCTGCGCTATGACGAGGTCGAGAACAGCGCAGCGGCCCGCCGCGAACTGCGACGGGTCATCGATGTGGAACAGAACCTGGTCGATGGCGACGACGAATACGGCAGCCTCGAAGCCCGCAAGTACCGCCAGCGCCGCGCCCACGAAACCCTCTCACGGCGCGACACCATCACCCTGGCCAGCACCTGGTCGCCGGCAGGCACCTCGACCAACGACAAATTCCTTGATAACGGCGAGCGCAGCGGCACCTCGCGTCGCGCCCAATCGCAGAACGTGCAGCTGGCCATGTGGGACCACGCCCTCGGTGAGGAACCCAGCCGCAACGGCAGTACCCTGTCGGTCTATGGCCGGGTGCTGTTCGGCGGCCAGAGCCGCACCGACTATGCGCAAAGCATGGGCACCGGCGTCGGCCTGCGCTACAAGCCGCTCGGCCAGGCCAACCTGAACCTGTATGCCGAGCTCTACCACCAGCGGCAGATCGACGACGATCACTACAGCGGCCTGAGCCTGGGCCAACTGCTCAGCCCCTCCAAGGTGGGCGGCAACTGGGGCGACTTGCGCCAGCACGCCGAATCGAGCAACGACCTGCTGCTGCGCGCCACCGCCTCGTTCCTCGACCAAGGCGACTGGCGCAACGACTGGCGCGTCGATGAAGACGACTGGAACGAGCGCTTCCTCTACCTCGATGCCGCCTGGTGGACCCGCGCCGGCGACCATGCCTGGCTGTCGCGCTACCAGCAGGGGCATGCCTGGAAACTGCCGGGCAACTCGCCGCAAACGCTCATGCCCTACGGCTTCGCCGAGTTTTCCAGCCAGGACCCAAGCAACGACTGGCGCCAGGACGCTCGGGCCGGGGTCGGTGTGCGCTGGCAATGGTGGTTCGACGACGACCGCTACAACGCCTACCGCGGCTCGCTGAAGGTGCGCGCCGAATACCAGCAGTCGCTGGGTGGCAACCTCTACAAAAGCGCCAATGGCGTGCTGGTTGGCGCGGAGATGAGCTTCTGATGCGTACGTTCCTGGCAATCTGCATGCTCGCCCTGTGGCTGCCGGCCGTGGCCGACCAACGCCTGTTCTACCAGCCACTCAACCGCGACGCCGCGGTGACCCCGACGCAATGGCAGCAACTGTGGCGCGCCACCAGGGCGCAAGGTGGCACGACGCTGATCGTGCAGTGGAGTGCCTACGGCGACAGTGACTTCGGCGGTGCCCAGGGCTGGCTGGCCAACAGCCTGCGCGAGGCCCATGCCCAAGGCCTGGAGCTGGTGCTCGGGCTGTACCTGGACCCGGCCTACTACCAGCGCATCGAGGAGCTCGATGGTGACGGCCTGAACACTTACTGGAAGTCGCAACTGGGCCGCTCCCTGAGCCAGTACCAGCAGGTTCGCCAGCACTGGCAATTGCCCGTTGCCGGCTGGTACCTGCCGATGGAACTGGACGACCTGCACTTTCGCGAAAGCAGTCGTCGCGAGGCGTTGTACAGCCAACTGCAGGCCTTCAACCGGCGGCTGGACAAGCCGCTGCACATCAGCGCGTTCAGCGCCGGCAAGCTGGCGCCACGGGTCAATGGCGCCTGGCTGGATCAACTGGCCGGGTTGGGCTTGACTGTGTGGTGGCAGGACGGCGCCGGGACCGGGCGGTTGCCACCGCTGGTGCGCCAGAGCTACGAACAGGCGCTGCCCTGTCGGGTGGGGGTGGTGCGCGAGGCGTTTCGCCAGGTGAGTGCGCCGGGGCAGGCCTTTCGGGCTGAGCCTGCGGATCCGAAGCTGAATGCAGGGTGCCATGCCGAAGCGGTGTTTGCCTTGCGTTACCGGCCTTGGGCCAAAGGTGTTCTGCCACAGAATTGAGTCAGCCTGAACCGGCCCTTTCGCGGGGCAAGCCCGCTCCCACAGGACCGCACCACATTCGGATCTTGTGGGGAACCTGTAGGAGCGGGCTTGCCCCGCGAAAGGGCCGGCACTGGCAGTGCATTCCTCCCAGGAGCCCGCCGATGTTCAAGACCATCGAAGAACACGTGCGCAAGCAGGTCGCCCCCGCCGCCCTGCGCGCCGAATTCCGCCAGCACGAATTCGAGTCCATGCGTCCGTTCTGCATGCTGATATTCTGCGTCAGCATCGCCATCTGGCTGGTCTTCGACCTGATCGTCAGCTTCCTCGGCGGCCAGGGCTTCACCTGGCTGTCCTACCTGTTCATGGGCCTGCTCGGCTGCCTCACCGTGGTACTGCGTTTTACCCGTCGCAGCCACCATTTCGATGTGCTCAACCTGCTGTTCATCGCCGTCATCACCCTGGGCATGCGCCTGGTCATCGAAGGCATCCCCGAACCCCTGCGCCCGGTGTGGCTGGTGCTCGGCGTGTCGACCGTGCTGTATGCCGTTTCGGTGCTGCCGGTACGGCGCTGGTCGTTCTTCTGCGCCATGGTCATCACCTGGGTCATGCTCAGCCCCTTCTACCACACCCGCATCGATGTCGATCAGCTCGAAGGGGCCATGCTGCTGAGCTACGCGGTGTTCCTCAGCGGGCTGGTGATCTACAGCTACCTGCAGATGCGCCAGGCCAAGCTGCACAATTTCTACCTGTCCAAGGTACTGCTGGAGCAGGCCTACTTCGACGCCCTGACCGAGATTCCCAACCGCCGGGCGTTCATGACCAACGCCGAACGCCAGATCCGCCTGGCCCCCCCCGGGCAGTACCTGGCGATGATCGACATCGACAATTTCAAGCGGGTCAACGACAGCTACGGGCATGACGTGGGCGATGCCGTGCTCAAGCGCGTGGCAGTGCATATCAAGGCGGGGGCGGAGGGGCACGAATTTGCCCGGCTGGGTGGCGAGGAGTTCGCCATCTTCTTCGCCGGGCTGAATCAGCAGGCTGCCGAGCGCTGCGTGGCGGCCCTGTGCGAGCGGGTGCGCAACGATCTTGGCGTGCCACCGGTAACCATCAGTATCGGCCTGGCCAGGGTGGATAGCGGTGACACACTCAGCATGGCGCTGATACATGCCGACCAGGCGCTGTACGAGGCCAAGCACAGCGGCAAGGACCGGTTCGTCATATGGACTGGCCAGCTGGCAGCCGAATCCTGAACTGCGCCCCGCCCAGCGCGGACTGCGCCACGGTCAGGGTCCCGCCCTGCCCTTCGATCGCACGGCGGCTGATCGCCAGGCCCAGGCCGAAGCCACCGGTATTGCGGTCGCGGCTGCGGTCCAGGCGATAGAACGGCTGGAAGATCCGCTCACGTTCCTCGGTCGGGATACCGATACCGTCATCCTCCACGGTCAACAGGCAAGCACCGTCCTCCTCCAGACGCAGCCGCAGCAACAGGCTTTCATCGCAATAGCGCATGGCGTTGCGCACCAGGTTCTGCACGGCCCGGGCGGTCAGGCGCGGGTCCAGCACGAAGCGCGGCAGGTTGCCCTCGGCCTGCACTTCCCACTGGATGCCGCGGGCATCGAGTTCTTCGGCAAAGCCGCCGAGCACGCTGTCGACCAGTTCCAGTAGCGACACTTCGACCCGCTCGCGGGCCTGGTCGGCGTTGTACAGGCGGCTGTACGACAGCAGCTCGAGCACCAGCTCATCCAGCTCGCGCACATGCCCGACCAGCTCCAGCAAGCGCTTGCGGCTGGCCGCTGGCACCTCGTCGAACAGCAGCACCAGGCCGAAATCCAGCCGGGTCAGCGGTGTGCGCAGCTCGTGGGACACCGCGTTGAGCAGCTCGCGCTGCTGGTTGACGTGGCGTTCGAGGTCACTGGCCATGGTGTCGAACACCCCTGCCAGTTCGCCGATGTTCGAGTGCGGCGAGATGTGCGTGCGCTCGGCCATCTGCCCTTGGCCCAGGCGCCGGGCGGTTTCCTTCAGCCGCTCAAGGTCGCGCCAGTGCGGCCACACCCAGAGCAGCAGGCAGCCGAGCATGGCCGCGCCGATCAGTACCGTCACCCCCCAGGACAACACGTTGATGTCCAGTGGGTCTGGTGGTGAATGCAGGCTGACCAGCCAGTCCTGATCCAACGGTGCCAGTGCCGTTCTGTAATAGCCCCAGTCACCGATACGCACGGCATACAGGCCGTGCTCCAGACGTGCTTTCTCCTGCGCGCTCAGGCCGGCCTCCTCGCTACGCAGCAGCTTGACCTCCAGGGGCGCAAAGACCTTGGCCAGGTCTTGCTCCACCGCCGGCCATTGCGCCTGCGGCGCCTGCTGGAACTGGCGCACGATGAGCGACTGCACACCCTTGGCCTGGTCCAGGTTGTAGGCCATGAAGCGGTCATGGAACAGGCCGACGATGGCGTCCGGAATCAACAGCAACGCCCCGGCGTAAGCGACGATGATGACCAGATACAGCCGCACCAGAATCTTCAGCATGGCGCGTCAGCACTCCCACTCGACACGGCTGAACAGGTAACCCTTGCCCCACACGGTCTTGATCTTGCGGGCCTCGCCGGCACTGTCGTCGAACTTGCGCCGCAGCTTGGAAATGGCCACGTCCACCGAACGGTCGGTACCGTTGAATTCGATGCCGCGCAGTTGCTGGAGAATGCGGTCGCGGCTGAGCACCACACCGGCATTGCGCGCCAGTACCACCAGCAGGTTGTATTCGCCACTGGACAGCTCCACCTCTTCGCCACGCCAGCTGACCAGGCGCTCGGCGAGGTCGATGCGCAGGCCACCGATGACGATCTGGTGGTTGTCCAGGCGCGGCTCGTTGACGCTGCTGCGGCGCAGCAAGGTGCGCACACGGGCCAACAGCACGCGGGGCTCACAAGGTTTGGTCACGTAATCGTCGGCCCCCATCTCCAGGCCCAGCACCTGGTCGTGGCTGTCGTCGCGGGCGGTCAGCATCAGGATCGGCAGGCTCTGCGATTCCTGGCGCAGCAGGCGGCACAGTTGCAGGCCGTCGATACCGGGGAGCATCAGGTCGAGAATCACCAGGTCGGGGTGGTCTTGCCGGAACGCGTCCAGCACGTGATCGCCACGGGCTATCACCCGGACATGGAAATCGTTGCGTTGCAGGTAGCTGGCGATCAGCTCGGACAGCGCGCTGTCGTCTTCGACCAGGAAAATGTTTGGCATAGAGGGTTTGCTTGTAGGAGCGGATTCATCCGCGATGGGGCCGGAACAGGTTCAAGCAGAATATAGAACCCTACGAATCGTGAGGCCGCTTCTTAACACTTTTTCACACAGGTCCCACAGGTGTTAACAGCTATCCGAGGAACGGTTGCCTTAGCATATGCACGGTCATCATCGGAAGATCCGCATGCCTATCACCCACTCCCCACACCTGCGCCCCCTGGCGCTGGTGGCGCTGCTTGCACTGCCCCTGGCCGGTTGCGACACTTCGGCCGAGCAGGACGAAAAACAACCCGTTCCCCAGGTTCGGGTCGAGACGCTGCAACTACAGCCCCTGGCCATCAGCACCGAGCTGAGCGGGCGCATTCTCGCCCCGCGCACAGCCGAAGTGCGCGCCCGCGTCGCGGGCGTGGTACTCAAGCGCGTCTATCGCGAAGGCAGCGACGTCAAACAGGGCGATGTGCTGTTCCTCATCGACCCGGCGCCGTTCAAAGCCGACCATGACAGCGCCCGCGCCACCCTGGCCAAGGCCGAAGCCACGCTGTACCAGGCACGCCTGCAAGAGCAGCGCTACCGCCAGCTGGTCGACGACAAGGCGGTCAGCCGCCAGGAGTACGACAACGCCCGCGCCGCCTTCCTCCAGGCCGACGCTGCCGTTGCCGAAGCCAAGGCAGCGCTGGAGCGCGCCCGCCTGAACCTGGGTTACGCCACGGTCACCGCGCCGATTTCCGGGCGCATCGGCCGCGCCCTGGTCACCGAAGGTGCCCTGGTCGGCCAGAACGAGACCACGCCGCTGGCGACCATCCAGCAGCTCGACCCGATCCATGCCGACGTCACCCAGTCGACCCGCGAGCTCAACGCCCTGCGCCGTGCATTGCGCGCCGGTGAGCTGCAACAGGCCGGCGACGGCCAGGCCCGTGCCACGCTGATCCAGGACGATGGCAGCGCCTACCCGCTGCCGGGCAAGCTGCTGTTCTCCGACATCAGTGTCGACCCGAGCACCAACCAGATCACCCTGCGCAGCGAATTCCCCAACCCGGACCTCGACCTGCTGCCAGGCAGCTATGTGCGCGTGCGCCTGGAGCAGGCTGTGCAGCCCAAGGGCCTGAGCGTGCCGCAGCGGGCCATCCTGCGCGACAGTGCCGGGGTGCCAAAGGTGCTGGTGGTCGACGCGCAGTCGCGCATCAGCGAACGCCAGGTGGTGCTGGGCAACGCCCAAGGTGACCGCTGGCTGGTCAGCGAGGGCCTGGCGCCCGGCGAACGGGTGGTGGTCGAAGGCCTGCAACACGTCAAGGCGGGCGACCAGGTCCAGGTCGACGCCGAGGCTCAGTCCATCGTCCAGCACAACGGCCAGTGAGGGCCTGATCCATGCCGCAGTTCTTCATCGACCGCCCGATCTTCGCCTGGGTGATCGCACTGTTCATCCTGCTCGCCGGCGCCCTGGCCATCCCCCAGTTGCCGGTGGCGCAGTACCCCGACGTGGCGCCGCCGCAGGTGGAAATCTACGCCGTTTACCCAGGCGCCTCGGCGGCGACCCTGGACGAAAGCGTCGTCAGCCTGATCGAGCAGGAGCTCAACGGCGCCGACAACCTGTTGTACTTCTCGTCACAAAGCAGCCTGGGTAGCGCCACCATTACCGCCACCTTCGAGCCGGGGACCCACCCCGACCTGGCCCAGGTCGATGTGCAAAACCGCCTCAAAGTGGTCGAGTCGCGCCTGCCGCGCCAGGTCACCCAGCAAGGCCTGCAGGTGGAGAAGGTGTCCACCGGCTTCCTGCTGCTCGGCACCCTCACCTCGGAGGACGGCAGCCTCGATGAAACCGCGCTGTCCGACATCCTCGCGCGCAACGTGATGAACGAAATCCGCCGCCTCAAGGGCGTCGGCAAGGCGCAGCTGTATGGCTCCGAGCGCGCCATGCGCATCTGGATCGACCCGCGCAAGCTGATCGGTTTGAACCTCACCCCCAACGATGTGGCCGAGGCGATTGCCGCGCAGAACGCCCAGGTCGCCCCCGGCAGCATCGGCGACCTGCCTGCCCGCGGCACCCAGGAAATCACCGCAAACGTGGTGGTCCGCGGCCAGCTGAGCACACCCGAGGAATTCGCCGCCATCGTCCTGCGCGCCAACCCGGATGGCTCGAGTGTCACCGTCGGCGATGTCGCCCGGGTCGAGATCGGCGCCCAGGAGTACCAGTACGGCACCCGCCTGAACGGCAAGCCGGCCACGGCTTTCAGCGTGCAGCTGGCACCGGGTGCCAACGCCATGGAAACGGCCACCCTGGTGCGGGCGAAGATGAAGGAGCTGTCGCGCTACTTCCCCGAAGGGGTCAGGTACGACATCCCCTACGACACCTCGCCGTTCGTCAAGGTGTCGATCCAGCAGGTCATCAGCACCCTGTTCGAGGCCATGCTGCTGGTATTTGCGGTGATGTTCCTGTTCCTGCAGAACCTGCGCTACACGCTGATCCCGACCCTGGTGGTGCCGGTGGCGCTGATGGGCACGTTCGCCGTGATGCTGGCCATGGGCTTCTCGGTCAATGTGCTTACCCTGTTCGGCATGGTGCTGGCCATCGGCATCCTGGTCGACGACGCCATCGTGGTGGTGGAGAACGTCGAGCGGATCATGGCCGAGGAAGGCCTGCCGCCTCGCGAGGCCACGCGCAAGGCCATGGGCCAGATCAGCGGCGCCATCATCGGCATCACCCTGGTGCTGGTGGCGGTGTTCCTGCCGATGGCCTTCATGAAGGGCTCGGTGGGGGTGATCTACCAGCAGTTCTCGCTGTCGATGGCGGTGTCGATCCTGTTCTCGGCGTTCCTGGCCCTGAGCCTGACCCCGGCCCTGTGCGCCACCCTGCTCAAACCGGTGGCCAAGGGTGAGCACCATGAACGCAAAGGCTTCTTCGGCTGGTTCAACCGCCGCTTCGAAAGCATGAGCAACGGCTACCAGCGCTGGGTGCTGCAGGCGCTGAAGCGCAGTGGCCGCTACCTGCTGCTGTATGGCGTGCTGCTGGCCGTGCTGGGTTATGGCTTCAGCCAACTGCCCACGGCGTTCCTGCCTACCGAAGACCAGGGCTACACCATCACCGACATCCAGCTGCCGCCGGGCGCCAGCCGTATGCGCACCGAGCAGGTTGCCGCCCAGATCGAGGCACACAACGCCGAAGAGCCGGGCGTCGGCAACACCACGCTGATCCTCGGTTTCAGCTTCTCGGGCAGCGGCCAGAATGCCGCGCTGGCCTTCACCACGCTCAAGGACTGGTCCGAGCGCGGTGGCGACGACAGCGCGCAATCGATCGCCGACCGGGCCACCCTGGCCTTCACCCAGCTCAAGGACGCCGTGGCCTATTCCGTGCTGCCACCACCGATCGACGGCCTGGGCGAGTCGACCGGCTTTGAACTGCGCCTGCAGGACCGCGGCGGCATGGGCTACGAGGCGCTGATGGCCACCCGTGACGAACTGCTGGCCGGCGCGCACAAGAGCAAGCTGCTGGCCAACGTGCGCGAGTCCTCGCTGGCCGAAAGCCCGCAGGTGCAGCTGGAAATCGACCGCCGCCAGGCCAACGCCCTGGGCGTGTCGTTCGCCGACATCGGCTCGGTGCTGGACGTTGCCGTCGGCTCCAGCTACGTCAACGACTTCCCCAACCAGGGCCGCATGCAGCGGGTGGTGGTACAGGCCGAAGGCGACCAGCGCAGCCAGGTGGAGGACTTGCTGAAGATCCACGTGCGCAACAACAGCGGCAAGATGGTGCCCTTGGGCGCGTTCGTCCAGGCCAGGTGGGTCAGCGGCCCGGTGCAGCTGACCCGCTACAACGGCTACCCGGCGGTGGCGATTTCCGGAGAGCCGGCGGCGGGCTACAGTTCGGGCGAAGCCATGGCCGAAATCGAGCGCCTTGTCGCCCAGCTGCCGGCCGGTGCCGGCCTGGAATGGACCGGCCTGTCGCTGCAGGAACGCCTGTCCGGCAGCCAGGCGCCGCTGCTGATGGCGCTGTCGTTGCTGGTGGTGTTCCTGTGCCTGGCGGCGCTGTATGAAAGCTGGTCGATCCCGACCGCGGTGCTGCTGGTGGTACCGCTCGGCGTGCTCGGTGCGGTGCTGGCGGTGACCCTGCGCGGCATGCCCAACGACGTGTTCTTCAAGGTCGGCCTGATCACCCTGATCGGCCTGTCGGCGAAGAACGCCATCCTCATCATCGAGTTCGCCAAGGAGCTGGTCGACCAGGGAGTGGACGCTGTCGACGCCGCCGTACAGGCCGCCCGCCTGCGCCTGCGGCCGATCGTCATGACTTCGCTGGCATTCATCCTGGGCGTGGTGCCGTTGGCCATCGCCACCGGCGCAAGTTCCGCGAGCCAGCAGGCGATCGGCACCGGGGTGATTGGCGGGATGCTCAGCGCTACGCTGGCGGTGGTGTTCGTGCCGGTGTTCTTCGTGGTGGTAATGCGCCTGGCCGGGCGGGAGAACTCCAGCCGCAAGACGATGAGTGATGACAGGGCGGTAAAGGGGTAGTGCCCATGGGATCGAGCACCACTCGCGTGGCGCTCGATCCAGCGCCTGGTTTAAAGCCGATAGGCCTTCAGAACGGTGGTAACGTTGTAGTTGCGGTCGGACGGTACCCACACCTGTTCATGCGTGTGTATCAGAATGCGGCCATCGTCTGTCAAATTGAATAAAAATTTGGTCCTGCGCACCTCATTATCTGCGTTATATCGAACAAAGTTGTGTTTTAGCAGATGGCCGTCAGGGCCGACGGTCAAAAGGTGTAACCGATCATCCGGGACAATCGTTTCTCCCCACAACATCACACTGTTGCCTTTAATACCAATTACCCGGCAGGCCATCTCCTGCGGCAGAACGGGCTGATAATCGGTGTCTATCCGGCCTGTGGATGTGATCTTGAGAATCGGCCAAAGACCTTTAGGCTTAATAAACGCCGGCTCCCTTCTGCATTCGCCATAGAGCATACCGTCTTCTGTTTCATGTAGCGCTTTCAGCCCCCCGTACTGGGTGTAGGGCACCTTCAGTTCACCTTTATCAGCGAATGAAAGGTCCAGTTGCCCTGTGGCGTCCAGCTTCAATACATGCGTAAACCTCCTGCTCGCTGGAGCCCCTACCAACAGCACGCCGCCACCGCGCAATCCAGTCATCTGAGACATGAAAAGTTGCTCATTAGCCCGCGATTTGATTTCCAGGCTACCGTCACGACCAAATGTTCGATCAAGATTGCCCGCCTGATCGAGGCGCAGCAATACCGTTCGTGCCTCAACCTGGCGGTTATCAATACTTCTGTAAGGTGAACGGCTGAGAGCAAGCAGCACATAGCCATTCGGCATTTCCACCATTTCGCACCAATCATAGCCTCGCGGTGGGATACCAAAAGTAGCGTTGAAAGCAGCCTCTCTCTTTTCATACTCTCGGTCATAGACTTCGTCATAATCTTCGCCGGGGAAATCCTCAGGCTCGACATCGAAGTCGTCTAGCCAATTTCTGCGCCTGGTATTGTAATGCACCACCTCTTGAGCAAATACCAGGATACCCTTGTCGTCCAAGCGCTGCCCAACAGCGTCGAATCTGAGGAGATAAACGCCATCCCTGCTACCCGCTTTCATTGCCCACAGTTCACCGGAGCGTAGCTTGAGCAACGCAAAGCCCTCACTGATATCGCCCGTTAGCATGCTACCTTTGTAACCGAATGATCTATCGACTTTGCCATCTCGGTCCAGCGCTTGCACATTGTGATTACCACACGCGAGCAAATTGTCGCCATGTAGCACAAGCCGCTGAATATAACCCACCTCGCCTTTAAAAGAGTCGTCGTGCAGAAGTTGCGAAGGCTCAATCATTTTTTTCGCTCAACACTTGATGAAGGAACAGGCATTCGACCTTCCGGCTGCGTCTGCATGAAGCTGGAAACGCCGCCTGCGCGACTGCAGATGAACGTAGCGTGGCTGGACAAGCCCTGCGGGGAATGAGAGGGTTCGCAGATCCGATTTTCTGGAATCCCTTGCATGACACCTGCACTCCCGCGCTGCTCTCTCCTGATCCTCGCCGGCGGCCGCGGCCAGCGCATGGGCGGACGCGACAAAGGCCTGCTGGAATGGCGCGGCGAGCCCTTGGTTGGGCATATCCACCACACGGTGCGACCGCTGAGCGATGACCTGGTGATTTCCTGCAACCGCAACCAGCAGGCGTATGCCGCTTATGCAGACCAACTGGTGGGCGATGCCGAGGCAGATTTCGCTGGGCCGCTGGCCGGGGTGATTGCTGGGCTGAAGGTAGCCCGGCATGAGTGGGTGGTGCTGCTTGCCTGCGATGCGCCGCTGGTTGACCAGGCGTTGATCGATGACCTCCGGCAACTGGCGGTGACGAGTGATAGTGCCGCCATGGTGCGGCAAGGGGGATATTGGCAGCCGATGTTCAGCGTGCTGCCGCGCCGGGTGTTGCCAGTGCTGGAACAGGCCTGGGCGGCAGGTGAGCGGAGTTTGCAGAAGGCCTTGTTGCGCGAGGCTGTGCAGGGGTTTGAGTGTGCAGAGGATGATCCGCGACTGAGCAACTTCAATAGCCCCGAGTTGCTTCATAGCTAATTGCTTTACTGCCTGTACCGGCCCTTTCGCGGGCAAGCCCGCTCCCACAGGTTTTCATCTCCGGCAGCTATCGTGCATGACCTGTGGGAGCGGGCGCGCCCGCGAAGAAGCTCACACCGATTTAACGGATGAACACCTGCGGCGTGGTGGTGGACATGTCCCCACCTGGCAACTTGATGTTCTTCACTTTTTCCAGCGTATCCGGGTTGAACACCGCCAGGTCATTGAAGGTGCCACCCAGGTACAGCTTGTCGCCCTTCTTGTCGAAGGTGACGCAGTAGTAGGTGTGTTCCAGATTGGCCGCCTTGATTGTCATTTTCAGAAGGTGACTGCACGGAATATCAAGAGTCGGCTGCACAGTCTTTTCTGATCTGTGGTCGTCTCAGAAAACGGAAAATAAAGCACGCTAAGCTGTGGAAGCCCCTGCCAAGCTCGTTCCACCTTGCAACGACGCAATCAGCGGACACGAAACATTCCCCTGCCGCGAATGGCAGGCGCACACGAGTTCAGACAGCACGGTTTCCATGCGCGCCAAGTCGGCCATCTTCTCGCGCACGTCCTTGAGCTTGTGTTCGGCCAGGCTGCTGGCCTCCTCGCAGTGGGTGCCATCGTCGAGCCGCAACAGCTCGGCAATCTCGTCCAGACTGAACCCCAGCCGCTGTGCCGATTTCACGAATTTCACCCGAACCACGTCCGCCTCCCCATAGCGGCGGATGCTGCCGTAAGGCTTGTCCGGTTCCGGCAACAGGCCCTTGCGCTGATAGAAGCGGATTGTCTCCACGTTGACCCCGGCCGCCTTGGCAAAAACGCCAATGGTCAGGTTTTCCAAATTATTTTCCATATCGCTTGACTCCGTACATGAGTACGGAAGTAAGGTTACGCTATCCAATCCAAATTCAAAAGGGCCAACGTATGTCTGAACCACAAAACGGGCGCGGTGCGCTCTTCGCCGGCGGGCTGGCCGCCATTCTTGCATCGACCTGCTGCCTGGGGCCGCTAGTACTGGTCGCCCTGGGCTTCTCCGGTGCTTGGATCGGCAACCTGACGGTGCTGGAACCCTATCGACCGTTGTTCATCGGCGCGGCGCTAGTGGCGCTGTTCTTCGCCTGGAAGCGGATTTACCGGCCCGTGCAGGCATGCAAGCCAGGTGAGGTCTGCGCGATTCCGCAGGTGCGCGCCACCTACAAGCTGATTTTCTGGATCGTGGCCGTGCTGGTCCTGGTCGCGCTTGGATTTCCCTATGTCGTTCCATTTTTCTATTAACCAGGAGTTCATCATGAAGAAACTGTTTGCCTCCCTTGCCCTCGCCGCCGCTGTTGCCCCGGTGTGGGCCGCCACGCAGACGGTCACCTTGGCCGTTCCTGGCATGACCTGCGCGACTTGTCCTATCACCATTAAAAAGGCCTTGAGCAAGGTCGACGGTGTTAGCAAGACCGAGGTCGACTTCTCAACCAAGCTTGCCGTCGTAACGTTTGACGATGCGAAGACCAACGTCCAGGCGCTTAGCAAGGCGACGACGGATGTAGGCTACCCATCTGAGCTGAAGAAGTAAGGCAACAAATAACGGCAGCATCGCTAGAACCACGGCAGAGATGCCGCTCAGGCGATTCTGCCGGTCGTCATCGCGTGAGCAGCCTGTAAACGACCCACGGAGCCTGTTCCCTGAAGCGCACAACCGATTCAGTGACCGAGGCGTCGTACTAGTTGGCTTGGGCACAACGGATAAAAGAGAGAGCGGAATGCAAGAGTTAAACGAAGTTGGTTTGAGCGTGGCGGGAATGACTTGCCCAAGTTGTACAAGGCACGTTGAGGACGCGCTGCTGGCGGTCCCCGGCGTAACGCGAGCGGCTGTCGATTATCCATCGAACAAGGCGCAAGTCACAGGCAATAGGCTTGACGTGTCCGCGCTCGTAGCAGCAGTGGGCGCCCTTGGTTACGGTGCTACGCCTACAGACGAATTTGAAAGCAAAGAGCGCAGTGTTGAACAGCCAGGACTCCTTGGCAAAGCCGCCCAGTGGCTGAGCGGCGAGCGCGCGGTGGAGAAACCGGCAGGTCAGCTGCATGTGGCGATCATCGGTACTGGCGGCGCCGCTGTGGCAGCAGCGCTGAAGGCAGCTGAAAACGGTGCCCGTGTCACCCTGATCGAGCGGGGAACTATCGGCGGCACCTGCGTCAACGTGGGCTGCGTCCCTTCTAAGATCATGATTCGGGCAGCGCATATCGCTCATCTGCGACGCGAAAGTCCTTTTGACGTGGGACTGTCGGCAACGCCCCCAGTTGTCCTGCGTGACCGTCTGCTGGCGCAACAGCAGGCCCGTGTGGACGAGCTGCGTCATGCTAAATATGAAAGCATCCTCGAAAGCAATCCGTCGATCAATCTGGTGCGAGGCAGCGCCCGATTCAAGGATGGCCAAACGCTTATCGTGGAAGCGGCAGAAGGTGACACTCGCGAAGTGGCCTTCGATCGCTGTCTCATTGCCACTGGTGCAAGCGCTGCCATCCCGCCGTTGCCTGGTCTTGCAGGAACGCCATATTGGACGTCCACCGAAGCCCTGGTTAGCGAAGCCATTCCTAAACGGCTGGCAGTAATTGGCGCCTCGGTCGTAGCACTGGAACTGGCACAAGCGTTTGCGCGCTTGGGCAGCGAGGTGACGGTCCTGGCCCGGCGCACCTTGTTTGCCAGTGACGACCCTGCCATTGGCGAGGCCGTGACTGCAGCTTTCCGTGCGGAAGGCATCACGGTGCTGACACAGACGCAGGCGAGTGCCGTGACCTATTGCGACCGCCAATTCATCCTGACGACCGCGCAGGGCGAGTTAAAGGTGGATCAATTGCTTGTTGCCACCGGCCGCACGCCAAATACCGCAAGCCTGAATCTCGAGCGCGCAGGTGTGACGTTTGACTCGCAACATCGCATCCTGATCGATCAAGGCATGCGCACGAGTGCTTCGAACATTTACGCAGCTGGCGACTGCACTGACCAGCCTCAGTACGTCTACGTTGCAGCCGCGGCTGGTACCCGGGCTGGCATTAATATGACCGGCGGCGACGTAAAGCTCGATCTCGACGCCATGCCGGCAGTCGTGTTCACCGATCCGCAAGTTGCCACGGTAGGCTACAGTGAAGCAGAGGCCCAGCGCATTGGTCTGCAAACCGAAAGCCGTACGCTCACGCTCGACAATGTGCCGCGTGCACTCGCCAACTTCGATACCCGCGGCTTTATCAAGCTTGTTGCTGAGGCAGGGTCCGGACGCATTCTCGGAGTCCAGGCTGTGACACCGGAAGCAGGCGAAATCATCCAGACTGCCGCGATTGCCATCCGGGCCCGCATGACCGTCCAGGATCTGGCTAACCAGCTTTTCCCTTACCTCACCATGGTTGAAGGTCTCAAACTGGTGGCACAGACTTTTTCGAAGGATGTGACACAGCTATCGTGCTGTGCCGGCTAAACCTTGGGCACCAAAACAGGGACAGAGGAGTTTTTATGTTTTGTGACATCAGACTTAAATTACGCCGTGTACGCGCGTGCTTGACGATCGTACTGGCAAGTACCGCAACGTTAGGCATGCCAAACCAAGCGTTGGCGGCTTATGATTTTTCTAAGCTCGGCGCCGCGATTGAAACATTGTCGCCAGAGACCGTCAGTGATTGGGAAAAGAAGGCCAGGGCTGGCGATGCCATGGCTCAGAACATCATGGGTCTTGCGTACAAATGCGGTATGGGCGTAAAGCAAAACCACGCGGCATCGATCCAGTGGTTCCGCAGGGCGGCCGAGCAGGGTGAAGCCGATGCACAGTTCAACCTCGGGCGCCTCTACGGAAGTGAAGTCGACGGTATGTATAAGAATGGGCGTGCGGCTCCTGCCAACGATGCAGAGGCTTTCAAGTGGTACCGCCTCGCTGCCGAGCAGGGACACACGCAGGCTCAAGTCAGGCTGGCCCAGCTGTTTGCAAAGGGTCTTACCGACATCGCGCCCGACCAGGTGCAGGCATACCAGTGGATGAGTCTGGCCGCAGCGTCGGGAGAACCGACAGCAGCAAAAGTCGTTGCAGACTATGCAGCTCAAATGAAGCCCGAACAGTTACAGCAAGCCCAGCTGCTGGCCGAGGAATGGCAACGCCGGCAAGGCACAAAGTAATTCGTCTTTGTTAAGCGCAGGACGTAACCGCCGAGTAAGGTTTATCCCGGTTGATCGCTGCCCGATATAACAGGTGGAAAATGGACAAGACTATTTATTCCAAAAAGATTGCCGAAAGCCTTTCATCTGGCAATCATCCTAAAGAGTTCGCAACGCTCTTTGTCGCGCTGCTCCGACAGCTAGCGATGGGGGGACCTGTATCACGCGAAAAGCTCGCCGGCGCACTCGGATGGTCTGGAGCGAGAGTTGCAACGGTACTTGAGCAGGCACCTGGTACGGAATATGACGACGAGGCCAATATCATTGGACTGGGGCTGACACTACGTGAAACCTCTCACGTTTTTGAGGTGGATGGCCGTCATTTGTACACATGGTGTGCGCTGGACACCTTGATGTTTCCCGCCTTGACCGGCAAGATTGCCCGTGTCACTTCCCGCTGCGCCGCCACCGGTAGGCCGATCACTCTCACCGTTGCACCAGAAGCAGTGCTTCATGTCGAACCGGCAGAAGCAATGGTTTCACTGCGAACTCCGGATACTTCGCCCGACATTCGTTGTTCGTTTTGCTGTCATGTGCATTTCTTTGCGTCTCCGTCTATTGCAAATTCGTGGGCTTCGACCCACCAAGGGATTGAGGTCGTGCCTGTCGAGAGTGCGTTCGACCTTGGTCATGATGTCGCGCTTAAGCTGCTAGAGGACTGCGAGGAAAGCCCAGTATGAATGCGTACTCGATATCGAAGCTGGCTGATGATGCTTGCGTCAGCGTGCATGTCGTGCGCGACTACATGATACGCGGCTTGTTGCACCCTGCTCGGCGAACCGAAAGTGGCTAGAACATTTTCGATGACAAAACACTCGGAAGGCTGCGGTTTCTCCGCGCAGCCTTCGAGTCCGGAATTGGGCTCGACGAACTGGCGCGACTTTGCAAAGCATTGGACGCAGACGATAGCGAAAGCCTGGACCGATGCGTCGAGCGCGTGCGATGGAAGATCGACGTGCGTCGAACAGTTTTGACTGTCGTCGAGGCCTCTTTGAATGAAATGGCGGCCGGTGCAGCTACTTGAGGTCCGGCCGGTAAAAGCGTTGGAATTAGCCACTTCGTATATAATATATTGATTAATATAGCTTTTTCGATGAATGTTTGACTAAAGCCTTTATCGCGACAGTGACTCCTGAAGCTGCTTAAACTGCCCCTGAATCACCGCTTTTTCCTGAAGAATCAACTTGTTCTCATCGGACAGAACTTCCGCTCTATTCTGAGAGGCTTTCAGATCCGTTTTGGTGACCTCTAATGCTTGGGATAGTACGGCCACCTGCTTATCGGCATCTGCTTTCTGGCTTGCGAGTGCGGCAATATTATCCGCCAATTGTTTGCTTTCATGCTTCCGCTCCCGGTTTTTTGCCGAGGCGTCGTTAAGTTGATGCTCCAAGTTCTGGATATCGGCCACTTGCCTATCCAAGGTGCTTTTGTGCATCGCATTGGCCTGTTCGAGCTCATGCGTTTGTCGTTGTAATTGCGCATTAGTGTCTATCAGCTCGGACGCTCTTGACTCGGCTTGGATGAGCCGGTTTTGCAGGTCTTGAATCTGGTCTTTCAGGCCCCGGTTAACCATCTGGAATTGCTCGCGCTCCTGCTGCCGGTCTTCGGCGGTGCGTTGCTGGTAGGGGGCACCTCAGAAAACGGAAAATAAAGCACGCTAAGCTGTGGAAGCCCCTGCCAAGCTCGTTCCACCTTGCAACGACGCAATCAGCGGACACGAAACATTCCCCTGCCGCGAATGGCAGGCGCACACCAGGTCAGACAGCACAGCCTCCATGCGCGCCAAATCGGCCATCTTCTCGCGCACGTCTTGGAGCTTGTGCTCGGCCAGGCTGCTGGCCTCCTCGCAGTGGGTGCCATCGTCGAGCCGCAGCAACTCGGCGATTTCATCCAGGCTGAAGCCCAACCGCTGGGCCGATTTCACGAATCGCACCCGTGTCACGTCCGCCGCGCCATAGCGGCGAATGCTGCCATAGGGCTTGTCCGGCTCGGGCAACAAGCCCTTGCGCTGATAGAACCGGATGGTCTCCACGTTGACGCCGGCTGCCTTGGCAAAAACGCCAATGGTCAGGTTCTCCAAATTATTTTCCATACCGCTTGACTCCGTACATGAGTACGGAAGTAAGGTTACGCTATCCAATTCAAATAGGAGATGGAACCATGAAGCTCGCCCCATATATTTTAGAACGTCTCACCCCGACCAACCGGCCCAAAGGTTTTGCGGAGTTCTTGGTCGCGCTACTGGGTGAACTTGCCAAGGGACGCCCGATTTCGCGAACTACGCTTGCCAGGACTCTTGGCTGGCCCGCTGAGCAAGTGGCGGCTGTGCTCGAACAAGCCACCAGTACCGAATACGACAACGATGGGAACATCATCGGCTATGTCCTCACCTTGCGCGAGACGTCGCATGTCTTGGAAATTGACAACCGCCGGCTGTATGCCTGGTGCGCGCTGGACACCCTGATGCTCCCGGCGTTAATCGGCCGTACAGCTCGCGTCTCGTCGCATTGCGCTGCAACTGGAGCACCCGTTTCGCTTACGGTTTCACCCAGCGAGATACAGGCTGTCGAACCTGCCGGCATGGCGGTGTCCTTGGTATTGCCGCAGGAAGCAGCCGACGTTCGTCAGTCCTTCTGTTGCCATGTACATTTCTTTGCATCTGTCCCGACGGCGGAAGACTGGGCCTCCAAGCATCAAGGATTGGAAGGATTGGCGATCGTCAGTGTCCACGAGGCTTTCGGCTTGGGCCAGGAGTTTAATCGACATCTGTTGCAGACCATGTCATCTAGGACACCGTGATCGGATATCGACCCAATGTTCTACGGCACCGGCATCGGATTCGCAGCGCGCGGATTGAACTCGGCGAAACGGTATATGCATTGCCGTGAACCGACCAAAAGGAGGTGTTCGATGAACGCCTACACGGTGTCCCGGCTGGCCCTTGATGCCGGGGTGAGCGTGCATATCGTGCGCGACTACCTGCTGCGCGGATTGCTGCGGCCAGTCGCCTGCACCACGGGTGGCTACGGCCTGTTCGATGACGCCGCCTTGCAGCGACTGTGCTTCGTGCGGGCCGCCTTCGAGGCGGGCATCGGCCTCGGCGCATTGGCGCGGCTGTGCCGGGCGCTGGATGCGGCGAACTGCGATGAAACTGCCGCGCAGCTTGCTGTGCTGCGTCAGTTCGTCGAACGCCGGCGCGAAGCGTTGGCCAATCTGGAAGTGCAGTTGGCCGCCATGCCGACCGCGCCGGCACAGCATGCGGAGAGTTTGCCATGAACAGCCCCGAGCGCATGCCGGCCGAGACGCACAAACCGTTCACCGGCTACCTGTGGGGCACGCTGGCCGTGCTGACTTGCCCCTGCCACCTGTCCATCCTCGCTGCCGTGCTGGCCGGCACAACCGCCGGTGCATTCCTTGTCGAGTATTGGGTCATCACGGCGCTCGGTTTGACCGGCCTGTTTCTTCTGTCACTGGCGCGGGCGTTGCGGGCATTCAGGGAAAGATCATGAGCGCTTCCCGGCCGGATGGATGGACTACGGCGGAGGGCCCAAGCGTTCGAGCGCGGGCAAGGCTTTCTGTTCGCAAAGCCGATGCCGGCGGCGGCATTCGCCGTCTTCGTCAGTCAATGGAGGGGTGCCACCATGAATGCAAATGATCCGACCGCCACCAGTTGCTGCGTGTGCTGCAAGGAAATTCCGCTCGATGCCGCCTTCACACCGGAAGGCGCGGAGTACGTCGAGCACTTCTGCGGGCTGGAGTGTTATCAACGTTTCCAGGCGCGGGCCAGCACTGCGACCGAAACGAGCGGCGAACCGAACGCTTGCGGTTCGCCGCCGTCAAATTGAGACAAACCACGCTTTCGCTACGTCGCCTCATGTCGGCATCAAATTCGGCTGAGTAGCTTCTCGCCATCTGGACGTAGCTCGCCCTTGGGTGAAATATGCCGATACAGGGTCTGCCGCGTGATGCCAAGTTCCTGGCACAGGTCGCCGACCTTGGTCTCTGACTGCCCCATTGCCGCCATCGCCAGCCGCAGCTTGGCGGCGGTCATCTTGAACGGCCGGCCGCCTTTCCGGCCGCGTGCCCGTGCTGAGGCCAGGCCCGCCACGGTGCGCTCGGCGATCAACTCGCGCTCGAACTCGGCCAGCGCGGCGAAGATACCGAAGACCAGCTTGCCGGCGGCGGTCGTGGTGTCAATGGCCGCGCCGTGCCCGGTCAGCACCTTGAGGCCGATGCCGCGTCCGGTCAGGTCATGGACGGTATTGATCAGATGGCGCAGGTCGCGCCCGAGCCGATCCAGTTTCCAAACGACCAACGTGTCGCCTGGCCGTAGTGCCTTCAGACAGCTCGCCAGACCGGGACGATCCTCGCGTTTTCCGGACGCTTGGTCTTCATAGAGATGCGCCGGATCAACACCGGCCGCGACCAGCGCATCGCGCTGCAAGTCCGTCGCCTGGGAGCCATCCGCCTTCGATACTCGCATGTAGCCAATCAGCATCTTGTACCTGTCACATATACGTTCGATTATGTGACAGTTTGCATCGGGAAGCTCTGCACGTCAAAATTTGTCACTTAACCCGTCATTCTGTCTAAGGCATGCAAAGGGTAGGCTAGGCTCATAATGTGACAGAAATTCCGGGGGGATGCCTTCCTTCGCGAAGGTGGCGCGCAACTGTTCCAAGGAAGCGGGGTCGCGCCGACCATAGGAAGCCAACGCGAACAGCGAGCGTGCCGTCTCGGGGTTGTGTCGTGCTTCAATGATGGCCTCATCAATGGCCTGGATTGCACGCTGCCAGTGATCGACGGGTTCGGGCTTCGGCGCTTTCGCCGGCAGGCCACTGGTGAACCCGGTTTGGGGCTCGGACCAGAATAGCTTTGCGTGCTCGCCTGGCGGGCTTATATCCCTCACCTCAATCAAGCTGATTGCCGTTGCCGCCGCCTCCAGCATCTGCAACCGTACTGCCGGGTTCAGGGTTTCATACGGTCGCCACAGACTTTGCCCAGCACGCAGCGGATGCCCGCAGCATTCCCAGATTTGGCGGAGATACCCCGCGTAGGTGCCGCACGTCGAAAGCGGGGTGTTCAGCTCATCGAGCAGCGTGCGTAGCAGCCTAAACCACAATCCGGCGTGGATGCGTCGGCGCGGCAACTCCACGTGGCCGGTCGTCAGTGCCTGCCAGGTACGCTGGTCCATCGCCGCAATCGCGTCGCTGGCAGTGCGCGGTTCGGCGTCGGCGTTCTCCCAGCCGAGAAACCGCCCTGGCACGCCCCAATAGGATTCCAGCCAGCAGCCATGCAGTGGGCAGCTCAGCATCAGGGGCAGCTTCCACGCGAGCAGTACGGCTTGGTTCTCCGGATCGTTCAGGCAGAGCGGACAGGCGCGGTGTATCGGTTGGGTGGGCAGCCAGGCACGCCAGCTCGTGATGGATCGCGTCTTACGGCGGAGTCTCGGCAGCAGTACCGAGAGCTGGAACGCACGCCGATGGCCAGGCTGATTGCAATGAACAGGCCGCCGAACAGCATCAGGTTCTTGCTCGCCACCCACCAACGGTCGTTGTCGAACAGCCGG